>NC_008358.1:1852510-2470014 GCF_000013025.1 Hyphomonas neptunium ATCC 15444 | reverse complement strand
ACATCGCCGTCTCGATCGGGAAGGTCACATACCGCTCCACCTCTTCGGGTGAGAGCCCGCCCGTCTCGGTGAACACCTGAACGAGGGAAGGCGAGGGATCGGGAAAGGCGTCCACGGGCAGGGCGCGGAAGGCAAACAGGCCCCCCAGCGTCAGCGCAAGAACAGCGATGGCGGCCAGCAGGCGTCCGCCCGCAATGTGGTGCATCAGGGATGTCATGTGTGCCGCCTCCTAATGCGCGTGGCCGTCGCCGAACGCGTCTTTTTCCAGCTGAGCTTTCAGCGTGAAGGCGCCCTCGGATACGTAGCGGTCGCCGGTCTCAAGGCCGGATCGGATTTCGGCATAGCCTCCGGCCTTGCCGCCGGTTTCAACGGCGCGCGATTCAAAGCCGTCCTCGGTTGGCACGAACACCGACGGTGTCCCCTCCACCTCCACGATGGACCCTTCAGGCACGCGCAGCACCGCCGCGCTTGTCCCCGCCGCGATCTCCGCCGTCACGAACTGGCCGGGGCGCAGCCGCCCGTCCTTATTGTCGAGGATCACCCGTGCCGTCGCCGTGCGGGAGGTTTCCTCGATCAGTGGCAAGATGAGACCGATGGTGCCTTCGGCGGCGATGTCGCCCGTCTCCAGGCGCAGCGTCACAGCCATACCCTCGCGCAGGCGGCCATAGTCATTCTTGTAGACGGCAATATCGGCCCACAGCACGCTGGCGTCCGCGATGACGAACAGCGGCGCGGTCACTTCCGTGGTCACCATGTCGCCCAGGGAGAGGTTGCGGCGCACGATAGTGCCGCCAATCGGGGCAAGGATAGATGCGCTGGCGAGGCCTCCATCGGGCGCCTCCACCATCTTCTCCAGCGCGCCGTCGCTGACGCCGACGGCATGCAGCTTGTTCTCCGCGGCCTTGCGCGCGGCCTCTGCGGCAGCCACACCCGCGCGGGCGGCTTGCAGGTCGGCTTCCGGCGTCACCCGGTGCTCCCATAGCCGCTCCTCCCGCATCAGCGTGTCGCGGGCGAGCATTTCGGTGGAGGCGGCCGTCAGATAGTCCGCCTTCAGGCCCGCCAGCTCCCGGCTGCGCAGCACTGCCAGTGTCGCGCCCTTGCGTACAACGGCGCCCTCGCGCGCCTCCACGCGGGCGACAATGCCCTCAAGGCTCGCCGTCACATTGGCGATCCGGTCTGCATCAAAGCGGATTTCAGCGGGCAGTTTCAGGGTTGAAGGCAGCGCGGCAAGCTCGGCCGCCGCGATCACGATTCCGGCGTCACGGGCCGCCTCGGCAGACAGCTCCACATGGTCGCCCTCGGCCTTTTCATGGCCGTGGTCATGGTCGTCCTCGTCCCCGTGATCGGCGTCCGCGTCTGTCCCGATCTGTCCGGCTTTGTCCGCCTCATGGGCATGATCTGGCGCGGCCTGACCGGCCGTGTCCGGGTCTGCCGCCCCGCAGGCAACCAGCACGAACGCCAGCGACGCAGCGCCTATCAACCTATTGATTTTATTAAACATACTGCCCCGCAAAAGCAGAGCCCGCGCCCGACAGGCGCATTCGATCTTGAAAGACAACGTTTTTTCCTCGGATTGATCCAGAACCGGCCAACAGGCCGCGAAGGTTCAATGGATCAGCCGCGAGGGGGCCTGTAAGGGCCTGCCTTGGCCAGGTAAATCAGCGGTTCTGCCGTCAGCACAGCCTCGGCCGGGGCCACGCGTTCCGCCGTCAGATATGGCTCGGTTTTGCTGCCCATCCAGTGGAAATGGCAACTCCCGCAGCCATGGGCCTCTTCGCAATGGTCGTCGTCGTGCTGATGCGTGTCAGCCGATGCTATCTCATTGTGAATACGGGAGATTTCAGCATGCGCGTCGGGCCGCTCAGACGCCGCCAGGGCAGGCGTCGCCACCAGCGAGGCCACCAGAAAGGCGGCAACAAGGCTGCGAAGCCAAAGGATGAGACGAGCCGGGCGCATGCCCCTGCTTACTGCAAACGGTTTGCAAAATCACCCGGAATTGCCTGCTCAGCGGCCGACCGGGGCGAAATGTCCCGTGTTTGCAGCGCTCTGGCACGCTCCGAAGCCGTGCTTGCGCCTTTCCGCAATACCGCTTGCGGGCTAGAGAAAGCCCATGCTCGCAGAAGCGCTGCCCTCCTTCGATCCTGTTGCCGCTGCACTGGCTTTGCGGGGGGAGGACGGCTTCCTCTGGCTCGATAGCGCCGCGCCGGGCCATCCCGGCTCCAGATACTCCTATATCTGCCTCTGGCCGGTGGAACGTCTGCGCCTTGAGGCATCCGCCGGGGCGGCCCGCGATCTGCGCGCGTGGCGCGCGCGGTTCAGGGCGGAGCGCCTTATACCCGGTGCGCCCTTTCAGGGGGGCGTTGCAGGCTACCTTTCCTACGATTTTGCGCCCGCCTTCATGGGCCGTTTCAAGTCCCGTCACACGCCGGTTGACACGCCGGCGCTGGAGTTTGGCTTCTACGACACGGTGATCGCCTTCAATCACGCCGCCCAAATTGCCACGATCTATTCTGCGGGGCTGAAGACCGGCGATACTGCGGCGGATGAAACCCTCGCAAAGGAGAAAATCAGCCGCCTGAAAGCAAAACTGGCGGAGACCGCCCCGCCTGCACCGCCGCCCGAAAAGCTCGCCTGGACCGCGGAAAACTCTGCCACCGCCTACAAAGTCTCCGTCTTCCGCATCCGCGACTATATCCGCGACGGCGACATCTATCAGGCAAACGTGGCGGCCCTCTGGACCGCTCCGCCGCTCAACCGGGACGCCGCCTTCGCGCAATATCTTTCCGGCCGGGCCCGTTCCCCCGCGCCGTTTTCAGCCTTCGGCGTATTTGAGGGCCGCACCATCGCCAGTTTTTCCCCCGAACGCCTGATCAGCGCTGACGGGGAAGGATGCGTGAAGGCCGAGCCCATCAAAGGCACGATCCGGCGCGAGGAAGACGAGACCAAAGACGCCGCTGCCCGCGCGGCGCTGCTCGCCTCGGATAAGGACCGGGCGGAGAATGTGATGATCGTCGACCTCCTGCGAAATGACATTTCGCGGGTCTGCACATCGCCGTCCGTGTCTGTCTCCTCGCTCTGCCGGCTGGAGACCTTCGCCAATCTGCACCACCTCGTCTCGACGGTGGAGGGGCAACTGGCGCCTGGAGAAGACGGGGTAAGCCTGCTGGAAGCCGTCTTCCCCGGCGGGTCGATCACCGGCGCGCCCAAGCTGCGCGCGATGGAGATCATCGACGCGCTGGAGCCTGCCGCGCGGGGCGTTTTCTGCGGCTCAATCGGGTGGATCGGCCATGACGGCGCGATGGATTTTTCCATCCTGATCCGAACCGTGGAAGCGTTGCCGGAGGTGACACGGCTATGGGCCGGCGCAGGCATCACGCTTCTGTCTGATCCGGAGGCGGAGTATGACGAAATCAGCCTGAAAGCCGAACGCATCATGGGCGATACACGCGGTGGGGTGGCCACGTCATGATCCTGATGCTGAACAACCGGGACAGTTTCGTATTCAATCTTGCCCGCTATTTCAGCGAGCTGGGCTGTGAGATGAATGTGGTAGACAGTGATCAGATCGCGGTCACAGAGATTGAGGCGCTGGCGCCCGAAGCGCTGGTGATTTCGCCGGGACCCTGCACCCCGGCGGAGGCTGGCATTTCCATCCAGGCAATTAACGCCTTGGGTGCGCGCCTGCCGATCCTCGGCGTCTGCCTGGGCCATCAGGCGATTGCGGCGGCCCATGGCTGGCCGGTGACGCATGCCCGGTCGCCCGCCCATGGCCGCGCAGCGCGCATCACACATACCGGCCAACGGCTGTTTGCGGGGCTGCCCGGCGCCTTTGAGGTCGGTCTCTATCACTCTCTCATCGCCGCTGCGCCAGATGCGCCGGGGCCGCTGGTCATTGACGCGGTCTCTCCCTCAGGTGAAGTGATGGCGTTATCGCACCCGGAGAAGCCCATCTACGGCATCCAGTTTCATCCAGAATCCATCCTCACCCAGCATGGCCCGGCCCTGCTTCAGAACTTCCTCAACATCGCCCGCGCCTGGAGGCAGACATGATCCGGTTCAGCCAACCCGGCGCGGCCCCTGAAAACACAGAGCTTTTTGATCTCACCGATCGCGGCCTGCTGCTGGCCGATGGTGTGTTCGATACCTCGCGCGTTGTGGGTGGACGGATCATCCAGAAGCGCGCGCATTTGATGCGTCTGGCGTCCGACGCTGCGGCCCTCGGGGTCGGCGCCAACCTGTCAGAGCTTGACGCTCTGGCGCAGGAAGCCGTTCCGCAGAATGCAAATGGCGCCTTGCGTCTCACCGTCACGCGTGGCCCCGGCGGGCGCGGTCTGGCGGGCGCGGCAACCGGGGCGGCAACCCTGCTGGCGCGCTTTTCTCCGATGGACGTTGCTTTTCCCATGCCGCCCGTCCGGCTGCGGATCAGCAATATCCGGCGCAATCCCACCTCTCCCTCGGCGCGCCACAAGACCCTGTCCTATACGGACAATATCATGGCGCTGCGCGAGGCGATGGCGATGGGATATGACGAGGCCCTGTTGCTTTCGCCCGAAGGCCGGGTCGCCTGCGCCTCGGCGGCGAATGTTTTTGCCCTGTTTGGAAACCTGCTGGTCACCCCGCCGCTGTCAGAAGGCGTGTTGCCGGGCGTTGTGCGCGGCTGGCTGATCGGCGCTGCGCGGGAGGCAGGCCTTGAGACCGCGCAGGAAAGCCTGACGCCAGAGCGTCTGTCCGAGGCCGACAGCATTTTCCTGACCAACAGCCTGCGCATCTTTCAGCCTGTCAGCGAGTTTGCCGGGCAGGCATTCGAAACGGAATTGCCCGCCGCCCTGATCGGCCTCGGCAAAACCCTTCTGGAGGGAGGTTTCGATGATTGATACTGAGCGGCGCGACAGGACACTCGCCCGTGTGCGCAACGAACCTGTCATCATGGGCATTCTCAATGTGACGCCCGACAGCTTCTCCGATGGCGGACGGCATACCACACTGGAGGCAGCAGAGGCGCAGGCCCTGCGGATGCTGGCCGAGGGCGCAGGCATCATCGACATTGGCGGGGAGTCCACGCGCCCCGGCGCGGCGCAGGTGTCGGCGGCGGAGGAGCTTGTCCGTGTCCTCCCCATCATCCGGCATCTGGCCTCGCGAATGGACGCGCCGATCTCCATCGACACAGTCAAAGCCTCCGTCGCCCGCGCAGCGATCGAGGCCGGGGCCGTCATCATCAATGACGTGACCGGCATGACCGGCGACCCGGAGATGCCCGCGGCTGTGGCCGAAACGGGCGCGGCGGTCGTCATCACCTATCATCGCGGCACAGCCGACGAAGCAATCGATGCCGTCGCCGATATGCACGCCTTTTTCGACCGCTCTTTTGAAACAGCAGCGCGCGTTGCCATTGCTAAAGACCGCATCTGGCTCGACCCCGGTGTCGGCTTCGCCAAGACGCCCCGGCAGAACCTTGAAGTGATCGCGCAGCTCGATACGCTGGCGCGGTATGGCTGCCCTGTCCTGGTGGGGCTTTCCCGCAAGAGCTTTATCGGCCATGTCACGGGCCGGGCCGTAGATGATCGCCTTGCTGGCACGCTCACTGCCCATCTGATGGCGCTGCAGCGGGGCGCTCGCGTCCTGCGGGTGCATGATGTAGCTGAGCACACCGATTTGCTGCGCCTGTATCAGGCGATCGAAGGGGCAGGGCATGAAAACTGAGATCATCATCCGCAATCTCCGCATTCACGGCTATCACGGCCTGAAAGAAGCAGAGAAGGCGCTCGGCCAGATCTTCGAGGTCGACATCACCTGCGACATGCATACGGACGTGCCGCCCCGCGATGTGATGGAAGATACGGTCTGCTATGGCGAAATCTGTGATCTCGTCGTCAGCGTGTCCGAGAACGAAGTGTTCAACCTGATCGAAACACTGGCAGAGCGGATTGCCTCGGCGATCTTTGCCAGCTTCCCGCCGATCCAGAAGGTTCGGGTGGAAATCCGCAAGCCGCGCGCCCCCATCCGCCACATCGTCAACCATGTCGGCATTGCCATTGAGCGCGACCGCCATGGCTGAAGCGGCGCTCGGTCTCGGCTCCAATCTTGGAGATCGTGAAGCGCATCTTTCCGGCGCTGTCCGCGCGCTGGAGGCATGGGGCGGTGTTCGGGTAACGGCCATTTCCTCGCTCTGGGAAACGCCGCCCTGGGGCATTGAGGGACAGCCGCATTTTCTCAACGCCTGCGTGCTGATTGAAACATCGCTGACGCCCATTGAGGTGCTCGATGCCTGCCTCGCAATCGAGCGGGATCACGGCCGGGAACGCAGCCTGCGTTGGGGCCCGCGCACGCTGGATATGGATGTTCTGTACTATGATGATGTGGAAATGGCCGATGAGCGGCTGATCCTTCCCCATCCGCGCATGCTGCTGCGCAGCTTCGTGCTGGCGCCTCTGGCAGAAATTGCGCCGGGCAAGGTGATCGGCGGCGCGACCATCCAGGAAAACTCTGCGCTCGTGGGGCTGGAGACAGGTATGGTCCGGATCGGGCCACTGAGGGGCATTGAAGAATGATCGGGGCCAAAGAGCTGTTCGGCCTCGGTGCATTGCTGCTCACATTCATCGCCTTCTTTCCCTATATTCGCTCCATTCTGAGGGGGCAGACGCGTCCACACGCCTTCTCGTGGATGATCTGGGGCGCCAGCACCTTTGTTGTCGCTATGGCGCAGCTTTCGGATGGCGCGGGGGTGGGGGCCTGGCCCATCGCGGTGTCTGGCCTTATTACCCTGCTTGTCGCCTGGCTGGCCTATAGAAGGTCAGCCGGGATGCACGTCACACGGGTTGACTGGGCGTTTCTTCTGCTGGCGCTGAGCGCGCTGCCATTCTGGTATTTTACCGAAACGGCGCTCCCGGCAGTTATCATACTCACAGGTGTTGATCTGCTCGGCTTCGGACCATCCATCCGGAAGGCTTATACTCATCCGTATGAAGAAAATGTAGCATTCTTCCTGCTTGGCGCATTTCGCAACGCGATGGTTCTTCTGGCGCTGGAGCATTATTCCTGGACCACGGCGCTGTTTCCAGCGGCCGTTGGCGTTGCCTGCCTACTATTTGCGGCGCTGGTCGCCGGAAGACGGTTGGTTACCAGATCAGGCTTGCCTTGAGCCCGCCCAGTTCCGATGTGCCCAGCTCCAGATGGCCATCGGTGGCCTCTGCCAGATCATGCGCGATGGAGAGGCCGAGCCCGTGGCCGCCGGGGCGTTCGTCGGCGCGCTGACCGCGCAGGATGACCTGATCCCGATCAGCGGTGTCGAGGCCGGGGCCATCATCCTCAATCCGCAACGCGCGGGCGCGCGCGGTAATGCGGACACGGGCGGCGGCGTATCGCGCGGCGTTCTCCATCAGCGGCCCGGCCATTTCCATGAGCTGATCGGCGGAGACAGGCAGCGTCTCGCCAGCCGGGCAGTCGATCTCGAAGTCCACCCTTGCGCCCCGCTCGGTGCGGGAGAGGACCGTCACCAGCCGCTCGATCAGCGGGCCGGGCTCTGTGGGGCCCCGGTCCAGGCTCGCCGCCGTGCGGGCGCGGGCGAGTTCACGATCCACCGCGTCAGAGGCGGCGCGGATGGAGTGTTCCAGCCCTTCGGCCATGTCGGCCTGTCCGCCATCGCGCACCCGCCGGGCAATGGCGCGCAGGGCAGAGAGCGGCGTCTTCAGGCCGTGGGCGAGATTGGCGGCGCGGTCGCGCGCGGCGTGCACATCGGCTTCCCGGGCGTCCGCCAGTTCGTTGATCTGGTCGACCAGCGGGGTCACTTCGGTGGCAAACCGGGCCGGATCGAGGCGCGAGACAGGCGAGGATTTAAGCTCGCTGATGGAAGATTGCACGGCGCGCAGGGGCAGGAGGCCGATCGTCACCTGCAACCAGGCGGCCAGGCTCAGTGTTGCCCAGAGCAGGGTCAGGAAGATCGCCAGTTCGCGGGCAAATTCCTCCCGCGCATTGATCAGGCTCGCCCGGTCTTCCGCAATAATCAGCATCACAGGCGCCGAGGTTTGGGTTTGCCGGATGGTGCGCGCTACGCGGACAAGATCCTGGCCGAAGGGGCCGGCGGCGGTGTCGCGGTGCCATTTGGCGCCGTCTACGCCAGCGGGCAGGTCCAGCGCATTATCCCAGAGCGAACGGGAGCGGTGCACATCACCGTTGCGCGATACCTGCCAGTAGAGACCGCTGGCGGGCCGGTCGAAGCGCAGGTCTGTTGGCTCGTAAGTGTCGGTGGCGAAGCCACCGGGCGTGAAGGTGATGGCGCTGACGATGGCGCGGCCGTGGCGGATCAGATCGTCCTCGGTGTTGCGCCGGATGTGACTGTCGAACAGCAGCACAAGCGTGAACCATGAAACCAGCAGGGCGGCCGCAATGGCCAGCGCGCCGCCTGCTAGCAGGCGAAGCCGGATGGATCGCAGGGGCCTCACGCGCCCGCTTCGATGACGTAGCCGAAACCGCGCCGGGTGCTGATCACGCCCGGGCCAAGCTTGCGGCGCAGGCGTGAGACAATGGCCTCGATGGCGTTGGTGTCGCCGGTGTCTTCAACGCCGTGAAGGTGTTCGGAGAGTTCACCGGCCGAAACCGTGCGGTTCATGTTGTGGACAAGATAGTCCACCAGGCGAAATTCCAGGGGCGTGACGCGCACGGGCTGGCCGGCATAGGCGATGGTCATGCGGCGGGTATCGACCATCAGGTCGCCGGCCTGAAGCACGGGCTGAGCCATGCCGGCGGCGCGGCGGATGAGGGCGCGTAGGCGAACGATTAGCTCCGCCATTTCAAAGGGTTTAGGCAGGTAGTCATCGGCGCCGGCCTCGATGCCATCGACCCGCTCCATCCAGCTGCCGCGGGCAGAGAGGATGAGGATGGGCGTGATCATGCCCGCAGCGCGCCAGCGTTTGAGGACCGAGAGGCCGTCCATCCGGGGCAGGCCGAGGTCCAGAATGATCGCGTCATAGGGTTCGGTATCGCCCTTGAACCAGGCGTCTTCGCCGTCGCGGGCGAGGTCTACCATAAAGCCGGAATCTTTCAGGGCGGCCGAAATATCGTCTGCAATCAGGACTTCGTCTTCAACGAGGAGTACGCGCATCAGTCATCCTCTTCGATGTCGAGGATGCGGCCAGTACGGGCATCAACGTCCATTTCCAGCACAGTTCCCCGGCGAGTCAGCACTTCGATCTCATAGATCAGATAGCCGTCGTCTTCGTCCAGTTCCAGCTTGAGAAGTTCGCCGGGATACTGTTGCAGGACAGAGCCCAGGATGATCTCCAGGGGCAGGATTTCCCCGCGTTTACGGGCATCCCAGACGATTTCCTCGTCACCGCGATCCCCGTCGTCGTCATCGCCGTCCTCGTCCCAGTCGGCAAAGGCTGGGGCCACCGCCGCCAGCAGCAGGCAACCAGCGAGCAGCCATTTCGGGATAAATCCGGACAACATGGGACACAACGCTCCTTTCAGCAGTCAAGGCGGTCATATCGTAGACATGTGCTGACAGGAACCTGACAGGACGGGGCAGGAAGCTGTCAGCCACGATGGGTCAAATCGCAATCGAGGCCGCCAGAGACCGGCCATCAGTTTGCGAAAGGACGAAACCATGAAGACCACCCCTTATGTGATTGGCGCGATTGTTGTGGGCATGTTTGCAGCGGGCAGCCTGGGGGCCGGGACAAGCTCGGCCCAGGGCGAGGCGCTGAAAGGCGCCGGGGCTGAACCCGGTCCCATTGCGACCCCGGCCAAGTATGCGATTAGCGAACACGCCAGCTTTGATGAGGTAACCCGGCGCCTGGCAGAGCAGGGCTTCGAGGTGATGGACTATGAACTGGATGACCGCCGGATTGAGGTGACGGGCCTGACCGCGACCGGGCATTGCATGGAACTGAAGTTCAATGCCGTTTCGGGCAAGGAGCTGCGCCGCAAGCGGGATGATGACTGCCGGCCTGGTGATGACGGCTGATCCGGCGCCGAACTCGCACTGCTGTCAGGCGGCGTCGCTCGCCCGATGGGCTAGCGGCAGCTGAATGATGCAGGCGCTTTCGGCAATGGCCGGCGGCATGAGCTCCGCCCGGTCTCTGCCGAAGCGCTTGGCACGGTAGAGGGCCTTGTCCGCCCGATCGAGGGCGGGGACAATGTCGGTCTCGGTGTCACCGGGCTGGCTGACGCCGAGGCTGATGGTAACGCCGAATGTGCCTTCGCTGCTTTTGAAGCGGAGATCCTTCACGGCTTCGCGCAGCCGGTTAGCCAGCGTCACAGCCGCCTCGAGACTGGTTTCAGGCAGGATCAGACCAAACTCTTCGCCGCCCAGCCGGCCAAGCAGGTCTGCCTCGCGCACGCATTCGGTGACGAGACGCGAGAGCCGGATTATGACTTCATCGCCGGCCGCATGACCGTGAATATCATTCACCTTCTTGAAATGGTCGATGTCAAACATCAGCACACTGACAGGGTGGTGGTGGCGCTGGGCGCGCTGAACTTCCCGCTCGGCAAAGCGGAAGAAGGCGCGGTGGTTGAGCGCTTTGGTCAGAGGATCGGTGACGGCGAGATCGTAAAGCGCGCAGCGTTCTTCCTCGGCATTGATCAGGCCCTGGACCGCGTAGCGCCCGGCGCTGTGGACGCAGATGTCCTGGCTGACGATATGCGCCATGCTTTTCAGGAGTTCAATCTGTCCGGGCGCCGGCGAGCGGGGCTGGTTGCCTATCAGGCAGAGCGTGCCGAAGCGCTTGCCATCGGGATCGCTGAGGGGCGCGCCGGCAAAGAACACGACATTCGGGGCGCCCATGACTGCCGGCTCGCGGGCAAAATAGGGCTCCAGACGAGCGTCGGCTACAGCGAAGGCATCGTCGGACAGGTTTGCGTAAGCGCAGAATTCCTGGAGATTGTGAAAGTCATTGTCTGTGACGCCATGAGCCGCGCGATACCATGCGCGGTAGCGTTCGTTCAGGGCGGCGATGACGATGGGGGTTCCCAGAGCCAGCGCCGCTGTGCGCGCGATATGGCTTGCGTCGTGCACCGTTTCGCTTTTCAGAATCCGGTAGCGTTGAAGCACTTCCGATTTTTGCTGTTCAAAGCGCGGCGGCGGATAGGTGAGCATGGAAAAACGTCCCCCCAGACATCTTGGTTACCATGCTGTTATGCATAACGAGTGCTGAAGCCGGACTGTCCCGGATCGATAAAATTTCACCGATCCGGGCATAAACCTCACTTTTCCGGATGCGTATTCTTTAAGTTCTGCAGGCAGACTATTAAGGCGTTTCCGGAGTGGCCGTCTGTCATGCGTTTACAAGCCGGGGCAACGCTTTGCAGAAACGCTCGACATCTTGGATCTTGCCGGTCGAAACGCGGCTCCACGGCACGTAATCCATGTACTGTCCACGGATTGAGATTTTCTCCGCAGCCATGGCTTTGGCCAGATCGTTAGCGGGCATGCCGCTCTGGAAGTAAACGAAGTTGGTCTGTGATTTCAGGTATTTGAGATCGAGCGCGTCCAGTGTCGTGGTGATCATCTCGCGGGCTTCGACGATCTTTGACTTGGAATAGTCAAGGAAGGCGGTGTCATCATAACAGCCGATGGCGGCGGCGATGGAGGTGCACGGCGTCCAGGACATCTGCGTGTAGCGGATCTTCTCGGCGGTTTCTGCCGACGAGATCGTGTAGCCGACGCGGATGCCCGCCATACCGTAGATTTTCGAGAAAGTGCGCGTGACGATGACATCCTTGCCTTCTTTGATAAGGGGCACGCAGGTCATCGAGGCTTCATCATCAACAAGTTCGATATAGGCTTCATCCACAACCACGGTAGTTTTCGCGGCCATCTTCGAGACGGCAGCCCGGATGACGGAGCCGGGCATGGCGATGCCGGTGGGATTGTTCGGATTGCAAAGCTGTACCATGCCGGTTTCCGGCGTGATGGCCGCGTCGATGGCGGCCAGGTCCATATCCATGTCTTCGGTCAGTGGAACACGGATGATTTCTGCCATGCCCAGCTTGGCTGCATAGAGCGCGGTGGTATCCCAGAAGAGGCGCGGCGCGACGATGGGTCCTTTGGGGCCATAGATCAGGGCCAGCGCGCTGAGCGCTTCGCCCGAGCCGGTGGTGATGACGATCTGTTCGGGTGAGACCCCGTGACGGTCAGCAATGAGCTTGTTGAGCGTAACGATGGCTTCCTGGTTAGTGTAATAGGCGCCCTTTTCAGCCGCTTTGCTGATCATCTTGAGGGCTGATGGCGCCGGGCCATAAGGGTTTTCGTTGCGCGAGAGCAGAGCCAGCCCGGCTTCCGGTCCGAACAGCGCAGGGCCGGATGCTTCGGCCGGAAATGCGCCGGTCGCCTCGGCGGCTGCAGCGGTAGCCGATGTTGTCGTTGTACAGCCGGCGAGGCCAACTGCGGCAACGCCAGCGCCGGCTGAAAACAGCCCGCGGCGTGTCAATCTATATCCCATGATCTTCCTCCTGATTGGAAAGTGAAATGTCGGCATTGATGGTGGTTACCGCGGGCACGGGATCGGCCAGAAGCGGCGCAGTGCGTGAGGGCGGCGAGAGGGCCGAGACCAGCATGATGCTGGACGTGACGAGCAGGTAGAGCCCAAGCGCGCGGCGCAGATGCACCGCATTGAGGCTGTGGGCGGCGGCAACGCCCCAAGGGGCGGTGATCATGCTCATGGACGTGATGGCGACTGCGGCGATGATGTTGACATAGCCAAGCGACCCGAAGGGCAGGCCGCTTTGGCCAAGCCCGGCAATGATGCTGCCGATTGTGCCGGGCACGGCGATGATCGTGCCAAAGCCGGCGGCTGTGGCAACAGCGCGGTGCATCGGCTGCCCACTGAGGGTCATGATCAGGACGGCGGGCGTGCCCCCGCCAATACCGAGCAGGGTGCAATAACCACCCAGGACGCTGCCGAGGCCGCCGCGCATGAAGCCTTTGGGCATCTCGTTGGCGACTGGACCCCGGTGCGTGAGAACCGGAAACAGGAAATGCCAGGCCATGATGAACACGCCGACACCGAAGGTGAGCTTCAGGGCGTGACCGTCAAGATACTGCGCAACAAAGAGGCCAAGCACGACCCCCGTCACCACCCAGGGCGTCCAGCTTTTCAATATTTCAAAGTCGACTGCGCCGCGCTTTGCGTGGGCCTGCACCGAGCGGAGCGAGGTGAAGATAATAGTGGCGAGAGATGTGCCGATGGCGACGTGCATGATTTTGTCGCTGGCGATCGCATCGCCTCCGGCGCTCAGCAAAGTGAGAACCGAAGCGAGCGCGGGCACGACGACGAAGCCGCCGCCGATTCCGAACAGGCCAGCCACGAAGCCGGCAAGGGCGCCGGCGGCAAGCATGGCGGCAATGAAGAGAAGTGTGTCAGGGGTAAGGATCATGAGACGGTGATCCCCTTGGGTAGGCATAGGTGCTTCAACGGCATGATCAGAACCTCGCGGTGAGTGTCACCTGCGCAGTGCGCGGGTTCAGCGGGCGATAGGCGGCGGCGCCTGTGCCGGTTGTCGTGAAGGTGAAGGCGAGGGTGTCTTCGTCGAAGATGTTGTCGACGTTGAACCGCAGGCTGACATTTTCCGGCAGGCCGAAATTATTCGGGCCGCCAAGATCTACATAGCCACTCCAGAGGAAATAGCTCTCCATGACGTTGTCGGTCTGATAGGCGCCTTCGGCAAAGTCGGCATACCGTTCGCCGGTGTATTTGGTCGAGACGTTGGCCACGAGCCATTCGGTCGGCTCCCAGGTGACGCCGCCCGTGAACAGCCATTCCGGGCTGTCGGCGAGAAGGCTGCCGCCAGGATTGGTCTGGCTGCCGTCGGTGTTGAGACCGAAGCCATCGTCGAGTTCGGCGTGGTTGTAGGTAAGGTTGGCGTCTGCGTAGAGCTGGTTGTTGAAGAATTCAGGCTGCCAGACGCCGGAGAGTTCAAAACCGTAAGCCGTGGTGCCGCCGGCATTGATATAGAAGGGTTCAGGCTGAAGCGTGGCGGGGTCGGTTACGTTCCCGGTGACAAGGCGGTTGTCGAACTGGGTGTAAAAGACTGACACGGCGCCGTTGAAGGTTGGCCGGTTTGTCCGGATACCGACTTCATAGTTCTGGGATTCTTCAGCATCGGGCGCCGGGGCATCGAAGGGGGTCGCCGTTGAGAAGATGTCGTCTGCGCCGCGGGGAAGTGCGTAGTTCTGAGAATAGGAAGCGAAGATCTGGTCTGTTCCGGTCAGATCGTACACCGCACCGATCATCGGCAGCGGGTCGCTCTCATAGTCGGCCTCGATGAATTGAGGCCCGAACGCTTCATAGTCTGCAAAGTCGCGAAAGCCATCGAGCGAGTAGTCGATGCTGAGCATCTTCAGGCCAAGCTCGACAGCGAGCCTGTCGTCCAGCAGGCGGACGGTGTCTTTGACATAGATCTGCGTGGTTTCGCGGATCGACTGGTAGGCGCGGCGGAAATAGACAACTTCATCCGCGATGATGTCGCCATCCGCAGAGCCGCCTGTCTTGTTCAGGCGCAGCTGGGTGCGGTTGTATTCTTCGTCCTCGATCCACCCGCCGATTTGCAGGGTGTGATTGGCGACATCCCAGGTCAGGCCGCCGGTGATGCCTTTGCGGATACCGCCGACGCCCGAGAGGCCGTACTGGACCCCGCGCGGATGAACGACGGGAAGGCCCAGGGCTTCCTGGCGGAGAAATACGCCCCGGCTGAAGTCGTAGCCATCAGGAGAGACGCCGTAGCCATCCTTGTCTTCATAATAGGCTGTGGCTTCGACGCTCAGATTCTCCGTGATCGGCAGACCGCCTTTCAGGGAGTAGAGTACGTCATCGCGGATGTTGATGCGGTCTTCATAATAGCTCAGGCAGGTTGAACTCGTGAAGACGGGTTCGAAGTCACTGTCGTCAATGACGCCGTCACCGTTGAAGTCATAGACATTGCCAACGGGGGCGATGCAGCTGTCTGAAACTGACCCCTCATAGCCATAATCACGCCCGGCCGTGTTGTATAGCGTGCGGGACATCGACGGGGAGTCGTAGTCGAAGAAGTTGTTGCTGACGTATCCAGCCTGGAGATAGGCGTCGTTCTGGAAGTCGTAGCGCAGTTTGCCTTCCAGGTGTTCCCGGTCGATGGTGCCTGCGCCGCGCCACAGGTCGCTGTCGGTCTTGGAGCGGCTGAAATAGGCGGAGAAGCCGCCAATGCGGCCGGTTTCGAGCTTGAGGAAGGTGCGCTGGAGATTGTCATCGCCGATCGTAATCGCGGCCATGCCGCCCATCTCTTCGCTGGGCAGGATGGTGTTGTAAGACACAATCGGGCCAAGCGAAGCGTAACTGGGCAGGGAGACGTCGCCAGCGCCGGGGGAGGCAACGACGGAGCCGAGGTTTTCGTTATCGACATAGCGGAAAATCGGGCTGCCACCGAAAGCGTCCGAGCGGCCCATTGGCACACCATCGAGCACGAAGCCGATCTGCTGAAGGTTAAAAGCGCGAACCGTGACCGAGTTGCCAAACTCGTAGAGGCCGAGCGCGCCGTCGGTCTGGACGTTGAAGCCGGGCAGGGTTTCCAGCATCTTGAGACCGGAAATACCGCCCGGCGCGGAGAGAAGTTCTTCGCGTGTCACGGCCACCGTATTGGTGGCCTCACCCAGACCGATCGCGAGGTCTGTCTGTGAAATACGCCGGCCTTCGACGACCACCGCTTCCATCACGGCATCTTCATCCGTAGCGGGAGCGTCTGCCGTCTGCGCAATAGCGGGCAGCATGCTCGCAAAGCTTATCAGGACAAGGCTGCTGATTCCGGATTTCAGATAGCTGCGGTTAGTTTGATGCATGCTGCGCTCCTTGGCGGCTCTTTGACTGGCAGGGCCAAAGTGCGCCTCAGAAGGAGCGGTGCAATTATTTTGACGCCAATCTGTAGAGATTATTCCAGATCGGGAGTTTGATGCGGTTTCTTTGTGCGCGCCCGCAACAAAAACGGGCAAGCCCTCGGCCTGCCCGTTTGGTGATCACGGATTCGTGAGCGACTCAGCCTGCGAGGCGGTCTTCGATTTCACGGAGCGTGTTTTTTCCGAAATAGATGTCATCGCCGACGAAGAAGGTTGGGCTGCCGAAGGCGCCGCGTTTGGCGGCTGCCTCGGTGGTTGCCATAAGACGCTGTTTCACCTCATCTTCCTGAGCGCGCTTCATCAGGCGCTCAGCGTCAATGCCTGCGGCTGTGAGTTCGGTCGCCACGATCTGGGGATCGTCCATCTTCTTTGGAGTTTCCCACATCAGACGGTAGGCCGCTTCCAAATATTCCGGGAGGCCGCCATCCATTGCCGCGGCCGTGGCCATCCGCATCAGCAGCAACGTGTTGACGGGGAAATGCGGGTTCATCTGGAAGGGAATGTTGTGACGCGTGATGAAGCGGCGCATCTCGAGATTTTCATAGGCCACCTTGTTGGGAATGCCGGCGAACGCCATCATCGGTGACTGATTGTTGGTTAGCTTGAAGAGGCCGCCGAGAAGCACGGGCGTGTAGACGAAGGTGGCGCCGGTGCGCGCTTCGATCTGCGGGATGATGCGGTGGGCGAGATAGGCATTCGGGCTGCCGAAATCGAACTGGAATTCTACGGTTTTCATTACCAGGTTTCCTTATAGGGGCGCAGGTCCATCTCGAATGTCCAGGCATCGCGGTTCTGCTGATGGAGATACCAGTAGGCGTCGGCGATGGAGGCCGGCTCCATGAGGGTGTCCGGCGCCAGAGCGGCAACCGCTTCTTCGCCGCGAGCAGACTTGATCCGGTCCCGGACGAAATCTGTATCGACCCCTGCATCGATGATGAGGTGAGCGACATGGATGTTCTGGGGGCCAAGCTCGCGCGCCATGGCTTGAGCCAGCAGCCGCAGGCCGCCCTTGGCGCTGGCAAAGGCGGCGTAGCCTGATCCGCCGCGCAGGCTGGCAGTTGCCCCGGTGAAGAAGATTGAGCCCTTGCCACGCGCCAGCATCAAACGGGCCGCCTCCCGGCCAGTCAGGAAGCCCGCCTTGCAGGCCATTTCCCACACCTTGAAGAAGACCCGCTCGCTGGTGTCGAGCAGGGGGAAGTTTACGTTGGCGCCGGGATTGGAGATGACGACTTCCAGCGGTGCATGAGCGTCTGCCTCTTGCAGGAAGGCGGTGACATCTTCTTCCCTGCGCGCATCCAGGCCGCGCGCGACGCATTTGCCACCGGCCGCTTCAATCTCGCTTTTCAGTTTCTCGAGCTTCTCTGCCGTGCGGCGGCCTGCAAATACGGTGTAGCCTTCGGTCGCGAATTTGTGGGCGATGGCGGAGCCGATGAAATCGCCCGCGCCGATGATGGCGCAGGTGGCGTTTCTGTCCGGTCGTTTCTGGTCTGGCATTTTTGCCTCCCTCTTTTTCCGATGAGTAAGTCTTGAAATAAGACCAAGTCAATGATAAAAAGCGATGCATGAAGTGGCAGGAACTTGATCGGGAAAATTGCTCGCTGGCCCGGGCGATGGCGGTGGTGGGCGACCGGTGGACGTTGCTTGTGCTGCGCGAAGCGTTTCTTCGCGTGCGCCGGTTTGATGACTTTCAGGAACGGCTGGGCATTGCGCGGCGGGTGCTGACCGAGCGGCTGAAGCATCTGGTCGATCATGGCGTGCTGGAGAAGGTGGCTTACAGCCAAACCCCCTTGCGGCACGAATACCGGCTCACTGAGAAAGGTCTTGCGCTTTATCCGGTCATTATAAGCCTCGTACACTGGGGCGACGCATATTATGCCGGCAAGAAAGGCCCGCCCGTGCTTCACCGGCACCAGGCTTGCGGGCATGATTTCCGGAGCGTGCTGACCTGCTCGGAATGCGGGGAGGCGCTGGACCCGAGAGAAGTGTCGCCCCACGCCGGCCCAGGCGCTCGCAAGGGCGATTGGGCGGAGCGGCTGACTGACTGAGTGGGTTGACTAAACCGCCCGCGACGCCATCTTGGCGGGTATGAGGCACCCAAAAGCCCTTATTTTTCTTTCCGCTGCGCGTGCTGCTGCACGCTGCTAACCCCTGATCGTACCTGAAATTCAGGCGCCGTCAGGGGGACAAAACACAATCCACAATCATTCTTTTTCTGGTCCGCGCCACAAAAGGCTGCGGCGCATTCGTTTATCTGGAGCCATCATGTCCCAAATCACCCGTCCGCCCATTTATGTCACCGATGCTGAACTGGAGCGCCTTTCAGACCTTGCCCATGCTGTGCAGGGCAGGGAGCCGGCTGCTGACATGCTGATCGAGGAGCTTTCGCGCGCCAGGGTGACGGCCGTTGAGGACGTGCCCGTGGATGTCGTGCGGATGCATGACAGGGTCAATTTTGTATATGACGGGGCGCGCTATGAAGACTTCACGCTTGTCTACCCCTACGAGGCAAATATCGCAGACAAGCGGATCTCCATTCTGACCCAGGTGGGCGCCATGCTGATTGGGCTGCAGGTAGGCGATGCGATGCAGTGGGCCGGCCGGGATGGCAGGGGGCACTCCATGGAAGTGCTGGAAGTATCGCGCAATTGAGGGCGTTTCGGATCAAAGGCGGGCCGTATCCGGGGTTCGGGAGGCAGCGGAGCGGCAGGGAAAATAATATTACTTTTCCGAAATCCGGATTGCTGCGGCCCGCGTATGAAAAGCGGTGCCTTTATGTCTCCTGAACTGTCCTGGAGATCCACGAAGTTCATCATTGGTTGAATTCGGGCGTCTCAGGGGCCGCATCATAAAAATCCGCATAGAGAGCATTTTTGGTGTTTTCCGGGGGAGTTCTCCTCCTGAAAACAATGTGTCAGCCAGCGCGCCCCATGGTATGCTGGCTGTTAACCATATTGATCCAATCGCACCTGAAACAACAACCAGGACTTGCGCAACGCGCGTATTTCCGCTTCTTTCTGGTGTGGGGGGAATGCGTAATACAAATTCAGCCGTGGGATCGAACGAGGAGTTTGATGCAATGCATCGCAGCCCGGCACTCAATGGCGGTTCGCCAACGATCCCGATTGACGAACTTTCAGCCAGCCTTTCCGACCCTGTTCTAGCCGCGCTGCTTCAAAGCAGCCGTGATTGCATCAAGGTGCTCGATCTCACTGGACGTATCCGGTACATGAACCCGATGGGCCTTTCCGCGCGGCAGCTGAGCGCGGATACGGATGTCATCGGCCGGCACTGGTGGGATCTCTGGCCTGAAGAATCCCATTCCATGGTGCAGGACGCGACCGGCAAAGGCGCAAGCGGGGACTCCACAGATTTTCGGGGTTTTTGCCCCACCGCGCGCGGGCGGCCCAAATGGTGGGATGTGCGTATGGTTCCAATCCGGAACGGCGCTGGCGAAGTGACCGGAGTGCTCGTTGTCTCAAAGGATGTGACGGACGCCGTTACCAATCGCAAGATGTACGACACCATCGCTCTGGAGATGCGCCACAGGCTGAAGAACGCTTTTGCGGTGGCCAGCGCGATTGCCAAGATCAGCGCGCGGCAGACGCCCGAGCATCAGCCCTTTGCAGAAGATCTCGTCAAACGCTTCTCTTCCCTCGCCGTGGCGCAGGGCAAGCTGGTGGACGCGGCTAGCGATTTTCCTCTGCGGGCGCTGGTTTCCGACCTCGTTGATGCAGCAGGTGTCAGTGAAGAAACAATCGATGTGTCGGGGCTGCCCGATTGCCTTGTGGATGAAGCGCAGATGCGGGTCATTGCGGTGGTGATTGGTGAATTGACCACGAACTCTCTGAAGTATGGGGCGCTGCGCAATGGCGGGGCCATTTACTGCCAGGGGCGCATTGAGGACGAATGGTTGCATCTGTCCTGGATCGAGCCTCTCGAGGATGCATCGGAAGGTCAGACCGAAACATCGTCATCCACCAATACCGGGCTTGCGGTTATTCAGCGGATCGTGACATCGGCCGGTGGGCAGGTGTCGCGTGTCATGAACCAGGATGGATTGAGAGTCGATTTCTCGCTGGTGCATCAGCAAGCCGACGCATCTTCAGACTGAATTTTCTGCTGCCAGAATGGAAACCGCCACCCAGCAGGGCTGGGTGGCGGACAGGCGCCTTACGTTGGGGTGGGGGGACGCTGACGTGGCGCCTGCTGTTCTTTCCGTATCCTGAATAAATTCGGCTCAGGATTACTTGCGGTTATCATCCGCTACTTTTTTGACCTTGTCTTCGACCTTGCCGGCAGCGCGCTGAGCGTCGCCCTTGAGTTCCTGAATGCGGCCCTCAGCTTCCAGCTTCTTGTTGTCAGTCGCTTTGCCGGCGGCTTCTTTCGCGTTGCCGGCAATCTGATTGCCGACGCCTTTCACGGTGTTCTTGTTGGTCATGGCGGTATTCCTTCCGGGTTTCGAAATGCGCCTTCGTGACACATGCCCTAGTAACGGCTGAGAACGGGGTTCAGTTCCCTGAACTTATCGAAATGTTTGTTCTGATCGACTGCGCGGGCGATGGACGAGCCGTCATCTAAAAGAAAAGGGCGCCCTGGGGCGCCCTTGAAGGAAGAGGGTGACAGGCAACGGCCGTGTCAGGTGATGCTCCGGCCCCGGAGCGCGCGCGCGACAAAGGTGATCACGAGAAGCGCGAGGAAGACGAAGAAAAGAATTTTGGCGATACTCGCCGCGGCGCCGGCAATACCGCCGAAGCCAAGAAGGGCGGCGATGATCGCGAGGATAAAGAATGTCAGTGCCCAACCAAGCATGGGTGTCTCCTTTGTGTAATGACCATTCAGTCGGTCTATGAAAAGGAAACGCGCCTGGCCTTTCAAGGTTCCGAGAAAAACCGGGGTCAGGCAGTATTCAGAGCGGCCATACCCACAGCAACATTGGCGTTGCGGCTACAATCACAACCACTTCCATGGGCAGGCCAAGGCGCCAGTAGTCGCCGAAGCGGAAACCGCCAGGCCCCAGGATGAGCGCATTGTTCTGATGACCTATGGGCGTAAGGAATGCGCAGGATGCGCCGATGGCGACCGCCATAAGATACGTATCCGGATTGACACCAAGCTGCGACGCGGCGCCCAGCGCAATCGGGCACATCACGGCGGCCGTAGCAGCATTGTTCATGAAGTCTGACAGCGTCATCGTAACGACCAGAAGAATGATCATTGTGTAGACCGGGTTGCTGCCGCCCGAGGCGGTGATGAGGCCCTGGGCGATGAGATCTGCAGCGCCGGTCGTGGACATCGCCCCGGCCACCGGAATAAGCGCGCCCAACAGAACGACCACCGGCCAGTCAATCGGCTCATACAGCTTGCGCAACGGTACGACCTTGAACAGCGCGACCGCCAGAACACCTGCGGCGAACGTGATGGCGGCGGGCAGGAGGCCGAAGGCGGCACCGCAGATGGCAAGTATCATGATGACGGCGGCCAGCACGGCTTTGCGAGAGTTCGGGATCTTGAGTGCCCGTTCGGCCAGCGGGACGCAGCCATACCGGTTGGCAAATTCGAGAATGGCATCGGAGGTGCCCTGAACGAGCAGCACATCTCCGGAACGGATCGGCGTGGAATTCAGGCGCGCCATCGAATCCTTGCCGTCCCTGGAAAGCGCAATCAGGTTCACGCCAAATTCACGGCGCAGGTCGATCAGCTTGATGGAGAGCCCCAGAAGAAGGGCATTGGGGCGAACGGCGAGTTCCATGAGAACCACGTCGCCCGACTGGAGCCGGCTTTCCGCCTGTGTTGCCTTCTCTTCTTTTCCGGGTGCATCCGGGTTGTCTCTCGCCTGTTCTTTTTCCTCCGCCGCCTTTTCCTCGGCCTTGGCAACGGTGTCGAGGACAAGACCAAGTTTGGAGAGGGCGTCGCCAATGGCGTCCGGATCGGCTTCAATCACCAGAACATCATCTGCGCGAACTTCCCGGTAGGGGTTGGGCGCCGAGATACGGCGATCATTCCGCAGCAGGCTGACGATCTGGGCGTCGGTCGTATCCAGCTGGTATTCTATGTCGCGCAGGGACTGGCCGATGATGGAAGAGTCCTGCTTGACGCGGGCTTCGATGATGTAGGGCGCCGTTTCGAAGCTCGCGAGGGTGGTCCGCTCCCTTGCGGGCACGAGTTTCCAGGCGAGTGCGATCAGGATGAGGCCGGCAGCTGTAACCGCGAGCCCGACCGGCGCGAAATCAAACATCGTGAAACTGCTGCTGTCGCCCTGGCCGCTGAAGCCGGCGACAATCAGGTTTGGCGGTGTGCCGGTAAGCGTCGTCATTCCGCCAAGGATCGAGGCGAAGGAAACGGGCATAAGAACACGCCCTGGCGATATGCCGAGACGGCTGGCGGTTTTGATCGCCACCGGCATCAGCAAGGCAAGGGCGCCGACATTGTTCATGAAAGCGGAAAGCCCGGCCGCCAGCGCAGACAGGGCAATGATGGACACCGTGTTGCCGGAACTGGAAGGCAAGACCTTCGCCGAGAGTGTGTCGACAACGCCCGTTGTCTGAAGCGAGAAGCTGAGGATCAGAACGGAAGCAACGGTTATGACCGCCGGATTTCCGAAGCCGGAAAAGGCAGCGGCAGGGTCAACCAATCCGGCGACAACGCAGGCGATCAGCGCGCCAAGGGCTACAAGATCATGGCGCCAGCGGCCCCAGATGAAAAGGAGCGCCGTGATCGCTAGGATGGCAAAAATGCCTGCTTGTTCCAGAGTCATTCGCGCCTGCCCGATCTGTGGAAATTCAGATCAGACGGGATAGCATGCGATCGACAATGCCGGCACTGGTATTTGGCGCCCGTGTCACAGCGTAAGCAGCTACGCCGACGCCCACCAGAGTAAGAAGGGGGCGTTTGGAAACCATATTGCCCACCACGTTCAGCGACATACCGGTCAGAGCGTCCAGGGTGTCATCCCGGATGTAGGTCATCGTATTGGTCGCCGCGGCAGTTACGCCCGCGAACTCGTCTTCCAGAGGCACAGCGGGGCGCGTAGCATTCCAGATTGCCAGACCGCCAGCTGCAATCAAAACGCCGCCAACAAGGGCGCCGGATTCGGCAAGCCCCAGCCATGGCGCAAGGGCGACAACAGCAGCCCAACTTAGTGCGCCTGCGCCAGCGAGCCCTATTACGGACCCGCCGGCCATCAGGATAATGCGAAGTTTCAAACTGCCCAGCATACTTAGCGGCGGGACAGAAGGGCCAGCAGAACACCGGCACCAGCGGCAACACCCACCGACATCAGGGGCCGATTGCGGATGGTGTCTTCAAGCTGGTCACGGGCATCAGACGCCCGGTTTGAGACCTTGTCGGCAACCGTTTCGGCGCCATGCTGAGCCTTGGTGACTTTCTCACCGACGGCGCGGCCAATATGCTCCGAGAAGTGATTTGCCGACGAAGTCACTGCAGAAACAAAAGTTTCAGCGGCTTCTTGCGCCGCATGCAGATCATTTTTGGCAGCAGCCGCAGCTGCGGATTTCTTGTCGTGGCCGTTGATGCGGCCGCGCGACTTTCGAGTGGAAGTTTGGGGGGTAGCCATCGCTTTCTCCTTTTCAATGTCCTTGCAGGATCAACGAAAGAGAAAGCGAATGGTTCCAATAATTCCTCAGGTCTGGGGCTCTGCCTGAGCGTGAAAGAAGAGAGCCTGGCTGATCGCCGCTTTGACTGTATCATCCTGAAACGGTTTGGTAATCAGGTAGGTAGGCTCTGGTCGCTCGCCCGTGAGAAGGCGCTCTGGAAACGCCGTGATGAAGATCACTGGCAGGTCAAAGTCGGCCAGAATGTCCTGCACGGCATCAATGCCCGAAGAATTGTCCGCAAGCTGAACATCGCACAGGATAAGGCCAGGCTTCACCCGGCGGGCAAGCTCAACGGCATGTTTGCGCGTGGCTGCGTTGCCGGCGAAGGTGTGGCCCAGATCCTCAACGAGGTTGGCCAGGTCAGCCGCAATGATCGGCTCGTCTTCAATGATGAGGACCGAGGTGGAAAGTTGTTGCTCGATTTCCTTGTGCGCGGCCTCGATCAGCTTTTCCAGCTCCGCAGGGGTTTGCTCCAGAATTTCGCAGGCTTCCGGACGGCTGAAGCCTTCCAGCGTCGTCAGCAGAAATGCCTGACGCTGGATCGGCGCGAGCTTGCGCAGGCGTTCTTCGGGCGAAGCACCGGAAAATTTACCGGCCGTTTCCAGTTTTGCCCCGGTCGTTGACCAGATCGCATGAAAGAAGCGGTACAGGGTGACACGGGTTGATGACGCCTCTACCATGAGGGCAGGGTCTTCGCTCAACGCCTCAAGGCACGCCCGGATATAGGCATCGCCGCTCTCCTGAGAGCCCGTCAAAGCACGGGCATAGCGGCGCAGGAAGGGGAGATGCGGGCCGTATTGGGCGATCAAACTCATATTGGAACCTCTTTGCTATCTGAGCGTTACAACGCACGGGACACAAATTGGTTTCATACGCTGCGGAAATATTTCGCAATGTGCAGTTTGGCGTGGAACCTATCAAAGTTAGCGGCGTTTATGGCACGAATATGGCCATTTCGCCGCCTGGCGGGTATCTGGTCGGCAAGTGAACGGAATTTAAGGCAACGCTATGAATGAGTCCGGAAATCAGAATGGAAAAGACCCTGAGGCACGCCGCAGTCAGCGTAGCCTTGGTAACCGCGCCATCGGTGAGCGTCTGCGCCAGATGTATGACGGCGTCGTTGGGGAGTCTGTTCCTGACGACTTTTTCAAGCTGCTTGAACAGGCGGAAGCCAAAGCGAAGGCAGGCGTCAAATCGCGCCCCGACGGTGAAGCATGACCGCAACTCAGGCACTTTCCCTGTCTGACTTCAAAGCCGCTCTTATGGAGGTAACCCCTCATCTGCGCGCGTTCGCCCG
Organism: Hyphomonas neptunium ATCC 15444; assembly: GCF_000013025.1. Taxonomy (NCBI): domain Bacteria; kingdom Pseudomonadati; phylum Pseudomonadota; class Alphaproteobacteria; order Hyphomonadales; family Hyphomonadaceae; genus Hyphomonas; species Hyphomonas neptunium. The sequence continues at coordinate 2,445,242 of NC_008358.1, read as the reverse complement.
CAGCCTTTGCGGCAACCCTACCCAAGCCGATGACCTGGTGCAGGACGCGCTGCTCAAAGCGTGGAATGCGCGCGACAGCTATACAGAGAATACGAGCTTCAAGGCATGGACGTTCACCATCCTTCGCAACTCGTTCTATTCGGAAAAGCGGCGCAGCTGGCGGTCCACCGGTCTTGAGCCGGGCGTTGCAGAATCGACGCTTGTCGCCTCCGATGACCCCGACAAGGGGCTTGAACTTGTAGCGCTGCGCAATGCGCTGGAGCATCTTCCCCAGGATCAGCGCGAAGCGATCATCCTGATCGGCGCTGGCGGCATGGCGTATGAAGAAGCGGCTGAAATTGTCGGCTGCGCTGTCGGAACCATCAAAAGCCGTGTCAGCCGGGCGCGCAAGGCGCTGGCTGAACTGCTTAACAGCGAACATGGTGTGCCTTCCGGGGCAAGCGGCTCGAATGTCACGTCAGGCGAAGCAGCGTTCAACGACATCATGGGCCAGGTTGACGTCCTCAGCCGCCATAACGGATGACGGTAGTCAGCGGGGAAGGACGCGCCAAGCGCAGGCGCCTGAGCCTCAGGCTTCAGGTAATTTCTGCCATGGCGGTCGTCCTTAGCCCGCTGCTGATAATGGGCGCCATACACGCCTGGAGCGAACAGCAGTTTTCCCGGCAGCTCCGGTTCCATGAACTTCATCAGAGTGCGCAGGATCGCCTGCGCCAGACCGATGCCATGCTGGTGCGCGCCCGCATGGCGCTGCGCATGATCACGATCGACGACCGGGAGCTGACCTGTAACGAAATCGGTGACCGTCTGGCGGTGCTTGAACTGCCGCTGCGCAATACCATCCGCTTTGATGCGGACGGCCTGGTGACCTGTAATGAGGTGGGGGAAGGCCTGGTCGGGATGCCGATGCCCCAGCTCGAATGGAACGACCGGATGCGCAAGGGCGTGGAGTCGTTCGAGGATAGCGGTCAACGCGGCATGGCGCTGGGAGACCCGGCGATCTACCTGCTGCGCCGGCAGTCTGACGCGCTCGGCAACTATAGCGGATCTATCGCGCTCACCTTGTCGCTGGAGGATATTGTCGCCCGTATGTCGGGCATGTCCCAGTCCAGTGGGGTGACGGTGTCGCTGGTAGTGCCGGGCGGGCAGGTCATCGGCTCCAACATCGTTGCTGGCATTCCCATGGAATGGATCAGTGATGGGGCGGCGCTGAACAAAAGAACCTACCGGCTCCGGCCCGACCAGGGCCCACCTCTGGATGTGGTGCTGCTGCCTCTTTCGGAAAATGGGCTGTGGCTGATGGTGGGATCACCCGCGCCGCCCCAGCGCGTGGAGGTCATTCTCGCCTTTCTGGTGCCGATCCTGGCCTATCTCGCGGCGCTTCTGGCGGCCAGCTGGATTGCCGACGCCATGGTACTGCGTTGGCTGGAGCGGATACGCCTGCGGATCTTGGATATGCGCAGCTCGGCCCGATATGCGCTGCTTGCGCCAGAGCTGTCGCGCGCGCCTCTGGAGGTACAGCAGGTCGCCGAAGCCTTTGACGACCTGACCAGCCGTGTTTCAAAACATGAGTCAGACCTGCAACTGGCGCTCGTCCAGATGAAGGCGGCGTTCCGTGAAGTGCACCACCGCGTAAAAAATAACCTGCAGGTGATGCTCAGCATGCTGAAGCTGCAAGGTCGGGGCGAGGCACTGCCTGAAACCCAAAGCGCTCTCAAGGTGGCCGCTCATCGTGTGGCGATGATGGCGGCGGTGCATCATACCCTTCTGAACGAGGGAGACCTTGATACGGTTGAAGCGCTCGACCTGTTCAATGCCATCTGCAACCAGGTGGATGAACAGAAAGGTTGGGGTGAAGGCGGCCGGCAAATCATTCCGGATGTTACGCCCGGCCCGCTGCCTGCAGATCTTGCCGTTCCCGTGGGAATGTTCGTGCTGGAATCTGTAAGCCTGCTTTGCCCGGAAGCGGATGAGGACGAGGTCGCAGATGTTACGTTGCATTTCGACCGGGAGCATGGCGATTGCCGACTGGCGCTCACCTGTGGCGGCGGTGAGGAAGGCTCCGTTGAGATGGACCGGGATACCAGCCTGTTTCTCTCAGCCTTTGCCCGTCAGATTGGTGGAACCGTTTCGGTCAATGCCCAGGAAGATGGCCGGATTGCCATTGAACTGTTGTTCTCCATCCCGGTTCCGGACTGATCCGACGGTCCTTCAGATACGTAGACAAAGAAAAAGGCGCGCCTCGGGAGGCGCGCCTTTATGTCTGGATATTGGACTGTTGATTAGTCCGTAAGTTCGTCTTCGGTGGCTTGGGCAGTGTCTTCGATGGCCTCACCGCCAGCCTGGACATCTTCACCAACACCTTCGACCGTGTTGCAAGCTACCAGGAAAACAGCGCCCAGTGCGAGAAGCGGGATAGTCATTGTCTTTTTCATTTTGCAATCCTTGTGGTTCGTCAGCTGCAGACGAGACTAAAACGCGCTGCCGAGGAGCGGGTTCCCATACCTAACGGAAAATTTTCGTGCTGGTGCGCCGCCGGAACTTTCCCGCAATCGAAACGTTCTGAAGCCGGGAGACACTGACACATGAAAATCGGTATTATTGTTAACGAGAAGTCCGGCTCGGTTCCGGAAGATGGTCGCGATCAGCTGGTGCTGCTTCTCGGCGAGGAAGGGCATGAGCCCGTTGTGCCGTCTGACCTTGAGGCGGATCTCGATCAGCAGGTGTCTGATCTTGCCGCCGCCAGCGTTGAGGCGATTGCTGTCTGGGGTGGGGACGGCACGATTTGCGCAGTTCTTCAGTCAGCAAATGGAAAAGTGCCGGTTCTCGTGCTACCAGGTGGAACGATGAACCTGTTGCCCAAGCGTCTGCATGATGGCGAACTTGACTGGAAAAAGGTCGTTCACTCGGTGCTGGCCAATCCCCAGCCAAGCTGGATTTCCGCCGGCGAGGTGGATGGGCAGAGGTTCTATGTGGCCGCGCTTTTCGGCCAATTGACGCATATTGGCGCGTCGCGCGAGGCGGTTCGGGAGGGCATGATAATGGAAGCGGTCAGTATCCTGACGGATCGTGACGCGCTGGATATTGAAACCAATATCCAGATTGAAGTGGACCAGCCCGACAAACAACGCGATTTCCCGGCAACGGCGGCGGCGGTGATCCCGGCCGAAGAGGGCGGGCTGGAGATTGCCGTGATTGCGCCCGACAGCCGGCTGGACCTTGCGGCCTCCGCCATGGACGCGCTGGTGCGTGGATGGCGCGAAGGCGCGCACTTTCATGCCGATGGCGTCAGCGCCATTCGCATGCACCATGCAGAGGGCAAACCCATTCCGGCAACGATTGATGGCGAACCCTGCGAGCCAGGCCCCAGCCTCAGCATTTCCTACATTCAGAAGGCGGCATGCGTGCTGGTGGCTGGAGGTGAGGCATGAAGATCGCGCACTTTGCGGACCTCCACTTTGGCCGCGAAGATAAAGACGCCCTGCAGGCTGCCAGCGAACTCGTACAGGAACTTGATGTGGATGCGATTGTCGTTTCCGGCGATCTCACCCAGCGTGGCAAGCGCGAGGAATTTGAGGCAGCACAATTATGGCTTGCGCAGTTCAAAGCGCCGCTCATTTGCGTGCCGGGCAATCACGATACACCGCTTCTCAATCTTGCCGCGCGCGCTTCAGACGCTTTTGGCAGGTACGATAACTATTTCGCGGCCCATGCCGGGCCGCTGGATATAGATGGCGCGTCGATCCGCGGGTTGAATACGGCACGCGGCTGGCAGACGCGGATGAACTGGGCAGAGGGGCGGGTCAATCTCGACGACCTCGACAGCGCCATTGGGCATTCCGGCGATCATCGCCTGCATATCATCGCCTGCCACCACCCCTTTGTGTCGCCGACACTGGCGGGCCTGCAAACCGAAACCAAGCGGGGCCAGGAAGCCAGCCGGCGGATTGCCGACAGCGCCGTGCAAATCCTCATGACCGGCCATGTGCATACGCCGCATGCGGAAGTTATCCGTGAAAGTGATGGCGGATACATCGCGATCACGGCCGGCACATTGTCCACACGGCTCAGGGCGCAGCCGCCGGCATTCAATATTCTGTCTGTCCGGGATGGTATTGCTGCGCTCAATGTTCAGAGTTTTCGTGACGGACGCTTCCATGAAGGCACGCACGGTGTTTGGGATCTGGAGACTCTGGAACCGATCAGTACACCGCGCGTTGTCACACCATAGTCGCGGAAGGAGCGGAAGAATGCGTAAATCAGTACTTGGAATGAGCGTCGCCGTCGTCGCGGGAATGGCCTTGGCCGCCTGTGGAAACGACCCTGAGCCCATCGCGCCGGTTGACCCGGCTTTTGATCGCACAACGGAATCGACTGATACCGACGATCAGGATGAGATGCTTCCAGACACGACCATGCCTGAATCAGAAGCGGTTCCGCCTGTCGGATCTCAGCCGGGTGAAATCCCCGAGGTGATGGAGGACGACAGGTTCGGTCAGGATGAACCGCGCGGAGATGCTGCCGGCGAGATGCTGGAAGATCCCGAGCCAACTGCCGAAGATCCCATGTGAGCCTTGGCACGCTACGTTAAGGGGAGTTGACCGTAAGCGGTCAGCTTTGTGGCAGTGCCGGGCGCGGGGAGCTCTCTCCCCGCGCCATTGCCGCATTCCCCAGGGATAATCTGGTCGAATCTATATTCGGTTTCGCAGGCTTCTGGCTTAGCGTGGCGCAAAGAACAGCAGTCACGAGGAAGCGAAACAGATGTCTCAGACCTATACGATGACCATCAATGGCAAGGCGGTTTCCGGCGCCGAGACCTTTGGCGTGGAAAACCCCGCCACCGGCGAAGTGTTTGCGCAGGCGCCCAATTGCACCGAAGCGCAGCTGGATGAAGCGGTTGCGGCGGCCCGCGCGGCGCTGCCCGGCTGGAAGGCCACGCCGATCGAAAAACGGCGCCAGGCCCTTCAGGCGATTGCCGGTGTAATCGCGCAGAATGGCGAAGAACTTGCCCGGTTGCTGACACGGGAGCAGGGCAAGCCGCATCCCGACGCGATGGGCGATGTTCTGGGCGGCGCGCATTGGCTGGTGGAGACGGCCAAGCTCGATATTCCCGAACATGTGTCTGAAGATTCCCCGGAGCGTCTGGCCGTCACCCGCTACGGGCCGATTGGTGTTGTCGCGGCGATTGTGCCGTGGAACTTCCCGATCATCCTGATGATGTTCAAAGTCGCGCCGGCGCTTCTGGCGGGCAATACGCTGGTGGTGAAACCCGCGCCGACAACGCCGCTGACGACGCTGAAGATTGCCGAGCTGATCCGGGACATCCTGCCGCCGGGTGTCCTCAACGTGATTTCGGGCGCCGACCGGCTCGGCCCCTGGCTGACGGCGCACAAGGACATCGACAAGGTGAGCTTCACCGGATCGACCGAGACCGGCAAGAAGGTGATGGCGAGCGCGGCGAAGGACCTCAAGAAGGTGACGCTGGAACTGGGCGGCAATGACGCGGCAATCGTGATGCCGGATGTGGATGTGAAGGCGGTAGCCGAGCAGCTGTTCTGGGCGGCGTTCCGCAATGCGGGCCAGATCTGTATCGCGACCAAGCGGATGTATATCCACAAGGATGTATACGAACCATTGAAAGCAGCGATCGTAGACTACGCCGCCAGCGTGAAGGTTGGCGACGGCGCCGAGCAGGGCACGCAGATCGGGCCGATCCAGAACAAAGCCCAGTATGAGCGTGTTCTGGAACTTATCCAGGACGCCAAGGACAAGGGCTACAAATTCCTGATCGGCGGCAATTCCTCCAATGTTCCGGGCTATTTCGTGCCGGTGACGATCCTCGACAATCCGCCGGAAGATGCGCGGATTGTTCAGGAGGAGCAGTTCGGGCCGGTGTTGCCGCTGATGTCGTTTGACAACATCGATGAAGTGGTTGGCCGGGCAAATGCGAGCATTTATGGGCTGGGCGCGTCGATCTGGACCAAGGACCTTGACCGGGCGCAGGCGCTTGCCGTGCAGCTTCAGGCCGGGACCGTGTGGATCAATGAGAGCCAGCACCTTTCCCCGCATGCCGCCTTTGGCGGACATAAACAGTCCGGTGTTGGGGTGGAAGGCGGGCAGGATGGTCTGCTGGAATTCTGCCAGGCACAGACGGTATTCATGCGCCGGACCTGATTTTCAGCTGCCCTGGATTTTGAAAACCCCTCCGGTGACGGAGGGGTTTTTGTTTGGGGGTGGGGTGGCTATCGGTCTGCACTCGCCGTTGACGTGTTTGGCGGAAAACTCCAACCACGCTTCAACAAAACGCCAACGGCAGGGGGGGCAGAGTTGGACAAATCTGGACAAAGCCGGACAGAAATTACCCGGCGCGGCGCTCTGCGGACACTCTTTGGCGCTCTGCTTCGCGGAAGGTGCGTAGCTCTGCGGCGACGACGCCGGAGAGGATGTAGAGGCCGATCAGGTTTGGGACCGATAGCAGGAAGAAGAGGCTGTCGATGATGTTGAGGACGGTGGTGACATCCATAATCGTGCCGAGCGGCAGGAGGAGGCAGAAGAGGGTAAGGTAGATGCGCCGGATGAGGGGGTGGGGGCCGAAGAGGTAGGCGCAGATCTGGAGGCCGTAATAGCCGACCGCCAGGATGGTGGAGAAGGCGAAGAGGCAGACGGCGACGGCCAGGATTCCGGGGAACCAGGAGGAGACCGTGCCGAAGGCGGCTGACGTCATGGCGATGTCGGTGTGGCCATCATTCCAGACGCCGGTGGTGACGATGACGAGGGCGGTGGCCGAGCAGACGATGACGGTGTCGATAAAGGGCTCGAGCAGGGCGACGAAGCCTTCGGACGCCGGATAGCGCGTTTTGGCGGCGGCGTGGGCGATGGAGGCGGCGCCGATGCCCGCTTCATTGGAGAAGACGGCGCGGCGCATGCCCGCCACGAAGGCGCCGACGAGGCCGCCGACGGCGGCGTCTGGCGTGAAGGCCTGGACGGCGATGGTGGCCAGCGCGCCGGGAATGGCGGTGACGTTGACGCCGAGGACAATGATCGCGCCGGTAAGATAGAGGCCGCACATCAGGGGCGTGAGCTTTGACGTGATGCGGGCGAGGGAGGCGGCGCCGCCGAGGAGGACGAGGGCGGCGAGGCCGGCGATGAGGATGCCATAGCCCAGCGCCGCGCCGGTGTTCTGCTCAAGGCCCAGAACGGTGCTGACCTGGGAATAGGACTGGTTGACCTGGACGATCTGGATGAAGGCGACGAGGGCGAAGACGGCGTAGAGCGTACCGAGGACTTTACCCAAGCGCGGAAGGCCTTTCTCGGCGAGGCCGCGGGAGAGATAATACATCGGGCCACCGGAGACGCGGCCGTCTGCGTCTATCGTGCGATAGCGGACGGCGAGGACGACTTCGGCGAATTTCAGCGTCATGGCGAAGAAGCCGACGACGACCATCCAGAAGGCGGCGCCGGGGCCGCCCATGGCGATGGCGATGGCGACGCCGGCGATGTTACCGAGGCCGACTGTGCCCGAGAGCGCGGTGGAAAGAGCCTGGAAGGGTGTCATTTCGCCGGGCGCGGTGGGGTCATAATTCCGTCCCCGGAGGATGGAGACGGCGGTGCCGAAGCCTCGCAGATTGAGGAAGCCAAGACGCAGCGTGAAGAACACCATGCCGGCGAAGAGCCAGAGGACGATCAGGTTTACCTCAACCCCGAAGATGGGGACGGCGGTGAAAACCATGCCGATGAGCCAGTCACCGAAAGCGGTCAGGGCGTTTCTCAGAGCGTCCATCAGCCTGCCATATGGGGATAGAGGTGGGAGACGGGCGGCACGAAAGTTTCCTTCACCGTGCGCGGGGAGGACCAGCGCAGGAGGTTGAACGGGCTGCCGGCCTTGTCATTTGTACCGCTGCGGCGCCCGCCGCCGAAGGGCTGGCGGCCGACGACGGCGCCGGTGGGTTTGTCGTTGATGTAGAAGTTTCCGGCGGAGTCCCTGAGCGCGAGGGAGAGCTGGTTTATGACGGCCTGGTCCTGCGCGAAGATGGCGCCTGTGAGGGCATAGGGCGTGGACTGATCGACGAGGGCGAGTGTTTCGGCGAGCTTGCCATCGGGATAGGCGTAGAGGCCGAGGACGGGCCCGAAGATTTCCTCGGTCATGATGCGGGATTTGGGATCTGTGCAGGCGATGACGGTGGGCGGGATGAACCAGCCGGTTTCATCCGATGGCGCGGCGCCGGCGATCTTGCGGTGGCCCGGCGCGCTGGCGGCGTGGTCGAGGAAGGCGGAAATCTGGGTGTAGGCGCGCTGGTCGATGACGGCGCCCATGAAGTTGGTTAGGTCTGATACGTTGCCCATTGTCAGGGAGCTGACGATCTCGGCAAGGCGTTCGGTGACCGGTTTCCAGAGGCTTAAAGGGATATAGGCCCGGCTGGCGGCGGAGCATTTCTGGCCCTGATAGTCGAACGCGCCGCGCACCAGCGCCGTGACGAGGGCGTCGACATCAGCCGAGACGTGGGCGAAGACGAAATCCTTGCCGCCCGTTTCGCCGACGAGGCGGGGATAGGAGCGGTAGCGGGAGACGTTGCTGCCGACAGTTTGCCAGATGCGGTCGAAGGCGGCGGTGGAGCCGGTGAAGTGGACGCCGGCGAGATGAGGGCTTGAGAAGACCGTGTCGCCGATAGCGGCAGGGGTCTCGGCTGGGAGCATGTTGATGACGCCGGGGGGGAGGCCTGCCGCCTCAAACAGGTCCATCAGGAAGGCGGCCGAATATACGGCGCGTTCGGACGGTTTCCACACCACCGTGTTGCCCATCAGCGCCGGGGCGATGGCGAGGTTGCCCGCGATGGCGGTAAAGTTGAACGGGGCGGCGGCGAAGACAAAGCCATCGAGTGGGCGATGTTCGAGGCGGTTGCGCTCGGCAGGCGAGGAGAGGGGCTGCATCGCCTCGATCTGCTCGGCGAAGGCGACGTTGAAGCGGAGGAAGTCGATCAGCTCGCAGGAGGCATCGATCTCGGACTGGAAGGCGGTCTTGCTCTGGGCGAGCATGGTGGCGGCGAGCAGGCGGTCGTTGAACGGGCCGGCGAGGAGCTCCGCGGCGCGCAGGAAGACGGCACGGCGGGCGGCGGTGTCCATGCGCGACCAGTCATGGCGGGCGTCAATGGCGGCGGTGATGGCGGCCTGCGCTTCGGGGGCGCCGGCGGAGGCGTAGGTGCCCAGGGAATTGGCGTGGGCGTGGGGCTCGCGCATGTCCGTGGACGTACCGGTGTCGACCTTCTTGCCGTTGATGACCGGGAGGACGCGGCGCGGGTTGGCGCGCTGGCGGGCAAGCTCGGCAATGAGGCTCGCGCGCTCGGGCGAGCCGGGGGCGAAGCTGCGGACGGGCTGGTTCGGGGGAAGGGTCATAGGGGGCTCCTTCGGAAGGAATTATGGCTGGCGCATCCAGGATTGGAGCGGATGGCCTTCGAGATGGGCGTGGATTTCGGCGCGGGAGGTATCGGACTCGTCCTGGCCGGTCTTGAAGCGGGGCTGGAGGGATTCGATCTGCATACGGAAGCCGATGACGCCTTTGAGGAGGGCTTCAAAGCGGGGGCCGACCTGCTCAACGCTCCAGTCTGCCTCCATGTGGGAGACGAGGGCGCGGATGGCGGGCTCGGTGAGGGCGTCGTCGAGCGTGATGACGCCGGAGACCTTGAGGGAGACGAAATTCCAGGTGGGCGCCCAGCCGGGTTTGGAGATCCAGCCGGGGGGGACATAGGCGTGGGGGCCGAGGAAGAGGCAGGTGGCGCGCGGGTTTTCCCGGAGGCAGGGGACGAGCGGGCCCGAGCGTGGCAGGTGGCCGATGAGGGTGGCGGGGGCGCCGTCCGGACTGGTTTCCATCAGGAGCGGCATGAGGATGGCATCGCCCGGATCAGCGGCGGGCACGACCCAGGCGAGCGGGTTTTCCGCTGTGAAGCGGAGGATGTCTGTGTCCGGAACGGTGGTGAAGCGGGCGCTCATGGGGTGAGGTGGCGGGCGAGCCAGTCTGAGGCGTCCTGAATGGCCCGGTCTGCGCAGTCGGAAATGCTGACGGCTTCGAGGAAGGAGTGGGTGGCGCCTTCATAGATGCGGGTGGAGACGTCGTTGCCGACCGCTTCGAGGCGGGCGGCGAGTTCGGTGTTCTGGTCGGCGAGGATGTCGCATTGGGCGATGCAGAGATGGACGGGCGGCAGGCCGGTCAGGTCTGCCAGCAGCGGGCGGGCATAGGGATCGTCCGTAGACGGTTTGCCGAGATAGTTGACCCAGAAGTCGCGCATCTCGTCGACATTCAGCATGTAGGGGTCGCCGTCATAGCGCCGGTAGGAGGGGCGCGGCTCGGTGTCGAGGGCGGCGTAGTTGAGGAGGAGGGCGGCGGGGAGCGGCTCGCCGCGATCCCGCAGGCGCAGCGCGGCGGACAGGGAGAGGTTTCCGCCCGCAGAATCCCCGCCGATGGCGAGGCGGTCTACCGCCAGGCCAAGCGCGGCGCCCTCGCGGCGGAGCCATTCGATGCAGGCATCGACATCTTCAAGCGCGCGGGGGAAGCGGTGTTCGGGGGAGAGGGAATAGTCGAGGCCGACGACGGCGCACCCGATACGCTCCGCATATTCGCGCATCAGGCGGTCATGCGTGTCGATGCTGAAGAGGGTCCAGCCGCCACCGTGGAGGTAAAGCAGCGTGCCGGTGCCGGGGCCGCTGGCGGGGATGTGGACGCGGGCGCGCACGCCCTGCGGGCCGATGGCGACCATATGGGTCTGGGCCATATCCGGGCCGCCACGCGACCAGGGCTGGCGCACCTGTTCGGCAATCTCGCGCCGGCGCGCAAGCGTAGTGGGCGGCGCGACGGTGGAGAGGGCCGTATAATCCGCGCCGGTGCGCTCGATAAAGCGGCGCACGCCGGGATCAAGTTCATCCGCGCAGGACAAGGGCGAAACGCTCATGGATAAGGCTCTTCTGTTTGTGTTGTTCTTATGGGCGTGCCGGCCCGTGAGGGAAAGGTTCAGGCTTCGGCCGGGGCGGCGCTGGCGGCCTTCTTCTTCGCGGCGATGCGCGGCCCGCGCTTTTTCAGCCACAGCCAGATGCCGGTGAAGCATTGTTCTGCCGTTGCCAGGCCGAGGATGAAGACGAAGAACACCGTAAGCCAGCCGCCAATTTCACCGGAGTGGAGCGGGTAGACCGCGCGGATCATGACGAGACCTGCACTGTCCGCATAGGGATTGACTTCGTGAACCCATTCGCCGGTGTTTGCGTCGAAATAGTGGTAGATGGGCCCGAGATATTTATAGTTCAGGTCGCCGGTGTCGCTGAATGTCGTGCCGTAGATATTCCAGTTCGGGTAATAGAGCATCGTGGCCGGTTTCCAGGCCTGGCCCTCAGCGGCAGCCTGGTTCTCAGCGAGCGTGAGGGCCTCGGCATAGGTGAGCTGGGGCACGGCGCCTTCGGGATAGGGGGCGTCGAGATGGAACAGCGACTTTTCCAGCGGGGCGACCGTAGTGGAAAAGGGATCCCAGAATTCATCGAAGAAGTTCAGCGTGACCGAGGTGAAGGCCAGGATGAACAGGAAGGGAAAGAGCCAGAGGGCGCTGGCGCGGTGAAGGTCCAGCATCTGGCGCGCGAAGGGGCGTTTCAGGCTGTAAGTCCAGGCCGGGCGCCAGTTCTTGAAGAAGGGGCCTTTGCGCGGGAAGGTGAGGTAAAGGCCGACGCCGGAGCTGATCAGCCAGCCCAGCGCGATGAAGCCCATGAAGATGCGGCCCGCGTCCCCCACCAGAAGATTGTAGTGAAGCTCAAGAATGAGCGGGATAATCTGGCGGTTCGACAGGCCGGGGGCCATGCTGCGCGCGCCGACGGATTCGCCGGTGGCAGGGCTGAGGAAGACCTCTTCATAGTCAAGCGGCGCTGCGCCGGGTTTGGGCGTGACCGTAATGATGATGTTTTCTTCTTCATCCGCAGTCAGAGGAAATCCTGTGACCTGTATCGCGGGGTTGGCCGCTTCATAGAGGGCGACGGCTTCCAGAGGCGTGAGGCGGTCGGCCGCTTCGCCGGTATAAGTGTAAAGGTCCCCGTTCGCCCAGCGGTCGATCGTGGAACGGGCTGTCAGTACGCTGCCGGTGATGGCGGCGATGAACAGGAACAGCGCCGTTATGATGCCGAACCAACGGTGCAGTATCAGCCATGTATTCTTGGTTGCCGCGCTCGCCATGAGAGGCCCCTCCCGCTATTATTCAATCGGAACGATAGGGGGGAGGGGGCGGAACAGCCATAACGCGCCGGGTCTAAAAATACCTCGATCGGGTCCGCCAGGCCAGCGCGGAACACTGGCCGGCACAGATTGGCCAAATAGGGACAGTTCCAGACCCGAAGCCGAAATACTTACTTTCTGTGAAATGTTATCAACTCCATCAGTTCGCATTGGGCGAACCAAGACGCAGCAGGGGTGCAAGTCATGGTGCAAACACAACGCCAATCGGCAACAGGAAACTTCTTCAAGGCGACGCTTCTCAGCGCGGCGGCCGGTCTCTCGGTATTGGCGCCAGTGGCGCTGGCCCAGGAAGAGGACGCGGACAGTGTTCAGGAGGCCGTGATTGTCATTGCGCCTGAATATGTTCCGACAAGTTCTCTGACGGCAACGAAATCGGGTATCCCCCTTGTGGAAACACCGCAATCCATCTCCGTGATCACGCGGGACCAGATCGACCTTCTGAACTTCATCGATGCGCAGCAGGCCGTTCGTTACGTTGCCGGTGTGTCAGGTGAAAACTATGGCCCGGATCTGCGTTTCGATTTTATTTCAATTCGTGGCTTCACGCCGCGTCAGTTTGTTGACGGTCTGGCCACACCTGTTTCCACGTCTATCCGGTCTACGGGTGTTGATCTCTATGCGTTCGAAACGCTCGACATTCTGAAAGGCCCAGCCTCGGTTCTGTATGGGAGCGCGCCTCCCGGAGGCATCTACAACCAGACGAGCCGACGCGCCGAGGCCGAGACCAGCGGCGAAGTTACGCTTCAGTATGGCACGGACGATTACAAACAAATCGCCGCGACCGGAACGACGGCGCTGACCGATACGATCAGCGGGCGCCTGACGGTTCTGGCGCGCGACCGGGAAGCGGAGCGGGATTTCGTTGAAGCGCAGCGCTATCTTGTTGCGCCAGCTCTCAACATCAAACTTGGCCCTCAAACCGAACTCGATCTGCTTGGCTATTATCAGGACGATCAGGTTGATGGCGACACCAACGGCTTCCTTCCAATCTTCGGAACGCTTCTGCCCAACCCGCTTGGGAAGGTTGATCCTTCGGTGAACCTGGGTGAGCCAGACTTCAACTTCTATGAGCGTGATCAGTACGGCGTTGGCTTTGAATTCACGCATAGCTTCAGCGAGGCTTTGCAGTTTGATGCGAACCTGAAATATACCGATTATGCCGAGTACCGGGACGTCATCTACGGAACCGGGCTTCTTGCGGACAATCGCACCGTCACGCGCGGAAACTCTCCCTACCAGGAGGATGTCTCCAACCTTGCGATTGATACACGTTTGTCGGGCGATTTGACGTCAGGAAGCATCACGCATCGCTTCCTGGTTGGGCTTGATTACCGCAATGTCGACAACAATGCCGGCTATGGCTTCACGGGCGCCAGCTCGATTGATCTCTTTGATCCGGTATACAATCAGGTGCCGAATATCAGCCCCGGTATAACGACCCGCTTCAATGAGCAGGAAGCGACGCAGCTCGGCATTTATGCCCAAGACCAGATAAAGTTCGGCAAGCTTCTCCTGCTGGCGAGTGGTCGCTTCGACAAGGTCGAAAGTGAGTATCTACAAGCGTTCACGCCATTTGGTTCGCCCGCTCCGTCAACGAGTTCAGATCAGGAGAAATTCACCTACCGGATCGGCGCAAACTATCTTCTTGATAGCGGCGTGTCTCCCTATATCAGCTACGCGACATCGTTTGAGCCTGTGCTGGGGGCAGATATAAATGGGGATGCTTTCGACCCGACGATCGGCACACAAGTAGAAGCGGGTGTGAAGTATGATGGGAGCAATCTCAGAGACGGTTTCGATATCTTCGCCTCTGCAGCTGTTTTCAATATCCTGCAGGAGGACGTGGTCGCGACCTCTTCAAGCCTTTCTACGCCCGTGTTTGGCATTCAGCTCGGTGAAGTCGAAGTATCGGGCGCTGAATTCGAGTTCGTTGCGCGCATCGATGATGCTCTGTCCTTGAACGGATCTTATAGTTTCACGGACAGCGAGATCAAAGACAGCAACACGCCGCTCGAAATTGGTCAGCCGCTGCCGGTCACGCCGGAACACAAGTTCTCTTTCCTGGTCGATTATACCGTTCAGGGCGGAAGCTTCCGTGGGCTCGGCTACAATGTGGGCGTGCGTTACAGCAGCGAAAGCGCAGGCAGCCTGCCAAGCGCGTTCAACCCGGTAGTTTATAACAGCGATGAGTTGTTCCTGTTCGATGCCAGCATCCGGTACGACACTGAAAAATGGCGCTTTGCCATCAACAGCTCGAACCTTCTGGACGATGAGTATGTGGCGCGCTGTGCCAGCACTTCGAACTGCACCTATGGCGCCGGCCGCCAGGTCATTGCTTCGGTGACGCGCAAGTTCTGATCTGCAATCTGGATGGGTGCCGCATGGTTTGCTTGAAGCCTGAGGGAGACCGGAACGCCGCTTCGTTCCGTGTACGCCTGATGGCCGCGGCGCTCGTCCTTGGTCTGTCCTCCTGCGCGACGCCTGCGCAGGAGGCAGATACCATACCTGAGGTAGCTGTCGCCTATACGGCGGGAATTACCGGCAAACGGGACATGCCTCTGGGCAAGCCCGGCCAGACGCTGCCAATGCAGGCGGCGCGCAATATTTCCTTTGAAACCGATGAAGGCTCGCTGTTGTCGCTGGATGTTTCGCCTGCGGGCGACGTTCTGGTGTTTGACATGCTGGGCGATATCTACACGCTGCCTGTGAGCGGCGGAAAAGCTGCGCGGTTGACATCCGGCATGGCGATGGACAGCCAGCCGGTCTGGTCGCCCGATGGCAAGGCGGTCCTGTTTGTCAGTGACCGGTCTGGCGCGGAGAATCTCTGGCTGATGGACGCCGATGGCGGAAATCCTCGCCAGATCAGTCTGTATGACGACAATCCTGTTTTCGTGTCGCCTGAATGGGCACCGGACGGGAAGAGCATTCTGGTGACCCGCTATTGGGCTGACCGGAATGCCTATGAGCTGTGGCGGTTCCGGCCGGTGGCGGGCGATATGGGCGAAGTGCTGCGCGCGACGCAGGGTGGGGATGGCAGCGCGGTCAGTACCAGTTCGCTCGGCGCGCGGTATTCGGCAGATGGTGGCGCGATCTATCTGGCCTCGTTGAAGGAGGGTGACCCGGCATTCAACGCGCTGGCGGCCTGGGGCATCGTGCGGATTGATCCGGTAACGGGCGAAGAGGCGGCGGTGCTGCCCGCTGGCGCGGCTGGAGAGAGCGTGGTGCCACGCTTTCGGCCGGCCGTCTCGCCGGATGGGCAGTCGCTGGTGTTCGGGGAGCGCCGGGAGGGCGTCACGCTGTTGAAGGTGATGCACCTTGAAAGCGGCGCGGTTCGCACGCTTGGCGAGGTTGACCCGGACGCGGTGCTTGCATCGCTGACGCATGACGCGATTGCGCGCTATGATTTTTCCGCTGATGGCAAGGCGCTGTATGTGAACCGGCAGGGGCGGATTGACCGGATTGCGCTGGACGGCGGGGCAGCTGAACCTGTTCCGTTTACGGCAGATGTGTCGCAGGATCTCGGGCCGCTGGGGCGGCACCCCGCGCGTATCGAAGGCGGGGCCGTGCGGGCGCGGCTGATCCAGTCGCCTGAGCTGTCGCCAGACGGTGCGGCGCTGGTCTTTACGGCGCTGGGGCGGCTGTATGTGCAGGCGCTGGAGGGCGGCGCGCCGCGTCTGGTGCGCGGCGAAGGCGAGACGGGGTATCATCCGTCCTGGTCTGCCGATGGTGCCGCGCTGGCCTTTGTAAGCTGGACGAAGGCGGCAGGCGGGGACGTCTGGATTGCGCCGCAGGCGGACGGACCGGCCCGCAAGATCAGTGCAGAAACGGCCTTTTATACCCATCCTGTGTTTACGCCCGATGGCAGCGCGATTGTGGTGGTGCGCTCGCCGGCGGAGACGCGGCGGCGGACGTATATGGAATATGGCCAGTGGCGCGAGGCTGAGCTGGTGGTGATGCCGCTGGATGGCGCGCCGTCGCGCGTGTTGGCGGCGGGGCGGATGGGCGGGACGCCACATTTTGCGGCTGATCCGGGCGAGGTATTGATCAATACCGGCAAGGGCGTCGAAGCGGTTTCGCTGGCCGATGGCGCGCGCCGGGTGGTGACGCAGGCTGTTGGCCCTGGCTGGTATTTTTCTGAAGGGCCTGCGGCGGCGGATGATCTGCGCGTTTCGCCGGACGGGCAGTGGGCGCTGGCGCAGATTGCCCATCAGCTGCATCTTTATCGTCTCGGCTCGGCAGGGGAGACGTTTGATCTTTCCAACCCCAGCGGCGCGCATGTTCAGCTGACGGACATCGGCGCGGACTATTTCGGCTGGAGCGAGGACGGGCAGGAGATTTACTGGGCGCTGGGCGCAGCGCTGAAGCGTGTGCGGCTGGACGAGGTGGTGTTTGAACGGGGTAGCGCGGAGACAGCGTCGCGCCGCACGGATATTGAGGTTACGGCGCAGCGCGATGAACCATTAGGCCGGGTGCTTCTGACCGGGGCGAACGTCATTGCGATGACTGACCGCGCGTCGCCGGAGGCTGTGCTCGCGAACTCTGATATTCTGATCGAGAATGGCCGCATCGCGAGAATTGCGCCTTCTGGTGAAATTTTGGCGGGGAGCGGTGTTTCAGTCGTTGATGTTTCGGGCGCCTATATTATTCCTGGACTGATTGATGCGCACTATCATGTGGCCGATATTCGCCGCGATGTGCTTGATTTTGATGTCTGGGGCCTGAAGACAAATCTGGCCTTTGGCATCACGACGCTGTTTGATCCGTCATCCCTGTCGATCGACATGCTGACCTATCAGGATTTGATCGAGGCGGGCGATGTTGTGGGGCCCCGGCTTTACACAACCGGCCCGGCGATTTTCGATTTCAATGATTTCCGGTCCAAGGGCGAAGTTGTCTCCGTTCTGCGGCGTTACAGTGATTATTACCGCCTCTCGAACCTGAAACAGTATCGCACCGGCAATCGCCGGGTGCGCCAGTGGGTGGCCGAAGCGGCCAATGAGCTGGGATTGTCGGCGACCACGGAAGGCGCGCTGTCCTACAGATTTTCCCTGACCGGAATTCTCGACGGCTTTTCGGGCGTTGAGCATGCGACGCCGCCGATAGGTCCGCATAAGGATTTTGTCGATCTGTCCGCCAGGAGCGGCACAAGCGGCACGCTGACGCTGATGATCACGCATGGCGGCCTGCCGGCGGACCGGGTTTTCATGGCGCGCGATGACGCCTTCAACAATCAGAAATATGCCGATTTCGTGCCTGAATGGTTCCGCGAGATGCGGTTTCAGAATGTGCCTGCCGCGCCGCTGTGCGATTATACCTATGGCGTTGTGGGCGCAGGCGCGCTGAGCGTGCACCAAGCGGGCGGCGTGGTGGGGCTTGGCGCGCATGGCGACATTCCGGGCCTGGGCACGCAATGGGAATTGCAGGCGTATGTCGAGAGCGGCTGGACGCCCGGCGAAGCCTTGTGGGCCGCCACGATGGGCAGCGCACAAACGATTTCGCGAGACCATGCTTTGGGCAGTCTCGAAACAGGAAAATTTGCGGATCTTGTAATCCTCAATACCAATCCGCTGGCGGATATAAAGAACACGCTCGACATCCGGTATGTGATGAAAAACGGGCGGCTCTATCAGCCAGGGACACTCACTGAAGCGCAAGCGACAGTGAACCACTGAGGCGGCCGCCACCGCCCCAGAAAATTGTAGAAAAATTGTCTCCAGGAGGAACGCAAGTGACCCTTACACGCACACTATTGTCTGTGATTACCCTGACTTCCCTACCGCCGCTTATTGCGGAAGCGCATGAACCACATCTGTTCATGGATGTTGCCGCTGTCTCGGCGCTGCATGACCGTGGCGAACAGATCGGCCGCGAGGTGTTGGAATTCGGGGTGGGCATTGAGGTCGATGTCAAAGAAGCAACCGTCTACGGAGCATTCTATCGCCTGTTGCCTGTAGGCGATGAGCAGGAAGCCTTCGATGATGAAGCCGATTTTACGCTTGGCGTTGCTTGGGCCGGGACAGGCTATAGCGCAGATGTTTCCGCCAACTGGCTGACCTTTCCGGGAGAGGAGGCTGAATCGAGCCTGGAGCTCGCCGGCGCGGTGACGCTGGACGCGCCCTATGCGCCCACGCTCGTCGGTTTCTATGACGCCGATCTTGAAGACTGGGGGCTGGAGATCGCCGCCGGGCCGGAATGGGAGGCGGGCCTCTGGACCGTTTACGCGCTTGGCCGGGCCGGCTTCGTTCATCCCGGTGATGGCTCTGCCCATCGCTCCTATGGCGGCGTCGAGATTGGAGCCTCGCGGCCTGCGGCGGAGTTTGCCGAGTTCGGGTTCTTTGCGCGGGCTGACGTTTCAGACGAAGACGCTTTTGCGCGCCGGATCAATGGGGGCGAGGTGACGGCCTTCCGCAGTTCCGGGATTTCGGCCGGGATCAGCCTCTCCCTCAGCCATTAACGGCCAACGCCATCCGCTGGTGGCGGGAATCGCCAGCGGATGGATTTTTCGATCAGGCATTGGGCAGTGGGCGCCCCAATTTTGGCCCACGGCATTCTAACAGGTCATATTTTTGCTGATTTGGGCCACTCGATCAGTCATGATCTTGTCACATGGGCGGACGGTGGCATCATTTGCGGGTGTTACACAAGTCCCGAGAGGACAGGATGAAAAGCACTCACCAACTCGATTTGAGCCGCCGCCCCGTGGTCGCCCTGGCGGATGAATACCCGTCCGGCTTTGTGGATACGGCGCATTCGCATGAGCGCATCCAGCTGCTTTATGCGTGTTCCGGCGTGATGTCGGTGGTGACCGACAAGACGAGCTTTGTGATACCGCCGCAGCGCGCAGTGTGGATTCCCAGCCAGGTTCAGCATGAAGTTTCCTGCCGGGGGCCGGTATCGCTGCGCACGCTCTACATTGATCCGAGATATGAGCGGGATGATCCGGACTGTCATATCGTCGAGGTGGGACAGCTGCTCCGGGCGCTGATCCTTGAGGTCACGCAGTTTGAGCATGATTATGACCTTCAGGGGCGCGAGGGACAGATTGTCAGCTTGCTGGTGAGCGAGCTGCTAGCCTCGCCCAAGGTGCCTTATGCCGCGCCGATGCCGACCGACCCGCGGTTGGTGCGGGTGTGCCGGGAGATTATCGAACATCCGTCTGACCAGCGCGACATTGACCAGTGGGCCGATATTGCGGGCATGAGCCGGCGCAGCTTTACGCGGGCGTTCAAGCGGGAGACCGGCATGGGCGTGGCGCTGTGGCGTCAGCAGGTGCGGCTGCTGGAGGCTTTGTCGCTGCTTTCCACCGGATCGAGCGTCACCAGCGTGGCTATGGATGTGGGCTATGACAGCGCCAGCGCGTTCTGCGCGATGTTTCAGCGCGCGTTTGGGGTTTCGCCGAGCCGGTATTCTTTCTGAGGCCGGGCCTCAGCCGAGGCCGCCCATCAGCGTGTATTTGATGTCGAGATAATCGCTGACGCCATACTTTGAGCCTTCGCGGCCGAAGCCGCTTTCCTTGCGGCCTCCAAAGGGGGCGATGGCAGTGGAGATCAGCCCCTCATTCATGCCGACGATGCCGTAGTCGAGCGCGGCGGAGACGCGGAAGGCGCGGGCGAGGTCTTTCGTATAGGCGTAGGCGGCGAGGCCGAACTCGGTGTCGTTGGCCATGGCGATGGCTTCGGCTTCATCGGTGAAGCGGAAGAGGGCGGCGACAGGGCCGAAGGTTTCTTCTCTGGCGAGGCGGGCTGTTTTGGGGACGTCCAGGAGGATCGTCGGCTCGAAGAAGGTGCCGCCGAGGGCGTGGGGCTTGCCGCCCAGCGCGATGCGGGCGCCTTTGGTGACGGCGTCTTCGATGTGAGCTTTGACGGTTTCCACGGCGTCGTCGTTGATGAGGGGGCCCTGGTCGACGCCCTCGTCCATGCCGTTGCCAACCTTCAGTTTTGACACGGCTTTCTGGAGTTTTTCGGCGAAGGCATCGTAGATGCTGTCCTGAACCAGAAAGCGGTTGGCGCAGACGCAGGTTTGGCCGGAGTTGCGGAATTTGGAGGCGATGGCGCCTTCCACGGCGGCGTCGAGGTCGGCGTCATCGAAGACGAGGAAGGGCGCGTTGCCGCCCAGTTCCAGGCTGAGGCGTTTCAGGGTGGAAGCGCTTTGCTGCATCAGCTTTTTGCCGGTCTCTGTGGAGCCGGTGAAGCTGACCTTGCGGACTTTGGGATTGCTGGTGAGCTCGCCGCCGATGTCTCCGGCAGAGCCGGTGATGACCGAGAGGACGCCAGCAGGGATGCCGGCCCGCTCGGCCAGGACGGCCATGGCGAGGGCGGTCAGCGGCGTGGCGGAGGCGGGCTTTACGACCATCGTGCAGCCCACTGAGAGGGCTGCAGCGGCCTTGCGGGCGATCATGGCGGCGGGGAAGTTCCAGGGCGTGATGGCGGCTGTAACGCCGACAGGTTCGTGGGTGACGAGGATGCGGGCGGTGGGGGTGTGGCTGGGGATGATGTCGCCATAAGTGCGGCGGGCTTCCTGGCTGAACCATTCGATGAAGGAGGCGGCGTAGGCGATTTCGCCTTTGGATTCGGTGAGGGATTTGCCTTGCTCGGCGGTCATGAGGGCGGCGAGGTCGGCCTGATTTTCCATAAGAAGATCAAACCACTGGCGCAGGATGGCGGAGCGTTTTTCGGCGAGGAGGGCTGCCCATTCGGGGAAGGCTTTGGCGGCGGCGTCGATAGCTTCGCGGGTTTCGTCGGCGCCCATTTTGGGGACGGAAATCAGAGTTTCGCCGGTGGCGGGGTTTGTAACTTCGAAAGTTTCGCCAGATGTGGCCGCGCGCCAGGCGCCGCCGATGAAGGCCTCACTTTTGAGGAGCGAGGAATCTTTGAGTTTCAAGGGCATGGGGCATCTCCGGCAGGGACTTATCCAACAGTTTTGCAGGGTTATAGTTCCCGTGCAGCTGCATGACGAGGCGCGTCACTGGCTGGACAGATCAGGACAGTTCCGGGACACTTTGGGACAGTTCGGGACAAACCAGGACACTTTCGGACACGCAGGAGACACCTATGAGCGACGCAGCCCTGAAGGCGATGGAAGCTTCGATGCCCTTTGCGAAAGCCATCGGGCTGACGCTGACACGTGCGGACAAGGAGGCGGTTATCGGACAGGTGACCGTGGGGCCCGAGCACTGCACGGCGGGCGGGATTGCGCATGGCGGGTTCCTGATGACGCTGGCCGATTGCGTGGGGGCGATCGGGGCGTTTCTGAGCCTGCCGGCTGAGTCCAAAATGACGACGACGACCGAGAGCAAGACGAACCTGATCTCAGGCGCGCCGGTGGGGACGGTTCTGAGAGCAACTGCCGCACCTGTAAGTGTTGGCCGCAGGCTTCAGGTCTGGCAGACGCGCATCGAAACGGAGGCGGGCAAGCTGGTCGCGTTGACCACCCAGTCTCAGATGAACCTTTAAGAAGGAACGCGCATGAAACTCGACGGTCTCAAAGTTCTCGATCTCTCGGCGTTTTTGCCGGGGCCGCATATGACGATGATGATGGCCGACCATGGCGCGGACGTGATCATGGTGGAGCCGGCCAATGGGCTGGGCGAGCCGGTGCGGGAGATCGGCGAGACGACGCCGGACGGCAATACGGTGTGGTTCCGCAATGTGGCGCGGGGCAAGCGGAGCCTGAAACTGAACCTGAAAGACCCAGCCGGTGTCGAGCTGCTGCTGAAGCTGGCCGAGCAGGCGGATGTGTTTGTCGAGGCGTTCCGGCCGGGCGTGGTGAAGCGGCTGGGCGTTGGCTATGAGGCAGTTTCGGCGCGCAACCCCAAGATCGTTTACTGCTCGATTTCCGCCTTCGGGCAGACCGGGCAGCATGTGCAGAAGCCCGCGCATGACCTCGTGGTGCAGGCGATGACGGGGCTGATGGATCTGGGGCGGGGCCTCAGCGATGGGCAGCCGGCGCCCCCGCCCGTGCCGTTTGCCGATGCGTCGGCCTCGCTGATGGCGCTGTCTGCGATCCTGATGGCGCTTTACCGGCGCACGCAGACGGGCGAGGGCGATTATATCGACATGTCGATGTATGACGCGGCGATTGCCTGGACGCCGAATGTGCTGGGGCCGGTGTTTGGCAAGGGCGAGGCGCCGAAGCCGAAACAGATGCGCAGCTTTGGCGGCGCGGCGATGAACTCGATCTACAGAACCTCCGATGACGGATTTGTCGTGATCGGCGGATCGGAAGTGAAGTTTGCGGAGAATCTGCTGACCGCTTTGGGGCGCGTTGATCTGCTGCCCTATGCGAAGATACCGCCGGGGGATGAGCAGGAGCCACTGAAGGTCTATTTCCGCGAGACGTTTGCGAGCGAGACGCTGGCCTATTGGGAGGCATTTCTTCAGCCGGTGGATTGCTGCTGGGCGGTGGTGCGTGATCTGAAAGCCGCGTTTGATGATCCGTTCACGGCAGAGCGCGGGATGGTGTTCGCCGATGGCGACGGCAACCGGCATGTTGGCCCGCCGATCCGCTTTGCGAAGGAGCCGCCGCAACCTAATCCGAAGCTGGCGGCCTATGGCGAGCATTCGGAGGAGATTGCGCGGGAGACGGGGATGAGCGCGGAAGAAGCAGCGGCGCTGAAAGCGCGGGGGGTTATTTGATCTGATCTGGATGCGCTGTGCTATCGAACGGCTCATCCTGAGCGTCCTTCGTCTGGCTCAGGAGGAGCGTCGAAGGACGAGCCGGGGCTAGCGCTGTGCTGTTTGGCGCATCCTTCGACTTCGCTTGTCTTATGGCATTTGCGTCTGATCTGGTCAGACTGGAACCGCTGACGGGAGTTACCGCTCCCGTCAGCGGCGAGGGTGGGACCGTGACTTCGCAGGCGCCTGGGCGCCGTTCCTGAGTGAGGTCGCCCTCGTCTTTCCCATCGGCCTGAACGGATACAGGGGCTTTGAGGCCCGCATGACAAGCAGAGGCAGGAAAGATGACACTGATTACCATCGGCGTGGATGTTTCAAAAGACACTCTTGATGTCCACCTTCATCCTGACGGGTTGCACCGTCAGTTCACAAACGATGCCGCCGGCTATCGCACGGTCCTCGGCTGGGTCGCGGGCCGGCCGGTCGCCCGCCTCGTCTTTGAGGCAAGCGGAGCCTACCACCGAGCCTTTGAGCGCGCGATGGGCGAGGCAGGCCTTGCTCTGTGCAAGGTCAATCCGGCCCGGGCCCGGAGGTTTGCAGAGGCAATTGGCCAGAGCGCCAAGACTGACCGGATCGACGCCGCCATGCTGGCCCGGATGGGGGCTGTTCTGGAGCCAGCCGCGCGCGCCGCGCCGTCAAAAACAGCGAGTGATCTCAAAGAGTTGCACATGATGCGAGCGGCCCTCGTCAAGGACAGGACGGCGGCGAAGAACCGCGCCGGAACGCTCACCCTGCCGCTTTTGAAACGCCAGTTGCGCCAGAGGCTGGCAGCCATTGACCGCCAGATCACACAGATCGAGCAGGCCATGCAGGCGCTCATCGAGGCTGACCCCGAGCTTGCCCGCAAGCGGGACATCCTCATCTCGATCCCCGGTATCGCCGAACGCTCTGCCTTTGCCCTCCTGACCGGCATGCCGGAGCTGGGCGACCTCGGTAACCCAGCCGCCAGCGCCCTCTCGGGAACCGCGCCGCGAACCCGCCAGTCAGGCAAGTGGACCGGCAAGGCGTTCGTGCAGGGCGGCCGCGCCCATGTCCGGCGTTCACTCTATATGCCAGCCCTCGCCGCCGCCCGGTTCAACCCCGACCTCAATCATACCTACAGGCATCTTACCGGCCGGGGAAAGCCGCCAAAACTTGCCCTCACCGCCATCATGCGAAAGCTTATCATCCTCGCAAACACACTCATCCGAGAAAATCGGAAATGGACACCAAAACCCAATTGACCAACACGGATACTCAGGATGAGCGTTGTATGGTTTGGTTGGTGCTGCGATCTGGCCTTTAAATCCGCCTACGCATCGCTTCCCACTCTTCCGCCAGCATCGGCCGATGGCGTGGGTCGGCAATTGCAATCAGCGCTTCGGCGCGGGCTTCCATGCTTTTGCCTCGGAGGCGCGCGGTGCCGAATTCTGTGATGACGACATCCATGTCTGTGCGCATGACGGTGACGGCGTTGGGCGGGAGGCGCGGGACGATGCGGCTGATTTCGCCGCCTTTGGCGGTGGCCATCAGGGCGGTGATGGCGAGGCCGCCTTCGGAGAGGGCGGCGCCGCGCAGGAAGTCGTTGAGGCCGCCTTGCCCGGCGACCTGGCGCCCGCCGATGAATTCGGCGTTGGCCTGGCCGAAAAGGTCGATCTCGATGACCGAATTGATAGCGCGCAGGCGCGGGACGGCGGCGAGCGCGCTGGCGAAATGGGTTTTCGAGACGGGGTGGAAGTGGACGTTCTGCGCCGTTGCCATGCGGGCATAGAGGGCGGGCGTGCCGACGGCGACGCCGGTATCGACGCGCAGGGTGGGGTCGTCGTCCATCATGCCGAGGATGGGATCTGACACCATGCCCGAATAGATGCGCAGGCCGCGCCGGCCCTTGAGGGCGGTGAGGATGGCCTGCTGCACATTGCCGACACCGAACTGCAGCGCGTCGCCGGCGTCAATCAGGTTTGCGATATGGCTGGCGATAGTTCCGAAGGCGGGCGGGAGCGGGCCACCGGGGAGCACGAGGAGGGGGTGATCATCCTCCGCCAGCTGAGCAAATTTCGATAGCGGGATTTTTGGCGCATTCGGGGGCGCGGGCATGTGGGGGCAGATGATGCCGAGGACGGGCACATCGCTGCGCTGGAAGATCAGGGGGGAATAATCCGGGCTGACGCCGAGGGAGACGTTGCCGTCCCCGTCCGGCGGGGAGACGAGGACGACGGCGCCGTGGAGCGGCGTGGTGGCCATCCACTGCCAGGCCTGGCTGTAGGACAGGGGCAGGAAGCGCGTGCGGCCGGCATCATAGGAAGGGCGCTGGGCAGGGGGCAGGAAGATGGTTTCGGCGTAGGCATTGTTATGGAAGCCGGCCCAGTCCGTGATGTTGATGCCCGCGATCCAGGCGCCGAGGAAGGTGAGGCCGCTGCTGAGGTCCGGTTCTGCCTTGAAGAGACGGGCGAGGCCGAGCGGCTCGCCACTGGCGCCGCCGATGAAGAGGCGGGCCTGCGCCGGCAGACGGTGGCGGAACTGCTCGAAGGCTTCGGCGAGGCTGGGATAGGGCAAGGGGCGTCTTTCGCGGCTGAAGCGGGGGCGGGCTTTTCTGTTAGCGGCGCAGGCGCGGGTTTAGAAGGGGGAAGCCTTCGAGACGAGGCCTGAAGAGAGTTTTCCCCATATTAGGACAAACGACCTATTGCAAGATTAGGTCATTTGTCCTACTGCGGATTACATACTTGGCATCCGGGCCAAAAAGAAACTTCGGGCAGGAGGCATGCATTGGGCGCGCGAGATACTCGGGACATGATTGTCGCTGCGGCCGATGATCTGTTCTACCGGCAGGGGTTTGACCACACATCGTTTGCTGACATTGCCGGAACGGTGAGTTTGTCGCGCGGGAACTTTTACTATCACTTCCGGACCAAGGACGAGATCCTCGATGCGGTCATCGGCCTGCGTCTGGAGGCAACGCGGGCGATGTTGACCGATTGGGCGCTCGAAAGCGCCAGCCCGGTGGTGCGGATCAAATGCTTCATCCGTATTCTGATCGTAAATCAAACGAAGATCATGGCCTATGGCTGTCCGGTGGGGACGCTGTGTCAGGAACTGGCGAAGCTGGAGCATGCCGCCAAGGGGCGCGCCGCGGAGGTCTTCGCGCTGTTCCGGGAATGGTTGGCGGAGGCATTCCGCACGCTGGGCGCAGGGGATGAGGCGGAGGCGCTGGCGCTGCATGTGCTTGTCTGGTCGCAGGGCACGGCGACGCTTGCCAATGCCTTCCGTGATGAGGCTTTCGTGCGGCGCGAAGTGGATGGGATGTGCACCTGGGTGGAGGCGCAGGCGGCGCGTCTTTCCGGGACGGCGCGGTGAATTTCAGGAGGAGACGCAGATGTTCTTTGTTCAGCTCAGATTTGCGGCCAACAAGGCGGCGGCGCCGCAATTCATGGAGGCCCACAATGCCTGGATCAGTGAGGGGTTCGCCGATGGCGTTTTCCTCATGACGGGCAGTCTTGCGCCGGGCATCGGCGGGGCGGTTCTGGCACACAATACGACGCGCGAGGCTCTTGAGGCGCGGGTGGCGGCAGACCCGTTCGTGGGCGAAGGCATTGTCAGCGCCGAGATCAGCGAAATCAAACCGGGCCGGGTAGACGACCGGCTGGCCTTTCTCACGGCGTAGCAATTGCGGCTCAGTCTTCCTCGGGCGGCTCGACCGCGTTCATCCAGGCGAAGAGGGGTTTCAGGGGGAGAATCCAGAGGGTGCCTGCGAGGATATAGAGGGGCATCTGGAGCCAGCCGGAGAGGGCGCCGATGCGGCCGCTGAGCGAGCCGATGGCAACGACATAGATGACCAGCCAGGCGAGCATCAGCAGCATGGCGATGGGCTTTCGCGGGTTGCGCATGGGCGTGTCTCTCTGTCTTGTGCCGTCGTGTCCGGGCGGGCTGCGACCACAGCGACCCTTGATCGCGGCGCCCGTCAAGTGATCTAGGCTTCATGACACCAAGCGCAATTTCCCCCGTTGCCGCAGGCTGGATACGCCGCTGGCTGATCCTTATGGCCCTGATGGTCTATGCCATCATTCTGGTCGGCGGCGCGACGCGCCTGACCGATTCCGGGCTTTCCATAACAGAGTGGCGCCCTGTCAGCGGCGCGCTGCCGCCGATGAGTGAAGCGGCGTGGCTGGTGGAGTTCGAGAAGTATCGCGCGACCACCCAGTATCAGCTGACCAATGCGGGCATGGCGCTCTCCGAGTTCCAGTTCATTTACTGGTGGGAGTGGGGCCACCGGCAGATCGGGCGGCTGATTGGCCTTGTGGCGGTGGCGGGTTTTGCGTTTTTCGCCTGGCGGCGCTGGCTGGGGCAGGGGCTCGGCTGGAAGCTGGTGGGGCTGATTGCGCTGGGCGGGCTTCAGGGCGCGATTGGCTGGTGGATGGTGTCGAGCGGCATTGGCGAGACTGAGCGGGTGTCGGTGGCGCCCTACCGGCTGATGACGCACTTTACGCTGGCGCTGCTTATTCTGGCGGTGATCGCGTGGCTTTGGCTGGACCTTGGACGGCAGCAGCGGGCCGGGGCGCCGAGGGCGGCGCAGCGGGCGGCGATGGCGCTGATGGGGCTGATCTTCGTGCAGATGGCGGCGGGCGCGCTGGTGGCGGGGCTGGACGCGGGGCGGACTTATACCGACTGGCCGCTGATGGCGGGGGAGGTGTTTCCCGCTCATTATATACATGCCGAGCTGGGCGTTCGCAGCTTCTTTGAGGGGCGCGAGGCGACGCAGTTCAATCACCGCCTGCTGGCCTATGGGCTTTGGGCGGGGAGCCTGGCGGCGGCGTGGGCGTTCCGGAAGACGGATGTGCACCGGGAGTTTGCGTTTCTGGCGGTGCTGGTTTCCGCGCAGGCGGTGTGGGGCATCCTCACGCTGGTCAATGCTGCCCCGATGGGGCTGGCGCTGGTGCATCAGGGGCTGGGCGTGGTGACCACGCTTTGGGCCGTCTACACAGTGTGGCGTGCAGGCGGCCCGAAGACGGTGGCGGAGATCAATCCTCCAGCGTGATGGCGCTGGGGTCTACAAAGACAACCTGATGGGTGCCTTCGCTGGTTTCGCCGGCGATGACGACAACGCCGCCCGGATAGCCGCCGGCGGGGAGTGTGCCGTGGGCGGTGACAGCGGTTGGCGCGTCGGGCGCGGTGATGGTGATGCCGTCGCGGACCGTGACATTGCTGGTGGTCATGCCGAGATCCGTGGAAATCTGCAGCGGGCCGCCTGCCTCAATGGACAAGAGGGCGGAGGTGTCGCCGCGGGTCAGCGAGGCAGATGCTGCTGAGCGCGGGGAGGCGACCAGCGTGTCATAGGCAAAGACGCAGGACGTGATCGGGAAGCCGGCTTCGGTGTCAGCCTCCTGGGTCCAGACGAGGTCTTCACCGGCCTGGCTGACGACGCCGGTGCGCAGGGTGCGGTTGTCGGAGATGGTCCAGTACGCCAGGCGCATGAGGCCCTGTGTGCCCGCGTCTCCCGTGCACAGGCCTTCGACCATGCGCTCCTCGGGGATGGGCAGGTCGATCTGGGCCGGGGCGACGAGGCCGGTGCCGAAGACATAGGCCTTGAGGACGCCCGCATCGGTCACGCCGGGGAAGAGGGTGAGCTGGGTTCCCTGGATGTTGGCGGCGCGGCCATCGGCCAGATCCCTGAGATGGAATCGGGTCGGTTCGCCCAGACGATCGCCTTCCATGTCGAAAAATTCGAGGCCGCCAGCGTCATAAGCGACCGCCAGAATGGCCCCTGAGCCCGAGGAAAGGGCCACATCGCGGACTTTTCCCTGCAAAGGGCGGGTCGACCAGACGGCCGGAAGCTCAATTTCCCCTGATATTTCAGTGCTTTCGCTGGGGGATGGGGTGGGGGACTCTTGCCTTCCGCAGGCTGTTGCCGCAAAAAGCAGGCTGAGCCCGGCGGCTGCGTTGACAAAGGGAAACGCGGCGCTTAAACGCCAGCCCTTAATTTGCATTCCTGGAACTCCGAAAGTAGAGGCTCTGAGCAGAGCGATGAAAACGTATAACGCACCCGTCGGGGTAGAGAACAATTGGGTCGTGATCGACGCGACAGGCGTCGTTGTCGGACGCCTTGCTTCTTACGTCGCCAAACGTCTTCGCGGCAAGCACCGCCCTGACTTTACTCCGCATGTCGATACCGGCGATCACATCGTTGTTATCAATGCCGAGAAGGCCGTGTTCACTGGCAACAAGCTGGAAGACAAGGTCTATTACCGCCACACCGGTTATCCGGGCGGTATCAAGTCCACGACCGCTGGCAAGATCCTTTCCGGCCGCTTCCCTGAGCGCGCCATCGAAATGGCTGTGAAGCGCATGATGCCGCGCGAAAGCACGCTGTCTCGCAAGCAGTTCGGCAAGCTGCGCGTTTACGCCGGCACCGAGCATCCGCACACTGCACAAGCGCCCGAAGTCGTCGACTTCAAGGCGATGAACCGCAAAAACTCGAAAACGGCCTGATAAAAATATGACCGACACCTCGAACTCGCTGCAAGACCTTGGCACCCTGACAGGCGCGCCGTCTGCTCAACCGGTCAAATCCGTTGAGCCCAAGATCGACGCACAAGGCCGCGCTTATGGCACCGGCCGCCGCAAGGAAGCCGTCGCACGCGTCTGGATCAAGCCGGGTTCCGGCAAGATCATCATCAATGGCCGTGACCAGGAAACGTATTTCGCGCGTCCTGTTCTGCGCATGGTGATTGCACAGCCGCTGATCGAAGCTGGCCGCGCAACCGAGTTTGACGTGATCGCAACGGTCAAGGGTTCGGGCCTCATGGGTCAGGCCGGCGCAGTTCGCCACGGCATCTCCCGCGCGCTCGTCGCTTATGAGCCGGGCCTGCGCGCCGTTCTGAAGCCGTTCGGCTTCATGACCCGCGACCCGCGCGTTGTTGAGCGCAAGAAGTACGGCAAAGCGAAAGCACGCCGCAGCTTCCAGTTCTCCAAGCGCTAATCGCAGCAGCATATCCAATGTCTGGCGGGCGCTTCGGAAACGGAGCGCCCGTTTGTTTTTGCCCTTATTTTCGCGGAGGGGCGTGATGTTGCCCAAGGTTTTCATTGATGGCGAGGCCGGGACGACCGGCCTTCAGATTGCCGAGCGGCTCAAAGTCCGCACCGATCTGGAGCTGATCTCGATCCATGCCGACAAGCGCAAGGATGTCGATGAGCGGGCACGCCTGATCAACAAGGCGGATGTTGTGATCCTCTGCCTGCCGGATGACGCGGCGCGCCTTGCGGTGAGCCTGGTGAGCAATCCGAACACGGTGGTGATTGATGCCTCGACCGCGCACCGGGTGTCGTCGGGCTGGGTTTATGGCTTTGCAGAAATGGACCGCGGACAGCGCGCGATCATCTCGGCGGCCAAGCGGATCTCCAATCCGGGCTGCTATCCCACAGGATTTGTTGCCCTCGTGCGTCCGCTGGTGAAGACGGGTTTGTTGCCGGCAGACTGGCCGGTGACGGTCAATGCCGTGTCGGGCTATTCGGGCGGCGGGAAGCCGATGATTGCCGAATTCGAGGACCGCGAGACGCAGGACAATTTCCGCATCTATGCGCTGGGCCAGCAGCACAAGCACCCGCCGGAAATGAAGAAGTTCTCCGGCCTCTCTCATGTGCCGATGTTTACGCCCGCCGTGGGGCGGTATGCGCAGGGCATGATCGTGGAAGTGCCGTTGCCGCTCTGGGCGGTGCCCGGCAAGCCGAAGCGCAAGGACATTCATAAGGCGCTGACAGCGGCCTATGCGGGCGAGGCATTTGTGAAGGTTATTCCGCTTGCGGAAGCGGACGCGATCAAGTCGCTCGACGCGGAAGGCTGCAATGATACCAACCGGCTGGAGATTTATGTGTTCGGCACGGATGAGCAGGCGCGGCTCGTGGCGCGGTTGGACAATCTGGGCAAGGGCGCTTCAGGGGCGGCGGTGCAGAATCTGAATATTGCGCTGGGGCTGGATGAGGGCGCGGGGCTCAAGGTTTAAGACCTTCACCTCCCACGGAGAGGTGGGGCTACTGCGGTGGTAGCTTGATGTCTTCCAGGCGCACTTTGACATAGGTGCCGGGCGCGGCGCCCAGGCCCATGTCCTTGGGCTCGACGGCTTTGACTTTGCGGCCGGATTTCGGCTTCAGCCAGGCCCACCAGGTGGGCCACCAGCTGCCGGGGGTTTCGGTGGCGGCGCCCAGCCAGTTATTGGCCGAGCTTTCCGCGACGCCGGGATTGGTCCAGTGCTGGTATTTCTTCGCGTCGGGGTGGTTTACGACGCCGGCGATATGTCCGGACCCGGAGAGAATGAAGGTGGTGTCGCCGCCAAAGCGCTTGGCCGAGCGGTAGACACTTTCAAACGGGACGATGTGATCGTCCTTTGAGGCCTGCAACATCACCGGGATCTGGATGTTGGCCATGTCGATCTTTTCTCCGAGCACGGTGTATTCGCCGCGAGCAAGGCGGTTTTCAGCGTAGCATTCGGAGAGGTAACGCTTGTGGACGGGGCCGGGGATGTTGGTCTGGTCGGCGTTCCAGTAGAGCAGGTCGAACGGGCGGGGTTCCTTGCCCAGCATGTACTGGTCGATGACATAGCGCCAGACCAGATCAATCGGGCGGAGCCAGTTGAAGGTCTCGTACATGTCCTTGCCGGGCATGATGCCGCCATGGTTTTCGATGATGCCGTAGACATAATCCCGGCCCGGACCATCGGTGAAGACTTTCAGGTCTCCGGCGAGTTCAAAGTCGGCCTGTGAGGCGAAGAAGGTTGCCGAGTCGATCTTGTTGTAACCGGTGGCGGCCATATGGCCGAGCGTGGAGGTGAGCAGTGTGCCGCCGATGCAATAGCCCACGGCGTTGAGGCTCTTGGCGCCGGACGCCTGCAGGGCGGCCTCGACGGCGGCATAGATGCCTTTTTTGGCGTAATCGTCCCAGGTGTAGTCTTTCGTGACGCCATCGGCCGAGCGCCAGGAGACGACGAACACCGTCAGCCCACGGACGACCAGCCAGCGGATCATCGAGTTCTTTTCCTGCAGGTCCAGGATGTAGAACTTGTTGATCCAGGGCGGGAAGATCAGCAGGGGCTTGGAATAGACGGTCGCTTGCGACGGGGCGTACTGGATCAGCTCGATCAGGTCGTTGCGGAAAACAACCTGACCCGGCGCGGTGGCGACATTCTCGCCGAGCTTGAACGGGGTCTCGTCGGTCTGGGTGATGTGGAGCTTGCCACCGCCCTTGCGCACGTCTTCGCGCGCCATGCGGATGCCCGCCAGCACGCTTTCGCCGCCGCTTTCGATGAAGGCCTTGAGGGCCTGCGGATTGGTGCCGAGATAGTTCGTCGGGGCGAGGCTGTCGGTCAGCAGCTGCATGAAGAATTTTGCGCGCAGATGGATCGGTTCATCCAGGCCGGGCGCGCGGTCGGCGAGGCTCATCATCCAGCGGGCGTTCAGGTCATACGCCTTGCGGATGAATTTGAAGCCGGGATTGGTCTGCCATTCGGGATCGGAGAAGCGTTTGTCTTTTTCGGGCTTGGGCTCGGCAGTGATGCTTTCGGTGACCATCTCCTGCCAGAGGCCCATCCAGCCCTTCATCAGGTCCATATTGGCCTGCATCAGCGCCATCGGGTTCTGCGCCAGGCTCATGCCGACCTTGCTGAAAGCGTCGGCGGCGCCCATCGGGTCGCCCTGCGAGACGGTGCCGAGGGGGCCAGAGCCGGTCAGCACTTCGGTGAGGAGGGCCTGGGATTCGGTATTTGCCAGCGCCAGTGTGGTCATCAGCACTTGCAGACGTGCCGGGTCCTGCGCCATCAGCAGGGAAGCGATGGAGGGTGTCTCAGATGCTGGTATCTTGTTACCGCCCATGTGTCGTAGTTTCGCCCCTTGTTTGGGCTAATCTATCCTTCGGAATGTTTGTCATTTAATGAGCTTAACCATGAAAAACACGGCGATTCCCCTCCTGATTGTGCCGCTGCTGTTAATTGCGGGATGTTCATCTACCTATTCGAAGGTGCGCCAGGCCATTAACGAGGCGCCCGAATGGTATGGGGAACGGCGTGCCGGGATGCGGGACGAAGGGTATCCTGTGCTGGCGGCGTTGCCGGAGGTTGACCCGAACAACAAGCCTGGAGCGAGCCTGCAAGCGCAGCTGGACCGGGGCGATGTGCTGTCGGACGCCTTTGCCGACCCCCGAGCGGAAGTGGCGGTGGGCGGAGCTGAGGAAATCCGCGCCATCGCCGCAAGCATCATTGGGAGTTTCGACGAAATGCCGCCGGAATCCGATTTCCTTACCCAAGCCGAAATCGCTGCCATCCGCAGCCAGTTCAATGTACCCCGCGTTACCCAGGACGAATGAGACCCAAATGAACACCGACTTTCACAAGATCCGGCGCCTTCCGCCTTACGTGTTTGAACAGGTGAACCGCACAAAAGCGGCGCTGCGCGCCAAAGGCGCTGACATTATCGACCTCGGCATGGGCAATCCTGACCTGCCGACGCCCAAGCATATCGTCGACAAGCTGGTCGAGACGGCCCGCAAGCCGGACGTGAACGGCTATTCCGCCTCGCGCGGCATTCCCGGCCTGCGCCGGGCGCTGACCGATTATTACAAGCGCCGCTTTGATGTGGTGCTGGATAGGGACCGGGAGGTGATTGTCACGCTCGGCTCCAAGGAGGGGTTTGCCAATCTCGCGCAGGCCATCTCTGCGCCGGGTGATGTGATCCTGGCGCCGGACCCGTCCTATCCGCTGCACCATTTCGGCTTCATCATTGCCGGGGCCTCGATCCGCGGCGTGCCCGCGCATACGCCCGAGCAGTATCTCTCCAGCCTCGGCCGGGCGGTGAAGTATTCCGTGCCGCCGCCGACCGCGATGGTGCTGTGCTTCCCGTCGAACCCGACGGCGGCTGTGTGCGATCTCGATTTCTACAAAGAGGCCGTGAAGTTCGCCAAGAAGCACGACCTCTGGGTGCTGTCGGACCTTGCCTATAACGAGATCTATTTCGAGGAGCCCACGCCCTCGATCCTGCAGGTGGACGGGGCGAAGGACATTGCGGTGGAGTTCACCACGATGTCGAAGACCTATTCCATGGCCGGATGGCGGATGGGCTTTGTGGCGGGCAATGAGAAGCTCGTCGGGGCGCTGGCGCGGGTGAAATCCTATCTCGATTATGGCGCGTATACGCCGATCCAGGTGGCCGCTGTGGCCGCGCTCGACGGGCCGCAGGAATGCGTGGCGGAGACGCGCGCGATCTATAAAGGCCGCCGCGACGTGCTGGTGGACAGCTTCACCCGCGCTGGATGGCCGGTGCCGAGCCCGAAGGCCTCGATGTTTGCCTGGGCGCCGATCCCCGAACAGCTGCGCCATCTGGGCAGCCTGGAGTTTGCCCTGCAGCTGATCAACGAGGCGCATGTGGCCGTCGCGCCGGGCGCTGGCTTTGGCGAGCATGGGGATGATTACGTCCGCATCGCGCTCGTGGAAAATGAGCAGCGCATCCGTCAGGCGGGCCGTAACATCCGGAAGTTTCTGGCTGCGCGCGGCGTGAAGGAGATCAAGCCGGCGGTTGCGGCTGCGGAGTAATCCGTAGGGTGCATTGCGACCGTTGGCCTTAATGCACCCTACATTTCCCAATTCCCTGACCCGAAACGTCCTCGCTTTGCGCCTTTATGGTCAGAGAGTGGCGATTGGCCGGTCAGGGGAGCGCGCGATGTCGAAGGAGAGGTTGGGGGATGGGAGTTGCTATATCTGCAAGGCGCCGCTGGCCCCGCTGGTGTCGATCTGCTGGAAGTGCGGGTATTCCCAGCTGCCTAATCCGCAAGGCGATGGGACGGGCAAGGGCGGGAAAGATGCCGCCCCGCCGAAACGCGAGCCTGACCTCAAGAAGGGCCGCGATTTGGGCAAGGCGGATTTCAAAGCCGGTATCAAGAAAAAGTAGGGTGCATTAGGGCCAGTGGCCGCAATGCGCCGGTTTGGTGGGGTGGGGCGGCGCCTTGCGCTTTGCTTAATGCACCCTGCGGGAGGCTTGCCCCTTCCAAGGTTGCGCCAAAAAGGCTAGGCAGCAGCCCGAACCGTAAGAGATGAAAAGGGGCGCCTTGTGGGGCCTTTGAGAATTGGAATTGCCGGCCTGGGCCATGTGGGCTGCGGGCTGATTGAACTGGTGCAGCGTCAGGATCGCCTGCGGCTGCCGGGGCGTGTGGAGATTGCGGGCGTGAGCGCGCGCTCGCAGAGCCGCAACCGGCCGGTCAGCACCGATGGCTATACCTGGTTTGACGACGCCGCGACGCTGGCCGAAGACCCGAATGTGGACGTGTTTGTCGAACTCGTCGGCGGATCTGACGGCCCGGCCAAGTTTGCCGTGGAATCGGCCTTGCGCGCGGGCAAGCATGTGGTGACCGCCAACAAGGCGCTGATCGCCAAGCATGGCAACATGCTGGCCGCGCTGGCGGCCGAGAAGCAGGTGGACCTGCTGTTTGAAGCGGCCGTGGCCGGGGGCATTCCGGTGGTGCGCGTGCTGCGCGACAGCCTGGCGGGCACCGAAGTGACCCGCGTTTCGGGCATTCTGAACGGCACCTGCAATTTCATCACCTCCACCATGCTGGACACCGGGCGCTCCTATGAGGACGTTCTGGAGGAAGCCCAGAAGCGCGGCTATGCCGAGGCCGATCCGACACTGGACGTTTCAGGCATGGACGCGGCCCATAAGGCGGCGATCCTCTCGGCGATTGCCTTCTCGGCTGACCTTGATTTCTCGAAGGTTTCGGTGCGCGGCATCGAAGACATCGGCCTTCTGGACCTGCGCCTGGCAGACCGGTTGGGCTTCCGGATCAAACTGATCGCTGAAGGCGTTCTCAAGGCGGAAGGCGTTGTCTGCCGGGTGGAGCCGATGGCGCTGACGGCGGGCCATGCGCTGGCGCGGATTGACGGGTCGCTGAACTCTGTGCGGGTTGAGGGCGATCCGCTGGGCGCTGTTGTGTTGACGGGCCCCGGCGCAGGCTCTGGCCCGACCGCGAGCGCCGTGATGGGCGATGTGGCGAAGCTCTTCCGCCCGGCCATTCGCAACGCCTTTGGGCGGGCTGACCACCATGTGGCCCAGCCTTTCATCAAAGGCGGCGAGGATGAGATTTCGCCCTTCTTCCTGCGCGTGCGCCTGACAGACAAGCCGGGCACGCTGGCCGCGCTGACCGAAGCGCTGGCCGAAGAGGGCGTGTCGGTCGACAAGCTGCTGCAGGATTCGGCTGATGAAACGGGCGCCAGCCCGGTCGCGGTGGTGACCCATCGCTGCCCGCGCCGGCAGATCCTTTCAGCCATTGCCCGCATCGAGGCGCTTGGCGTAACCGTTGACGCGCCCAGACTGATCAGAATTGAGACGGCAAGCTAATTGCTAGGGCCGTCCTGCTATAAGAATAATGACCCGTTTCGGAGAAAAACCTATGGATAACAGCGTTCTGACTTCCAGCCTTGCAGATGCAATGGTTAATGTTGCGGAATTGGCTGCGATTGCGGCGTCCCGCCTTGTGGGACACGGCGACGAGAAGAAAGCCGACGCTGCCGCTGTGGATGCCATGCGGACGGCCTTCAATGCGGTGGACTTCAAGGGCCGGGTTGTCATCGGCGAGGGCGAGCGTGACGAAGCGCCGATGCTCTACATCGGTGAGGAAGTCGGCACCGGCAACGGCCCGGAAATCGACATCGCGCTGGACCCGCTGGAAGGCACGACCCTGACGGCGAAAGCCATGCCGGACGCCTGCGCTGTGCTGGCGATTGCCCCGCGCGGCGGCCTGCTGCATGCGCCCGACACCTATATGGACAAAATTGCCATTGGCCCCGGCTATCCCGAAGGCATCATCAGCCTGGAGGCGAGCCCCGCCGACAACATCAAGGCGCTGGCCAAGCACCGCAAGCGCAAGGTGGAAGAGATGACCGTGTGCGTGCTCGATCGCCCGCGCCACCAGGGCATCATCGACTCGCTGCGCTCTGCGGGCGCGCGGGTTGTGCTGATCACCGATGGCGATGTGGCCGGCGTGATCGCTACCACCGATCCGCTGACGGGCATCGACATGTATGTCGGCCAGGGCGGCGCGCCGGAAGGCGTGCTGGCAGCCGCCGCGCTGAAATGCGTGGGCGGGCAGATGCTCGGCCGTCTCGTGTTCCGCAATGACGACGAGAAGAAGCGCGCGAGCCGTACCGGGATCACCGATTTCGGCAAGACCTACAGCCTCAACGAGCTGGCCTCGGGCGAGACCGTGTTCTGCGCAACCGGCGTGACCAAGGGAACGCTGCTGGACGGCGTGGTCCAGAAGGATGGCCGTATCCATACGCACACGCTGGTGATGACCTCCACCAACGGCCTGGTGCGCAATGTGCGGTCTTCGCGCCGCATCTGATACGGGGCTTGCAGCTATAAAGAAAACACCGGCGGGGCAGGGCTTCGCCGGTGTTTTTCGTTTGGGGGTGCGCGGGCACCCGGAACGGAAACGGCGCGGGACAGCCCCTTGCCATCCCGCGCCGCGTTTCAGACTTGCCGGCCCGCGATCAGACGATGCGGCTGTTCTTGTTGCCCCAGTAGCGGTCGCGGATGAGGCGTTTGTAGAGTTTGCCCGTGGCGTGGCGGGGCAGCTCAGGGTCAAAGTCGATGCTTTTGGGGCATTTGAGTTTGGAGAGGTTTGCCTGGCAGAAGGCCATCAGCTCGGCGGCGAGTTCTTCGGAATGCGCGATGCCGGGCATGGGCTGGACAACGGCTTTCACCGCTTCGCCGAAATCTTCATCGGGCACGCCGATAACGGCGACATCAGCCACTTTGGGGTGGGTGATGAGAACGTTTTCGGTTTCCTGCGGGTAGATGTTCACGCCGCCGGAGATGATCATGAAGGACTTGCGGTCCGTCAGATAGAGGAAGCCGTCGGCGTCCAGCTTGCCGACATCGCCGAGGGACGACCAGTCGGGGTGGATCGGGTTGAGGGCGGCTTTGTTCTTTTCCGGGTCGTTGTGATAGTTCGGCGGAACGGTGCCGGAGAAATAGACCTGGCCTTCTTCGCCGATGGGCAGCTCGTTGCCTTCTTCATCGCAGATGTGGACCTGGCCGTGGATCGGGCGGCCGACGGTGCCCTTGTGGGTCAGCCAGTCGGGGCTTTTCACATAGGTCATGCCGTTGCCTTCAGAGCCGGCATAGTATTCGTCGATGACCGGGCCCCACCAGGCGATCATCTGTTCCTTGACCGGCACCGGGCAGGGCGCGGCGGCGTGGATGGCGAAGGTCATGCTGGAGACGTCGTATTTCATGCGGACATCTTCGGGCAGTTTCAGCATTTTCACGAACATGGTCGGCACGACCTGCGTGTGGGTGACCTTGTATTTCTCGACTGCTTTCAGGAATTCTTCGGGATCGAACTTTTCCATCACGATGACGGTGGACCCGATGCGGGTGAACGTCATGCACCAGCGCAGGGGCGCGGCGTGGTAAAGCGGGGCCGGGGAGAGGTAGACCGACTCCGGGCTGGCGCCGGACATGGCGCGGGCGATCTGGACGAGGATGTTGTCGGCGTCGATCGGGAGGCCCCGTTCCAGCGGCGGGCGGATGCCTTTCGGGCGGCCCGTTGTGCCCGAGGAGTAGAGCATGTCCGTGCCGGCCATCTCGTCTGCGATGGGCGTTGTTGGGAAGGGGGCGGCGAGGGCCTCAAGCGGCTTGAAACCTTCGACTTCGCCGTCAATTGACCAGAGGTCTTTCGTGCCTGCGGCGGCGGCGGCTTCTTTGGCAACCGCGCCTTTGTTGGCACCGGTGATGAGCAGTTTCGAGCCGGAATCCTCGATGATGTATTTCACTTCCGGCGCGGTGAGGCGCGAGGAAATGCACACATAGTAAAGGCCGGCGCGCTGGGCGCCCCAGCAGATTTCGAAATAGCGCGGGGAATTTTCCGCAAAGATGGCGATGGTGTCGCCCGGCTGGCAGCCCGCGGCGCGCAGGGCGTGGGCGATCTGGTTGGAGCGCTCGTCGAGCTGGCGGAAGCTGATCGTTTCGCCCGAGCCGGCCATGATGATGGCGGGTCTGTCAGGGCTGGTCCGCGCGTGGTGACTGGGGTGCATGGCGTCTTATCCTCCGGGTGTGAAGCCTCGCGCAAGGCGCTGGCTGCCGTCTCGCGGCGGACTTTAACGAGCCTTAAGGGCCTGTCCACGACTGACCTAACGAGAGGGGCCGTGTTTCGCTGAGATTTCCGGGGAGTAGGCCGCCCAGCCTCCTGATCTGGAGGCCGGGCGGGCGCATTTTCAGGGCTCCATCGGGCCATCGAACTGGCGGGCGAAGAAGTCATCCTTCCGCCAGAGCGGGCGTTCATCGGCGTTCGCCAGGGCGAGCGCGATGCGGGCCTTGATGGCGGCAAAGCGGGCGGCGGCGTCAAAGTCGATGGAATTGGTCATGTCGTCCGACGGGCGGTGGTAGTTGCTGGTCATATGACGGGCAAATTCCTCGGCGCCGCCATTTTCCCAGCCGGGGATCAGGTAGACCGAGGGGATGCCGGCTTCAACGAAGCGGAAATGGTCCGAGCGGGTGAACAGGCCCTGATCGGGCACCGGGTCCGGGCTGAGGGTGATGTCCATCTCGGCGGCGGCCTTTTCCACTTCCTCGATGATGGTCGAGCGCGAGCCGCCGAACACGACGAGATCTGTGAAGGGATAGGTCAGGATCGGCATGTCGAGATTGACGTTGGCGACGAGGTTTTCCTTCGGAACGGTCGGGTTCTCGGCGAAGTATTGCGCGCCGAGGAGGCCTTTTTCTTCGGCCGTCAGGGCAATGAACATGACCGAGCGCTTCATCGGCGGGCCGGCCTTCAGCATGCGGGCAGCTTCCAGCAGGGTGGCGATGCCGCTGGCATTGTCGAGCGCGCCATTGTTGATCTGGTCGCCTTCGATGCTCTTTGTAATGCCGATATGATCGAGGTGGGCCGTCAGGACGATGACTTCGTTCTTGAGGACGGGGTCTGTGCCCTCGATCATGCCGATGACGTTGGCGGACTGAACCTGATCGTGGGTGGAGGCCTGGGTGAGGTGGATGGTGTACGGCAGGGCGAAGCCTTTGACGTTGCCGCCTTCGGCTTCGGCGGCGGCGACGATGTCCGTCCAGTTACCCTCTGTGCCTTCAAAGAGTTTGGCGGCGCTTTCCATCGGGACGCTGGCGCCGCTCTGTACATTGGGCGCGCGGCTGAAGGGGGCGCCGTCCGGGCCGAGCCAGGTGAGGCTTGCGCCGTCGAGACGGCCTTCGCGGATCAGGCGTTCGAAGGGATAGACGCCGCGCGAGGTGGGGGTTTCCAGGCTGACGACGGCGATGGCGCCGCGGTCTGACGCGTTGGCGTATTTGCGGGTGCCGTAATAGGCGCGCTCCTCGGTCTGGATGCCTTTGGGCGTGCCCGCAAGCATGACGGCGACTTTGCCGCTCAGATCAAGGCCTTCGAAATCATCGCGGCCGAGATCCGGCGCGACGATACCGAAGCCGACGAAGACGGCCTCGCCGGTGACATCAACATTCGGAGCGGAGAGAGAGTTGCCCATCGCGTAGTCCACATTTTCCGTGAACGGAACAGCGGCGCCGGTTTCGGTGTTGGTGACTTCCATCAGCCGGCCTTCGGGCGCGCGAACCGAGCGCAGGAAGGAGATGGTCTGGAAATAGGTGCCCGCGTCGCCGCCGGGGGCGAGGCCGATTTCGGCGAATTCGGCGGCGACATAATCAGCCGCCAGATCAAAGCCGGGCGTACCTGCTTCGCGGCCTTCCAGATCGTCGGAGGCGAGGAAGTCCATGTCGGCGCGGATGGCGTCGGGGCTGGCGGCGGGAAGCTCTGTGGGCGCGGGCGGAGCCGGTGGGGCGGCGGGTTGCGGGGCTCCGCAGGCGCCAAGAATGATAGCAGACGCAAGAAGCGCTTTGCCAGAAAACTGTCGCATTATAGGTCTTTCCTTCTGCAATGCCCGCATCCGAAGGGCATTTTGTTGCGCTTGTCTACTCAGAATTCGCGCATCCAGTAGTTCATGGGATGGGTGAGATTTGGGCCGCCGGGCTCAGTGGGCCAGGCGAAGTGGGTGGTGAGGCCGGGAAGTTTGCGGTAGCCGCGCTTTTTCCAGAAGCTGTCGAGCGGGCTGTAGCCGGCGGGGCGGTCTGGATGGTCTGCCGGGCGATCCACGGCGCAGAAGCAGGTGCGGGCGTAGCCGCGTTCGCGGGCATGGGCTTCGCGGGCGTCGAAGAAGGTGTGGCCGAGGCCGCGGCCGCGATAGCCGGGCTTCAAAACGGACTCGCCGAAATAGAAGGTGGAGGCGAGGTCAAAGCCTGCCTCACTCAGTGGGGCGGCAAATTCGCCGTGTTGATCATCGATGGCGGAGCCGGTGGCGCAACCGACGATTTCGCTATTATCCTCTGCGGCGACGATGAAAGCATCGCGGGCGTTGGCGAAACTGCGCAGATATGTCTGTTCATATTCCTCCGTACCCGAATAGAGGTAAGGAAAGGCGGCAAACACTTCGATGCGCAGGCGGGCGAGCGCGGGCAGGGCGCTTTCCAAATCCTCTCCTGTCAGGGGGCGGACGATCATGAGACCTGACGTATCCATTCTTTCAGGTTGTAATAGGTGGTGACGCGGGTGATTTCGCCGTCCTTTACATCGAAGAAGGCGCCGGCGGGCAGGCGGTAGGTCTGGCCGGTGGCTGGCGGCAGGCCGGCATCGGTTTTCTTGTAGACGCCGTTGACGATGAATTCGGCGGAGGCGCGCGTGCCATCGGGGGAGGCCATCACGACGATGTCTGTGAGGGTCTCGTCATAGCAATCGTCCATATGGGCGATGAAGTCTGCAAAGGCGGCGCGGCCGCCGCGCTTGTCGCCCTCATTGACGAAATGGTTGATGGTTTCAGAGACGCACGCGGCCATGGCGGCCCAGTCCTTGGCGTTGAAGGCGGCGTAGTAGCGGGCGATGAGGTCTGGCGTCGTTGGCATTCGGCGGGTCCTGATTGGCGGGCACGAACGCCTTTATCCGCGCAAATGGGCGCGCGAACAATATGGCCTGCTGCGGGGGCTTAGGGCTCGTCCCGGCGGCGGCGTGAATGGGTGGCTGATGTGATCGACGAGGTGGTTTCGGCCGGCACGCTGGCGGCGAGGGCGGAGGCCTCTGCGGTGTCGCCATCTGGCACGCGCATCTCGCGCTCGTTGCGCCAGCCGCCATAGCGGTAAAGCACGATAGCAAGCAGCATAG
Source organism: Hyphomonas neptunium ATCC 15444 (assembly GCF_000013025.1). Taxonomy (NCBI): domain Bacteria; kingdom Pseudomonadati; phylum Pseudomonadota; class Alphaproteobacteria; order Hyphomonadales; family Hyphomonadaceae; genus Hyphomonas; species Hyphomonas neptunium. The sequence continues at coordinate 2,403,127 of NC_008358.1, read as the reverse complement.
TGACGATCATGCCTGCCGGGAAACTCCACCAGATCGCGTCGGCGCCGAGCATGCCCTGCAGCCCGTAAGCAAAGCCGAGGCGCACGGGGAACATGGAGATGAAGAGGATGATCAGCGGCCAGAACACCTGGCCGTTCGCGCGTACGGTGGCGAAGAGAACCATCGTGACGGCAAACGGCAGGAAGCCCCAGGAGGCGAGCCGGGTGATGTGCTGGCCGATGGCGACGGCGTTGCTCTCGCTGCCGAGGAAGACCATCATTGCGGCGCGGTCTGCCATGAGGAGCAGCGCGATCAGCGCGCCGGTGAGCAGGAGGTTATAGATGATCCCGAGGCGGGTGATCTCGTCCACGCGGTCCCAGCGCCCGGCGCCGATATTCTGGGCGGCCATGGCGCTGACGGCGGCGCCGATGGCCATGGCGGGCATCTGCACATAGGTCCAAAGCTGCTGGGTGGCCCCGAAGGCGGCGGTGGTGTCGACGCCCTGCCGGTTGACGAGCGACATCATGGCGAGCAGCGAGCCGGAGATGACGATCATCTGCAGGCCCATCGGGAAGCCTTTGACGACCATCAGGCGCAGGATGGGGAGGTCCGGCATCAGCCAGCGAAGCTCTGCCCCGCGCAGGCGCAGCGGCAGGTCGCGCCGGTAGATGTAGATCAGCATGGCGATGAGGCTGATATAGTTGGCAAGCGTCAGCGCGAGGGCCGAGCCGCCGATGCCAAGGCGCGGGAAGGGGCCGATGCCGAGGATGAAGAAAGGGTTCAGCACCGCGCAGAGCACCACGGCGACGGCCATGAAGATCAGCGGCGTCATCGCGTCCCCCGCCCCGCGCAGGGCCATCATCAGCATGGTCATGATGAGGATGGCGGGCAGGGCGAGGAAGACGATCTGAAGGAAATCGAGCGCCAGCGGGACGACCTCTGCGGGGGTATCCAGCACGGCAAGCAGGGCAGGTGAAAGAAACCAGCCGGCAATTCCCAGAAGGGTCGAGACAGGCAAAAACGAGCCCACGACCGTGCCGACGACGCGGCGGGCAGCGACGACATCATCGCGGCCCATCGACTGGCCGATGAGGATGGTGGACGCCATGCCGAAACCGAAGACGAAGGCCGTGAGCAGGAAGACGACGAGATTTCCGTTCGTGGTGGCGGCAACAGCCGTTTCGCCCAGCAGGCGGCCGACCCAGATTGTGTCGATCGAACCGTTGGCCGATTGCAGGATCGAGGCGGCGAGCGTGGGCAGCGTAAAGGCGATCAGCGCCGGGCCGATGGCGCCTGTGGTGAGGTCATTCTTCTTTTGCATGCCCTACCGCTTGAAGACGCTTTCCCCGCCCACGAACGTCCGCATGACGCGGCCTTGCAGGCGGCGGCCGTCGAAGGGGGAGTTCTTGGAGCGGGAGAGGAGGTCTTCGCGCTCGCAGAGCCAGGGCTTGCCGGCGTTGAAGAGGATGATGTCTGCCGGCGCATCCTTGGCGAGGCGGCCCTGTGGCAGGCCGAGGATGCTGGCCGGGCCAATGGTGACCGGGGCGAGGGCTTCCAGCAAAGTCAGCGGGCCGTCATGGTGGAGGTTCAGGAGGGCTGAGAGCACCGTCTCAAGTCCCGCCGCGCCGAAGGCGGCTTCGCCAAAGGGAAGACGCTTTTCTTCCGGGGGCTGAGGATCGTGAGCGGAGACGACGGCGTCGATCTCGCCATCTTTCAAGGCCTGGATGAGGCCCTGACGGGTTGCCTCGTCGCGGAAGGGTGGGTTCACCTTGCAATAGGTGAGGTAGTCGCCGACATCGCGCTCGTTGAAGAAGAGGGAATGGGCGGCCGCCGTGGTGAATACCTTGGCGCCGCGCTTGCGGGCGGCTGTGGCGATTTCCAATGTGCGCGCGGTGGAGACCTGATCGAGGATCAGGCGGCAGCCGGTCTGCTCTGCGAGCGTCACGTCGCGCATTGCGCCGATCCATTCGGCTTCTGGCGGAATGCCCGAGAGGCCCGCGCGGGCGGCAAAGGCGCCGGCATTCATGACGCCGCTGCCCGTCAGCGCGCGCTCATCGGGGCGGGACATGACGGTGGCGCCGCGGCTGGCGGCATAGGCCATCGCGCGCTTCATCACCTGTGCGTCGGCGACGGGGCAATCGCCATTTGTGAACAGGATCGCGCCAGCATCTGCCATCAGGCCAATCTCGGCCATGGCGAGACCGGCGAGGCCGACAGTGAGCGCGCCGGCCGGATAGATGCGGGCTTTGGAGGTTTCGCGGGCCCGCTCGGCGATAAACTGGACCAGCGCCATATCGTCGATGACGGGGCGCGTGTCGGGCATCACGACAAAGCTGGTGATGCCGCCGGAAAGCGCGGCGCGGGAGGCCGTCTGCAGGGTTTCCTTCTGCTCGTCGCCGGGCTCGCCGGTCTTGACGCGCAGGTCGATCAGGCCGGGCGCAAGGCAGAGGCCGGCTGCGTCGATGGTGGTTGCGGCATCGCTGAAGGTCGCGCCTTCGCCTGTGCGAATGTCGCTGATCTTGCCGTCTTCGATGAGGATCGCGCCGGGCGCGTCAAGCTCCGTAGCCGGATCAAGCAGGCGTGCATTGATTATCTGCAGGCTCATGATTTTCCTCCGGCGAGAAGGTGGAGGACGGCTTCGCGCACGGCGACGCCCATTTCGACCTGCTGGGTGATGACCGAGCTCGGCCCGTCCGCGATGGTGCTTTCGATTTCGACGCCGCGGTTCATCGGGCCGGGGTGCATCACGGTGGCGTTTGGCTTGGCGAGGGCGAGGCGCTCAGCGGTGAGGCCGAAATAGCGGAAATATTCGCGGCGGCTGGGCAGGAAGGAGCCGTTCATGCGTTCCAGCTGCAGGCGGAGCATCATGACGACGTCTGCGCCTTTCAGCACCTTGTCGAAATCCGTGCCTGCGCTTTCGGCGCCCCATGTCTCCGTACCCGGAGGGATCAGCGTCTTGGGGCCGCAGAGATGTACGCGCGCGCCCATCAGATGCAGCGCCATGGTGGTTGAGCGCGCGACGCGGCTATGGGCGATGTCGCCGCAGATGACGACTTTGAGGCCCTCGATGCGGTTTTTGACGCGGCGGATGGTGAGCAGGTCCAGCAGCGCCTGGGTGGGGTGTTCATGGGTGCCGTCGCCGGCATTGATCACGGCGCAGTCGACCTTGCGAGAGAGGAGCTTTGCGCCGCCCGAGGCGGAGTGGCGGATGACGAGCGCGTCCGGCTTCATGGCGTTGAGGGTCATCGCCGTGTCGATGAGGGTTTCGCCCTTCTTCACCGAGGAATTGGCGATGGGCATCGAGATTACGTGCGCGCCGAGGCGCCGGGCAGCGATCTCGAAGCTCGACATCGTGCGTGTGGAAGTCTCGAAGAAGAGGTTTACCACCGTCTTGCCGGTCAGCACCGGATCGGGGCGGACACCGGCGCGGGTCTTCTCGGCATAGCTGTCTGCCAGATCGAGAATATGACCAATATCGAGGGGATGAAGGCCTTCGATTCCGAGCAGATGCTCGTGCGTGAAGGTGTAGTCTGGCCTAGGCGGCGCCATCGGAATACCTCAGATTTGCGGCGGTGTAAGCGGGATTCTGGGGCAGGGCAAGCCTTCAGGCTGCCCCCAGCCACAGGATCAGCGCCCAGGTTAGCGGCAGCGTGATGGCGGCCAGCAGTGTCTGCACCGCGATGAGGTTGGCCGCCAGCGTCGTGTCGCCGCCGAGTTCGCGGGCGAGGACGTAGGAGTTGGGGGCCGTCGAGGTGGCCGCGCAAAGCAGGGCGATGGCGAGCGGCAGGCCGGTAAGGCCGATCATCAGCCCGATGGCGAGCACGATGGCGGGCATGCCGATGAGGCGGATCAGCGACCAGACGAAGGTGCGCACCCCCGCGCGGCCCAGCGCTTTGAGGTCTACGCCCGCCCCGGCGCTGAGGAGGCCTGTCGCGATGGCGGCGCTGGCGAGGATGCGCAGGGTTTCATCCAGCGCGACCGGGATATCGATGTGGAGGGCGGCGAGCGTGATGCCGATGATACAGGCGATGACCAGCGGGTTGCGCGTCATGGCCAGAAATGGTCGCGGTTTGACGCCGGGCGGGCGCTCGGCATGGGCGGTGAGGGCGTAGACGGAGAGGACGTTGGCGGCCGGGATCATCACGGCGGCGGCAAGGCCGACGAGGGCGACGCCTTCATCGCCAAAGAGCGCGGCACCGAGGGAGAGCGCGATGATGGTGTTCCAGCGGACATTCGACTGGATGATTGTGCCGATGGCGGGCCGCTCGATGCCGGGCCAGCCATAGGCGGCGAGCGCCACGACGCCCATCAGGCATTGGGCGGCAATGAGGGTGATGACCATCTGCCACGGTGCGGTGTCAAACTCGGCGTTCGCCAGCGCGCGCACGATCAGCGCGGGGAGGAGGACGAGGAAGGAGAGCCGGTCGATGGAGCGGAAGGCTTCCGGCGCAATCCAGCGGCGGGTGGAGAGGAGTTGCCCGAGCGCGACGATCAGGATGACCGGCAGCAGCGCGATCAGGAAGGCGTTCACGGGCGCCGCTCCAGCCGGGAGAGGGCGTCCTGCAGGATGACGGCGGCGGCGGAAGCGTCGATTCGGGCTTCGCGGTTCCGGCGGGTGGCGCCGGCCGCGCGCATGATGTCGCCCGCTTCGGCGGAGGAATAGCGCTCGTCCTGGAAGGTGACGGGCAGATCGCGCACTTTCAGGAGGCTGGAGACCAGTGTGCGGACAGACTGGGCGCGGGGGCCCATGCTGCCATCGACATTCAGCGGCAGGCCGACGATGAGCCCAACGGCGGCGCGTTCGTCGTAGATGTGCAACAGGCGCTCAAGCGACGGGGCGAGCTTTTTCTTGAGGATCGTCTCGACCGGCGAGGCCATCATGCGGATGCGGTCGGTGGCGGCGACGCCAATCGTGGCGGTTCCGGGATCTATGCCCAGAAGCACGCCCTCGCGGGGCAGGTCGAAGAGATCCACCACAGCCATGTTCGCTGCGTCCCTTACAGCCTTGATGGGCCTCTGCCTATGGCGTATGGGGCAAAGACCATCAGGAGCCTGCCAATGAGCGTTACCCGCGACGATGTCCGTAAAGTTGCCCGCCTGTCACGCATTGCCGTGCCGGAAGAGCGCCTGGACGAGCTTGCCGGTGAGTTGAACGGCATTCTCGGCTGGATCGACCAGCTGAATGAAGTGGATGTCGAGGGCGTCGAGCCGATGACGTCGGTGGTCGAGACGAAACTGCCGATGCGGGACGACGTGGTCACGGATGGCAACATCCAGGACCAGGTGCTGGCGAACGCCCCGCGCAGCGAGCATGGCTTTTTTGTCGTGCCCAAGGCTGTTGAGTAAGACAGCCCGTTGAGGCGCTTAATTAAGACCGGGCGCCCGCCTTACATTCCACGCAGTTATGGACCACATTCAGCAGATGGGGCGATTCCAGCCTCGTTCACTGAAAGTCTGAACCGATGGCCAAAGGTCAAATGAAGTCCAAAAAGGAAGTCCGCAAACCGAAGGCGGAAAAAGTTAAGCCCAAGCTCGGCGCCGCCGTCGCCAAGCCAGGCGACCTGAAAGGTATGGAACACCTTAAACGCTAGGCGTTTCGAGGCGGTCTTTACCGCCCTGAATTTGAATGAATGTCCTGCGCCCGTCACCCCGGAATTGCCGACGGCAATGTCCGGGGCCCAGAAGCGTCGCAGGCTGGGGTCCCGGTCTTCGCCTGCGGCGAAGCCGGGATGACGAAAGCTGAGAGGGCTGGTTAGCCTTCCCCTTACTTCGCCGGATTGATCAGATACTTCGTGCCCGTCGCCTTGGCGTTGTAGGCGTGGAGCGTATCGAGATTGAGCGCTTCAGCGAGCGAGATTTCGGCTGTGTAATGGCTGGCAAACGTGGTGGTCAGTTCGTCCATCACGCGCTGGCGCATCTTGGCGCGGATTTCGGCGCCCGCTTTCTGAAGGAACGGCGTCAGCAGGTAGCCTGACATATTCCACGCAAAACCCACGCCGGCCGGCACGGTGGTCGGCGACATGTCGAGCCGGCCGTAGATGTAGACCTGCGTTTCCTGGCCCGAGCCGTAGCGGCTGAATTCTTTCATCTTGCGCGCGGCAGCCGCTTCCATGGCGATCAGCAGCTGGCCGGCGAGCGGGCCGCCGCCGATGGCATCAAAGCCAAGCGTGGTGTCGGTTTCAGCGAGAGCCACGATCAGCTCTTCCATGAAATTTGGCGACGTCGAATCGACGATGTATTTCGCGCCGAGACCTTTCAGGAGATCGGCCTGTTCTTTCTTGCGGACGACATTGACCAGCGGAACATTGTCCTTCTGGCAGATCTTCACCAGCATCTGGCCGAGGTTTGAGGCCGCCGCCGTGTGGACGATGCCCTTGCGGCCCTCCAGACGCATCGTCTCCACGAAGGAGAGCGCGGTCAGCGGGTTCACGAAGCAGGAGGCGCCATCGCGCGAGCTGGCGCCGGCGGGAAGTTCCATCACCTGGGCGACGTTCAGCATCCGGTACTGGGCGTACATCTCGCCGCCAAGGCCGGTGACGCGCTTGCCGAGCAGTGCTTGGGCGGCTGGCGATGAGCCTGCCTTCACGACGACACCGGCGCCTTCATTGCCGACCGGCATGGAGAGGTCGAGGCGCGCGGCCATGGCGCGCAGGGAGGGCGGGGGCACATCCGCGGTGATGACGGGGCGGTCCTTGGTGCCGGATGCCTTGGCGGTGCGCATGTCAGCGCCGCCGACGAGGAGGCCGAGGTCGGACGGGTTGATCGGGGTCGCCTCGATCTGGATGACCACATCATCGGGGCCGGGCTCAGGCACGGCGACTTCGGCGAGCGAAAGCTCCAGCTTGCCGTCTTTGGTGACAAGGCTGCGCAGTTGCAGGCCGGTAGCGGGAACGGTCTGGCTCATATGTTTTCCTCCAGTTTTTTTGATTGGCCATTTGGCCTGCCGCGAAGCTCAGAGCGCCTCGTCAGCAAAATCTTCGTAATCAATAAGAATTTCATCGCCCGTTTTCAGGGCGACACGCGAGGTCAGGGTGACGGTTTCTGCTTCGGCGTCAACGTAGAAGTCTGCATTTGCGTCGGGGCTGTGATTGCACATCGAGATCTTGCCGAAGGCGACGGCGGCGCGGACGGCGCCGTCTTCGCGCTCATCGACATAGAAAACATAGTGGTAGAGCCGGGTGGGTTTGAGCTGCTCAATGTCTTCATGCGACAGGATCAGCAGCGGATAGACGCCAAGCAGCGCGCCGGCCGGAATGTCGGTTGAAGCAAACAGTCCGCGTCCGTGAAGGGGCGAGGTTTTGACCTCGACGCGCGTGCCCCCTGATGATGTGACCATGGGGCGTTTCCATAGCACGCCCCGAAGCGGGCGCCATCGGGGCGGCCGGGAAAATTATTCGGCGGGGGTATCCGGCTCGGCTGCCGCTTCCGCGTCAGGGTTCCAAGCGTAAATATCCTGGATCATGCAGCGTTGCGGCCCGAGGCCAATATCGCTGCCGGTTAGCGATGTGCTGACGATCAGCGCGTCGCCTTTCGAGAGGCAGCTGGTGGCAGAATCGATGCCGATGGTCATCGCGCTTTCCAGATCGAGGCAATTGCCGAACACCTCGACGAGGTATTCCTTGCGGCCCTCCCGCAGCACGACCGTATCGCGCTCATTCAGGCTGAACCCGTCGATGCTGGAGGCAAAGCAGACATTGCTGACCTTTTCGCCGAGGCGCGCATCGTCGGCATAGGCGGCAACGCCTCGTGGCCGGGCTTCGCCGGGCGCTGACGCGCAGGCTGCCAGCAATGCAGCGGACAGGACGCAGAAGGCAGGTTTCAGCATGGGGGTCTCCAGCAGGGAAAGAGTGCTGGCCGACTGTGCACCCGCCCCGCAACCGCAGCAAGCGGCCTCACGGACACTTGAACTTTCAGGCATTGGCGCCTAGCAGGCGTGGGTTCTTTTCCATGGGATTTCCCCGATGACCGACCTGACCGATCTGACCCTCGCCGCCGCTCTGGATGGGCTGAAATCAAAGCAGTTTTCCTCTGCCGAGATTACAGGGGCCTTTCTGCAGGCGATGGAGAAGTCGCGCGTGCTGAACGCGTATGTCGTCGAGACGCCGGAAAAGGCCATGGAAATGGCCAGGGCTTCGGACGCCCGCATCGCCAAGGGCGAGGGCGGACGGCTGGAAGGCGCGCCGCTGGGGATCAAGGATCTCTACTGCACCAAGGGCGTGCGCACGACGGCCTGTTCCAATATCCTGGGCGAGTTCACCCCCACCTACGAATCGACCGTCACCCAGAACCTCTGGGACGAAGGCGCCGTCATGCTGGGCAAGCTCAACATGGACGAGTTCGCCATGGGCTCGTCCAACGAGACTTCGCGGTTTGGTCCGCCGATCAACCCCTGGCGCCGTAAGGGCGACAATGCGGGGCTGACACCGGGCGGGTCTTCGGGCGGCTCTGCGGCTGCCGTATCTGGCAATCTCTGCCTTGCGGCGACGGCGTCCGACACCGGCGGCTCCATCCGCCAGCCTGCCTCGTTCACCGGTACGGTCGGCATCAAGCCAACTTATGGCCGCGCCAGCCGGTATGGCATGGTGGCGTTTGCCTCCTCGCTGGATCAGGCCGGGCCGATTGCAAAAACGGTAGAAGACAGCGCGCTGTTGCTGGAAATCATGTGCAGCCATGATCCCAAGGATTCCACCTCGCTGAAGGTTGAGACGCCGGACTGGCGCAGCGATGTGCGCAAGGGCGTCAAAGGCATGAAGATCGGCATTCCGAAGGAATACCGCATCGAGGGTCTCTCCGAAGAGATTGAGGCGCTGTGGCAGCAGGGCATTGCCTGGCTGAAAGCCGCCGGCGCCGAGATTGTCGAGATTTCCCTGCCGCACACTAAATATGCCCTTCCGGCGTATTACATCGTGGCCCCGGCCGAAGCCTCGTCCAACCTCGCCCGCTATGACGGCATGCGCTATGGCGCGCGGGTGGAAGGCAACAACCTGACGCAGACCTATGAAGCCTCCCGCGCCAGCGGGTTCGGCAAGGAAGTGCAGCGCCGCCTGATGATCGGCACCTATGTGCTCTCCTCGGGCTATTATGATGCCTATTACCTCCGGGCACAGAAGGTGCGTGCTAAGATCTTCCAGGATTTTGTGGGCGCATTCGAGCAGTGCGACGCGATCCTGACGCCGGCCTGTCCGTCAACGGCCTTCGCATTTGGCGAGAAGTCTGGCGACCCGCTTGAGATGTACCTTATGGACGTTTTCACGGTGACGGCAAACCTTGCCGGCCTTCCGGGCATCTCCGTTCCGGCCGGCCTTTCGGCGAGCGGCCTGCCGCTTGGCCTGCAAGTCATCGGCAAGGCGCTGGACGAGAGCGCGTGCTTCCGGGTGGGCGGCGTGCTGGAAGATGCAGCCAGCTTTGTGGCCAAGCCGGATCGCTGGTGGTAATCTCCGGGCTATGGTCCGTTATTTTGTAATCTTTGCGGCGACGCTCGGCATCGGCCTCGTGATGATGGCCGGTATTCTCGCGCAGAATGGCTACAGCCTGTTTGCGCCGGAAATGCGCATGATGCTGCTGGTCTGCGTTCTGGTGGCCGCGTATGTCGCCTGGCGCATTTCCACGGTGCTCCGGCGGCGCCAGGAAGACGCGTCTGATCTGCAGGCACGCGGGCAGGCGGCGCCCCGGAAAAGCCTGTTTGGCAGCCTTCTGGGCGGCAAGAGCCGCGCTCAGCTCGACCGGGAGGCCCGGATTGCCGCGCGCCGGCGCAAGCTGATCGCTGACGGCAAGCTGGAAGCCGACGCGGCCGATGCCCCGGAGCCGGAGCCTGTCGCAGCGGCCCCTGAGGCTGAAAAACCGGTCCGCGTTGCGTCTTCGGCGTCGGTGAAGGAGAAGATGGCAGCCAGGGCAGAGCGTGTGCGCCGCGCCCGCGAGGACGGCAAGATCTGATCCGCCCGGCGGCGCGCCAGTTCGCCGTCTCGACAAGCCTGCCCGGCTGCCCTTAGAAGGGCGCCACAAACCTTATAATCCTGAGAGAAGCGATGACCGAGCGCACCCCCTTCCGCATCAAAGGCGAAACCGGCGACTGGGAAGTCGTCATGGGGCTCGAAATCCATGCGCAGGTGGCCTCCAACGCCAAGCTGTTCTCCGGCGCGTCCACCACCTTTGGCGCAGACCCCAACTGCAACGTCTCGCTCGTGGACGCCGCGATGCCGGGCATGCTGCCGGTCATCAACAAATTCTGCGTGGAGCAGGCGATCCGCACCGGGCTTGGCCTGAAGGCGCAGATCAATACCTACAGCCGTTTCGACCGGAAGAACTATTTCTATCCTGACCTGCCGCAGGGCTATCAGATCAGCCAGTTTGCCCACCCTATCGTGGGCGAGGGCGAGATTGAGGTGGATGTCGAGGTGCCGGGCAAGGAGGATTATGCCTTCCCTTGCCGTATCGAGCGCCTGCACCTGGAACAGGACGCGGGCAAGTCGATCCACGACATGGACCCCAACTCGACCTATGTGGACCTCAACCGCTCGGGCGTGGCGCTGATGGAGATCGTCTCCAAGCCCGACATCCGTTCGCCGGCGGAAGCGGCTGCGTATGTCAAGAAGCTGCGCGCCATCGTGATCGCGCTGGGTACCTGTGACGGCGACATGGAGAAGGGCAACCTGCGCGCCGACGTGAACGTTTCGGTGTGCAAGCCGGGCCAGTATGAGAAGTTCCGCGAGACCGGCGATTTCAAACATCTGGGCACGCGCTGCGAGCTCAAGAACATGAACTCCTACCGCTTCATCCAGCAGGCCATCGAATATGAGGCCCACCGCCAGATCGAGATCATCGAGGGCGGTGGCAAGGTGGATCAGGAGACCCGGCTGTTCGATCCGGTGAAGGGCGAGACCCGCTCCATGCGCTCGAAGGAAGACGCGCATGACTACCGCTATTTTCCGGACCCGGATCTTCTGCCTTTGGAAGTCGAGCAGGCCTGGATCGAAGAGATCCGTGCCTCGCTGCCCGAGCTGCCAGACCAGAAGCGCGCGCGGTTCGAAAAGGATTACGGTCTCTCCCGCTATGACGCAGGCGTGCTGACCTCTGACGCCGACAAGGCGGCCTTCTTTGAGGAAGCTGCCAAGGGCCGCGACGCGAAGCTCACCGCCAACTGGGTGACGCAGGAGCTGTTCGGCTATCTCAACAAGGAAGGCCTAGAGCTTTCAGAGAGCCCGGTTTCGGCCGAAGCGCTCGGTGGGCTGATCGAGCTGATCTCGAACGACACGATCAGCGGCAAGATCGCCAAGGATGTCTTTGCCCGGATGATTGCGGGCGAGGGCGAGGCGGCTGCCATCGTGGAGAAGCACGGGCTGAAACAGGTCACCGATACCGGCGCGATCGAGAAGGTCGTCGATGAAATCATCGCGGCCAATCCCGATCAGGTCGCCAAGGTGAAAGACAAGCCGCAGACGCTTGGCTGGTTTGTCGGTCAGGTGATGAAAGCTTCGGGCGGCAAGGCCAATCCGAAGGCTGTGAACGATATTCTGAAGGCTAAGCTGGGCATTTGACCCGTCTCCCCCCTTAAGCCCCCTCTCCCCGGAGGGGCGAGGGGGCTTAAGACAGCCTCAAACCGCTGCCCGTATCTTTGCTGCAATCGGCTCCAGCTCCTCGGGCTTGGCCATCGTGCCGGTTCCGTGGCGGCCAAGTTCCTTGCCGTCCCAGGCCGGAATGACATGGAAATGCAGGTGGAAGACCGTCTGCCCCGCAGAGGCGCCGTTGAACTGCATGACACGCAGCCCGTCAGGCTTCAGGCCCCACTCCACTGCCTTGGCGATCCGCTGCACGCGCAGCATGTAGCTGCCCAGATAATCGGGTGGAATGTCGAGGAAGTTGCGCGCCTGGATGCCTTTGGGGATCACCAGCGTATGGCCTTCGCTCTGCGGGAACACGTCCATGAAGGCGAGGGCAACATCATCCTCGAACACTTTCAGGCTCGGCATGTCGCCGCGCAGGATTTTCGCAAAGATGTTGTCTGGGTCGTAGGCTGCGTGAAGGGTCATGTGATCTACTATTCTTTCCTGAACGGAGTTCGATCTCGCAAATAGTTCATGTCTTCGTCAACCGCTGCGCGCTCGCGCTCAAGGTAATCGGAGACAGCGTCGCGAAACCCCGGATGCGCAATCCAGTGGGCCGAATGGGTGAGAACAGGCGCGTAGCCGCGCGCGAGCTTGTGGCCGCCCTGCGCGCCGGCTTCAACGGTCTTGAGGCCATGCTTGATGGCGTAATCGATGGCCTGGTAATAGCAGGTCTCGAAATGCAGCATCGGGCGCGCGTCGAGCGTGCCCCAATAGCGGCCGTAGAGCGTCTCGGAGCCGACAAGGTTCATGGCCCCGGCGATGATCTCATCCCCCTCACAGGCAAAGATGAAGAGAATGTCCTTGGCCATCCGTTCCCGGAGGATGGAGAAAGATTTGCGCGTCAGATAGGGCGAGCCCCATTTGCGGTTGCCCGTGTCCATGTAGAACTCGAAGAAGATGTCGAGATGGTCTTCGGCGATCTCCTCACCCTGCACATGGCGGAAGGTGAGGCCCGCCTGCGCCTTGGCGCGCTCCTTGCGCAGGTTCTTGCGTTTCTCCGAGGAGAGACTGGCGAGGAAATCGTCAAATGATCCGTACCCGTCATTTCGCCAGTGAAACTGCTGATCGGTGCGGGAAAGGAAGCCGGCTTTCTCAAACAGCGGAGCTTCTTCGTCCTCGATGAAGTTGATGTGGAGGGACGATACGCCCGTCTGCTCGGCCAGCTGAAGCGCCCCGTCGAGCAGGGCGGCGCGGTAAAGCTCCGCGTCTGGCCCCGGCGCAACGAGGCGGCGGCGGCCGGTGACCGGGGTGAACGGGACGGCGCAGAGCAGCTTGGGGTAATACTCCCCGCCTGCCCGCTGCCAGGCTTCGGCCCAGGACTGGTCGAACACGAATTCGCCGCGCGAATGATATTTGAACCACATCGGCATGGCGCCGCGCAGGCGGTCATTGCCATCGCGCACGAGGATATGTCCGCCGCGCCAGCCGGTGCGCGGGGTGGCCGCGCCGGAGCTTTCCATAGCCTCAAGGAACTCCCAGCTCACGAACGGATCGTAAGGCAGGCCGGGCGGGTTGGCGACAGCATTCCACTCGGCCGGATCAATGCCGGCGAGGGAGGAGACGGAAGTTATCTGGGGGAGGGCAGCGTCCATGGCCCTCAAATCTAGGGCGCGATGGCGTCCAGCGCCAGCGCCGGGCTGAAGTGTTCGAAGATTATCGCGGCGCCGTAGGGTTTCAGGGCGGCCAGATCGGCCTCCGTGCGCACCGTCCAGACGACGACAGGCATGCCGCGGTCCGCCGTGGCGGCCGCAGCGCGCGCCGCGTCGGTATAGTGGACGGCGAGGTAATCGATGCCATCGGCCATGGCGCGCCGGGCAAAGCTGTCAAAATAGGCGTCCCCGAACTGGTTGCTCGGTCCGATCAGCTGCCCCCGCATCAGCCCGTCGGGCAGCGCGCGCACGGCAATGTCGGAAAAACTCATTGCGGCGGCGAGGCCCGGCCAGTCCATCAGCCGCGCGCCGACTGTCTGCGCGAAGGCCATCGGATCAGTGCTGCCATCGATCTTCATCTCCGCCAGCACCGGCAGATCCTGAGGCCAGAAGGAGAGGAGATCGTCAAACGAGGGCACCGGCTCGTCCCCGCCATTCAGGCGGTGGGTTTTGAGCGTGCTGGCCGGAAAGTTCTCGAACTGTCCCTCAGCGCCGGTCATGCGCTGCAATAACGGGTCATGGAACACCATCACCTCGCCATCGGCCGAGGGGCGCAGGTCCAGCTCGATGCCGAGGCCGGCGTCCGCCGCTGCGCTGAAGCTGCCGAGGGAATTCTCCGGCAGACCGTCTTTCGTCCACAGCCCGCGATGGGCGTAGGCAAAGTCCTTCAGGGCAAAGGGGCGGGCCATTTTGTGCCTCAGGCGATCTCGAAGATCGCGTCGACTTCAACGGCCACACCGAGCGGCAGGGTCGGGCAGGCCACGGCCGAGCGGGCATGCGCGCCCACTTCCGGCCCGAACACCTCGACCATCAGGTCCGAGCAGCCATTCACCACCTGCGGAATGTCGATGAAGCTCGGCGCAGAGTTGACGAACCCGCCCAGCTTGACGACGCGCTTGATGCGGGAAAGCTCGCCCACAGCGGCCTTGGCCTGCGAGATGAGGTTGATACCGCAGACGCGCGCGGCCTGCTGGCCGGCGGAAAGCTCCATATTCTCGCCCAGGCGGCCAAGGATGCGGCCTTCCGCCGTCGCCGAGACCTGGCCGGAAACGAACAGCATGTTGCCGGTGATGACGAAGGGCACGTAGGTGGCAACCGGTTTCATCGGGGTCGGCAGAACGATGCCAAGGGCTTCAAGGCGGGCTTCGGGCGTGGACATGGGGGCAGCTCCTGTAAAGTCTTCGCGCCCGTCCTAACCTGCCGCAAAGGCAGAGTCAGCCCTCAGGTTTCCGGATGTATTTTGCAGCTCGTCCGGTCACGACAGCGCCGGTGCCGAACTTGGCGCGGGCCTGGTCGGAGGCGCGTTCGGCGGCGGCGCGTTTGGCGACTTTGGGGTCGATGAGATCGGTGCCATCAGCGCGGAAGTCCGACAGGTCTGACAGGCCAACGCCGATCAGCCGGTATTTCACGCGGCCGGTGGCTTCCTTCAGCAGCAGGGGCCGGGACGCCCGGAACACCACCTGGGCCAGCTGTGTCGGCTCGGTGAGGGACAGGCGGCGGGTCAGCGGGTGGAAGTCTGAGGTTTTCAGTTTCAGCGTCACCACGCGGCCTGAGACGCCTTCGGCCTTGGCCCGGTCAGCGGTTTTCACGCTGAGGCGCCAGAGGTGATCCTCCAGAATGCCGATGTCGGCAGTGTCCTCGAAGAAGGTCGTCTCGCTGGAGACCGATTTGCGGTCTTCATGCGGGTTCACTTTCCGGTTGTCTCGGCCATGGGCGCAGCGTTTGAGCCAGTCGCCGGTTTCGCCATAGCGCCGGATCAGGCTTTTAAGGTCCGCCTTCTGGATGTCCTCAATGGTGTAGAAGCCGTCCTTGTTAAGCGACTCGGCGAATTTCGGGCCAACCCCGTGCAGGAAGCCGACCGGATGGGGTGCCAGGAAGGCTTCGGCCTCCTCCGGCGCGATGATGGCAAAGCCGCGCGGCTTGTCGAGTTCGCTGGCCGTCTTGGCGAGGAATTTGTTGGAGGAGAGGCCGACGGAGACCGTCACGCCCACTTCCCGTTCCACGTTTTTGGCCAGCCGGGCGAGGCTGGCAGCCGGCGGGGCGCCGTGGAGGCGGTCCGTTCCGGACAGGTCCAGATAGGCCTCATCGATGGAAACCTGCTGCACGAGGGGCGTGAGATGGTCCATTTCGGCGCGAATCGCTTTGGCCGCTTCCCGGTATTTCCGGAAGTCTGGCGGCACCACAACCGCGTCCGGGCAGGCTTTCAGTGCCTTGAACATGGGCATGGCCGAGCGCACGCCATAAAGCCGGGCAATGTAGCAGCAGGTCGTCACCACGCCCCGCTGGCCTCCGCCCACGATCAGGGGCTTGTCCTTAAGCGTTGGATTATCTCGCTTTTCTACAGAAGCGTAGAAGGCGTCACAGTCCACATGCGCGATTGTCAGGCTGAAAAGGGCGGCGTGAGAGACGATCCTGCGGCTGCCACAGGCGGGGCAGGCGGTGAGTTCCGCCTCGGACCTGTACTGGCAATCGCGGCAAAGACTCGACATGACAGACGTGTTCCTGCCATGTTCCCGCCGTCGCCGCAAACACGCCCTGCGGCAGGCGTAAAGGCGCGTTAATAATTTGCAGTATAGCTGAAGCTGGCGCATCCACGCCCGCGCGAATCGTCAACTAATCGGATTTTGATGGTCAAGAAGCGATCCGGAAAGGTGCTTGTTGTTGAGGACAATGAACTCAACATGCGCCTCTTTTGCGACCTGTTGGGCGCATACGGCTTCACGACCTTTCAGTGCCGTGATGGGGCCAAAGCCGTGGAAATTGCTCGCAAGGAGCTTCCCGACCTCATCATCATGGACATCCAGCTGCCGGAAGTGTCGGGCCTCGACATCACCCGCTGGCTGAAGGACGACAAGAAAGTCGCCCATATTCCCGTCCTCGCCGTCACCGCCTTTGCCATGCGCGCCGATGAGCAGCGCGTGCGTGAAGCCGGTTGCGAGGGCTATCTCTCCAAGCCGATCCAGATTGCCTCCTTCATCCGCGCCGTTGAAGCGCTGATGCCCAAGGAACCGGCGGCATGACTGCCCGCATCCTCGTCGTGGACGACATCGAGGCGAACCGCCGCCTGCTTCAGGCCAAGCTGGAAGCCCAGTATCATACCGTCCTGATGGCGGAGAATGGTCCACAGGCGCTGGAAGTGGCGCAGCGTGAGAACCCCGAGATCATCCTGCTCGATGTGATGATGCCCGGCATGGACGGGTATGAGGTCTGCCAACGGCTGAAGGCCGATCCAACGACCTCCTACATTCCCGTCGTCATGGTCACCGCCCTCAGCGAGATGGAAGACCGTGTCAAAGGCCTCGCCGCCGGCGCCGAAGACTTCCTCACCAAGCCCGTGGACGACTTCCTGCTCAATTCCCGCATCACCGCCCTGATGCGTTACAACACGGTTGCGTCCGAACTGCGCCAGCGCGAGGCCAGCGGCATCCGCTCCGGCGCGATGGAGGAACTCAACCGCGACGAGGTCGACCGGCCCTCGCGCATCTTCATCGTGGACGACGATGCCCGCTCCTCCGGGCGCCTGGCCAACACCCTGCGCGCGCAGGGCCACAAGGCCACGACCCTGATGGAAGCCGGCGATATGGGCGAGCTTGCGACCGAGCGTGTCGACGTGCTGATCCTCTCGCTCTTTGCCCGCAGCTTTGATCCGTTGAAACTGATCGCGCATTTCAAGATGAACCCGGTCACCCGGTCCATTTCGGTAATCCTGATCTGCGATCCCCATGACAAGGCCAAGGCCCTGCGGGGGCTGGAAATCGGCGCTAGTGACATGATCACCATCCCGATCGACCGGCAGGAACTGGCCGCGCGCATCCGCACCCAGACACGCCGCACACGGTATATCGACATCCTGCGTCAGCGCGTGGACCGGGGCCTCGAGCTTTCGGTGATCGACCAGCTGACCGGCCTGCACAACCGGCGCTACATGAACGGCCAGCTTGAACAGTTCATGCAGCGCGCTGCGCGTGGCAATCAGCCCTTGTCGCTGATGATGACCGACATCGACCATTTCAAAGCCGTCAACGATACCCATGGCCATCAGGCAGGCGATGATGTGCTGCGGGAAATCGGCAAGCGCCTGCGGGCGAATGTCCGGCCCACAGATGTTGTCTGCCGCACGGGCGGGGAAGAGTTTGTGGTGCTGATGCCCAACACGCCGGGCGACCTTGCCTGCGCTGCCGCAGAGCGTATCCGCAAGGCGGTTGCGGCAGAGGAATTCCCCGTGCTCGGCGGGTCTCAGAACCTGCGCATCACTGTCAGCGCGGGCGTCTCCACGCTGCAGGGCGCCGGCGACACGACCGACGATCTGATGCACCGCGCCGACACCGCGCTCTACCAGGCCAAGACCGGCGGCCGGAACCGCGTCGAGAGCATCGCCGCCTGATTGACTTGGGCGCGCTAGCGGCCCACAGCGGCTGACCAGCCATACTGGAGCCTGCGCGTTCATGTCTGACCGTTTCGAAGCGTTCCGGTATTCGTCCTATACCCGCTATTTCATCTCGCGCTTCTTCACCTCTTTTTCGGTTCAGGTGCTCTCGGTCGCGGTTGGCTGGCAGATCTATGACGCTACGCGCGATCCGGCGCTGCTCGGCTGGATCGGCCTCGTCCAGTTCCTGCCGGCGCTCTGCCTCGTCGTGGTCACCGGCAATGCCGCAGACCGGCTCGGCCGCCGCCTTGTGATGGCATGTGCCATGCTGCTGATGATGGCCTGCGCCGGCACGATCCTCTTCCTCGCCACAACGGACCAGTTTGCGCCCGTCCTGGTGCTAAGCGTGCTCACGATGTTTGGTGTGGCGCGCGCCTTCTATGGGCCGGCCTCGACCAGCCTTGCGGTCAACCTCGTGCCCAAGGAAGTGTTTCCCAATGCGGTGGGGTGGATTTCCTCGTCCTGGCAGCTGGCCACCATTGCCGGGCCGGTCGCCGGGGGGCTGCTTTACGGCCTCTCGCCCATGGCCGCCTATGGCACCGCCACGACGCTCTTTGCCGTGGGCGCCACGCTCATCCTGACGATCCCCAAGCCCGTCCAGAAGGTCGACAAGGCCCCTACGACCCTTTCCAGCCTCCTTGGGGGCTTCAGCTATATCTGGAAGGAGAAGATCGTCCTGGGCGCGATCACGCTGGACCTGTTCGCCGTGCTGCTGGGCGGAGCGATCGCCCTGATGCCGGTCTATGCGCGCGACATTCTCGATGTGGGCGAAATGGGCCTCGGCCTGCTGCGCGCGGCGCCGGGCGTTGGCGCCATCATTGCCATCGCCATCATTACCGCGTTCCCGATCCGGGATTATGCGGGGTGGATCTTGCTCGTCTCCGTGGCCTTCTTCGGCTTGGCAACCGCTGTGTTCGGCGCCTCAACGCTTGCCTGGCTCTCCATCCTCGCCCTGATGTTTGTGGGCGGGTTCGACATGGTGTCGGTCTATGTCCGCGAGATTCTGGTGCAGATCTGGACGCCGGATACGGTGCGGGGGCGGGTGAATGCGGTGAACTCGATCTTCGTGGGCGCCTCCAATGAGTTGGGGGAGACGCGGGCCGGGTTCATGGCGGCGGCGCTGGGGCCGGTGTTTACCGTGGTGGCGGGGGGAATCGCGGCAGTGGGCGTGGCGGGGCTGTCGGCCTTCCTGTTCCCGAAGCTGCGGGATGCGCGGCGGCTGCATGAGGGGCGGCCAGAGCATTAGGCCAAGAAAAAACCCGCGCCGGAAAGCGCGGGTTCTTTGAAAAGTTCCAAAAGGAACAAGACCTTACTTGATCTTGCCTTCTTTGAACTCGACGTGCTTCTTCGCGACGGGATCATACTTCCGCTGGACCATTTTCTCGGTCATCGTGCGCGGGTTCTTCTTCGTCACATAGAAAAAGCCGGTATCAGCCGTGGAATTCAGGCGGATTTTGATGGTTGCGGGTTTGGCCATGTCGCGGCCCTTCTGATCAGGGGTGAATCTGGAAAACGCGCTTATTGACGAGGCTTCGGGCCTAAGTCAAGCGGTCTGAGACGGTCAGGCGCCGGACACATTCAGCCAGTTTGGGACAAATCGGGACAGATCCGGACAAAACCGGGCAGCGCCCGGTCACAGCCGGTCGGTCTGGTGCCCGCTGCGGGTCCAGCGCAGGTAAGGCGGCCGGTGATCCTCATCCGGCTTGGCCAGGCGCTCGCCGATCTCGCCCAGCATGAACCGGGTGACCGAGGGCAGGTCGAGCTTCATGGCGTCCGCCAGCGTCACCCATTGCAGGTCCGAGAGCTCCGCCCCGTCTACCGGGGGGCGCTCGTCGATCAGCGCTTCTTCGGCCTCGGCCATGAAGAAGCGCGCGTCAAAGCGCCGGGGGCGGTAAGGCGGGGTCACGGCGCGGCCGATGAAGGTCAGCGGGGCAAGATCAGGCGCGATGTCCATCCTGTGGAAATCGTCCCAGCCAACCGGGCAGGTGTCCGGCATCTCGGCCGAGCGGCCCATGATGAGGCCGGTTTCCTCGAACAGTTCGCGAATCGCTGTCAGCGCCATCGAGCGGGGCAGGCGGCGTGACTGCAGCCGCAGCTTTGCCTCGACCTCTGCGCGCAGTTCCTGCCAGGCAACCGCCTTGCCGTCATGCGGGTCGACGCGCCCGCCGGGGAACACGTATTTGTCGGGCATGAAAGCGCTGCCACCGGCCCGCTTGCCCATCAGCACGCGCGGCTGGGTCTGGTCGCGCCGCACGAGGATCAGCGTTGCCGCATCCTTCGGACGCAGGCTTGGCTTCCCCTTGATGATGACGTCGCCGTCTTCTTCTTTGTCGAAAGCGGATTTGAGCATGCCGGACATATGGCAATCCTATAGGCGAATCCCGGCCTCTGAAACCGTGACGTTGGGAGAGGTCTGCGCGTTGCGGCGCAGCATGGCCGAGCCGCGGCGCAAGCTCACCGCCGCTTCGGCTTGCCCTTCTTGGGCAGGGTGCGTTTGTCGAATTTCGGTTTGCCTCTGCGGGGTGGGCCACCACCGCCGCCTCCGCCGCTACGGCTGCGTGGGCCGCCGCGCTCGCGGGTGATCGCCTGGCGCGCAGCCTGGCGGCCTGGTGGTGCCGGCAGAGGCTCTGACAGCATCTCCAGCAGCAGCCCGCCCTGAAGCGGGGTGACTTCGCGCAAACGTACACGCACAATCTGGCCGATGGAGAAAGTTTTCCCCGAGCCGCGCGCATAGACGGCGACCGCCGCCTCGTCATGTATCCAGTAATCTTCCGAGATGGACGAGATCGGCACGAAGCCATCGGCGCCTGAGCCTGCCAGCGCCACAAAGAGGCCGGCCGGCGTGACGCCCGTGATGCGGCCATCAAACTCGGCGCCGACCCGGTCTGACAGGAAGATCGCCAGATAGCGGTCGGTCGCGTCGCGTTCAGCGGCCATCGAGCGGCGCTCTGTCATCGAGATATGTTCGGCAACTTCCTCAAGCCGCGCGGCGCCGCGCTCGGAAAGGCCATCGGGGCCGAAATCATGCGCCCGGATCAACGCGCGGTGGACGATCAGGTCTGCGTAGCGGCGGATGGGCGAGGTGAAGTGGGCATATTTGGCGAGGTTGAGGCCGAAGTGGCCGAGGTTTTCTTCCGAATAGATCGCCTGCGCCTGCGTGCGCAGCACCATCTGGGAGATCATGCCTTCATAATCCCCGCCGCGTATCTCTGCGAGCAGCTTGTTGAACTTGTGCGTCTGCGGACGTTCGCCAATATTCCATTTCATGTCGAGCGTCTGCAGGAACTCCGCAAACGCCGCCACTTTCGCGTCCGACGGGGTATCATGCACGCGGTACATGACGGGGCTGTTCTTCTGCTCCAGCGTTTCAGCGGCCGCGACATTGGCCTGGATCATGAACTCTTCGATCAGGCGGTGCGCGTCGAGGCGGACTTTCGTCACGATGCCGTCCAGCTCACCCTCGGGGGTGAACATGATCCGGCGCTCAGGCATGTCGAGATCGAGCGGGCTGCGGATGTCGCGCGCCTTGGAGACGGCCGCATAGGCGCCCCAGAGCGGCTTCAGCACCGTTTCCAGAAGCTCCTCGGCCTTGCCGCCGGGCTTGCCGTCAATGGCGGCCTGCGCCTCCTCATAGGAGAGCTTTGCCGCCGAGCGCATCGTGGCGCGCAGGAAGCGGTGGCGCTTCTTGTGGCCGTCAGCAGAGAAGATCATCTCCACCGCCATGCACGGCCGGTCTTCATTCTCGCGCAGGGAACAAGCGTCCGCCGACAGCTCAAACGGCAGCATGGGGACGACCCGGTCGGGGAAGTAGGTCGAGTTGCCCCGCTTCTCCGCTTCCTTGTCGAGGGCGGAACCTTCGGTGACATAGGCGGCCACATCGGCAATCGCCACGATCACCTTCCAGCCGCCATCTTCGGTCTGCTCGGCCCAGACGGCATCGTCATGGTCGCGCGCGTCATGCGGGTCGATGGTGATCAGCGGCGTATTGCGAAGATCGGTACGCGGAGCGTCCGCCGGTTCCTTCTCGCGTGCTTCGACAAGCGCGGCTTCTGGAAAGTCCACCGGAATGTCATGCGCATAGATCGCGATGAGGCTGGCCGAGCGGGCATCGGTGATATGGCCGATCACCTCTTTGACCACGCCCAGCGGCGGGCCAAGCTGGCGGCGGCCCTGCGGCTTTGGCTCTGCCACGACGAGATCGCCATCCTTGGCGCCCTTGCGGTCGCCCTCCTGGATCAGCAGCTCGCGCCGCTCCTTGCGGCTGGCGGGGATGACCCGGCCACCGCGCGGGGCGTGTTCATAGAGGCCGACGATGCGGTCGCTGAGGCGCTTCTCCAGCAGCGTGATGACATAGGCGCGCCATTCGCCATCCTCGCGGCCGACGATCTTGCAGACCGCCCGGTCGCCCTTGCCCGGCGCGCGGCCCCGGCTCTTGCCCGAGGGGCCGCCATAGATCAGCTCCGGCCCGAAAAGGCCGCTATCGCCGACGCACTGGCCGACAAGATCGCCCTCTTTGGTGAGGCGGGTAAATTCAACGAGGCCCGAAGGGGGCGGGCGGTCGGCCTGCGCAAAGCTGCGCTTGCCGGTGCGCTCCAGCTTGCCTTCTTCCTCAAGCTGTTTGAGCACATCGCGCAGCACGGCGCGCTCCTGGCCCTTCACTTTAAGGCCCCTGGCGATGTCGGCTTTACTGGTCGCGTCCGGATTTTCTTTCAGAAAATCAAGGACAGTCTGTCTATCTGGAAAACTCATGGAGCCGGATATAGGCGAATTCGCGCCCAATTGCGCGGCCTTTTATGCGAAACCCGGTTCTAGCGTACCAGTTGCACCAGGATGGCGGTGCTGCCGCCCTCGGAGTTGGTCGTCAGGCGCACCAGCCGCGCCGAGATGAACACGCATTGGCCGGGCACCACCACAGTCTCGATAGTCTCGGCCTCGTCAAAGTCCGGATCGCCGGAAAGAAGCACGGCGTTCACCGCGTTCCCGCCGCCATGGCACACCTGCAACACCGGCGTGGAGAGCACCTGCGCGCCCTCCGGCAAAGGCTGGCTGACCAAAACGGGCACGACTTCCTTGCCCTTCGCGGTGACGCGGATGGGCGGAGGCACCTGGGCGAAGGCCGGGGCGGCCAGCGCGGCGGCGAGCGCTATCAGGAAGGCATTCCGGATCATGATGGTTCTGCGGTCCCGCGATTCTGTATTTCAGGAAGTTGCTTGAGGCTCTGGCGGTGTCAATCTCAGCGCAGCAGAGTAACGCTGGCGCGGATCGATCCGTCCGCTTTCCAGACGGCCAGTTCGATGTCGTCGCCTGCAAAGAAGCTGCATTTTCCCCGCGTGAGCATTTGCCGGCGTTCGCCGACATGTACGCTCAATATTTGCGGCGCGGGCGAGGTTGCGGCGCTGTCATAGCATATCCGGAATACCGGCAGGGGGCCCGCATCCGCCAATCCGGGCGCCGCAAGAAAGACCGTCTCGCGATCATACCCGCTGACATAGAGTTCCATTTCATACGGGCTTGCCGCGGCAACTGGCGTCCCGATCAGGGCAATCGACGAAAACAGGGCAGGCAAGAGCATGGCATAGGCCTCCGGTCAGCTTCCTCCGCATACGGGCAGAGGGAAGCTGAAAGGAGGGTGAATGGCTATTCCTCAGCCTTCTTCGCCGGCGCTTTTTTCTTCGGCGCAGCTTTCTTTGCCGCCGGCTTTTTCGCGGCTGCTTTCTTGGCCGGGGCCTTTTTCTTCGCGCTGCCGCCTTTAGCGTTTACGAGTTCGATGGCCTGTTCCAGCGTCACCACGTCGGGCGTGATCTCCTTGGGCAGGGTGGCGTTGACCTTGCCCCATTTCACGTAAGGCCCGTAGCGGCCTTCGAACACCTCGATGGCGCCGCCGTCCGGGTGATCGCCGAGGGCTTTGAGCGCTGCGGCGCCCCCGCGGGCTGAGCCGCGGGCTTTCTTGTCTTCGATCAGCGAGACGGCGTGGTTGACGCCGATGGTGAACACGTCGCGCGGGTCTTTCAGGTTGGCGTAGGTTTTGCCATGCTGAACATACGGCCCGAAGCGGCCGAAATTGGCGAGGATCATTTCGCCATCTTCCGGGTGCGGACCAACTTCGCGCGGCAGGCTGAGCAGCTCCACGGCGCGTTCAAGGGTCAGCTCGGCAGCATTGTCTGCCTTGGCGAGGCTGGCGCGCTTTGGCTTTTCGCCATTGGCCATTTCCACATAGGGGCCAAACCGGCCTGATTTCAGCAGGATCATGGCGCCGGTATCGGGGTGGATGCCGATCTCGTTGCCATCGGGATTGATCGCGGCATCTCCGCCCTCGGAGGAAAACTGGCGGGTGTATTTGCACTCGGGATGGCGCGAGCAGCCAACGAAGGCGCCGAACTTGCCGAGCTTCATCGACAGCTCGCCCTCTTTGCAGAGCGGGCACTGGCGCGGGTTTTCGATGGGGTTGCCTTCGGCGTCCTGGCGCGGGAACACATAGGCGCCCAGCGCCTCGTTCAGCGCGTCGAGCACGGCAGAAACGCGCAGGTCTTTCGTGCCGTCAATGTCAGCGGCAAACTGCTGCCAGAATTCGCGCAGGAAGGCTTTCCAGTCGAGCTTGCCATCGGAGATGACGTCGAGCTTTTCTTCCAGGCCGGCCGTGAAGTCATATTCCACATAGCGGCTGAAGAAGTTTTCGAGGAAGGCGGTGACAAGCCGGCCTTTGTCTTCCGGCACCAGCGCCTTGCCCTCGATGCGGACATAGCCGCGATCTTCCAGCGTCGACATGGTGGAGGCATAGGTGGACGGGCGGCCAATTCCGAGTTCTTCAAGGCGCTTGACGAGCGAGGCTTCGGTATAGCGCGGGGGCGGCTGGGTGAAGGACTGGTTGGCGTCCGCCTTCAGGAGGTCAGCATGCTGACCTTCGGCCATCTTCGGCAGGCGGCCTTCGGCGTCGTCATCATCATCCCCGGCGTCATGACCTTCGGTGTAGAGCTTGATGAAGCCATCAAACACCAGCACCTGGCCGGTGGCGCGCAGGCCCGCGCGCTTGTCCTTGGAGGCAAGGTCGATGGTTGTGCGCTCGAACAGCGCCGTTTCCATCTGCGAGGCGACAGCCCGGCGCCAGACGAGCGTGTAGAGTTTCTTCAGGTCGCCGTCGCCGTGGTAATCTTCCGGGCGCAGATTGAAGTCGGTCGGGCGGATGGCCTCGTGGGCCTCCTGCGCATTCTTCGCCTTGGAGGAATAGCGCCGCGTATTTTCCGGCAGATACCGCGCGCCATAGTTGGACTGGATCATCGTGCGGGCGGCGACATAGGCTTCCTCGGCCATGTTCACGCCGTCGGTACGCATATAGGTGATGCGGCCTTCTTCGTAGAGCTTCTGAGCGGCCTGCATCGTGCGCTTGGCGTTGAATCCGAGCTTGCGGCTGGCTTCCTGTTGCAGTGTCGAAGTGATGAACGGCGGAGGCGGATTGCGCTTGACGGGCTTGGCCTCAACGCTGACGACCGAATAGCCGCCGACCTTGACGATCTCCAGCGCGCGGTTTGCGTCGCCCTGATTGCCGAGGGTGAACTTCTTCAGCGTTTCGCCGTCGAGGCTGTGCAGGCGGGCTTCAAAGGCGGTGCCGTCGGGCGCGCGCAGCTCTGCCACGATGTTCCAGTATTCCTGCGCCCGGAAGCTCTCGATCTCGTTTTCGCGGTCGCACACGATCCGCAGCGCCACAGACTGAACGCGGCCCGCCGAGCGCGAGCCCGGCAGCTTGCGCCAGAGGACCGGGGAGAGGTTGAAGCCGACCAGATAGTCCAGCGCCCGGCGCGCCAGATAGGCGTCGACCAGTTCGGCGTCGATGGCGCGCGGATGCTCCATTGCCTGGGTCACGGCGCTCTTGGTGATGGCGTTGAACACGACGCGCTCGATGGCGACATCTTTCTTGAGCGCCCGGCGCTTTCTCAGCGCCTCGACCAGGTGCCAGGAGATGGCCTCGCCCTCGCGATCAGGGTCAGTCGCCAGGATCAGCGTGTCGGCGTCCTTCAGGGCGTTGGCGATGTCGGAGATGCGCTTGGCAGACTTGGAATCGGCCTCCCAGACCATTTCGAAGTCGTTTTCCGGGTCAACCGAGCCATTTTTCGAGGGCAGATCGCGGATGTGACCGTAGGAGGCGAGGACCTTATAGTCCTTCCCCAGGTACTTGTTGATCGTTTTGGCCTTTGCCGGAGACTCTACGACGACAAGTTTCATGCAGGGGTCCACCTCTTCAAGGGCGGCAGAGATGGTCTGTAGCGGCAGGGGCTGTCAAGGCCGCTACGGTTCAGCCATCTTCCCGGTAGGCGATAAAGGCCAGGCTGACGAACAGCACAAACAGGGGCGGTGACCATGCCGCCACGACCGCCGGGGCCGCGCCGGTTGACCCCAGGCTGGAGGAAAATTGCGTGAAGAAATAAAGCCCAATGGCCGCCAGCACCCCGGTTGCGAGCAGTCTTGAAGTGCCCCCCAGGCGTTGCAGCCGGAGGCAGGCCAGGGCCCCGATCAGCGCCATCGCGGTAAAAAGCACAGGCGTCGCCGTTAGGGTGAAAAGCCGCATCGTATAGCGCGAAGTGTCGAGGCCAGCCGCCCGTGTTTCAAAAATGAACCGGGGTAATTCCCAGAAACCGACCGTATTGGGCGAGGCGTACTCATCGAGCAGCCGTACTGCGTCCAGCGAGGTCGGAATGGCCAGCGTCGCGCGCCGTTCAGGGGCCTGGTTGGGCAGGTTCTCGACCAGGTTCTCCAGCTGCCAGAAGCCTTCGTTCAACACGGCCTTTTCCGCATCGATCCGGCGTACAAAGGCAAAATCATTGGTTGGCTGGCGGCCATTATAGAGGCGCTGTTCCTCGATGATCTTGACGTCTAGCAGGGTCCGGCCCCCATCCTCCACCCGCCGCGCGTGGATCACATACTGGCTGGAATCGTCGCCCTGGCGCAGCCAGACGCCCGTTTCAGCCACCTGAACTACCTCCCGGCCCACATCCAGCAACCGCGCGCGTTCCGCCTCAAACGACTGGCTCAGCCGCGCGGCAAGCGGGTTGAGCGCCAGGGAAGAGAATATACCGAGCGCCACACCCAGAACGATCACCGGGGTCAGAAACCGCCAGGCTGACAGCCCGCTGGCACGGATGATCGACAGCTCCGAGCGCCGGTTGAGCCGGGTGAACGCCATCATCGTGGCCGCCAGAAGGGCAAAGGGCAGCGTCTGTTCGATAATCATCGGCAGCTTCATCAGCGACAGGCGCAGCGCGTCCAGCAGCGTGATTTCCACATCGCCGCCGATAGTGCGCATCTGCTCCACCACATCGATCATCAGGATCGCCAGCAATAGGATGCCCAGCACCAGCACCAGGCCGGAGAGGCATTCCCGCAGGATGTAACGCTGAATGCGCGAGAAGGCCGGCATCAGCTGCGTGCTCCCGGAATGTAGCCCGGTGGCGGCGCCGCCACCCATTGTTTGCGGCCAATCCGGGCGCCCCGGCCGAAATAGATCCATCCCAGGATGATCCCGGCCAGAATGGGCACCACCCACAAGGCAATGTTGAGGGCGGGGTCATCGGCGGCGGCTGACTGCAAGGCCAGATGCAACACCAGAACGAAGATCGCCCCCCCGGTCGCCAGACCGATCCGCTTGGCATAGCCCTGCCGGCTGAAATCCCCCCCAAGCACCGCAAAGATCGCCAGCAGCGCCATCACGATGTTCAGCATCGGCGAGGTCAGCCGCGCATTTGCCTCGGCCAGGAAACTGTCGGCTTCCTTGTTTTCAAAGTAGTTCTTTCGGTCGAGAAAGATGAGCTCATGCAGGAATTTGTCAGAGGCTTTCAGAACCAGCTCTGAATCCTCCTTCATGAAGTCCGACAGATCGAACATGTACTGATCGAACTCCAGCACCGAGAGCTGCTGGTTTTCGTCCAGCTGCTGGCTCAGCGCGTCGCGCAGCAGCAGCGTGGGCTGGCCATCCACCGACACCAGCGCCGCCGAGCGCGCCAGAATGTCCATGGGGAATTCGGGGTCCGTCATGTCGGAGATCAGCACCCCGCGCAGTTCCCCGCCGACCTGATCGCGCGCGTAAAATGTGAGGCGTTCGCCATTGGAGGTGAACTGGCCGGCCCGGAACAGGGCGGCGGCAAGATCTGCTCGCGCCTCGGCAACGGCTTCCCGCATCGCCCGCTGCGACATCGGCTGAACCCAGAGGTTCACTCCCAGATGTACCACAAGGCACACCATCGCCAGGCGCAGCACGGGTGAAGCCACCTGCCAGCGTGTCATGCCCGCAGCCTGCGCCACCACGATCTCCGAATCCTTGTGGATACGGTTAAGCGACCAGACCCCTGCCACGAACAGCGCCAGCGGCAGCAGCAGGGCAATCACCTGCGGCGAGCCCAGCATGACGATATAGAAATAGGTGATCGCCGATTGCCGGTTTTCCAGGATCACATCGGTGCGCGACAGGCCCTGCGCCAGCAGCGCAACCATTACCAGGCTGCCGACAATGATCAGCACGGCCTGCAGAACCTGCCTTAATAGATGCAGCTGGATCTTGGTCATGGGTGGGGTGCGGTCACTCTAGCGTCCAGAAA
Organism: Hyphomonas neptunium ATCC 15444; assembly: GCF_000013025.1. Lineage (NCBI taxonomy): Bacteria > Pseudomonadati > Pseudomonadota > Alphaproteobacteria > Hyphomonadales > Hyphomonadaceae > Hyphomonas > Hyphomonas neptunium. Next base: position 2,374,887 of record NC_008358.1, on the reverse strand, counting down.
CAGAACCGGAATTGGCAGCAATTCTCTAGCTAACGAGTTGCGCTTGGCGCGTCGATGCTTAGTTTCCGCTTCAAACGGAGTTTCCACACATGAAGATTACATTCGCAGACGCCGCCAAGGCCGACATCGCCGCCTTCATCGCCGATGAGGGGGCAGGCCTGCCCGGTAGCGCAGAAGCGCTCGACAAGGCGTCCGGCGGCCTGATTTCCGAATCGCTGGAAGGCGGACGCTTTGATGGCAAAGTCGGCCAGCAAGCGTCGGTTGTGCTGCCCAAGGGTTCGGACGCGCGCCGCGCTGTCGTGGTCGGCGGCGGCAAGCCCAAGAAACGCGATGCCCGCGCCATGGAAAACATCGGCGCCCATTTCGTGAAGGCATTTGCCTCCTCGGGCTTCAAGTCTGCCTCCATCGCCGCCCATTCGGCTGAAGAGGCTGCTCGTGTTGCGGCCGGCGCCAAACTCGCCGCCTACCGCTTCGACACCTATTTCACCAAGCTGAAAGCCGACCAGAAGCCGAGCCTCTCGACCCTCACGGTCGTCTGCGACGATCCCAAGGCGGCAAAGGCCGCCTATGTGATGCTCGATGCCGCCACCGACGGCACCTATCTGGCGCGCGACCTTGTGAACATGCCGCCGAATGACCTGCACCCGGAGAGCTTTGCCGAAAAGATCAAGGAACTCTCCGCCCTCGGCGTCGAAGTCGAAGTGCTCGGCGAGAAGCAGATGGCCAAGCTCGGCATGGGCGCGCTCCTCGGCGTCGGCCAGGGCTCGGTCAAGGAAAGCCAGCTCGGCATCATGAAATGGAACGGCGGCAAGGCGGGCGAAGATCCTGTCATTCTCGTCGGCAAGGGCGTCTGCTTTGATACCGGCGGCGTCTCGCTGAAGCCCGGCCCCGGCATGGAAGAGATGCGCGGCGACATGGGCGGTGCCGCCGCCGTCACCGGCACGATGCGCGCGCTCGCCCAGGCGAAAGCCAAGGTGAATGTCGTCGGCCTCATCGGCCTTGTGGAAAACATGCCTGATGGTAACGCCATCCGCCCCGGCGACATCCTCCGCTCCGCTTCGGGCCAGACCATCGAAGTGCAGAACACCGACGCCGAAGGCCGCCTCGTCCTGTGTGACGTGCTCTGGTACGCGCAGGAGCATTTCAAGCCGAAAGCCATCGTGGACCTTGCCACGCTGACCGGCGCCATCGTCATCTCGCTCGGCCACCACCATGCGGGCCTCTTCACCAACTCGGACGACCTGGCAGACGAGCTGACCAAGGCCGGCCTCGCCGAAGGCGAGCGCGTCTGGCGCCTGCCGATGGGCTCGGAATACGACTCGCTCATCAAGTCGAAGTTCGCTGACATGCGCAACATCGGCGGGCGGGCCGCCGGCTCGATCACCGCAGCGCAGTTCCTCAAGCGCTTCATCAAGGACGGCGTCCGCTGGGCCCACCTCGACATCGCTGGCGTTGCCTGGGTCGAAGGCGAGAAATCCCCCACCGACCCAAGCTGGGCCTCGGGCTACGGCCCGCGCCTGCTCAGCCGCTGGATCGTGGATAACTACGAGGCCTGATCGGCCCCGCCTGTTTCCGAGCGCCCCCGCTTAAGGCGGGGGCCTCGATTGACCATAACAGACCCCCGCCTTCGCGGGGGTTAGCGGAGAGAGGGTTGAGCATGCAGCCAGCAGCCCCCGAATGGTGGTTCTACCATCTCTCGCGCAGCGCGCTGGAGGAGGCCGCCGCGCCGCTCCTGCAGAAATGCCTCGAAGTCGGCTGGCGCGTGCTCGCCGTGTCTCCGCGTGCGGAGCGTCTGGCAAAGCTCGACGCCGTGCTCTGGACCTTCGACGACGCCTCCTTCCTGCCGCATGGCCAGGCCGATGCGCCGGGTCTGGATGTCGCCCGCCAGCCAGTGCTGCTGTCGGCAAAGCTCACCAACGCCAACAGCGCCGATGCCCTGATGCTGATGGACGGCGTGGAGGCGCCGGTGGACGTGGCCTTCAAGCGCTGCATGGTGATGTTCGAAGACGCCGACACCGGCACCCGCAACAAGGCGCGCGCCCAGTTCAAGGCCGCAAAAGATGCCGGCCTCACCACCCGCTATTTTCAGCAGACGGAACGTGGCGGCTGGAAAGAGGCGGGGGTTTAACGATCCTCAAAACCCTCCGTGTGCGTTACCCTCGACGGGCGCAGCCCGTCTGAGGGTGGAGCAGGGCAGGCTCAGCCTGTCAGTCGCATGCGGGCGTTTTCGAAGGGGAGGCCGTGGTCATCAGTCCGACGCCTCGAGACTTCCCGAAAGCCCAGCTTTTCATAGAAAGCATATGCTTGCTGGTTGTCGGTGTAGACCTCCAGTTCGAGTCTGCCTTTCAGTTCCAGCGCATGCGCTGTTAAGAGGCGGCCAGCGCCTTTTCCCTGATGGGCCGGAGCAATGAACAGTCCGCCCACGAATGTATCCAGAAGGCCAATGAATCCAATCGGCTCTCCCTGGTCGCAGGCAACCCAGTTTTCCGATTTTGGCAGGTATTCAGTTTCCATCAGGATGCGTTCCTCACGCAAACGGTGCTCACCTAAAAAGGGATGGGCACGCAGGGACGCCTCAAACCAGATGTCGAGCAATGTCGGAAGGTCGGTTGCCGCGTTATAGGGGCGGACGGTCAGTATTTGATTTTTCATGATGTCTCCGAAGAGAAAATAACACAGAGATCACGCCCGATGGGCGCGTTGAAGTTCCGCAACTCGCGGTTCAAACTGAGCGTCTGTGCATAAATCTCCGTCTTCAGATGTCACCTGCTTGCTACAGCTCTCCGCACGCGCAGGCAACCTGCCTCACATCCCAAACCCCTCCGTGTTCGTCGCCCTAGACGGGCGCAGCCCGTCTGAGAGCCCATCTCGGAATATTTCTGCTGGCGCAATCGGTCAGGCCAGACGCTGGGCACTCAGATGGCCTTTGGCCATCGAGTGTGACGATGGAAGGGGTAGGTTGGGAAGCTGGTCAAACCTTCTTCACAAACTCCGACTTAAGCCCCATCGCGCCGACGCCATCAATCCTGCAATCGATGTCATGATCCCCGTCCACGAGGCGGATGTTCTTGACCTTCGTGCCGCGCTTCACGACCAGCGATGAGCCCTTCACCTTCAGGTCCTTGATCACGGTCACCGTGTCGCCATCGGCGAGCGGGTTGCCGACTGAGTCCTTGACCACCTTGGGCCCGTCCGCCGCCGCTTCGCCCGGCGCCCATTCATGGGCGCATTCGGGGCAGACCAGCAGGGCGCCGTCTTCATAGGTCAGGGGGGAGCCGCATTTGGGGCAGGGGGGAAGGTCGCTCATGGGCTACGGGTCTCCGCTTGTGGATAACGGCCGCCCTACGCCCTGCATTCCCTGTGCGCAAGGGCGCCTATCGGCGCTTGCCCCGGCGGCGCCGCGCCGCTATAGGCCGCGCAAATCCACCGAAACAACAGAAGACTACAGGAAGCCCCTCATGGCCGTGCAGCGCACCTTTTCCATCATCAAGCCCGACGCCACCGAGCGTAACCTCACCGGCGCAATCAATGCCGTGATCGAGAAAGCTGGTCTGCGCATCGTCGGCCAGCGCCGCATCCAGATGACCCGCGCCCAGGCCGAGCGTTTCTACTCGGTCCACTCCGCGCGCCCCTTCTTCGGCGAACTGGTCGATTTCATGATCTCCGGCCCTGTCGTCGTTCAGGTTCTCGAAGCTGAAGACGCCATCACGAAGTACCGCGAAGTGATGGGCGCCACCAACCCGGCCGACGCCGCAGACGGCACCATCCGCAAACTGTTCGCCAAGTCGATCGGCGAAAACTCGGTTCATGGCTCGGACTCGGCTGAGAACGCTGCGCTGGAAATCGCGCAGTTCTTCTCCGAGGCTGACCTCACCAACTAACCCAAATTTGGCTGCCCTCGGGCACCAGATCAGAGCCGGAGGCAGGGACGCCCGCCTCCGGCTTTTTTGTGTCCGGAAGTGTCCTGATCTGTCCCAAAGTGTCCCGATTTGTCCCGGGAGTGTCCCGGGCTGTCTCGTGGATGTCCGCCATTTGACGCCCAATTGCTTAAGGTGGACGTGGAATTTACCAATTAACCTTCACGCAAATACAACCCACATCTGATAGGTCTTCCCTCTCGAAATTGAGTTTCAGGTAACCCGTCCCATGTCCAAAGCGCCCGCAAAAACCGCCAATAAACAAGGAACTGCCGACCTTGAAGCCCGGCTCGCCGCGCTCCGCTCGGAGGTCGACGAGATCATGGCCGCCCTCGCTGACAAGGCCGCCGATGAAGTTGAGCAGGTTGCAGAAGAAACCGTGAAATCTGCTGCAACAACAGCAGAAGACATAAGTGAGGAAATCCTCAAGGACGCCCGCCGCGCGCTGAAACAGATCCACAAACAGGCCGCCACTTTGGAAAAGTCGCTGGGGGTACAGACCCAGTCCAATCCCCTGCAAACCCTGCTGATCGCCTTTGGCGCCGGCTTCATCGCTTCGCTGCTGATCCGCCGCTGATGTTCTCCGCCCTGTCCTCGCTTTTGCAGAACAAGGTCGAAGCTCAGGTGAGCCGCGGCATCAAGGGTCTCGGCGCTGTCGCCGTGATCGCCGTTCTTCTGCTGACGGCATATATTGCTGCAGTTCTGGCCCTTGCGCTGTTCCTTATGGAGCGGATGAGGCCGTGGGAAGCGGCGGCGTTTATCGCCCTTGGCTTTGCGCTTATGGGCGGGGCTGTCCTCGTGCTTATGTCGGTCAGATCAGCCGCTGAAGAGCGTGCCGAAGAGGCCGCCGCAGCTGCCCGTCAGGACCCGCAAAGCAACATGCTATCCGCCCTGACAGGCGCCGAAGGCAGTGGCAAACAGATTGTCGCCATCACCGCGATTGCCGGTCTCATCCTCTCCAGCTTCCTGAACAAGGATGATGACGAGGACGACGAGGACTAAACCTCGCTATTCTGCGCCGACCTTGACCACCCGGCGGCCCGAATTTTCCCCCCGGAAAAGTCCACAGAAGGCTTCAGGTATTTCCGCGATGCCCTCGAAGCGATCCTCCTGAATTTTGAGGGCGCCTGAGGCGATCATTTTCGCCATCGAACCAAGGGCTTCCGGGAAACCACGCGCAAAATCAAACACCACCAGCCCCTGCATGTTCACCCGGTGGGTGATGAAGGGTTTGGTGTGGACAATGCCGGGTGTTTCCTCGGGCTTCAGGTTGTAATCGGCCACCTGACCCGAAATGCATATCCGCCCGTTCAGCGCCATCAGTGGCAGCACGGTATCGACCATCGCATTCCCCACATTGTCGAACAGCACATCGACGCCCTTGGGAAACTCGGCTGCTATCGCGCCGGAAAGATCGCTCGCCGTCTTGTAGTTGATGGCTGCGTCAAAGCCCGCTTCGGAGACCAGCCAGCGGCACTTCTCGTCGCTGCCTGCCACGCCCACAACCTTTGACGCGCCCCAGCCCTTGGCGAGCTGTCCTGCTGTGGCGCCTACAGGACCAGCGGCGGAGGTAACAAGCACGGCGTCGCCTTCCTTGAAGCGCGCCACGTCCTTCATGCCAAACCACGCCGTCAGCCCCGGCACGCCGAGTACGCCGATCCAGGCAGAGAGCGGCACGCCCGGAACGTCCATCACCTTGCCGATGAAGCCCTTGCCGGACTGGATCGAATGCGTCTTCCAGCCGCCCGCACAGAACACCTTCGTGCCGACCGGCCAGTCAGGATTGCTGGAGGCATCAACGACGCCCACGCTGAAGCCGTCGATGGGTTTGCCGAGTGGAAGCGCAGCGGCGTAGCTGTCGCCGCCTGAGAGGCGTGAGCGGGTGCCAGGATCAACTGAGCACCAGACATGCGCCACGCGGAACTGGCCGTCCTTGGGCTCTGGAAGGGGCGCGGTTTCCAGCCGGAAGTCTGAAGGCTTCGGGACCCCGTCGCAATATTGGGCAAGCACGATCTGCTGCAGGGTCTCCGCGCCGCTCACGGGTCTTCGCCCGGCTTCGTTGTGAACAGGTCAGACCATTCGGGGTGTTTGGCGTACTGGCCGCGCACATAGGGGCAGACCGGAACGATCTTGAAGCCCGTCATGCGCGCGTCTTCGAGCATGAAGTTGAGGAGGGCGCCGGCAACGCCGCGCCCGCCCATGGCCTCTGGAACGCGCGTGTGATTGGCGCTGATGATGCCGGGGCGGGGATAGGTGAATTCGATTTCGCCGACGGCGTCGATACCGTCGATGCGCGCGGCGTAGCGGCCTTTATGCTCGCCGTCCTCGCGGGTGATGACGATGTCGCTCAATTGCCTCTCCCTGTGCCGTAAATCCGTGCGGTGAACCCGCACTGGGTATGGCTTCGGGGATAGCTGCTGGGCACCCCCATGTCCACATCGGGGCAAGGGGCTTTGCGCTAGCGCCGGATTTGCTGGCAGGCCAGCGCGAGGGCGCGCGGGTAGAGTGTGTGTTCTTCCGGCAGGGTGCGGGCGGCGAGGGTGTCTGCGGTGTCGCCCGGCAGGATGGGCACGGAGGCCTGCGCGATGATCTCGCCTTCATCGACCCCGGCGCTGACCCAGTGAACCGTGCAGCCTGCTTCCGCGTCGCCTGCATCGATGGCGCGCTGATGCGTGTCGAGGCCTTTGTATTTCGGCAGGAGCGATGGGTGGATGTTGATCATCCGGCCTTCCCAGCGCATTACGAACCAAGGGGTGAGCACGCGCATGAAACCGGCCAGCGCGATGATCTCCGTGCCAGCTTTAGTCAAGGCCTCGTCCAGCGCGCGCTCGAAGGCTTCGCGGTCCTTGCCATAGAGCTTGTGGTCGATGGAGAGCGTGGGGATGCCCGCAGCGGCGGCGGTTTCAAGGCCCTTGGCATCGGGACGGTTGGAGGCGACCAGAACGGGCTTTGCCGGATAGGCCGGGTCTTCGGCGGCGCTCAGCAGGGCCTCCATATTGGAGCCGCGGCCTGAAATCAGGATCGCCAGATTGAGGCGCGTCATGCGCTGGCAAGCTCACCGAGAACGCGCGCGTCTTCGCCCGCCGCTTTCAGGTCTGCGATCACGGCGTCTGCCTCTTCGGGCGCGACGGCGAGAACAAGGCCGATGCCCATATTGAAGGTGCGGTGCATTTCTTCCAGGTCCACCTGTCCGGCTTCCTGCAACCAGTGGAACACCGGGGGCGGGGTCCAGGCGGCGCGGTCGATGCGGGGCACGAGGGTGTCCGGGCACATGCGGGGGGTGTTCTCGGTGATGCCGCCGCCGGTGATATGGGCAAGGCCCTTGATGCGGCCCGAGCGGATCAGCGGCATGACGAGCGGTGCATAAAGGCGCGTCGGCGTCAGCAACGCTTCACCCAGCGTCTCGGAATTGGAGAAGGGCGAGGGACCGCCATAGAAGAGGCCTTCGCGCTCCACGATGCGGCGGATCAGGGAATAGCCATTTGAGTGGGGCCCCGAAGAGGCGATGCCGATCAGCGTGTCGCCGGGCGTCATGTCGCCCATGCGGGGGAGCACTTTTTCCCGGTCGACAGCGCCGACGACGAAACCAGCCAGATCGTAATGGCCGGGGGGATACATGCCGGGCATTTCGGCGGTTTCGCCGCCCACAAGGGCGCAGCCCGACCGGCGGCAACCTTCGGCGATGCCCGCGATGACGGCTTCTGCGATGCCGCCTTCGAGCTTGCCGGTAGCAAAATAATCGAGGAAAAACAGCGGCTCTGCGCCTTGGGCCAGCACGTCATTGGCGCACATGGCGACCAGATCGATGCCGACGGTGTTGTGGATGCCGGTCTCGAAGGCGAGCATCAGCTTGGTGCCGACGCCATCTGTGCCCGAGACGAGGATCGGATCGTTGAAGCCTGCGGCCTTGAGATCAAACAGGGCGCCAAATCCGCCCAGCCCGCCCATCACGCCGGCGCGTGCGGTGGCCTTGGCCATGGGGGAGATGGCATCAACGAGGCGCTCGCCTGCCTCAATATCGACACCAGCGTCACGATAAGAGAGAGGCGTCTTGGACGGCGTGTTCATCTTGGATTCTAGCCCCTCAGTTTACCTGAATCGGCGCGTTAGCATGAGGATGGCCCAAGTTCCAGTGAAGGATCAGAAGTGAAGCAGCCGGTTCCCGTATTGGGGCAGGGTTGATAGAAGAGTGATCGACAAGGAGTTCGACCCCGATGATTCGATGGATAGTTGCCGCTGCGTTCCTGATTTTCGGTGCTGCGCCCCTGGCTTTGGCTGACACACGCGATGTCTACACAATCCGCGATATTGAGGTGGATGAGCAGGCTGCCACCGTCATTCAGGCGCGCGAAGCGGCGATGGGCGCGGCCCGTGTCGCGGCGGCGCGCGCGTTGATCAACAAGATTACCCTGTCTTCTGACCGCAGCGCCGCTGGCGGGGTTCCTGTCGATGGCGCGCTGGCCTCGCGCCTGACCGCTGCCGTGGACGTGCAGGAAGAAACGGCAGGCGCCGGCCGGTATCGCGGCAAGCTGGCTGTTGTGCTGAACCCGCAGATGGTGCGGGCGCATCTCGATGGCCTGGGCGTGCCGTATCTCGACAGTCAGGCCCCGCTGGCGCTGATGGTTCCCGTGACGGCGACCGCGTCGGCGGCTGATCCCTGGCGGCAGGCTTTCGGTGAGCGCAACAATGGCGCGCTGGCGCCTTACGTCACCGCTACGGGCAATTTCTACACCGCCTACAGCGCCTGGCCGGAAATCTCGGCAGAGGCTGTGCCGCTGAATGCGCGCCGCGCGCTGGTCGCAGAGTTGCAGGGCCGCGAAGGCGCCTGGCGGGTGGTGGTGTCGTCCGTTACGGCGGCGGGAAATGAGCCCCTTGGCGCGACGCCGCCCGCTGCGACACTCGAGGATGCAGCCAAGGCTGTGACCAGCCTGCTCGGAGAAACCTGGAAACAGGCCTCGATCGTGCGCGATGGCAGCCGCACCAATGTTGATGCGTCGGTGCGCTATACGTCGCTGGCCGAATGGAACACGCTGCGCGGCGCGCTCGCCCGCTCGCCACTGGTATCGGATTTCCGCACCAAGGCGGTGGCGCGTGAAGGCGCACTGGTGGCGTTTGCCTATGCCGGTGACGAAAACCGCCTGCGCAGTGATCTGGTTCAGCGCGGGGTGACCCTGAGCCAGGAAGAGGGCACGCTGACCCTTCGCTCGGCCGTCACAACGACTGGTATCCAGTGACATCTGATAAAAACGGATCGCAGGACGGTCCGGCTCAGCCATTACTTTCCTTCCCTGTGCCAGTGGCGCATTGGGACGGGCTGATTTCAGGTGGGCCGAATGAAGCGGCAGTAGGGCTGGCGAGCCGGCCGGAAGCCTGGGCGACGCATGCGCTGTGCGTGACCGGTCCGGCGCGGTGCGGATTGACCTATCTGGCGCGGGCCTGGGCCGGGCGATTTGGCGGGCAGTACATGACCGCGGCAGAGTTTGGCGCGCTGAAGCTCGGCGCGCTGGACGGGCTGGCGGGCGGATATGTGGCGCTTGACGATGTGGACATGATTGCCGCCCGGCGCGATGAACCGCTGCTGCTTTTCTACAATATGATCGCCGCCAAGGGCGGGCGGGTGTTGCTGGTGGCCCATACCGGGCCTGCGGGCTGGCGGACGGGCATTGCGGACCTGCGCTCGCGCCTCAATTCGATGCCTGTGGCCGAAATCAGCCAACCGGACGAGGCGCATGTGCGGGCGCGGCTTCGGGCCGCAGCGGCTCAGCGTTTCATGAAACTGTCGCCGGAGACGATCAATTACCTCGTGCCGCGCATTGACCTGTCGTATGAGGCGATTGAGACCCTTATGGACAGGCTCAGCGGGGAAGTGAGCATAGCCGGAAAGGCACCGGGGCTGGCATTGGCGCGCCTGGTGCTTGAGGGTTTGGATGAAGATCGCGAAGAAGACGAAGGCGCAGGCTGAAAGCCGGGCGCCGGAGCAGGGGAAACCGATGCCGGACGGGCAACAGCAGCGTGCACTCAGACAACTCATGTCATCGCCGCAGCGATTTCTGAACCGGGAGCTTTCCTGGCTGCAGTTCAACCAGCGTGTGCTGGATGAAGCAGATAACCCTGCCCATCCGCTATTGGAGCGGCTGCGCTTCCTGTCGATTTCGGCGAGCAATCTCGATGAATTCGACATGGTCCGCTATGCCGGTATTCGCGAGCAGGTGCGCGCGGGCGTGACCAAGCAGAGCCTGGACGGGCTGACACCGGCTCAGCAGGTGGCCGAGATTGAGGCGGCCTCGCTGAAGCTGATTGCCGCTCAGCAGGAGCAATGGCGCAAGCTGAAGGCGGAAATGACGCGCGAGAACATTCATGTTCTCGAACCTGATGAGCTGACGCGCAAGGAGCGCGCTGAACTGGAAACGTATTTCAACACCAACATCTTCCCGATCCTGACGCCGTTGGCGGTAGACCCTGCCCATCCTTTCCCGTTCATTCCCAATCTTGGTTTCACGATTGCCTTTGATCTTGCCTCAGAGACGGGCGGCGAGGGGCAGGTGGGCATTGTGCCGATGCCGACCTTCGTGCGGCGGTTCATCCGCTTGCAGACGGGTAGCAAGCCGGGCGTGCGCTTCATTGCGCTGGAAGACGTGATCGGCATGTTCCTGGGCACGCTGTTCCCTGGGTTTGAAGAAGAAGGCCGGTGCCTGTTCCGCATCGTGCGGGACAGCGATATAGAGATCGAGGAAGAATCCGAAGATCTGATCCGTGAGTTCGAAGTGCTGCTGAAGCAACGGCGCCGCGGGCGAATTGTGCGTCTACGGATGCAATCAAGCGCGCCGGAGAAGTTGCGCGGGTTCATTATGCGCGAGATCGGGGCGGAACCTTCCGACATCGTGCTTTATGACGGAATTCTCGGCATGGCGCGCCTGTCCGAACTGATTGTGGAGGATCGGCCGGAGCTGCTGTTTCCTGCCTATGAGCCGCGCTACCCCGAACGCATCCGCGAGATGGGCGGGGACATTTTTGCCGCCGTGCGTGCCAAGGACATTCTGGTGCATCACCCGTTCGAGAGTTTCGATGTGGTGGTGGAGTTCGTGCGCCAGGCGGCCGCTGATCCGCAGGTCGTGGCGATCAAGCAGACGCTCTATCGCACGACCGTGAACTCGCCCATCGTTGGCGCGCTGATCGAGGCGGCCGAAGCGGGCAAGACCGTAACGGCGCTGGTCGAGATCAAGGCGCGCTTTGATGAAGAGGCAAACCTGCGTCTCGCGCGGGATCTTGAGCGCGCAGGCGTGCAGGTCGTTTATGGGTTCATCGAATATAAAACCCATGCGAAAGTGTCTCTGGTCGTGCGCCGGGAAGGCAATGATCTTCGCACGTATACGCACTATGGGACGGGGAACTATCACCCGACAAATGCCCGGATTTATACCGATCTTTCCCTGTTTACGGCTGATCAGGCTCTGGGGCGGGATGCCAACCGCCTGTTCAACTATGTGACGGCCTATCGCGAGCCACCGGAGGTCGCGCCCCCTTTCGAGATCATCGGAATGTCGCCGGTGACGATGAAAAAACAGCTTATCGAAATGATCGAGGCCGAAGCCCAGGCCGCCCGCAAGGGCAAGCCGAGCGGGGTCTGGGCAAAGATGAACAGCCTGGTCGACCCGGATGTGATCGATGCGCTCTACAAGGCGAGCCAGGCGGGGGTGCCAACCGTTCTTGTTGTGCGGGGTATATGCTGCCTGAGGCCGGGCATTCCGGGGTTCTCGGAGAACATCACGGTAAAGAGTATTGTCGGGCGGTTTCTGGAGCATTCCCGCATCCTCTGCTTTGCCAATGGCGAGGCATTGCCCTCACCCAATGCCAAGGTGTTTCTCTCCTCGGCGGACTGGATGCCGCGTAATCTGATGCGCCGGGTGGAGGTCCTCGTGCCGCTTACCAATCCGACCGTTCATCGGCAGGTGCTCAACCAGATCATGGTTGCAAATCTCAATGATGAGCGCCAATCCTGGTTGATGCATTCGGATGGCGAGTATGAGCGTTTCAATGTATCGCCGCCGGAAACAGCCTTCACAGCACACGGATATTTTATGGACAATCCCAGCCTTTCCGGTCGTGGCAGCGCGCTGGAGGTCAGTCTACCGCCACGCCTGTCCTATCGTGAGACCCATCCGAAATGAGTTTCCCGAAATCCAGGCTCGCAGGCATCATCGATATCGGGTCCAACTCGGTGCGTCTGGTTATCTGCGAGGTAATGGGCGCGTCGATCCTGCAGACGTTCAATGAAAAGGTGATGGCGGGCCTTGGCGAAGGCGTTCCCAAGACGGGGCAGCTTTCCCCCAAGGGCGTCGAGGCGGCGCTGAAAGCGCTTAGCCGCTACCGTGCTATTCTCCGTGCCCTGAATGTTGAGACCTATCAGGCGGTCGCCACTGCGGCGGTGCGCACGGCGAGCGATGGGGATGCGTTTCTCAAACAGGCGGGCAAGATTCTCGGCCGGCCGGTTCGCCTTCTCAGCGGTGAGGATGAGGCGCGCCTTTCTGCGCGCGGAGTTGATCTGAGTATTCACAATCCGGTCGGCCTGATCGGCGACCTGGGCGGATCAAGCCTGGAGTTAAAGCGGATTGGCCTGGAGAAGGGGCCGGACGCCGGTGAAAGCCTCATGCTTGGCCCCTTGGCGCTTGGGGACGTAGTGACCGACCCCAAGGAGCTGCGCAAACGTATCCGCGATGGCTTGAAGGCCAGTGGCGTGTTGAAGGGTGCCAAGGGGCGTTTCTACGCCGTAGGCGGCGCTTGGCGCGCATTTGGCAGGCTGGTTATGGAGATGGACAAGTATCCGCTTCACGTATTGCAGGGGTTTCATATCAATGAAGGGCAGGTGGCGCGCGCGGCCAAGCTGTGTGTCGATTCGCTCACCAACCCTGCCGCGCGGCAGCAGATCGAAACGATAGACAAGCGCCGGGCGAAATATTTCCCGATGGCGGCTGTTCTGCTCGAGGAAATCCTTGCTCTTGGGGCACTGGAGGGGGTGACGATCTCTGCGGCAGGCGTGCGCGAAGGCGTATTGCATGATCTGCTGGATATGCCCCTGGATGATCCGCTGACGGATGGGATCATCGCATATGCCCGCCTCGACCATAACCAGATTGCCTTCGGGCGAGGACTGCACGAATTCATTTCTCCGGCACTGGTGCCTCAAAACGATCTTTTCGGATCACCGGCAGCAGACATCCGTATCGAGATGGCCGCCTGCATGATGGCGGACAGCGCCGGGCGGTTCCATCCCGATCACCGGGCGGAGATGGCCTATGACCAAGCCTTGCGCGCGCCCTATCTGGGCGTGACACATCCGGAACGGGCGATGATCGCCCATGCGATCGGCTGCCGGTATGAGAAGGATTTCAAGCGCCCGAACGAGCATATCATGCTGACCACTGAGCAGCAGGCTGAACGGGCAAAGCAGATCGGTCTGCTCATGCGCCTTGGCGCCGTCTTTTCCGGGCGCTCCGGGCCGATCCTGCAGCGCGCATCGCTGCATCTGGAAGGCGATACCCTGACGCTCAAGGTCAGCCGGAAGGATGCCAATCTGATTTCGGAAACGGTGGAACGCCGCCTCTCCCAGGCGGCAAGCATGCTGAGGCTGAAATCGGCGACGCTGGTGCGCTAGGCGCGGCCTAAACGTCGAACAGGCGCACCTGTCCGCCATTGAAGGACACGGCCAGCTTGCCGGAGAGCAGCGCAATCGCTTTCTGTCCGAACATGTCGTAGCGCCAGCCGGTCATCGCCGCGATGTCTTCGCTGGTCTCCCCGCGCGCAATCCGGTCGATGTCACTGGAATTGGCGATCAGGCGCGGGACGACATTGTTTTCGTCCGAGACGTGCTTCAGGAGCACCTTGAGCAGCTCTGGCGCCCCGGCCGGGATCTGGGCATTCTGCACGGGACGCGTCAGCTCCGGGGCAAAGGCGTCCGGATTGGCCAGCGCTTCCTTGATGGCGTCGACCAGGCCTTGCCCGTGCTTGGAGCGGATGAAGCCGTTGGGCACCGCGCGCAGCTGGTTGAAGTCTTCCTCGCTGCGCGGCTTCTGGGCGGCGATTTCCTGGATGGCATCATCCTTGAGGATGCGCCGGCGCGGCTTGTCCAGCTCCTGCGCCGTGCGCTCGCGCCAGGCGGCGACGGCGACCACGATGGCGGCATAGTCTTTCTTGGGCATGCGCAGCTTCAGGCGCTGCCAGGCATTCATGGGGTCGGTGTCGTAAGTGGCCGGATCTTCAAGCTCGGCCATCTCCTCGCGCACCCAGTTCATGCGGCCGGCTTTTTCCAGCTCATCGCGCATTTTCAGATAGGCATCGCGCAGATGGGTGACATCGCCGAGGGCATAGACGAGCTGTTTCTGGCTGAGCGGGCGGCGCATCCAGTCGGTAAACTGGCTGGATTTGTCGATATGCTTGCGCAGAACGCGCTGGATCAGATTGTCGTAGGATATCGAATCGCCAAAGCCGAGCGCCATGGCCGCGACCTGGGTATCAAAGATCGGACCCGGCGGATGGCCGATCAGGCGATTGAAAATCTCGATGTCCTGCCGGGCGGCGTGAAACACTTTCAGCTGCCGGTCAGAGGCGATCAGATCGAGGAAAGGACGAATGTCGAGATCCTCGGCCCTGGGGTCTATCAGACCCTCCACGCCCGGCGCAGACGCCTGGATCAGGCACAGCTCAGGCCAATAGGTCGTCTCCCGGTGGAACTCGGTGTCCACGCAGACAAAGTCGGATTCGGAGAGCGCGCCGCACAGATCTTCGAGCGCGGACTGCTCTGTGATGGGGGTCAGGGTGTTGTCAGTCATCCCCTGAGCGCTTATCGCACCAACTTGACAAAGGCGAGGGGGTCTGTGCCCTACGCCGCTTCTTTCTGACTCAAGCGATTTTCCGGAGAATTCGCCCGATGCATGCCTATCGCACCCATACCTGCGGCGAGCTGCGCAAATCCCATGTGGGAGAAACCGTAAAGATTTCAGGCTGGCTGCACCGACGCCGCGATCATGGCGGGGTGATGTTCATCGACCTGCGCGACCATTATGGCCTCACCCAGATCGTGTTCAATCCGGGCTCGCCAGGCTTTGCCACGGTTGAGCGCCTGCGCGCCGAAAGCGTCATAACGGTCGAGGGCAAGGTTGTTGCCCGCGACGCCGAGCTCGTGAATGCGAATCTCGGCACAGGCGAGATCGAAGTCGTCGGCGGGGCGGTTTCCGTCCAGTCCGAGGCGGCCGAGCTGCCGATGCCGGTGTTCGGCGATCACTCCTATCCTGAGGAAATCCGCCTCAAGCATCGCTATCTGGACCTGCGCCGCGAGCAGCTGCACAAGAACATGGTTCTGCGCAGCCAGGTCATCGCGAGCCTGCGCCGCCGCATGGTGGCTGAAGGCTTCACCGAGTACCAGACGCCGATCCTGACCGCCTCCAGCCCGGAAGGCGCGCGCGACTTTCTCGTGCCCAGCCGCCTGCACCCCGGCGAGTTCTACGCCCTGCCGCAGGCGCCCCAGCAGTTCAAACAGCTGCTGATGGTGTCGGGCTTTGACCGCTATTTCCAGATCGCGCCCTGCTTCCGCGATGAAGACGCCCGCGCCGACCGCTCGCCTGGTGAATTCTACCAGCTCGATATCGAGATGAGCTTCGTCACGCAGGAAGACGTGTTCAATTCGATCGAGCCCGTCATGCGCGGTGTGTTCGAGGAGTTTGCAGACTGGGAAGGCAAGGGCCGCAAGGTCGCCGAAGGCCCGTTCGTGCACATCCCTTACGCCGAAGCGATGCTGAAATACGGCGTCGACAAGCCTGACCTGCGCAACCCGATCCTCTGCTCGGATGTCTCCGACATCATGATGCGGGACGACGTGACGCTCGCCGTGTTCAAGAAGATTGTCGGCGGCGGCGGCATCGTGCGCGCCATTCCCGCGCCGAACTCCGGCGACCAGCCGCGCTCGTTCTTCGACAAGATGGACGCGTGGGCGAAGAAGGAAATGCAGGCGCCCGGCCTCGGCTATATGCGCTTTGTGGAAGAGAACGGCGCGCTGACGGCCACCGGCCCCATTGCGAAATTCTTCGAGCCGGCCGCTCTGGCCGCTCTGGCCGAAAAAGCCGGCGTGAAGGCGGGCGACGCCCTCTTCTTCTCCGCTGGTGACAAGACCGCCGCAGTCAGGCTGCAAGGCCAGGCGCGTATTCGCGTGGGCGAGGAACTCGGCATCATCGAGCCGGGCGTCTTCCGCTTCTGCTGGATTGTCGATTTCCCGATGTATGAGTGGGACGAAGACAACAAGAAGGTCGACTTCAGCCACAACCCGTTCTCGATGCCCCAGGGCGGCATGGAAGCGCTTCTGGCTGCCGATACGGTTGAGAAACAGCTGGATCTCAAGGCCTTCCAGTACGACATCGTCTGTAACGGCGTGGAGCTTTCCTCCGGCGCCATCCGGAACCACCGCCCGGAAGTGATGCTGAAAGCCTTCGAACTTGCTGGCTACGGCCCGGAAGTGGTTGAGGCGAAGTTTGGTGGCATGCTCAACGCATTCCGCTATGGCGCCCCGCCGCATGGCGGCATCGCTCCAGGCGTTGACCGGATCGTCATGCTGTTGGCCGAAACCGACTCGCTGCGCGACGTGATCCTCTTCCCGATGAACCAGCAGGCGCGTGATCTGTTGATGGGCGCGCCGAGCCCGGTGGATGAACGCCAGCTGAAAGAGCTGAACATCCGCCTTGCGCCCGTGGTCAAGCCGCAGCCCTGAGGCTTGCCCGCACACCAAAAACGAACCGGCGGGTGATCAGCCCGGCGGTTTTGTTTTGTGGAGAATTCAGCGGCCGCTCAGTCTTTGCCGATGAAATCCGGTGCATCGCAAAGCGGCAGGGTCACATCCGCCGGAAGGCGCGTCGACAGCGAACCGCAAGCTCCGGCGAAATCTGCCGATTCGGAGCCAGTGACACCTGAGAGGTCTGCGCCAGGCAGCCGCGCATCGCGGAAGGAGGCGCCGGAAAGGTCTGCGCCGTTGAAGCTGGCTTCCGACAGGTTTGCGCCGTCGAAGATGGTGCCACGCAGATTGGCGCGGTCCAGAATTGTGCCGGTGCAGTTTGCCCCCGACAGGTCAGCGGTTTCGAGGCGCGCAAACAGGAGAGAGGCCCCTTCGAAATTCACGCCAATCAGACGCGCTTTTTCGAGGTTTGCGCCCTGCAGCCGCGCACGGCTGAAATCGGCGCCGGAGGCGAGCACGTCCTGCATGCGGGCATTGTTGAATGTGGCGTCCGCAAAACGCGCGCTCGTCAGGTCTGCCCCGCGGAGGTCAGCGCCGGTAACATTGGCGCTCTGCATGTTGACGGCGGTCGCCCGCACGCCGCGCATGAAGGCGTAATCGAACCGCGCGCCGGCATAATTTGCGCCGTTCAGGGTCCATCCGGAGAGGTTGCGGCCGGAGAGGTCGCAGTCAGCACAGGCACCGACATAGCTGGGAGACCAAGCGACGGGCTGGCTTTGTGCCAGTGCCGTGTTGGCAAACGCAGCCGCCATGAGACCGGCCAGTGAGATAAGACGCATTTGTGGCGCGAACATATGACTTGGATAATGGCAATTCTAAAAACTCTAAACTGAACAAACAGTAAGAAGTGTAAAAGGCCGGTAACTGTTGCCGCCGTGCAATACAGTGTGACGCTGCGGCATAGTTAATTCTCCCCTTGAGAGGGGCAGAATCGGCCAGCGCGCTCGCCTTTGGGGTTATTGAGTGGCTCTGCTTTCTTCGCCGCAGGTATCGCAGGCCTGATGGCCGTCCGGCGAAGCCTCAAAGAGGGTAAAGCTGCCACAGGCGGGGCAAGGCTGGGCCAGATAGGCGGGTGTGAGATCTATGGTCTCTTCCTCGCCGTCTTCTGCCTCTTCAGATGCCTTTTCTGCGCGACGCTTGTTCAGAATAACGATGTTGTCCGGCAGTTGGCCGCGGGAGAAGCCTCGAGAGATGATCTGGGCAGCTTCGGTGGTGAACGGGGCGGTTTGGGCGCCGCGGGTGGCGTCGCCCGCGCCCCGGCCAAGGCCGTCATGGGTGACATCGGCTTCGGCAAGATCGTCCCGGCCCAGATAGGACAGTGCCAGTTCGCGGAAGATATAGTCGAGGATCGACGTGGCTTTCGTGATCCGGTCATTCCCGGTCACTTCGCCGGCTGGTTCAAACCGGGTGAAGACGAAGGCATCGGCATACTCTTCCAGCGGTACGCCATACTGCAGGCCGAGGGATACCGAGATGGCAAAGTTGTTCATCAGGCTGCGGAAGGCGGCGCCTTCCTTGTGCATGTCGATGAAGATTTCACCCAGGCTGCCATCGTCGAATTCGCCGGTGTGCAGGTAGACCTTGTGGCCGCCAACCGTGGCTTTCTGGATGTAGCCTTTGCGGCGATCGGGCAGGCGTGTGCGGCGGACGGGCGGCAGCGCGTCGGTGAGCACGGGCAGATCGGGCAGGGCGTCGGCCTCTTCGGCGATTTCATCCGCCAGCGAGAGGATTTGCTCCATACGATCCCGCACGTCTTCAGACGGGGGCGTCCGGTGGCCGGTCAGCAGCACGGACAGACCTGCAGCCATCGCCGCCTCCGCCATGTTGAGGCCTTCCTGGGCGGGCACGCGCAGCATTGCCATGCCATTGAGCGCGCGAGCGGCCGCAGATGTGAACCGCAATTCCGCGTCCATCGAAATGCTCAGCGACAGGCCAGCGGCCGCCAGGCCTTTGCCGGCAATGTCCTCGACGGCGCCATCGATGGCTTCTTCCGCCGCCGCGATGTCTTTCTTGGAGAAGCCCACCGCAGACAGCAGAGCGCGGCCATCAGAATCAAACCGCTCCGGCGACAGACGCAGATCATTGCTGATGATCTCGTCGCCCAGAACCCAGCGGGAGAACGCCGCGCTGAGCGGCAGGCCGTCGCCGATAGCGCGGGTGACTCGCTCGATGGCATCATCGCTGAAACCCCGGTCGCGCAGCTTTGTGCGGCCAAGGGCGGCGTCGAGGTCCTGTTCTCCGGCGCTGGCGAGACGGCCCAGCAAGACTGGCAGCTGTTCGGGTGCCCGGCGCGCGAGGCCGAGGCGGGCTGCGCGGCCAAGTGAGGGGGCGTCTTCCCCGTAGGCGAGCACGGTGCGCACCGGCGCGGCGCCTTCGCTTTCGCAGTCCGGCAGAATATTGGCGAGATCCATGAGGGGCAGGATGGCGACCTGGCAGGCGCGGCGCCCGCCGGCCTTCACCGCTTCCAGGCCAAGAATGCGCGCGTGGGCTGCCGGGAAGGCCGCGCCGGTCGCAGCGGACCGGACCAGGGCGGTCAGGGCAGCACCGGCGCCAATGCCCGTCTCGGAGGCATAATCGAGCCCGAGGGACATGACAGCGGCGCCGAGGCCGGCGATGACCAGCACACCATCGGACAGAGCGCGACCCGCCGCGTCGGCGGAAGAAATGAGATAGTCGGCCTCAAGGCCCCCCGGTCCAATAGCGGTGGCGACATCGATCACGCGGCAACGGGTGGCGGCATCAGGCAGCGGCGCGCGAGCAAGGTGGATTTCCGCGCCTTCGTCGAGCAGCGCATCGAGCGCGTCGCTGAGGACGCCATCGAGATGGCCCGTCTCGAACATGCCGGGGCGAGGTGAAGGTGTGCTGACGGCAGCGGCGCGCAGGGCGGCGGCGGTTTTCTGGATGCCGCCAGGCTGGCGGAGCGCCTCTTCCAGCACATCCTGTGGCAGACCAGCGGCGATGGCTTCGGCCAGTTCGGCATTGCGGGGCGCTTCGCCGAGGCGCTCGAGCATTTCGGCGGTCGCAAGCTGGGATACACCGAGCAGATTTGCGGCAGACCAGGCCGCGCGAACCTGTTCCAGGGCGGCGGGTGTCAGCGGCTGAAGGGCGCGGCCGGCTGACCGGGAAATGTCCCGCATCCGCACTTCGCGGGAGACGAGCCCGTCCGCTTCTGCTGCTTCCAGGATTTCCGCATGCGATTTTGCTGCCATCTGTCCCGTGCCTCCTGCCGAATCACTCCCGGTCAGGGTGCCTGCTTGCCCCCCTCGCGGCAACCGCTTTTGAGGCACACACAGCAGCCGAACGCCCGCAACAGCAGGGCCCGCGCGCGCAGGGCGCATTGCCTGCCCGTCATGGATGGATTAATCGCCCATGATCGCCATATTGGCATCGCCATATTGCGGCCATCAAACCCAGTCAGGAAAGCCTGAGATGCTGAAGCAGATATTCACTTGGTGGAGCGGAAACACGATCGGCGCCGCCTTCGACATCAAACGCCGCTCGGGCTTTGTTGGCACCGACGAGTATGGCAACCGCTATTTCGAAGAGCGCAAACCGTCTCTGGAAGGCCGCCGCCGCCGGTATGTGATGTATCATGGCCTGGCTGAGCCCTCCAAAGTGCCTGCGGACTGGCATGGCTGGCTGCACCACACGCTGGACGCGCCGCCGACCAAGATGCCGCTTGAGCGCCGGGATTGGGAAACCGATCACACACCGAACATGACCGGCACGCCGTATGCCGTGAAGCCCAAAGGCGCGATGTCCAGCAAAGGGCAGCGCCAACGCTCAGACTCTGATTACGAGGCTTGGAACCCGGATGCGTGAATCTATCTTTGAGACCTTGATCGGCGCGATTGTTATCGGCGTTGCCGGCTTCTTCCTCTGGTTCGCTCTGGCACGCGGCGGCGATGCCGCAAGCGTCAGTGCCAATCAGTATGAGGTGACCGCCCGCTTCAACAGCGTGTCGGGTATTTCGCGCGGCTCAGACGTGCGCATTGCGGGCGTAAAGGCCGGCGTTGTGAAGTCTATCGACGGCGATCCGGAGACGTTTGAGGCGGTTCTCAAGCTGGCACTCGATTCGAAATGGGCGCTGCCGGACGATACCGATGCCCGGATTTCCACAGATGGCCTGCTCGGCGGCGCCTACATCGCGCTGGAACCTGGCGCGGGTTTTGACACCATTGCGCAGGATGGCACTGGCGAAATCATGTACACGCGCGGCAGCGTTGATCTGCTGACCCTGTTTGCCTCCTTCGCGTCGGGCAGCGGCGGTGGCGGGGACAGCAGCAGCAGCGCTTCTCCGGCCATGGACGATGATTACGGCCTGACCGATGAACCCGAAGAAGAAGTGCCTGCCGAGGAAACCGTTGAATGAAGACCGCTGCGCGCTTCCTTGCCTTGGCCAGTCTTTCGGTTCTGGCTGCGTTGCCGGCTTCGGCCAGCACGATGGCCCAGAAGAATGAAGCGACGCTGCGCGCGCTGGACAAGATTACCGGGCGTTCGACAGATATTGTCGTGAAGGTCGGCGAGCCGGTCGTATACGGGTCGCTGCGAGTTGATCTGAAAGCCTGCTATCAGGCGCCGCCTGAGGAAGTACCTGAAAGTGCTGCCTTTTTGCGGATTGCCTCGACCCAGCCTGTGGCTGTCGAGACGATGGAAGCTGCTGTCGCGGCCAAGGATGTGCCGCCGTCTGAAGCCGATAGCCCGATCCTGTTTTCGGGCTGGATGTATGCGTCCTCGCCCGGCCTGAATGCGCTGGAGCATCCCGTCTACGACATCTGGGTTATTCGCTGCACGGCGCCCGATCCGGTGAAGCTGCCTGAGCGCGCGATCATTCCGGAAAGCGAAGAGCCGCTGTATGAGGACATGCCCGCAGGCGTGACCGAGTCCGAAACACCGCCGGACGAAGACATCCCTATAGATTGATCGGGCGCTGGCCCGTCAGAGCCGCCATGAAAATCTGCTCCCACTTTGAGGGCGGCTTTCAGGCGCGCTTTGAAAGCGTCACGGCTGATTTCGATCAGGCCGAACTGGGTGAGATGCGGATTGTGGAATTGCGCGTCCAGCAGCACATAGCCCCGGTCGATCAGACGGGCGGCAAGGTGGACGAGGGCGATCTTTGACGCGTCCGTCGCACGGGAGAACATGCTCTCGCCGAAAAAGGCGCCGCCCAGGGACACGCCATAGAGCCCGCCTACCAATTGATCCCCGTCCCAGCACTCTACCGAGTGGGCGAAGCCTTGCCGGTGCAATGCGCTGTAGAGGTTCACGATGGGGGAGTTGATCCAGGTGTTTGGCCGGTTGTCGTGCGGCTCGCCGCAGGCTTCGACGACGCGGGTGAAGGCGGTATCGAAGCTAACGCGATACGGGTCCTGGCAGACGCGGCGCTTCAGGCGTTTGGGGATGTGGAATGCGTCAAGGGGAAGAATGCCCCTGAAGTCCGGATCAACGAGGAACAGCCGGGGATCGTCCCGCGAATCGGCCATCGGAAATACGCCCCGGCGATAGCAGGCGAGCAGGTCTTCTGGTCCGAAGCGGGCTGACATGACCAAAGATATGGGTTGCGCCGCGCAGGCTGTAAATGTGGCGGGATGCCGGGCGGGCTATTCGCCCGCCGGCAGCTTGTTCTCGGCCAGGAACTTTTCGAGCCAGTGGATGTTGTAATCCCCGGCCTGAACGTCATCGTTTTCCACAAGGCGGCGATGCAGATCGAGCGTCGTGTGGACGCCGCCCACCACCATTTCCTGTAGGGCGCGCTTCAGGCGCATCAGGCATTCGCGGCGGGTGCGCCCGTGGACGATCAGCTTGCCGATCAGCGAGTCGTAATGCGGCGGGATGCGGTATCCGGCATAGGCGGCGCTATCGAGGCGCACATCCGGGCCGCCCGGCGCATGGAACTCGGTGATGAGACCCGGCGATGGCACGAAGGTTTCCGGATGCTCGGCATTGATGCGGCATTCGATGGCGTGGCCGACCAGCATCACATCTTCCTGGCGGAAGGAGAGCGCCTTGCCATCGGCAATGCGGATCTGTTCGCGCACAAGGTCGATCCCCGTGATCATCTCGGTGACCGGGTGTTCGACCTGAAGACGGGTGTTCATTTCGATGAAATAGAAGCGGCCGTCTTCATAGAGGAACTCGATCGTTCCGGCGCCGCGATACCCCAATTTCTGCATGGCGCGGGCGACGATGCCGCCGATTTCCTCGCGCTGCACCTGGTTGAGCGCGGGCGAGGGCGCCTCTTCGAAGACTTTCTGGTTGCGGCGCTGCAGGGAACAGTCCCGTTCCCAGAGGTGGGCGACGTTTCCGTGCGTGTCGGCGATCACCTGGATCTCGATATGGCGCGGACCCTGAAGATATTTTTCCAGATAGACGGCGTCATCGCCAAATGCGGCCTTGGACTCGGTCTTTGCCGTTTTTATCGCGTTTTCGAGGTCTGCCTCGGTCATCGCGAGTTTCATGCCGCGTCCGCCGCCGCCTGCGGAGGCCTTAACAAGGATCGGGAACCCGATCTTTTTGGCAGCCTTCTTGGCGTCGGCGATTGATTCGACCGCGCCATCAGAGCCGGGAACGCAGGGCACGCCAGCTTCGATCATGGCCTGTTTGGCGGCGATCTTGTCGCCCATGACGCGGATATGCTCGGCCGTGGGGCCGATAAAAGCGATGCCGTGGGCTTCGACCATTTCGGCGAACTGGGCGTTTTCCGAGAGGAAGCCGTAGCCGGGATGGATCGCGTCGGCGCCGGTGATTTCGGCAGCGGCCAGGATGCGCGACTTCTTCAGATAGCTCTCTGAAGAGGGCGCCGGGCCGATGCAGACGCTTTCGTCAGCCAGGCGCACCGCCATGGCATCACGGTCCGCCTCGGAGTGAACGACGACGGTGGAGAGGCCCATTTCCTTGCAGGCGCGGTGGATTCGCAGAGCGATTTCACCACGATTGGCGATCAGGACCTTCTGGATGGGACGTGGGGCCGTCATGTTACTCGATCAGGACCAGCGCTTCGCCGTATTCGACCGGCTGAGCGTTATCGACATAGATCGCCTTCACAGTGCCTGCGCGGTCGGCTTCGACGGGATTGAACGTCTTCATGGCTTCGATGAGCATGAGCGTGTCGCCCTTCTTCACCTTGTCACCCAGGGTGATGTAAGCCTTTGAGCTCGGGTCGGGGGAAAGGTAAACCGTTCCCACCATTGGAGATTTTACGGCGTTGTCTGATGCAGCCGCAGCTGCGGGGGCCGCAGCAGGCGCGGCGATGGCTGCGACAGCCGGGGCCGCAGCGGGCGCAGGCGCGGCAGCAGCTGCCTGCATAATGGTTGGGGCCAGCGGTTTTGAAACCCGGACGCGGAGGCCTTCATGTTCGACCTCCAGCTCACCCAGGTCGGCTTCCCGCAGGATGGCCGCCAGTTCGCGGATCAGGCCCGTGTCCAGCTTGTTCTTGGCAGTACTCATATTTAGCTCCTAGCCTCTCCCGATAGCCTCAGGGCCGCGCTCAGCGCGAGTTCATAACCATAGGCACCTAGCCCGGCAATTGTACCAACTGCAACAGGCGCAACGTAATTCACATGCCGGAAAGCTTCGCGCGCAGCGGGGTTCGACAGGTGAACTTCGATTAGTGGAATTTTCAATGTTTTCAAGGCGTCATGCAGCGCAATCGACGTGTGTGTGTAGGCGGCTGCGTTGAGGATCAGAGCCCGCCCGTCTCGGGCAGCCTCCTGCACCCAGGACACGAGCTCACCTTCAGAATTCGTCTGGCGCGCGACAATTGCCACGTCGCCAGCGAGCGCCCTGAGTCGGGCGTGGATATCCTCGAGCGTATCCCGCCCGTAGATTTCCGGCTCGCGCGTACCCAAAAGGTTGAGGTTCGGCCCGCCGAGGACATATACCGGTTTCGACATGCGCCTTCGTTTGCGCTGTAACGGCCAGCGTGGCAAGAGGGCAACAGTCAGGGAATTTTGGTGATGCAGATCACACTGAACGGAGCGGCGCTCGAGATCGCCCCCGGCACGACGATTGCGCAGCTTATCCACCGGATTGCCGGCGAGACAGGGCGTGACCCGCGCAGCGTCGCGGTTGAGCGCAATCTCGAGATCGTGCCGAAGTCCGAGCATGCCATGACGGTGCTGACCGAGGGGGACCGGCTGGAAATCGTGCAATTCGTGGGTGGGGGATAAGGGGCGAAAAAACTCCAAAAAAACTCCAACGATTCCTCCAACGAGGGGCCGAAATCCTCCAAGAAAACTCCAACCACGCAGGCCTTGCGGCCGTTTTTCAAGTTTCAGTCAGGAGACACCTCCCGTGCCCGACACCGCCTCCCAGAGCCCCGTTGATGATCCGCTGGTCATCGCCGGAAAGACCTATGCCTCGCGCCTGATCGTGGGCACCGGCAAATATGCCTCCTATGAGCAGAACGCCGATGCGGCGCGCGCCGCCGGGGCCGAGATCGTGACCGTGGCCTTGCGCCGGGTGAATCTTTCGAATCCGAATGAGCCGCGTCTGACCGATCATGTGACGCCTGAGGAGTTCACCTTCCTGCCCAACACTGCCGGTTGCTATACGGCCGATGAGGCCGTGCGCACCTTGCGCCTGGCGCGCGAGGCGGGCGGCTGGAACCTGGTGAAGCTGGAAGTGCTGGCCGACCAGAAGACGCTTTATCCGAACATGCCCGAGACGCTGAAGGCGGCCGAAGCCCTCATCAAGGATGGCTTCGAGGTGATGGTCTATTGTTCGGATGATCCGGTTTATGCGCGCCTGCTCGAAGAGGCGGGCTGCGTGGCGATCATGCCGCTCGGGTCGCTGATCGGGTCCGGCCTCGGGATCATGAACCCGGTGAACATCCGGCTGATCATTGAGGCCGCGCGTGTGCCGGTGATTGTGGACGCGGGCGTGGGGACGGCATCGGACGCAGCGATTGCCATGGAGCTTGGATGTGACGGCGTGTTGATGAACACGGCCATCGCGCAGGCGAAAGACCCGGTGCGGATGGCCCGCGCGATGAAGCATGCCGTGATTGCGGGGCGCGAGGCGTATCTGGCCGGGCGGATGCCGAAGAAGCGTTATGCTGACCCGAGTTCACCTCTCGCGGGGCTTATATAATCCCGTATGCAGACCAAACCTGACCTCATCATCTTCGACTTTGATGGCACGTTGGCGGACAGCGTGAGCTTCTTTCGTGCGCTTTTGCCGGAGTTGTCTCAGAAGTTCCGGTTTCGGCTTCCCAGCCATGAGGAACAGGAGGCAATGCGGGGGCATCCGCCGCGGGAGGTGATGTCGTCGTTGGGCATTCCGGGTTGGAAGCTGCCGATGATTGCGGTCTATGCCCGGAAGCGGGCCCGCGCGGCCGAAGCGTTTCCACTGTTTGAGGGCACGTTGGACCTGCTGGACGCTGTGATGGCGAAGGGCATTCCGGTGGCGGTTGTTTCATCGAACGCCGAGGCGGTCGTGCGCCGGGCGCTGGGGCCAGAGATCAGTTCACGGATTTCTGCCTGGAGCTGTGGCGCAGGCATGTTCGGCAAGGCGAAGCATTTTCGTGATGTGATGAAACGGCTGAAGGCCGACCCCGCGCGGACGCTGGCAGTGGGCGATGAGATCCGCGACATTGATGCGGCGCGCGAAGTGGGCATCTGCTGCGTGGCGGTCAGTTGGGGGTTTGCGCCGATTGATGCGCTCAAAGCCGCCAGGCCGGATCATGCTTTCGATGATGGCCCCGCGCTCAAGGCTTTCCTCGTCGGCTGAGTCCGGTTTCAATCCTTTGTGACCGGAATCTGCAGAGATCTTGCCTCGAAAAGGCTGGACATCCGGGCAGATTTTTCCGAGGCAAATGTAATATTGAAACAAAGAAGGGGCTCCCATGAAAACATGGTTCACCGCAGCTGTATCCGTACTGGCGCTGGCACTGCCCGCCGCCGCGGATCTTCCCGCCATTGAATTTGCCAAGGCAGAGCGTCCCAACAAGGGCGCGGTCGTGCTGCCCGTGGGCAAGGACGGCGCGCTTGAGGGGCTGTCGAGAGATGCTGACCGCGCCGCCAAAGGGGCGATTGCCGAGGCGATCACCATGGCAAGTTTCAAGGGCGAAGCGGGTCAGACCCTGACGCTTTATGGCGTTGGCCCCTATAGCGGCGTCCTGCTGGTGGGCACGGGCGCGGGCCTGAAAAGCGCAACAGATATGCAGACCTACGGCGCCACGGTCGGCAAGGGCACGTCTGCCTGGAAAGCCAATGTGACCGTGGTTGTGCCGGATGCAGCAGATGTAACCCATGACGCAGCCATTGCGGCGCAAGGCGCGATGCTGGGCGCGTATGATTTTGGAAAATGGCGCAGCGAGCCTGCAGCGGCAACCGAGCCAACCGTGACACTGACCTTCCTCGCGCCCGATGCAGGCGCGGCGCGGCGCGCCTGGGAAAGCAACGCCCGCGCGGTCGCGGAAGGCGTTTATTTTGCGCGCGACCTGATCTCCACGCCGTCCAACATCAAAACACCTGCCTGGTTTGCAGATCAGGTTGTCGCAAAGTTTGACGGTGTACCGAATGTATCGGTGACCGTGCTGGACGAGACGCAGATCGAGGCGCTCGGCATGGGCGCGCTGTATGGCACCGGGCAGGGCTCAGCCCGCCCGCCGCGCCTGGTGGCGGTTGAATACAAGGGTGGCGCAGCGGGCGACGCGCCGCTGGCCTTTGTCGGCAAAGGGATCACATTCGACACGGGCGGCATCTCTATCAAGCCGAGCGCGAATATGTGGCGTATGCGGATGGATATGTCCGGCGCGGCAGCCTCGGCGGGCGCCGTCCTGACGCTTGCAAAGCGCGAGGCAAAGCTGAATGCGGTTGCCGTCCTGGCCCTGGCCGAAAACATGCCGGACGGAAATGCGATCCGTCCCGGCGATGTGCTGACATCCATGAGTGGCAAGACGATCGAGATCATGAGCACGGATGCCGAAGGGCGGCTTGTGCTGGCAGATGGCCTGTGGTGGGCGCAGGAGCAGTACAAGCCCAAGATGGCGGTAACGATCGCGACGCTGACCGGCGCCGTGGTCGGCGCGCTCGGGCCAGATTATGCTGGCCTGTTTACGAAGGATGACAAGCTGGCCGGAACTTTCCTGGCCGCGGCGGAGAGCTCGGGTGAAGCGCTTTGGCGGATGCCGGTTCACCCCAATTCGCGCAAGGCGCTCAATAGCGATGTGGCAGACCTGAAAAATGGTGGTGAAGGCGCGCCGGGCGCATCGGTTGGCGCAGCCTTTGTGATGGAATGGGCCAAGGAAGAGACGCCGTTCGTGCATCTCGATATTGCCGGGGTTGCCTGGCAGAATGCCGGCAATGCTGTCGATCCCAAAGGCGCTGTTGGATATGGGGTGCGGCTGTTTGATGAAGTCGCACGTACTTACGAATCCAAATAATTCGTATAGAGATTAAATAACGAAGCCCGGCCTCATTCTGTGCGGCCGGGCTTTTTGTATAGCAAACCTTTGGAGCGCGCGCTCAGACAGCGAGCCCCTTGGCGACGCGGCGCATCACGCAAGTAGGATATTTGAGGCCGAGGTTCACGACGCAGGTGCGCTCGAGAATATCGAGCGTGCGGGCGCACATGTCGGGCGTATAGGTGATTTCGCGCTTCGCCCAGGCCCAGGGGTTCATCTTGGGATGGAAGGTACGCTTGGCGAAGATCGGTTCCCAGTTGGTGTAGATGTGCTTGGAGTTGTCGCGCAGCCGGTTCCAGATGCCTTTGCGGTCTTCTAGGGCAATGGCGGCTTCCCTGGTGGGCGCGAGCACGGTGAGGCTGATGGCGCTTTCCGCGTCGTTGTGGGGCGTGACCTGGAACTGCGAGCTGCGCGCGAGGATCGGTGCCAGGGAGGCGCGGCGCCTGCGTTGACGCTCCAGCATCGGGAGCACCTTGCGAAGCTGCACCTGCGCCATGGCGCTCTGGATCTCGTTGACCTTCATGTTGACGCCGATGAAGGCGGGTTCGTTGTAGCGGTCTTCATGGCCGCGGATCATGGCGCCCAGATCATGGTAAGAGCGGGCGCGGGCGAAATACTGGTCGTCGCTGGTGAGGACCGCGCCGCCTTCGCCGATGTTGAGGTTTTTCATCTTGTTGAAGCTGAGGGCGCCCAGATGGCCAATGGAGCCGAGGGCGCGGCCTTTATAGGTTACGCCGACCGACTGGCAGGCGTCTTCGATGACGATCAGGCCGTGCTTCTTGGCGATCGCCATGATCGCGTCCATGTCGCAGGGGGCGTTGCCCATGTGCACGGGGATGATGGCGCGGGTGTAGGGGGTGATCTTCCGCTCGATGTCTTCGGGGTCGATCGTCAGGGTCTCGTTGATGTCCACGAGGATCGGCACAGCGCCGACCATCACGGGCGCAGTCGCTGTGGCCATCCAAGTGTAGGCGGGGACGAGTACTTCGTCGCCCGGTCCGATGCCGGCTGCGGCGAGCGCGGCGATCAGCGCGCCAGTGCCGGAGGTGACCGCCAGGGCGTGCTTTGCGCCGGTCATCTCGCGCAGGGACTGTTCAAACTCATCCGTAAAGTGTGCCTTTTCGGCATACCGCGTCAGCTGACCCTCAGCGATGGCGCGGCCGGCGGCGATCCACTCACAAATTCCCATGGCTGGCATGATCGTGGCTCCCAGATTGGCTCAGGCCATCTGGAGACAGTCAACTTCCGTGCCAGCGGGCATGGCCGGTAACGAGAGGTAGAGCAGGGTTAACTGCGCTCTTTGACCAGCCCGATCTCGCGCAGGCGCTCCATCAGGAAGTCCTGCGCTGTGATCGGTGGCTGGGCCTTGCCGCCTTCGGCGAGGCAGCCGGGCAGGGCTTCAATCATGAAATCCTGATTGAAGTGAAGGAAGAAGGGCGTCGAATAGCGCGGGAAGCGGGCGCGTTCCGGCGCGGGATTGACGACGCGGTGCGTCGTCGAAGGCAGCACGCCGCCGGTATAACGCTGGAGCATGTCGCCGCAATTTATGACCAGGGCGCCCGGCGGCGGGTTCACCGCCAGCCATTTGCCCGAGCGGTGTTTCACTTCGAGACCGGCTTCCTCTGCGCCCAGCAGCAGGGTGATGACGTTGATGTCTTCATGCGCGCCGGCGCGGACCGAGCCTTCCGGTGGCGGGTTCATCTGCGGCGGATAATGCAGAAGGCGCAGGATCGAGTTGCCGAAGTTCACCTTGTCGGCAAACCAGTCCTCGGGAAGGTTCAGATGCAGCGCCACACCTTTGAGCAGGTCAGCGCCGAAATCATCCAGCGCCGTGTAGAGGGTATGGGTGGCGCGGTCGAAATCGGCCACTTCAGAGACGCTGGGCGTGTCTTTCATTGTGGCGCGGTAGGGGGAACCTGGCGGCAGGTCGCGCCCGGTGTGCCAGAATTCCTTGAGGTCTGCCTGCGCCTGACCCTTGGCGTTTTCTGTTCCGAAGGGCGTGTACCCCCGCTGACGGCCGCCGGGCGCGTCATGGTAGGTTTCCTTGGCCGCTTCAGGCAGGGCGAAGAACGCCTTGGTGGCCGCAAGGTTGTCATCGATCACGGGCTGCTGGATCGGATGGCCGGTGATGACGGCAAAGCCGGTTTCCCGGAAGGACTTTCCGAGCTTTTCGGCAAAGCCTGCCTTGTCGGTGTGCCAGAGCGGGTAGGGGATCGGTTCGAAATATTGGGTCATGAGGATATTTTGCCAGAAGTGGCAGGGGCCCGATAGGGGGCGGCCTGACGCGGAAAGCAGGAAGCTGATGGTCTATATGGGCAAGGCGGCACGCGGGGCCAGTCCCCTGATGCTTAAGGAAATATAAAACGCGCCGTGCCATTCATGACAGGTTGAGTACCCGCAAGGAGCGGCGCGAGCCTATGTCCCCAGCCGATGCCGGCCAGCCTGTAGCCAGGGCGGCGCCTGTGCGCCTGCGTCCGCGCTTGGGTGTGGCAGATGTGCTGGTGCATCTGTGGCGGGCGAAATGGCTGATGCTGCTGGTGTTTCTGCCGCTGTTTGCGCTGGGACTGTTTGCGGCGTTGATGCTGCCCGTAAAATATACCGCAACCGCCCGGCTGTTGGTTTCGCCAGCGGCGGAGCGGGCCGGAGGCAGCGCAGAAAACCTTGCGCAGTCCGAGATCGAACTGGTGCGCAGCCCCGTGGTGGCGCGCGCCGCGCTGGGCAAGGTGACCCTCGCGCGGGCCTATCCGGCGCTTGCCGCGCAGTGCAGCGTGAAGGATTGCGAACGTATTGGCGCCGAGCTGGTCGGCGCGAGCCTCGAAACCTGGATCGCGCCGGGTGGCGGCGCAGTGAGCCTGAGACTGAGCCATTCAGAGCCCGCCATTGCGGCGGAACTGCTCAACGCCCTGACACGCGCCTATCTCGATTACCGCCCGGCTGTGCTGGGTGAGGAGCCTGCCTTGAGTTTTGGCGCCCAGCGGGAACGCTTTGAACGGGAAGTGGGCGACGCAGAAGCAGCGATCCAGACCTATCTCTCTCAAAATGGCCTAAGCGGACTGGAAACCGGCGCCGGCGCCAATCAGCGCCTCTACGAAGCCGCCAATCTGGAGCTGATGGCCGCGACGGCGCGTAAGGCGCAGCGGGAGGCGGAACTTGCCAGCTATCGTCAGAAACTGACCACGCTGAGCCCTGATCAGACGCTGTATGAGGAAGACACGTCGCGTCAGCGCCTGCAGGAACTCTATGTTCAGCGGGCAGAGCTGCGCGCACGCCTCGCGCCCAATTCGCTTGCGCTGCGCGATCTCGATAATCGCATCGCGCGGATTGAAGGCCTGCTCGCCTCGCAGGATCAAACTGCCGCAACGGTGCGCCGTGGACCTGACCCTCTGTATCAGGAGGTACAGGCGGCCATAGCGCGGCTGGAGGCCGAGGTGCAGGCGGCGAGCCGTCAGCAGGCGGATTTGCATGCGCAGATTGCCAGTATTGAAGCGCGGGACCAGAGATTGCGGGAACTCGCGCCCGGCCTTGCAGAGTTGCAGCGGCGGCGTGACGTGGCGGCAGAGGCTGCGCGCGGCTTTGGCGCCCGCGCAGCGCAGGCCCGCGCCCGCAGTGAACTGGCGCGCGAAGGGGCTGGCGATGTGCGGCTTCTGGAGGACGCGCAGGTTCCGCGCCGCGGTGAAAGCTGGCGCGTGCCTGCGGCGCTGGTGGCCTTTCTGCTGGCCGCCTTTGCGGCCTTTGTTGCAGGGCTCGCCCATGCGCTCAGCCGGCACGGATTTGCGACGCCGGGCGCGCTGGAACGCACGACGGGATTGCCCGTTCTGGCGGTTATTCGCGAGCATTGACGGCCAGGGCAGCGGCCTTTTCTAAAGACGCGTTAACCCTCCCATGCTAGCGCTTCAGGCAGGAAGCACAAAGGCCAAGCATGTTCGATCTGCGCCAGGATCTTTCCGGCCTCTGGCAGGCCGCAACGCGGGTAACCCCGCGTTCGGGAGGGCGCGTCCTGATGTTCATCTCGGCCAGGGAAGGCGAAGGGGTCAGCAGCGTTGCCGCGTCCTTTGCGCTCATGGCGTCGGCGCGCGCCGCCCGGATGAGCTGGCTGGTCGATCTCGACCTTCGGGAAAACCCTCTCTATGCGGCCTTTTCGAAAGGTGTTCTGAAAGGCGTTGGACGGCCGGGGCATCCGCTGGACGCTTCCTTGGGAACGGAACAGATTTATACCGTTCACGGATCGGAAAATACGCCGGCGATGTCCAAACTGCTGACGGCCCACCAGATCGACGGGCTCCGTTTGCTGGTGACGCGATTCCGTAATGAGCGGCTTCAGCCCGGTCAGCGGCTGCGGATGCAGGCTGCGCCGGCCTGGTGGGATGTTCTGCGCCGCAGCGCGGACTGGGCGATAGTGGACGCGCCGGCTCTGTCACGCTCCGCTGCGGGGCTGACATTCGCGCCGCTGGCAGACGGCGTCGTGCTGATTGTGCAGGCAGATGGCACAGGCGCTGATGAGGTCGACGACTTGCGGACAGCAGTGGAAACATCCGGCGGGCGTGTCATCGGCGTCGTCATGAACCGCTTCAGATCTGGCCCGCCGCCGCGCGGCAAGAGCCGGAATGGGGCCTGAATCGACCCCTGAACAAAGCCAGCAGCGTCTGATTCTCCCGCAACTGCCGCCGCTGACCCTGAAATTTGGCGTGATTTCACAACCCGCAGCATAAATTGACCGCAATTGAGACTTGCCCCATTTCCCCCCTGTCTATAGGGAATTCCGAGCGCTGGAGAGGTGGCCGAGTGGCTGAAGGCGCGCCCCTGCTAAGGGCGTATACGTTAACGCGTATCGAGGGTTCGAATCCCTTCCTCTCCGCCAGACTTCCTCCTGTTTTCTGCTCTTAACGCCCTGAAAAAACGCAAATATTTGCGCTGGATCGCTCCGGGCTGCACGCCGTCGAACTTGAACTGCTGCACATTTTGCTGCACAATTTGCTGCACACTGGCGGAGCGGCGATGTCTGTTTTCAAGCGGGGCGGTAAGTACCAGATGCGCCGGCGGGTGCCGCGGCGCTATCGCGGGATCGAGCCCCGGGACATCATCTGGATCAGCCTTCATACGGATTCTGAAAGTATCGCACGAAGCAAGGCGGACCTAGCCTGGGCTCAGCTGGGCTTTTTGGAGCGTGGGTGGCCAAAGGGGCGCGGGCGCCAGGGGAGGGCAGCTTCAGCCGCGTATAGCCAGGAAGAGGGATAGCGCGGCCAGCAGGGCGCACAGCCCCTGCCAGAACCTCAGCGGGTTTCGCTCGATCAGGGGCGCGTGTCTCTCCCGGAGAAATCTCGGGTTCGGGGCGCGCAGGTCGGCCAGGAATTCCGACAGCGCTTCATAGCGCCGGCGGGCGAGCGGGTCTGTCGCCGTGCGGAGCGCGCCGTTGATCCAGGCCGGAAGGGGCTGGCCGGCGCGGGTGGCGGGCTGGTAGGTCAGCGCCCGGCGGTTTTTGTCAGAGCGCACCTTGCCTCCCGCTGCGCCATACGGGAGGCGCCCGGTCAGGAGCTCATAGGCGATCACGCCAATCGCGAACTGGTCACTGGCGCGGCCTGGCGGCTCGCCCAGGAGGAGTTCGGGCGCGGCATACTGAAGGGCGCCCAGCGCTGCGGGCGGCAGGGCAATGGCAGAGTCCGCGATGCCCGCCACATGGGCCGACCCGAAATCAATCAGCTGGACCCCGCCCGTCCCGTCGATCAGGATATTCTCCGGCCGCAGATCGCCATGGGCTATTTCCTTCCGATGCAGCGCGCGGACGCCGGCCACGATCTGCTCGAGAAGGGTCCTGACTGTTTCCAGAGGCAACTCGGGCTGGTCATTCATGAGCTGCCGGAGGCTCTGTCCGTCGACGAATTCCAGGAGCACGTAGAGGTAGCTGCGCGCCCGGCCGAGATCGGCCGCCGGCACAATGTGCGGACTGGACACCCGGCGCGCCACCCATTCCTCCATCATGAACCGGCGCAGGAGCACCGGGTCGGCGCAGAGCTCTGCCGCCGGGGCTTTCAGGACCAGGCGGCGATGTGTGGCCGGGTCGAGGACCAGGTAGACATGGCTGCGGGCGTTGGCATGCAGTTTCCGGAGAATCCGCAGCCCGTCGATCTCGGACAGGGCGTCCAGCGGCGGGGGCGGCGGAAAGTCCTGCGCGGCCCGGATCATGTCAGAGGCGTCGCTCTCGGGAAGCGCGTCTATCCGGATGATCTGTACCGTGAGATTATCATCGGAGCCATTCGCCTTTGCCGCCGCGACCAGGCGCGCGGCGGCCAGATCGAGATCACCGGCTTGCGCGTTGAGATGCGCACTGAGCTCGCGCCACGGGATATGATCGGCGGCCCCATCCGTGGCCAGCACGAACAGGTCGCCTTCGGAGAGGGCGACGGACCTGTAGTCAATCTCGACATCGGCGCCCGCGCCCAGGGCGCGGCCCAGATAGGTTTCTGCCGGGGACAGGACGACCCGGTGGGGCTCGGTCAGCGGCTCGAACGCGCCCTGGCGGAGGCGGCCGATGACCCCGTCGCCGACATGCAGGAGATGGGCCACCCGGCCCTTGATCACGAGCGCGCTGAATGTGGTGACATAGCCCCCGTCCGCGCCCTCGCCGCGTGTGCGCGCGCGGGTCTGGCCAAACAGCCAGGAATTGGTGGCCTCCAGCACGCGCCGGGCAGAGGTTTTGACCGACCAGGCGTCCGACGTGCAGTAATAATCGGTCAGGAAACTCTTCACCGCAATTTCCGCGGCCTCGCCGCCGAACCGGCTGGAACTCACCCCGTCCGCCACGGCAAAACTCGCGCCCTTCAGCGCCAGTACGGCGCCCTGCGGAATGAGGGCGCCGTGAAAATCCTGGTTTGTCTCTTTTTGCCCCCGGTCGGACCATTGTCCGACCGAGAGCCTGAGGGGAGCCGGGCGCAGGGGCCTTACTCCGCGGGCGAGGTGACGATGCCGCGCGCGGGCGTATTGCGCGCCGCGCCGGGACGGATATGCGTGGAGTAGAGCGTGAGACCGACAAAGGCGAGACCGCCCACGAGATTGCCCAGAACCGTCGGAAGCTCATTCCACAGAAGATAGTCCATGAAGGAGAAATCGCCACCGAGCATCAGGCCCGACGGAAACAGATACATGTTCACGATCGAATGCTCAAAGCCCATATAGAAGAACAGCATGATCGGCATCCACATCGCAATCACCTTGCCCGACACGGACGTGGACAGCATCGCGCCGACAACCCCGGTCGAGACCATCCAGTTGCACAGCACCGCCCGCACGAAGAGGGTGAGCATCCCCGCCCAGCCATGGGCGGCATATCCGACGGTCCGGCCCTCGCCGATGGTGCCGATTTTTTCCCCCACGACATTGGGGGCCTCGGTAAACCCGGTTGTAAAAATGATCGCCATCATGACCGCCACCGTCAGCGCGCCGGCAAAATTGCCAAAGAAAACCAGCGTCCAGTTACGCAGGACCCCGCCCAGCGTTACGCCCGGCCGCTTGTCGATCAGGGCGAGCGGGCAGAGGGTGAAGACACCGGTCAGAAGATCAAATCCCAGAAGATAGAGCAGGCAGAACCCTACCGGGAACAGGATCGCCCCGGCCAGCGGATTGCCGGTCTGAACGGTCACGGTAATGGCGAACGCCGCGGCCAGGGCGAGGATCGCGCCGGCCATATAGGCCCGCACCAGGGTGTCGCGGGTCGACATGAAGATCTTCGCTTCGCCGGCGTCGATCATCTTGGTGACGAAATCAGTGGGTGCCAGATAGGCCATGTGTGGAATGCTCCTCAGCGGGTTGCGTTCAGGGGTGGGACAAGTTCGGTCAGGTCAATCAGGACGCGGCCGTCCCGGATCTCTGTCCGGAAGGTGCGTACACGGCCGGCGTCGGCGCCCTGCGCCCGGCCGGTTTCCAGGGAAATGGTCCAGTTGTGCAGCGGGCAGGTGACGCAGGCCCCGTGAACCATCCCGTCCGACAGGGGACCGCCTTTGTGCGGGCAGCGGTCCTCCAGTCCGTACACGGTGTCAGATCCGGTCCGGAAAACGGCGATCCTGATCCCGCCAGCCATAATCCTGAGGGCACCTGGCCGGGGGATGTCCTCCAGGGCGGCGAGGTCGGTGAGCGGCGCGTGGCTCATGACACCCCTCCTGGCAGTTGGGGCGTCAGGGATACAAATTCCTGTCTTTCGAGTCCGGCGACCCGCTCCGCCCAGGGATCGATCTGCGCCTTTTTCTGGGACACGATAAATCGCTCGAAATAGTCGCGGCGCCGTTCTGGATCTGCGAGGATCTGCTCAGAAATGACCGGCGTGCCGATCCGGGCCGCCCATTTGTAGATCCGTTCGAGATAGAAACCCTGTTCGCGGTACATCTGGAGCAGGGCGGCGATCACTTCGACCGCTTCGTCTTCGGTGCGGACCAGGCCGAGTTTTTCCGTGCCCCTGATTTCGAGGCCCGCGGCGCCGGCGAAGTGGATCTCATAGCCGCTGTCCACACAAATGACGCCAATGTCCTTGCACGTGGCTTCCGCGCAGTTACGGGGGCAGCCGGAGACGGCGAGTTTCACCTTGGCGGGGGTCCATGACCCCCAGAGGAATTTCTCCAGACGAATGCCAAGCCCGGTCGAATCCTGCGTGCCGAAGCGGCACCATTCTGACCCGACGCAGGTCTTCACCGTGCGCAGTCCCTTGGCATAGGCATGCCCCGACACCATGCCGGCGGCATTCAGATCCGCCCAGACAGCCGGCAAGTCTTCTTTTTTCACGCCCAGCAGGTCAATCCGCTGGCCGCCGGTATATTTGACCATCGGTATCTCGAACCTGTCGACAACGTCCGCAATGGCCCGTAATTCCTTCGACGACGTCACCCCGCCCCAGGCGCGGGGCACGACGGAGAATGTCCCGTCCTTCTGGATATTTGCATGCGCCCGCTCATTGATGAACCGGGACTGAGGATCGTCCGTATACGTATCGGGCCAGTCGCACAGAAGATAATAGTTGAGGGCGGGCCGGCACTTGGCGCAGCCGTCCGGGGTCGACCAGCCAAGTTCCTGCATCACCGCCGGAATCGATGTCAGGGTTTTGACCTTGATCAGCCGGCGAACCTCTCCGTGACCCAGGGGCGTGCAGGGGCACATCGTTTTGGCCGCGCCGGCCTGGTAGCCGTCGCCCAGGACCAGCGACATCAGATTTTCGACGAGCCCGGTGCAGCTGCCGCACGAGGCGGATGCCTTGGTATGGGCCCGGACCGCGTCGAGGGTGGTGAGGTTCTTTGTCCGGATCGTCGTGACGATCTTTCCCTTGCAGACCCCGTTACACCCGCAGATTTCCGCGTCGTCGGGCAGGGCAGCGACCGTCGCCAGGGGATCGAGGGCAGCCCCTTGCGCGTTTTGCCCGAAGATCAGGGTTTCCCTTATGTCCCCGATGTCGACGTCCCGCTTCTTGAGGTCGCTCAGCCAGGGACCATCCCGCGTGTCGCCATAAAGAACCGCGCCGATGACGCGGTTCTCCCTGAGCACGACACGCTTGTAGATGCCGCGGGCCGCGTCGCGCAGCACGATGTCTTCGCGATCGCTTTCGGAGGCAAAGTCGCCGAGCGAATAGAGATTGATCCCTGTCACTTTCAGTTTGGTGGCGGTGTCGGCATGCCGGAATGTAATCGTTTCATCTCCGGCCAGCCGCGCCGCGGCGGCTTTTGCCATCTCGTAGAGCGGCGCGACGAGGCCATAGACCCGCCCGTCCACTTCGGCGCATTCCCCGAGGGCGAGAATATCGGGGTCAGAGGTGCCCATCTGCGCATCAACGCGGATGCCGCGGCCCACGTTCAGCCCGGCGCCCCGCGCCAGCGCCGCATTCGGCCGGATGCCGACGGCCATGACGACCAGGGAGGCGTCGAGTGTTGTTCCGTCTTCAAGTTCAAGGCCTTCGGCGCGGGTTTCCCCGAGCACGGCCCGGGTTTTTGCGCCGCAGAGGACCCGGATGCCGCGCGCCTCCAGTTCCTTCTGCAGGAGGTAGCCGGCGGACGCATCAAGCTGACGCTCCATCAGGGTCGGCATCAGGTGAACGACCGTCACCTCCATGCCGCGAGCCTGAAGCCCGGCCGCCGCTTCCAGCCCGAGCAGGCCGCCGCCGATGACCACGGCCTTGTGACCGGGCTGCGCGGCCAGCATCATCGCGGTGACGTCATCCAGGTCGCGGTAGGAGAGGACGCCGCTGAGGCTGGCGCCCGGAACCGGCAGGATCAGGGGGTCGGAGCCCGTCGCCAGGACGAGCGTATCGTAGCGGGCGACCTCACCCTGATCGGACGTCACGGTTTTTAACTGCCGGTCAATTGCTACGACGCGGTGGCCCTTATAGAGAGTGATCCCGTGCTCGATGTACCAGCCATCGCCATGGATCACGATGTCGTCGAATGTCTTCTCGCCGGACAATACGGGGGAAAGCATGATGCGGTCATAATTGACGCGCGGTTCGGCATTGAAGATCTTGACGTCGAAGTCTTTCCCTCCGTGCTCGAACAGATGTTCGAGCATGCGGCCGGGCGCCATGCCATTGCCGACGATGACCAGGCGATGTCGCTTTGGTAAGGGATAAGGGACTTCAGGCATGGATACTCCGCTTTAAACGGCGAAGCATCTTGCCTTCGCCGGGTTCTTTTCCCGGAACCCGGCCACAGACCGCGCTCCGGCTCTCCCCGTTGGAAGGGAGCCGAAAACGCAGCCTCATCGCTGCACGCACCAGATAGGGGTGCTGGCATTCAGATCACATCAACGCGATCCGAGGCTCAGGGAAGCCTGCGGTGTTTGCAGACACCAGCGTAAAACCGCCCTGGGGCGTGAATGTGGGCGCGCTGCCGCGAAATTGTGCGCCGGCCAGACGCGCTGCCCGGCTTTCGGGCAGGAACCGGGTCGAGCGGCTTCATTGCGCGCGGGCCGGTAGCAGCGACTCCGGATCGCGCGTCAGCGTCGGCCCCTGAAGTCCCTTTGTTCAGGTGTCCGGTATTTGTGCGCGTCCTTCTGGTTGATCATAATGAACAGCGCCGCGCCCTCGTGCTGGAAGGATTACGCGATGTCTCCGATATGGTTGTGCATTTCGCGTCCGGCACGCTGACCATGCTGGATCAGATTGCGCGCCATTCGCCCGATCTGGTGATTATTGCCTGTGACACCCCGGCGCGCGACACTCTCGAAGATCTCAAACGGGTCACGCAGACCAACCCGAAGCCCATTGTCATGTTCGTCGACCGCAGCGCGCCGGAAGAGACAGAAGAGGCCCTGCGCGCAGGCGTGGCCGCCTATGTTGTGGACGGGCTTTCGGCATCGCGGGTGCGCTCGGTGCTCGACCTTGCCAAGGCCCGCTTCCGCGTGATGCAGGACGCGCGCGAGGATATTGCCCGCGCGCGCGCGCAGCTGGAAGACCGCAAAGCGATGGACCGTGCCAAAGGCCTGCTGATGAAGCGGCGCGGGATTGATGAGCCGGCGGCCTTCGCGCTTCTACGCAAATCTGCCATGGACCGGTG
This sequence comes from Hyphomonas neptunium ATCC 15444, assembly GCF_000013025.1. Lineage (NCBI taxonomy): Bacteria > Pseudomonadati > Pseudomonadota > Alphaproteobacteria > Hyphomonadales > Hyphomonadaceae > Hyphomonas > Hyphomonas neptunium. The sequence goes on along the minus strand of NC_008358.1, from coordinate 2,335,269 downwards.
CATCACGATTGCGGCGGTCGCCCGCGAGATCCTCGCTTCGGAGCAATTGCTGGGAGGGGAAGAATGATCCCGCTACGCCTCGGCTACGTGCCGCTGAACGATTGCGCCCCGCTGGTCATGGCGCAGGCGCTTGGCCTCTTCGAGGCTCAGGGACTGGACGTCCGGCTCGTCCGTCAGAATGCCTGGTCCACGGCGCGGGAACTCATCCAGCTCGGGATGCTGGACGGGGGGCATATGCTGGCGCCGGCGGTGGTTGCGCGCTGGCTGGACGGCGGTCCCGGGGGACTTGTGGCCCCGATGGCCCTCAGCCTGAACGGAAATTCGATCATTGTGTCCCTGGCCCTCTACGGGCGTATGTGTGACGCGCTGGGCCATCCCCCGCGCACCGCCCTGGAAGCGGCCCGGTCCCTTCATACGGTGGTGTCTGCAGATGCGGCGGCGGGGCGGCGGCCCCTGACCTTTGCGGCTGTGTTTCCGGAATCGCGGCAGTATATCGAGTTGAAGCGGTTTTTTTCTGCGGGCGGGATCGATCCGGACCTCATCCGCATCCTGATTGTACCCCCACCTGAGGTGGACGGCTTTCTGGAGCGCGACCTCGTCGACGGATACTGTGTCGGGGAGCCCTGGGGGTCCTACTCGGTGGCGCGCGGCTATGGCGCGATGGTGGCGAGCTCCCTGGATCTGCGACCTGCGGGGATCGAAAAGGTGCTGGCGGTGGGGCCTCCCATTCTGGAGGCCGACGCCACCGGCGCCCTCGTGCGCGCGGTCTCAGGTGCGTCTGTCTGGCTGGATCAGCCCGGCAATCGCGCCGCCGCCGCCGGGGTCCTCAGTCAGAAGGGCTTTGTGCCTGTGCCGGAGGAGGTTGTCCGTCGCGGTCTTGAAGGGCAGATCGTCCGGTATCCGGGCGGCGCGGCAGAGACGCACGCGGATTTCATGGTCTTTGATCGTTACGCGGCTGGATTCCCCTGGCTCAGCCAGGCGCGGCTGATCGCAGAGGAACTGGTGGCGAGCGGCGTGTCTGTCAGCGCAATGGGCGCAGAGCAGGCCTTCCGGCCGGATCTTTACCGCGCGGCGCTTGCAGGGAGCGGGCGCAGTCTGCCGGGCACCGACGAGAAACCGGAGGCCTGTCATCCTGCGGGCTGGACATTCGGCGACGCGGATCAACCCATCGAAATGGGCCCCGATCGCCCGCTTTTTGATCTTTGAGCCGTTAAAGCGCGCAAATTTTCGCCGGCGCGCCTGAAAAGCATCCTCCGTGGACAGAGGCTGTCGACTTCAATGCCGCCATAAAGGCTGTTCGGGGTGAAGGCGCAGCGTTGTGCCGGGAAAATTTAAGGTAATCAGCGGGCAGAGACGTCCGCGCAGCCGAAAGGCTGCGCGGACTTTTTTGCGTTTGGCACAGGAGACGATGTTGCGATTTTCCGGAGTTTTTGCAGGGCTGCTGAGCAGCGGATTTTTAGGATGCCTGGCGTTTTCAGAAGCCTCAGCGCAGGCCGCAGCCGACCCTTTCCGCGCCTGGCTGGAGTTCAGGCCCCGCTGGGAAGCAGCAGATCAGGACGGTGTCCGGCCGGCCGAGGCCCTGACCGTGCGCACGCGGCTCGGATTTGAAACCCGAGCCTGGAAGGATCTGTCTGCAACTTTGGAATTCGAGGATGTGAGATCCCTGTACGGCAATTATAATGATGCGGTTCCGCCCGCTGAACCCTATGCGGTCATCGCCGATCCTGAGGTCACGGAAGTGAACCTGGCGCAGCTTGTCTGGAAGCCCGCAGAGGCGTTCAGCGCCACGCTCGGCCGGCAGCGGATCAATCTGGATGACCAGAGATTCGTCGGCGGCGCGGCGTGGCGCCAGGACGAACAGACCTTTGATGCCCTTCGGCTCGACTATGCCGCCGGCCCGGTTCAGGCGAGCTACGCCTATGTGGACCGCGTCAACCGGATCTTCGGGGACGACCTTGATTGGGACAGCAACACGCATATGGCAAACCTGCGCGTGTCTCCCGGCCCGTCCCTGGAGCTCACGGGATTTGCGTATCTGATGGATTTTGAGGACGGCGGGGCCCCGGTATCGAACGCGACCTATGGCGCCCGGATGACCGGCGTCATCGCCCAATCGGGCAGGAAGCTCGCCTATGCGGCCAGTCTGGCGCGGCAGACGGACTATGGCGGCAATCCGGTAAGCTATGAGGCCCGTTATGCCGCAGCCGAACTGACCCTGTCAGACGGGCCGGTTGCCGGACGCCTGGGATGGGAGCGCCTGGGGGCCGGCGACGGCGGCGCCTTCCAGACGCCGCTCGCGACCGGGCATGCCTTCAACGGCTTTGCAGATGTCTTCCTGACGACGCCGCGAGACGGGCTCGATGATATTTATGTAGGGGCGAGCTATACCAGCGCCCTGGCACTTGGCCCAATCCTGAAACCCGCTGTTTCGCTGACGTGGCATGACTTTTCTGCAGAGCGGACGGGCGCGGATCTGGGCACCGAGCTGGACCTGACAACGACGTTTGCTCTGAGCGGGGATTTATCCGGTGTGGTAAAACTCGCCCGCTATAACGGCGCAGGGGGGCTGTCAGACAGGACGCGTTTCTGGCTGGGGTTTACCTGGAAGGCCTGGCAATGACCGTCCGTATCACCCTGGTTGGGGCTGGCCCAGGCGCGGCCGATCTCCTGACGCTTCGCGCCGTGCGGGCGATCGAGGCGGCCGAGGTCGTCCTGATCGATGCGCTGGTGAGCGATGAGGTCAGATCGCTCATTCCTCCCGGCGCCCGGATCATTGAGGTTGGCAAGCGCGGGCACAAGCCTTCGGCCGGACAGGATTTCATCAACCGGACTCTGGTTCGATATGCGCAGCAGGGGTTCAATGTGGTCCGGCTGAAGGGCGGCGATCCTTCCATCTTTGGACGGGCGGCCGAGGAGCGGGCCGCGCTTGAGGCTATGGGAATCGAGGTTGCCGTCGTTCCCGGAATAACCAGCGCATCGGCGGCCGCTGCGCAGTTTCGAATCTCTCTTACCGAACGGGGCACGGCCCGGCGGGTCCTGTTCGCAACGGGGCACCGGGCAGAGGGACCGGAAACCGACTGGGAGAGCGCCGCGGATCCTGCCACGACGGTATGCCTCTATATGGCCGCACATGATTTTGCGGCCATCGCGGCCGCGTTGATTGCGGCGGGCCGTCGGGCGGACACACCGGCCATCGCTGTCTGCGATGTGGAGCGACCGGCCGCAAGGATGCTGGCGGCGACCCTTGCAACGCTGGCTGCCCGGCTCGCGGCCGACGCGTTTGAAGGGCCCGTCGTCATCCTGGTCGGCGACGTGTGCCGCAGGGCCGTTAGCTCACCCTGCGCACCGCATTTCCGAGAGGGTGAGCGACGGGTCAGCCTGCCTGGTTTGCTCTAAGCTAATTGATCGCGTCCTGCCCGGATGAGGCCCCGATCAGACAGACAGGGGGCCGGTCACAGACCGTTGGCCCGGTCCTGGACCGCGGAGTTGCCAAGCCCGGTATCAGCGGCAGGGGATGGCAGACCCGCCCTGCACAGACGGCTGATAATCGGGGCCCCTGTCTGACTTTGCGCTTGCGCAGGCGGAGAGATGCTCCGGCAGGAGGCGCGTTTCTCGGAGCCGATGTCAGGGGGGGCGACAAGAAAGCCCCGGCGCATGGATCCAACGTGACGTAAGCAGCCAATCATATTAGAATTCCTTGTGGCGCTGAAGGGTAGCGTCGAACTCAGACACAAAGGAGAATGTGCCCTGCAGTTTGCATTACAGGCCTCGCGTTGGAGCGTTATAATGCGCGGAATAGTAAGGTTTTTTAATTGACTTTTGCGCGCGTCACCCGCGTTACTGCTGACGAAGTGAAAACTTCCCATAGCCTTGAACAGATTGAACTTAAGGCGCTCTCAAGGAGCGCTTTCGGGTTCGGCACTGCTTGTCGCAATACCTTTCATGTTGAGACAGAACGATTTTGTATCCCGGTATCGAAAGCTGCGTGGTGGGGTTTTCTCCAGATGCGCGAGAGATCGCTGCGGCAGCGGGATGACACCGCGTTACGGGAGCGCCTTATGCAGGTGTCTCAGAGCCTAGCTGCACAGCTGCTCGATCTTCTCCCTGTCCGCGTCGCTGGCAGGATTATAGATCATGAGCTTCAGGTCGGGGCGGCCATCAACGGCAAAGGAAGAGAATTCCAGGCAAACTTCGCCCACCTTTGGCTTGAGGATCGTTTTTGTGCCTTCGCCGGGCCGCAGGACATCGTTTTCCTTCCATAGACGAACAAAGGCCTCGCTGTTGGCGGAAAGTTCTGCCAGGAGATCGGCAGCCCGCGGATTATGTCCCGCCCGCGCGGTTTCTGCCCGGAAGGTGGCCACCAGATACCGCGCTGTCAGCGCCCAGTCGGACTGGGCGGCCTGTGTCTGACTATCGAGAAACATCAGTCTCAGGATATTCCGCTCCCCGGGCGGCAGAAGGTCATAGTCTGTCAGCACTCGTCGCGCGGCCTGGTTCCAGCCGATGACATCCCAGCTCGAGGTGGCAACGAGGGCGGGGATGAGGGGGAGGGCATCGAGCACGCGCTGCAGGCGCGGGGCGACCCCCTCCGGGGCTGCGGTGCCTGCGCGCGCCGGCCGGCCGATTCCGATCAGGAAGAGATAGTCCCGCTCTGCCTCCGTCAACATCAGCGCGCTCGCGAGGCTTTCGAGGACGCGGGCCGAGGGGGCGCCGCCGCGGCCCTGTTCCAGCCAGGTATACCAGGTCGTGCTGATATTCGCCCGGGCGGCAACCTCCTCGCGGCGCAGGCCCGGCGTGCGCCGCCGGCCCGTGAACCCCAGCGCGGCGGGATCGAGCCGCTGCCGGCGATCTTTCAGGAAGGTGCTGAAGTCTTTGGCCGTGTCCATCATGCGTCGATCCAGATAGCAATTATACCTGTATAAAGTCTCGTCTTTAACCGGTTAAAGTTTTGCCCGATGGAAACGCCATTCGCAAGACGAGGCAGATCTTATGAGAGTATTTGTAACCGGAGCTACCGGCTTTGTCGGGTCGGCGGTTGTGGCAGAGCTGGAGCGGCGCGGCCATCAGGTGATCGGGCTCGCGCGCAGCGAGCGGGCCGCCAGGGCGCTTCTTCAGTCGGGGATCGGCATCCATCGCGGCGACGTTGACGCGCCCGAAAGTCTGATCCCGGTCCTCAGCGAGGTTGATGCTGTTATTCATACAGCCTTCAACCATGATTTTTCCCGCTACCTGGAGAATTGTGAAGCCGATCGCCGGTTGCTTGACGTTCTGGCCCGCGCCCTGGCCGGAACGGACAAAGCACTGATTGCGACGTCTGCCACTGTTGTCACAGAGACGAATGGTTTGATGACGGAGCATAAGCCTGCGTCAGAGCAGGTTCCGCGCAGCGCATCAGAGGCTTTTCTGAGCTTTGCCGATGAGGGCGTGCGCACCGCCGTTGTCCGTCTGCCGCCCAGCGTGCATGGGGCGGGGGACGCGGCATTTGTTCCTGCGCTGATCGCTCTGGCCAGGCAACATGGCGCCTCGGCCTATATCGGTGACGGCACCAATCGCTGGCCAGCGGTTCACCGCGACGACGCGGCCAGCCTGTTCTGTGACGCGGTTGAGCAGCCGCGGCCGGGGGCGCGCTATCACGCGGTCGCCGAGACCGACATTCCGTTTCGCGATATCGCTGAGGCGATCGGAGAGGGACTGGGCCTGCCGGTCCGGAGCCTGCCGGTCGAGCAGGCGGAAACGCATTTTGGCTGGCTTGCAATGTTTGCCGCGATCGACAATCCCACATCGAGCGATTGGACGCGGAAAATGACGGGCTGGGCATCCCATCAGGCCGGGCTCATCCAGGATATGACGGGCGCCCGCTATTTCGATCCCCAGACCCGCTAAGGAGTGCTCCCCATGAGATACCGTATGTCGTCAATCCCCATGATCCTCCTGATGCTGAGCGCGTCACCGACCCTGGCACAGGCGCAGGCGACAGGTGACGCGTCCGGCGCCAGGGCGCCGATGGCTGTGGTCCCGGTGACCGAGGCGATAAACAGGGATTTTCAGCCGCTCTATCCCGACCGGCCGGAGGGGCCGAACCTGGTCGTTCTGGACGGCGATCCGAAAAGTGGTCCGTCCCTGACCCTCTTTCGATATGGACGGGACTATACCGGCAGCGGCAATCTTCATTTCCACACGCATGATTACCGGCTCTGGCTCATCGAGGGGGGCCTCAAACACTGGGACGAGGACGGGCGTGAAGCGACGGCCACGCGGCTTGAGCCGGGCGCCTATGTCTATCAGCCGGCCCATCTCCTGCATGCCGCCAATTGTCTGACGGACCGCTGTATTGCGTATGTTGCCTTCGATGGACCGATCGAAACGGGGTTGCCTGCCGGTGAGTAGCAGCGCTGCGCCGCCGATGGAAGCGGGTCGAAGCGCAGGGGGCGCGGGTCAACCGCGTCCGGCGGCCAGGCAGGGCGCATTCCCGCCCGGATACACCGCCACCAGATACCCGCGAGCGGTTGTCATGTGAGACCGGGCGGTCCCTGAAACTTCAGGGGCCGTCTTTACTCGCGGGCTGCAAGGCGTCTGCGTCGCGCCGTGGCGGGGCGCCAAACAAGCGTTTGTACTCGCGCGAGAACTGCGACGCGCTTTCATAGCCCACGGCATACCCGACAGTCGCGGCCTCGGCGCGTTCGGTCACGAGGCGGCGGCGCGCCTCATGCAACCGGATGTGCTTCTGGTACTGAAGCGGGCTCACGCCCGTCACCGCCTTGAAACGCCGGTGGAATACGGAGGAACTCATGCCTGCCACGGTGGCCATGGCCCCGATGCTCAAATTTTCGGCATAGTGCTGGCGTACCCAGGCCATGGCGCGCCGGATATGGGAAAGCCGGGAGTCTGCGCCCGCGATCTGACGCAGCAGGCCACCCTGCTGCCCCATGAGGAGCCGGAACATCAGTTCGTGCTCCAGATGTGCCGCCATCACGCGAACCTCATCGGGACGATCAAGCAATTCGGCAAATCGCCGCCAGGCTTCGAGCAGCCGGGGATCCGCCTTCGAGACGCCATAGCCCGATCGGATCCGGGCTTCAGGCAGGCGATCCATCTCGAGAAGAACCGCCGAGATGACGGCGGCATCCAGCAGGAGGTTCAAGGCAAGATAGGGTTCGTCTGTGGACGCCTCACAGACCTGTCCCATGGCGGTGACTTCGGCGGCGACGACCATGCACTCGCCCGGCCCGTATTGGAGGGCGCCATCGCCAATAAAGGTGCGTTTGGTGCCCTGAAGCACAAGACAGACGACCGGATCGTAGATCAGGCCAGCCGCGTCGGTCGGCGTATCGATGCGGAAGAGGTGAAGGCGGGGCATCGCCGGGCTGCCGCGTCCTGCATGGCGCAGGGCTACGGATCTGATCGCATCCAAATCTGTCATCGCGATACGACACACCGAAAGCAAACAAAGATCAAGCATCCGGCAGGATCAGGCAATCATCCGGGACCATCGGGCATCCATCGGCTGCGCCGTCGGGCTTACATGGACGTTCTCAATTCCAGAAAGGACGTCCCGATGCATACCCGCAAACTCGGCAGGAATGGACCTGATGTTTCAGCCATTGGCTATGGTGCGATGGGCTTTCATGCCCATTATGGCGCGGCCGACCCGCAAGCCGGTCTCGACCTCATCCGGCGCGCCTATGATCAGGGCGTAAATTTCTTCGACACGGCAGAAATGTATGGCTGGGGCGAGAACGAAAAGTTCATCGGCCAGGCGGTGAAGGGCTTTCGCGATGAGGTCGTGCTGGCCACAAAATTCGGCTTCACCTATGAAGACGGCGTCTATGGCACCAACAGCCAGCCCGGCCACATCCGCAAAGTAACGGAGAACAGCCTGCGCCATCTCGGCGTCGACCATATCGACATCCTCTATCAGCACCGCGTCGATCCCGATGTCCCGATCGAAGACGTTGCCGGGACCATCCGGGATCTGATCGCCGAGGGCAAGGTAAAGTATTTTGGCCTCAGCGAAGCCGGGCCGCAGACGATCCGCAAGGCCCATGCCGTGCAGCCCGTCACCGTCCTGCAGACCGAATATTCCGTATTCGAACGCAATGTTGAAACGGTTCTGCCCACCCTACGGGAACTGGGCATCGGCTTTGTCGCTTATTCGCCGCTGGGCCGGGGTTTTCTTACAAGCGCCGTCAAACCGTCTGCGGAGTATGAAGACACCGATATGCGCCGCTTCGACCCCCGCTGGCAGCCGGGTAATTTCGAGAAGAACCTTGACGCGGTCCGCCAGCTCGGTGAGCTGGCTAAGGACAAGGGCATCACGGTGTCTCAACTGGCGCTCGCCTGGCTGCTCGCCCAGGGCGAGGACATCGTTCCGATCCCGGGCACCCGCCGGATCGACCGGCTTGAGGAAAACCTCGCTTCGGCAGAGGTGACGCTGTCGACTGATGATCTTGCCGGTATCCGGAACATCCTTCCGGAGGGCGCGTTCGGCGCGCGCTATGCCGGCGATATGGTTCCGGACTGGCTCTGACCGCCACCCCAGACTTCCCCAAGAGCTACAGTGTAGACGGATCTTGTGTTCAGCTCGTCGCGGCGCAACCGTCACGCTTTCTGGCGCCACTCCGACCTCACCGACGTGAATGAAGTCTGCATCTCCCCTGACGCCGGCAGAAGCGTCAACAGCCCTGTCAAGATCGATCTGAAGCGGTTCATTCCACTGGCTTTCCGAAGCAGCTGCGGGTCCCTTCTCCGGCGTGAAGCGGTTCCTTTCCTCAACGCCAATTCCTGCCAGTTCATTGCGGCAGTGAGCCCATGGCGCTGGTCAGTGACTTGATTGATCCTCCAAAGGAATATGACGCCCGGGCCAGGTAAAATTCTGCCCATTCCGACCATCCCCCTCAGCGCAGTTTGCTCGGCGCTAAGGGGGCGCTCATATTTCTTTCAACCGCGTTTAGAAACGGTACGCGATGGCAGTGCCGATCATCGGTTGCCAGCGATCGCCTTCTTCGGTGATGGGGCTGTCAGCGGCATCGCCGACGAGATAGTTTGTACCGGCACGGACAATCAGACCGATCTGGTCATCCAGCCAGTAACCTGCGGTCATGCCAATGCCGACATCCTTTATGCCGGAGCTGGCGGAGAATTCAGAAAGTCCGCTCATTGCGGACGCGGCGCCATCCACACCAAAGTAGGTCTGAAGATAGTTTTCATCCGCCCAGCTTGTCTGCATGTCAAAGGATAGCTGGAACACCGGATTGTTTATGGCGGCATAACTGGCGCTGGCCGTGGCGAGAAGTCCGTCATGAACATCCGAAACGTCATGCATGAGCGTTATTTCGGTCCGCAAGGCGCCCTGACCGGACCGGTCGCCGCCGAAACGGTAACCGGCAAAAGCGCCGGCCTCAACCGCCGTATCTAATTCGGGCAGCAGCGCGATCTGACCATCGGCGCCGTCCCGGGACAGCCGTCCGCCGATGACAGGGCCGAAGGAAAAGCGCGTGTCCGATGCCAGATCGGCCCGCGCGCGCAAACCCTGGAACTGGAACTGGGTGCCGCGCCATTCGACATTTGCCACAGCGAACGGGATGAGCCGGAGCTCGCCGGAGCCATCATATTCCGGAACCGTACCAGGGCCGATGGCCACGACGCCTTGCGGCGCCTCTGAGGGGCGCTCCTGAGCCTGGGCGGCGGGTGACATCAGCGCGAGCTCGCACCCTACTAAGATAGTCAGCAGTATACGCATGGAAATTTCCTGTGCTTGAGGGGAGGAAGGCTCCCTGAAGCGGTCGGCTTGAACCATCCTCTTCAGGGAGCCCCGGGGATTGCCGGTAGGCAGGGGGGGGGAGGACCGGCAAAGGCCCCTTGCCGGATCATCGGAAGTAGCAGGTGGGGACGCTTCCGGATCCGGGTCTTGCGCGCCGGTCTGAGCGGCGCTCTGTCCGGGTATGGAGGATTCAGTTTTTCATGATTGTTGCCGCGATCTGTCGGTTGGCCACGAGGATTGAACATCCCGTCAGGATGCAGGCCAGCGGTATAATCAGCATGCCGATACCAAGGCCGTTCGATACCTCTGCGGCTGTTGCTGTGTCACTTATCAGGCCAACAATCAGGGGACCGAGGGCCGGACCCAGCAGGCCCGAGCCGATCATCGCCAGACTGGAGGCCATGGCTTCCTTCCCGCGGCCCGCGACAAGATGGGCCGCGCCGAAGGACCAGGGAAGCAGGAAGGCAAAGGCCAGCATTCCGGGAACCATAAGCGCGATGGACAGCCAGCTGACCGGCGCGAACAGGGCTGCGGCCATGGGCACGCTGGCGATGAGAAACAGGACCCCTGGCGGGCCGAGCACCCGGCCGGTCCCGGAGCGGACGGCATGGTCAAACCAACGCCCGCCCGCCAGCGTCCCCAGGATGCCCATCAACCCCTGAAGGGAGCCGAATGCCAGGCCAGCTTCGCTGGCGGTCAGGCCGTGGGTGCGGATCAGGAAAGGTGCTGTGAAGGCATAGAAGGGGGCGGCCGCAAAGCCGGCAAAGATGGCGGCGATGAACAGCCAGCGAAATGCGGGGGCAGCGAGGAGGTTGAGACTGGCCTTCAGAAAGGGCTCGGAGTGGGCGGCGGCTTGCTTCAGCGGCGGCGTTGGTCCGAGGACGAACAGTGCCAGCAGGGCGATCAAAGCGCCGAACAGGCCCGCGCCCATCAGGGCCGCGCGCCAGCCCATCGTATCGGCCATGGCGCCGCCAATGGCGAAGCCGGCCATGGTGCCAAGGGGTATGCCCATCGAAAATATACCGATCGCCAGACCGCGCAGACCGGGGCGAATCTTTCGGGCGATCAGGGCGTGTGCCGACGGGACGGCGCCCGCCTCGCCGACGGCGACGCCAAACCGTGTCAGCGCAAGGAACACGAACCCGGCCGCCAGGCCGCCAAGCGCCGTCATGGCGCTCCAGACCAGGGTGCAGCCGATGAGCACGAACCGGGGCGACCCCCGGTCGGAGAGGCGGGCCAGCGGCAGCGACAGCAGGGTGTAGCAGACGGCAAAGGCAAGCCCGGTGAGCAGTCCGATCTGGGTGTCGCTGAGGTCAAGATCTGTCTTGATCGCCTCGGCAAGTATGAACGGAAGTATACGGTCGATCTGTGCAAAGACATTTATCAGAAAGAGCGCGATCAGTATGGCGGCAATACGCCACCCGCTGGCATAGTCATCCGCATCAAAAGCGAGCTCCCGTGGCAGATGAGGGGCGTGCCGGGTTGACGGGGCAGCAGTTTCTGTCATCTCTGATGTCGCCCTCAGCTTTGGTTGGCACCTGAACAGCTAGAGGAACCGCACAATGAATAGAATGCCTGAAACCTCAACAAACTTGCCTGTTCCTGCAGACCCCAATGGCTTCGGAGGTTCCCGCAGGAGAAGTCACACCCTCCATGATCAGGAGGTCGCGTTGTCTGCACCGCTCCTCTCGGCTGTCACCGCCTATGTAGAAGCGAACGGAGGCGGGCAGGGGCGCTTTGAAACCCCGATGAAGGGGGTCCATATGGTCCGGACCTTTCAGGACATGATGCCCGATCACAGGCTATACCGGCCATCGCTTTGCATGGTGCTGCAGGGCGCCAAGCAGATGTATTTCGGGGAAGACACGCTGACCTATGGCGCAATGGAGTATCTGCTTGTCTGTGTGGAGGTACCCGCAAGCGGGCGGATCGCGCAGGCCACGCCCACAGAGCCTTTCATCGGTCTCATGATTGATTTCGATGTGGCTACAATCAAGGACGTACTGGAGCATATCGACGTGGCGCCACTGGCCGATACCGGCCCCGGGCCGTGTGTGTTTGTGGGGCAGGTGGATGAGATGCTTGCAGACTGTGCTCTGCGCCTGGTCAAGCTGGCGCATACACCGAAAGCTGTTCCACTGCTCTATCCCTCGATTATGCGCGAGATCTGCTACTGGCTGCTCAGCAGCCCGTATGGCGGCGAAATCCGCAAACTCGCACTGCCCGAGACGCATGTTCAGCGGATCGCCAATGCGGTTTATTTGATACGGAACAATTTTTCTCAGACGCTGCGGGTGGAGCAGCTGGCGGAAGCGGCACGAATGAGTCCATCCTCCTTCCACCAACATTTCAAATCGATGACCTCGATGACGCCGCTCCAGTATCAAAAGCATCTGCGGCTTCTGGAGGCGCGACGGCTCATGCTGGCAGACGCTGTCAGCGTGACGGAGGCGGCCTACAAGGTGGGGTATGAGAGTGCGTCCCAGTTCAGCCGGGAATACATCAGGATGTTCGGCGTCACGCCCAAGCGCGACGTACTCAGCCTGCGGGTTGCGGCAGAGTAGGCGGCGCTCCCTATCGGAATCAAAAATCTGCCTGGTTCGTGCCCTCACAGGTGCGCGCAGTGCGTTTATTTGTAGGATTGGGCAGATTTTCTGCGCGTTCCGGCATGGAGATAAGCTGCGCAGCGGGTAGTCTGCAGGTATGACAGGCGCGGAGTCTCGCGCTATGCCCGGCAAGTGATCATCCGCTTGCAGATATCTGGAAAAGGCAGTTTGGAACATGAGGAACAGCACGCTTCCGGAGCACTGGACGGCAGCTTACATTCCCGATCAGCGGGGTCGCTTCGCCGTCATCACCGGAACAGGGGGGCTGGGGTTCGAAGGCGCCGTTGCGCTCGCACGGTCCGGAGCCAGTGTTGTGCTTGCAGGCCGCAATGCTCATAAGGGAGCGGACGCCGTCGCCGCAATCCGTCAGGCAGCGCCTGCGTCCGACATACGCTATGAACGTCTTGACCTTGCCTGCCTTGCCTCCGTGGCAGACTTCGCCGCCCGGCTCCGCGGACAGATGGATCGCCTTGATCTGCTGATCAACAATGCTGCCGTGATGAATCCGCCCGCGCGGCAGGAAACGGAAGACGGGTTCGAGCTTCAGCTGGGCACGAATTATCTGGGTCATTTTGCGCTCACCGGACACCTCCTACCGCTGCTACGCAAGGGCGCGAATGCCCGCGTTATCTCTGTATCCAGCATTGCTGCCCGGAACGGCTTGATCAATCTCGAAGATCTTCAGGCGGAGCAAAGTTACCGGCCGGGAAGCGCTTATGCGCAGTCGAAGCTCGCCTGCCTGATGTTTGCGCTGGAGCTGCACCGGCGCAGCCAGTTGGGCGGATGGGGCGTTGCCAGCATTGCGGCGCACCCCGGTGTTTCCCGCACCGAACTGCTGCACAATGCGCCTGGGCGGGGAAGCCCTGCCAGTCTTGCCCGCAGCCTGCTCTGGTTCCTGTTTCAGCCGGCAGATCAGGGCGCTCTGCCGACCCTGTTTGCGGCAACCTGGCCGGAGGCAAAGTCGGGCGCCTATTACGGGCCTCATGGCCTGAGCGAAACACGGGGGTTCCCAGCGGCGGCGCAAATTCCCCCGCAGGCCCTGGACGCAGCCCTTTCTGCAAGGCTTTGGGAGGTATCCGAAAACCTCACAGGTGTGACATTGCGTTGAAACGCAGGCCGTGATTCAGGACGCAATCTCTGATTTCCAGTGGTTCCAGGTGCGTTCAACGACAATAGGGCCACCGCCCGAGGTGGCGGCGGCCTCTTCCGGGGAGAGAAAGGTGACTGGCCCCATCGTCATGGCGGTCGTCTGTATGCGTGCATTGGTTTCTGCATAGATCGCATTGTAGACAGATTCGGGAAGATTGCGGCCGACCGCAGTGGACCCATGTCCGCGCATGAGGACATAGCTGGCACTTCCCAATTTTTTTGCCAGCGCCAGGCCCAGAGTCTGATTTGTAATCATAAGATTGGAGGCTGGGCCAAGCTCATCCCGGATTTCGAAGACCGGCGCGCCGCCACCCAGAAAGCCGCAGGTGTGGCAGATCGGGCGGAGCGGCGTCTCCGGCACGACGCCGAAGGCAATTATGCCCGGAGAATGACTGTGTACGACGCTCTGGACATCCGGGCGTGCCGTATAAATGGCGCTGTGAATGTAGCGTTCCAGGAAGCTGGGGGTGCCGTCCGGAACCGCGAGTTCCCCATCGAGGCCAAACTCGCGGATGTCTGCGCGTTCGACGAGGCTGGGGGCCTTGCGTCCCGACATCAGGAAGCGATCGGGACGGTCCGGATGGCGCGCGCTGACATGACCAAACGAGTCCACAATCTGGTGATGAAGCAGAATGCGATTGGCTGCAACCAGTTCATCCAAAAGCTGATCATACGCCCAGAGGGCAGCAGGTTGGCGCGGCGGGGGGGCAGAGGAGTTGGGGGGCATGTCTGTTTCCGGATTTGCGCGGAGGACTGTTTGGGACACTGGCGAGGCGGCGCAGCCTGCCAGAGGGCTCAGGGCGGCGGTCAGGGTGAAGGTGCGACGGGTCATCGGCATGGCTGAAGGGCTCCGCCAGACAGCGTCCGGCTAGTTGTTCAGATTGATCCAGACATTCTTTTCCTGCGTGAAGGACAGAAGCTCCTCGAGGCATTCTTCCCGTCCGATTCCGGATTGTTTGTAGCCCCCAAAGGGGGAGCCAAGCGCGTGGCGCGCTACATCATTGATCCAGCAGAAGCCGGCTTCGACGCGCGAAATGATCCGGTGCGCGCGGGCCACATCGCGGGTCCAGACCGCGCAGGTGAGGCCATATTCGACCTGGTTCACCTGACGGAGCATCTCGGCTTCATCACTCCATTTGATGACGGCCTGCACAGGCCCGAAGATTTCCTCGCGGGCAATCTTCATGCCCATGGTAACATCCGCAAAGACGGTAGGGGGCATGAAACACCCTTTTGCCAAGGCAGGATCTTCTGGCGGCACGCCGCCATGGATCAGCCGTGCGCCGTCTTCATGCGCAGACGCAATATAGCGGGTGACCCGGTCAAGCGCCTGGCGGTCGACCAGGGCGCCCATGGTGGTCTTAGGGTCGCTGGGGAGTCCGGGTTTGTGCTTTTCAAGGTATTGCGGCATCCGCGCGAGGACCTCGTCATAGATGTCCTCGTGAACGAAGGCGCGGCTGACGGAACCGCAGGATTGTCCGCACCAAGTATAGTTCATGCCCGCGACCATGGCCCGGGCAATCTTTTCCGGGTCAGAGTCCGGAAATGCGATCAGGGCATTTTTGCCACCCAGCTCGAACATCACACGCTTGAGACTGTCGGCGGCAGCCCGCATGACCGCTTTGCCCGTAGGAACGCTGCCCACGAGCGCCACAATGGAGATCCCCGGATCAGATACCAGGGCGGCGCCAAGATCGCGGTCGCCGGACAGAACGTTGAACACGCCAGCGGGCAGTAATCCGTCAAAGAGTTCTGCCGCGCGAAGCGCAGACAGCGGCGCCTGTTCGGGCGGTTTGACAACCACGGCATTGCCAGCCGCCAGCGGCGCGGCGGCCTTGGCGACGGAGAAGCCGAGGGGGTGATTGTAGGGCGCAATCCGTGCGACAACCCCGTAAGGTTCGCGGACGGAAAAGCTGACGGCTTCGGGGCCGTAGGGAACGGAAGATCCCTTCATTTCGGTGACGAGGCCGGCGAAATAGTCGAGCATGGCAGCCGTACCGAGGACATCGCCCATCATTTCTGAAATCGGGTTGCCCCCGTCCATGGACTCGATGAGCGCCAGCTCGCGCGCGTTTGAACGAATGCGGACGCCCATCTCCTTCATCAGGCGTGCCCGCTCCATAGGGCGGACATCCCGCCATTCGAGATAGCCCTTATGGGCCGCCTCTACGGCCGGGCGGACGTCGGCGGCGCTGCCGACGTTGATCGTACAAAGAAGTTCATCCGTCGCCGGGCTGCGAACCTCGACGCTACCGCTCTGCTTGGGCTCATGCCAGGCGCCGCCATAGTAAAGGCCGCGGCCTTGTGGGAAATTGGGCGAAGTATCGGACATTTTTTTAAACTCCAGGGCTAAGGCGGCAAACGCACCGGCCGTGCTCAAGGAGGCGGCGTGCATGCAGCGCGATTTCTGTCCGGCTTGATAGACCGGCGCCAGGGCCACCGACCAAAGCTAATTGATGTTTGCGGCAAGACAGGAACGATCTTGGAAGCCCAGATTGTTCCTGTCTGACGGCCATCGCAAAACGGCTCTGGCCGCCCGGCTGCCTGCCGCTGTATCGCGGATTGTCTCGGGACGTCAGACAGGCTGGCCTCTTACGGGAAACAGTCAGCGCCCGCCCGGATAGCACATGAGGCAGGCGCGCAAATACGCTGGCGCGGTGCTCTCGTGCAGCGGATGAACAAAGGAGACGAGAGACATGGGACCTGACGCAAAAGAAACCGCTCTGCTCAACACGTTGAAAGCGAAGACGCAGGTCATCGCGCCGACATGGGTTTCAGAGGTGGTTCTGCAGACCAGTCAGTTTGACCGGATGAAGCTCTGGTACGCCGCTGTTCTCGGTGCCGATTGGGCATTTGAGAATAAGCCTGACCCGAATGTTGCCGTGGACAATCATCACGGGGACGGTGGCAAGCAGGTTCACGCCAAGGATGTGCGGGCCGTCTTTATGCGTATGAAGCTGCCCGCGACGCACACTCTGACCTTCGCCATCTTTGAGCTGACGCATCTGACGCATGCCCCAACGACTGATCCCGGTCTCAATCACATGCAGTTCAAGCATGCCGATCTGACAGAACTGGTGAAGCGGATTGAAGCGTTGCGGGATGCGGACATCCATCCTCACCGGTCTGCCAATCATGGGCCGATCACAAGTTTCTACTTTCGGGATCCTGACGAGAATATCGTTGAGTTCTGTCTGGATAATTTCGATACCCCCGCAGAAATGATCGCCTTTACGCGCTCGGAAGCGTTTCAGCGCAATCCCTCCGGCATCGATCTGGACCGCGATGAGTTTCTCAGACGCTTTCACGCCGGAGTGCCCCGGCGGGAATTGCTCTCCATCTGAGCGCGCGATGTCTGCCCGTGCGCAGACCTCTCTGATATAAAATCCGTAAGCGGAGTATAGTGATATGAAGGTAGCAAAGATCCAGAGGGGCGGGCGCGTGGCGTCCGCCATTATCCGGGGCGATCGCGTGCATGTGGTGGGGCGCTGGTATGAAGAGGCCGCGCTGGCGGCGCCGTTCGATGCACCGCGTTTGTCGCTCAGCCAGCTGGGGGAGATTGCAGATAGCGCGGGTGAGACGCTGCCGCTTGATCAGGTCGGGCTGTTGATGCCGTCAGAGCCCCTGTCAAAGCTCGTTTGCCTCGGGCTGAATTATAAGAATCATGTGGACGAAACCCATAATGATCTGCCGCCTAACCCCGCGCTGTTTACAAAGGTTGCCGATTCGCTCGTGCCCCACGGAGAGGCTGTGCTTCGGCCGAAGGTATCCGAACAGTTTGATTATGAAGGCGAGATCTGCGTCGTCATTGGCAAGGGTGGACGGCACATTTCGCGTGAAACTGCCTTAGATCATGTGTTCGGATATACGATCATGCTCGATGGCAGCGTGCGCGATTATCAGAAGCACTCGGTGTCGGCAGGCAAGAATTTCTGGCGCTCTGGCGCGCTTGGCCCGTGGATCGTCACGGCGGATGAGATTCCTGATCCGAGCGTGATGAAACTGGAAACCCGCCTGAATGGCGAGACGGTTCAGTCCACAACGGCTGATCTGATGTTGTACGACATTCCGACCGCGATTGCTTATGTGTCGCAATGGACGCCCCTGGCGCCGGGAGATGTGATTGCCACAGGGACGCCAGGCGGCGTTGGCGCGCGCCGCAAACCGCCCCTCTGGATGAAGGCGGGCGATGTGATTGAGGTGGACGTTTCACAGATAGGGGTTCTGTCGAACCCGGTTGGCAGCGAGCACTGACGTGAGGCTCCGGGCTCCCCGACACATGATACGGGGGCGGAGGACACGCCTGTCCGCCGTGCCGGGAGAATCATCCCTTTTCAGAGACCGTCTCCGTCGGGCGTTCATACGGGCTAATCCCGGCTTCGCCGATCAGGCCGAGCAGGGTGGCTGTCATGGTGTTAATCAGCCTTTGTTCCGCATCGGTGGGAATATGGTCGTACCGGCGGACGAGATAGATCGTCCGGGTCAGGGCGGGGGAAATAATCGGGCGCAGCCTGAGGCCCAGGCTGGCCGCATCCGGCGCGCTTCCCAGCGGAAGGATGCATCCGGCAATCCCGGCAACCGCGAGATCTTTGGCGGTTTCCAGCGAGTTGATCTCCATCGTGTTTTTCAGAACCAGCCCTTGACGGAGCACGCCTTCATCGACGGCGCGGCGCACCGAGTCACGTCCTTTCGGAAGGGCGATGGGCCGGTCAAGCGCGTCCTCAAGGGAGATGGGCCCTGTAGTCCCGTCGGACGCGCCCATAAAGTACAGCCGCTCGAGCAGGATCGGCTGGCTATCGAGCGCTTCGCGGGGGCGTGCGCTGCAGGTCAGGCCAAGGTCCAGTTGCTGCATCTCGACAAGCTGAGAGATGTTGTTGCTGAACGCTTTGATCAGGGACAGGCTGACCGAGCGCCCCTCTGTATTGGCCCAGTCCACAAGGCTGTCAGAGATCAGACCTGCCACGCTCGGCGTCAGACCGAGTTTCAGACTGGGTGGCGCGCTGGCCGCGAGCTCGCGCACCTTGTGAAGAATGCTGTCGCGGCTTTGCAGAACATCCTGCGCCCAGGCCAGAACGAGTTCTCCTGCCGGGGTGGGGCGTACGCCCCTTGGCCCGCGGGCAATCAGCTCGGCGCCGAAATCAGATTCCAGATTGCGGATCTGCAAACCCAGTGCGGGCTGGGCAATGTTCAGCTCTGCCGCTGCGCGGGTGATGCTTCCGATCTGGCATACACGGATGAAGGCCGCCAGCTGGCGCAGTTTCATTCCCGTTCTCCCTGGTTCGGCATCTGCGCCACACCTTCTCTCTGCCGCATAAGCCGGCACGCGCAAAACCGGCGACGGCGCCTGAAGCACGCAGAGCGCTTAGGGGGTGGGTACACCAACCACAAAATGCATGCAATGCGCCTGGGCGGGTGCGGTCTCTCTTTTGCGGGAACCCACGGTCTCGGCGCCCGGGCCGGATAGAAGCGAACAGAAATCCGCTGCGTGTGGAGCGTCCCGCGCACGTCAAAATATACTGATCAGGGAGTGGCATATGGCAGGAATAGACGCACACAAGGAGGCGCATGCATGGCGTGCGGTTGCATTGCTCTGCTGCCTCTTCGCCTTGTCGTTTCTCGACCGCATGGTTCTGGCGCTGGTTGTGGACCCGGTTCGCACCAGCCTGGGGGTCAGTGATACGCAAATCAGCCTGCTGTTCGGGCTCGGCTTCGTTGTTGTGTACGTGCTCGCCGGTTTTCCCGCTGCCCAGCTGGTGGATTCCGGGCGCCGCAGGCAGGTTCTGCTGGGGGGCGTGTTGCTCTGGAGTGGCGCGACTTTCTGCTCGGCCTTTGCAGCCTCCTATCCGATGCTGGTTGCATGCCGGTCCGGGGTGGCGGTGGGCGAGGCCGTGTTGATGCCGGCCGCGATGTCATTGATCAGTGAACTGTTCACCAAAGAACGCAGAACGTTGCCGACGACGGTTTATACGCTCACCGGCGTGATGATGGGCGCGGGCTCATTCATTGTCGGGGCGGGGGCGCTGAAACTTGCCGAGATGATCTCTCCTGAAGTGGGCGTTGAGCCGTGGCGGATTATGTTTGTCATTGTGGCGATCCCTGGTCCCATACTGGCTGGCTTGTTTGCCTGGCTGGTGAAAGAACCGCCGCGGCAGATTCAGGAAGATGGCGAGCCTGGCGGGCCAACCGCGTCCCTGGCGGAATTCTTCTCGCACTTCGGGTCGCGCATCACGCTTTATCTTCCCATATTCATAGGCACGGGGGCGAGCTTTACGGTGGCGCTTGGCATGAGTGCCTGGGGGCCGACGATGCTGACACGCGAGCACGGCGTTGCCGATACGTCTGCAGGTCTTTTCTTTGGCCTGTTTGCGATTGCGGGCGCTCTGGTTGGCATGCTTGCCGTCACGCCCCTGGTGCGGCTTCTGGGGGCGAAGTCCCGGGTTCGCGGCGCTATTTTAACGGCGATCCTTCTAAACCTCACTGTGCTGCCCTTGTTGGCGCTTGTTGTCGGCGGAGGTGACACCCGCCTAGTGCTTGCCGGCATCGCCATCGGGACATGCGGCAGCATTGCAACGGCGGCCTTCACGCCGATCATCATGCAGGCGGTCACGCCGACGCCCTTTCTGGGCCGCATGTCGGCGCTGTATCTGATGTTCAACAATGTTCTGGGCATGGGGCTGGGGCCGATCCTGGTGTCAAGCCTTGCGGCCAGCAGCACCTCTGAGCGCAACATCGGCGAAGCGCTGACGATCGTTGCATGGAGCGCGATTGCCGTGTCGCTGACCTGTTATGTCTTTGCACTCTGGCGGTTGCGCAGCGTGGTGCAGCCAGACCCGGCAATCGCCGCAACATCCAGCCAGCCTGTCTGACGCCAAGTTTTCGGAGATACACTTATGAGCCAACAGGATGAACTTGCCTGCGCGCGCCTGGCGTCCCTATGGACCCATCACATTGACCGGCACAATATTGAGGACGTGATCGCTCTATTTTCTGAAGACGGCATTCTTCATGGCCATGGCGGCGCTGCTCTAAAGGGGCGGGAAACGATCCGGAAAGGGCTTTCGCGGCGCGATCCAAATCGCGTCACGCGCCATGTTCTGGCCCCGCCCGTTGTCAAGCTGACTGGCCCGAATGAGGCGGAAGGCGTTGCCGAGTATATCCTGTTCGATGCTTTTAAAGATCAGTATCCCGGACAGGACATTCTGCCGATCGCTCCGCCTCTGGCTGTCGGAGAATTCCACCAGGTCTATCGGCGGATCAACGGCACCTGGTTCATCGCGGTGCATAAGGGCCAAAGCATCTTCCGCCGTCCGGAGGCGTGATGCCCCGGACGGATCCGTCCGCGCCCCGGCCTGAAGCGGGCCCGGGCCGGCCCCGGCACAATGATGCAGAAATATTCGGAGAGAGTATGAATACGGATAAACCTGAAAGCGGCGCCGAGCGTCTTGTCCATACGCTTATTGAGGGCGGGGTGGATGTCTGTTTTGCCAATCCCGGAACCTCAGAGATGCACTTTGTCGGTGCGCTCGACCGGATCAGCGGCATGCGGTGCGTTCTGGGACTGTTTGAGGGGATCGTGACGGGCGCGGCGGACGGGTATTACCGGGTTTCCGGCAAGCCGGCAGCAACCCTGCTGCACCTGGCGCCGGGGCTCGCCAACGGGCTGGCCAACCTTCACAATGCCAAAAAAGCCCGCTCGGGCATCGTCAATATTGTCGGCGACCATGCCACCTATCATGCGCCGCTGGCCTCGCCGCTTGCCGGGGATGTGGAGGCGGTGGCCCGCCCGATGTCCAACTGGGTGCGCACGACGTGTTCGGCAGATAGCCTTGCGGGGGATGCTGCAGAGGCCGTCGCGCTGGCGCGTCAGTCACCGGGCAAGATTGCGACGCTTATCCTGCCTGCGGATATTTCGTGGTGCGCGGCGGGTGAGGCTGCGCCGGTGCGCTCCGTGGCGCCGCGCCGCGCGGTTCGCGCCGAATTTGTGGATGCTGCGGCCGAGGCGCTGCGTCGCGGTGGCAGCAATGCCATTCTGCTGCTGGGGGACGGGGCGGTCAGAGGCAAAGCGCTGTCCTGGGCCGGTGCGATTGCGGCCGCGACCGGCTGCCGCCTGATGGCGGAGACGCATAATGCCTGCATGGAACGGGGCGCCGGGCGCGCGCCGTTTTCTCTTGTTCCGTATACGCAGCCGGTCGAGGCCGCCCTGAAGGCTCTTGCCGGGACGCGCGATGTGGTTCTTGCCGGCGCGCGCGATCCGATCGCTTTTTTTGCCTATCCCGGAAAGCCGGTGAAATTGCTGCCGGCTGACTGTAATGTCTGTGAACTGGCGAGTCCGGAAGAAGACATCGAGGCGGCTTTAGAAGCTGTTGCCCGGGCGCTTGGTGTGCGGTCGGCCGCGGGCGAAGGCGTCGCGCCGCTGGCGCGCCCGGCAGTGCCCACCGGCCCGATCAGCCATGACGGCCTGGGAGAGGTGATTGCGGCGCTCCTGCCGGAGCAGTGTATCGTCATTGATGAGGCGGTGACCGCCGGGCGGAGCTTTTACGCAAAGACCCGGACGACGGCGCCGCATGACTGGATCTCCAGCATGGGCGCGGCCATCGGGTTTGCGCTTCCGGCAGCTGTCGGCGCCGCTATCGCTGCGCCTGGCCGCAAGGTGCTGGCCCTGTCAGGCGATGGGAGCGCGATGTACACGCCGCAAGCGCTTTGGAGCATGGCGCGTGAAGGGCTCGACGTGACGATCGTGATCTTTGCCAATCGCGCCTATCAGATTTTGCGGGGTGAGTTTTTCAATATGGGGTCGGGCGTACCCGGCGCCCGCGCCGAGGCGATGCTGACGATCGGGGATCCAGCGCTCGATTGGCAATCCCTTGCAAAAGGGTGCGGCGTGGAGTGCGGGATCGCGCGTGATCTGGAAGAATTCGCGCGGGAACTCCGGCGGGGGTTCGCCTCGCAGGGACCGTATCTGGTTGAGGTGCGGATGTGAGGCAGTCGCCAGCGCCCAGCCCCCTCAGGTGATGGTGCCCTGCGCGCGAGCTATCGAACCTGGTTCAACAGTTCCATCGCGTTGTTGTCGCGCACCTGGGCGGTGTGACGGCGCAACATCGTAAGGAACATCTCGTCGCCCCGCTCGGTCTGCTTCACGAGCATCGCCGCTGCAAAGGCAACCGAGATGCCGTAGAACGAGAACCAGCGATAATGCTGGTAGAGATCTTCAAAGCTGTAGCTGGTGATGCCCTCGGCTTTCAGGCAGTCGTGATAATAGCGCAGCAGCGCCTGCTCATGCCTGGGCCGGTCTTCGCGCGTGAGGCCCGCGCCGATGAAATAGGCCACATCATTGGCCGGCGCGCCCCTGCCCACGGTCTGCCAGTCAACCACCGCCAGCGGTTTGGCCGCGCCGGGCGGGCCGAACAGCATGTTGTCCAGCCGGAAGTCGGAATGGGTCAGCGCATGCGGGCCGGTATAGCTGTCGCCCCATTTGGGCAGGCTGGCGGCATAAGCGTCGCCCACTTCGATCTGGTCTGCGTTGAGCTGCGCAGCGTAGCGTTCCTTGAAGGCGCCCCAAAGCCCGGCGACCTGTTCCGGCCCGAGGCCTGGCGGCGGCGCCTTGGAGGAGCCCTGCAGCCAGTCATAATCGTCGAGCGTCGGATCTTCCCAATGGGAAGCGTGCAACACGGCGGCGGCGGAGAGCGCCAGTTTCGCCTCCACAAGGCCGCACCCCTTCAGCTGGTCCCCCTGCTCGGAGGGCGACATGTCTTCCATGATCAGGGCGAAACGATTGGTGGCCTCATCATAATCCGTATACAGCGCGTCTGGCGTGATGCGCCCGGCGACCTTCGGGAAGGTACGGTAGAAATACACTTCGCGCTTGTAGTGGTTCAGCATCTTGGCAGCCATCAGGCTGGTTTCGTTGCCCGACGGGAACTTGCCGACCAGTGTCTTGGGCGCGTCCGGACCAGCTTTGGCATACTCGAAAACGAACCGCACATTCTCGCCAATCTGGCCCGTGCCGATCGACTTTGAGGTCAGAGACTTAACCTCGGCATCAATGCCGATCTCTGCAAACAATGTGTTGAACCAGTCAGGCCCAAGTTCCAGTGGATTCGTATCGAGGCCGGGCCGGTCCAAGAGTGACTCCTTGGTCATTTCTACACGGGGAGCGGGTCAACAGGGAACCGCACGGATCTGGATCTTCAGTCTGCGCCGTCGGGCGCAGGGGGCGGCACCACCACCCCGTTGCGGGCGGCATAGCGGTCCCATTCTGTCAGGAGGGTCTTGAGCCGTTCAGGTTCTGTGGCGGAAAGATCCTGCGTTTCACCTGGATCGACTTCGAGATTGAAGAGTTCCCACCGGCTTTCTGTCGCCCCAATCATGCGGGCTGCCAGATAGACAGCCTTCCAGTCTCCCTGGCGCACCGCGCGGCCGTAGAAGAGTTCCCAGCCGAGCGTTTCTTCCGGCGCGCGGACATGATCCGCCGCCCCTGAGAGCAGCTCCGCCCAGCTGCGTCCCTCGATAGCAGGGTTGTCCGGCGTGTGTATGCTGGCAAGGTCCAGCAGCGTGGGTGTGATGTCCATTACATGCAGCAGCGCGTCACTGATCTGGCCGCCCGGAATGCCCGGGCCGTTCACAAACGCAGTGGTGCGAATGCCGCCCTGGGTCGTGACACCCTTGAAGAGGCGCGAGGGGGCAGAGCCTGCCTGCGCCCAGCCCGGGCCATATCCGGTGTAGGATTGCGCAGAGCCCAGAGACGCCAGACTGTTGTCGATATTCAGGGCTGCAATCAGGTCGGGATTGCTGGTTGCGCCCGGTTCGTTGGGGCGGGGGGCCTCTTCCGGCCGGGCGTGCGGTCCGTTATCGGAAAGAAATACAATCACTGTGTTGTCCAGTTCGCCGCTTTCACGCAAGGCCGTGAGAATGCGGCCGACGCTCTGATCCATCTCGTCAATCATCGCCGCGTAAATTTCCATGCGGCGGGCATCCATGGCGCGCTGCTCTGCAGACAGACTTTCCCATGGCTTCACGCCAAAGAAGGGGTGCGGCTCAACATCCTCGGCCACCAGCCCCAGTGCCTTTTGGCGCGCCAGACGTTCCGCCCGCAGAGCTTCAGGTCCGGCATCATAGCGGCCTTTGTATTTGGCAATCGTGTCTGCAGGCGCCTGAAGGGGCCAGTGGGGCTGAGTGTAGGCAATATATGCGAAGAAGGGACGGTTTTGGGAGGATTCTTCAAGATAGCTGATGAGCTTGCCAGCAAAAAAATCGGAAGAGTAAATGCCCAGGGGATACTGGACCTCTTCGAGGCCTTCCCTGTAGTCTGCCTGCTCTCCCAGCGCTTTCCAGTGTTCGTTCTGGTCTGCGCCGAATTGGTTGTGTGAACCATTCAACAGGACATATGACCGATCAAAGCCCCGGGAGACGGGCAACTGGCTTGCCTCATTGCCGAGATGCCATTTTCCGGTGATCGCGGTGAAATAGCCTTCAGCAGACAGAGTTTCAGCAACGGTGGGGAGGCCAGAAGTGAGATAGCCTTCATATCCTGGCTGGCCCCTTTGCGCCGGGGTGATCAGGTCTGGCATTGTGCCGAGGCCGACGCGGTGGTGGTCCGCGCCCGTCAGCAGCATGGCGCGGGTCGGCGAGCAGGTGGGCGAGGTGTGAAAATCCGTCAGACGGATCCCGCCCATGGCGAGTTGATCCAGATTGGGGGTGTCGATCTCGCCGCCAAAGGCGCCGAGATCGGACCACCCCATGTCATCGGCGACAATGACAAGGAAATTGGGGCGCTCTGGCTGGCTGGGAGGATCGCTGGACGCGCAGCCGGCTGTCAAGCCAACCGACATGCACGTCAACAGTGTCGCAAGAAAGCACCGCATGGTTGTTGTCCTTGTCACTATCGCCTCTGACGTTTCTAGAACTTTGAAGAAAGTTCAAGAAGGACCGACCGGCCCCGCGGAGAGATCGCCACGGTCGAACCGGGCGCCCGGGGGAAGGGGAACAGGAAGGATGGAACAGTCTCGTCGAACAGGTTCCGGGCGACCAGACGAATGCTTTTGCGATCATCCTCCGTAGTCAGCCCGGCGCGCAGATCCACGGTCGTGTTCTCATCAATTGCGAGGGTCGGATCATTATTTTCCTGGGCGAACTGGTCGCTTCTGTAGCTGAGGGTCGCGCCCAGGGTTGCCTCCAGGCCGTCCCGGACCGGGAACCGTGCATCGGCCACAAGATTTCCCGACCATTCCGGGGCAAAGGTCAGCCGGTTGCCACTGAGATCGGCCACGCAGGGGGTGGGCGCAATTGCGGCGGCGGCCGCGGCCGTACAGGAGCCGCCCGGGTATTCCAGGAAGGTCGCATCGGTATAGGCGAGACCGCCAGCCAGCGTGATGTAGTCGCCAAGTTGCCAGAAGCCATCGACTTCGACCCCTTCTGAACGGGCGACTGCCGCGTTGCGGACCACGGTGCGTGTGCCATCATTGCTGGCGACCTGAAGATCCGAGAAATCTGTCCGGAAGACAGCGAGATTGAGATATCTGCCGCGGCCGGACCATTTGAGCCCCGCTTCATAGGATTCGGCTTCTTCCGGCTGATACGTAAAGGTGTCGGCAATAGCCCGGCCGTCGGTTTCATCGATATTGAACCCGCCGCCTTTGTGCACGATCGAGGCCGTGAAGTAGCTCATCAACCGATCTGTCAGATCATACTGAACGCCAATCTGGGGATCGAAGTTTGACTCGCTGCGTTCCTGGCCCGTCAGATCGATATCAAGCGGCGTGACGACCGGGGTATTTGTGCCCCACAAGGCCCGTGTCACGACATAGTCGATTTCCTTTGTTTCATCCGTATACCGTGCGCCGCCAAGGATCCTGAAAGAATCGGTGACGTTAAAGGTGACGTGCGCAAAGGCGGAATAGGAAGCGGTGGACTGATCAGCAAACTGAATGGACCGGCGGTTGCTGGCGGCACTGAAAGGTGCCGGTGACAAATTGCCAAAGGGAAGGCCGAGGACATTCAGATCGGTAACATCCGACAGTTCAATATTCTGAAACTGGCCCGTTACGCCGAGAATATAGGTCAGGCGGCCGTCTGCAGGAGAGATCAGCCTGAACTCCTGATAGTATTGATCATAGCTCTCGTCGACATAGCGATTGAGTGCCTCGACAGGCGTTACGTCCAGATCGCGCGCCGTGCTCTGTTCATATTGAGAATAGCCGGAAACCGATGAGAACGTATGATCCCCGATCTCATAGTCAATGTTTGCAATGAAGGCGGCCGAGCGGGTATTGTCTTCATCCATGAAGGACCGCGCGGAGGTGCGGTTCATGATGCAGTCTTCTGTCGGGGAGATGGAGAGGATGCGCGCCAGGTTGGACGTGCAGGCGGCGATCTCGATATTGTTCCCGCGTTCATCGACTTCGCCGACATCAATCTTGAACCGGGCATTCAGCCGGTCGTTCGGGCGCCATTGCAGCGTTCCGCGCGCGGCGATGGTATCAATCTCGCCTGCATCCTCGCCGAGGTTCCTGTCTTCGATGAAGCCGCCCGCGCGCTCATACTTGACCGCAAGGCGCCCGCCGAGGGTTTCTGTCAGGGGGCCCGCGACAAAGCCCTCCATGACATATCCCTGATTTTCGAATTCATAACCGGCTGTCACGCTGCCGGTGAAAGTATCTGTAGGATTTGCCGTCACGATATTGATCGCGCCGGCCGTGGCGTTCTTGCCGAACAGAACGCCTTGCGCGCCGCGCAGAACTTCCACGCGTTCGACATCAAAATAAGGCACCGTGAACTGGGCGGAGCGGGCGCTGGTGATGCCGTCAACCTGCACGATGACGGCCTGGTCGAAGAGGGCGTTGCGCCCGCCCGTGCCAAGCCCGCGCAGCGAGGCGCCGGTGGAGCCGGGCCGCTCGGGGACGGTAAGGTTTGGCACAAAGGCCGAGAGATCCTGCAGGTTGCTGATCCGCTGAACGGCCAGCGTATCGCCGGAAACGACATTCACCGAAATCGGAACATCGCCAAGCGACTGCGCGCGCCTCTGAGCGGTGACGGTGACCTGAGACATGACCGCAAGTTCATCCGTAGCCGGTTCCTGGGTATCCGCTTCCTGGGCGGCCGGGGGAGGGGTGGTTTCCTGTGCGATTGCGGGAAGAGCCATACCGCCAAGCAGGGCAAGCGCAGACGCATGTCCAAGCCATGTCGTCCGGATGAATTTTCCGGCGCCGGACGCAATGCGTTTATTGATATCAGACATTGTTTGATCCCTCCCTGGGTTTTTGCTGGTGCTGACACTCGTTGGTGACCGCTTTTGTTGTTGAGTAATTGCTTACAAATAGAGGTGACGGTATGCAAGACCTAAGTTTAGCATTTGCTTACTCAGTCTGTATGCGTGGGTTTGAAGAGGGTTGGTGGCTCAGGCCGGGGCCTTATCAGGCCATGGAAGTATGGGCTGACATTGGGTGAGAGCGGGTTATAGAGTGATCCCATGAGTCAGAAAGAGCCAGCCTCCCGGGCGCCCCGTATCCGGCTGAGTCAGGCGGAACGGCGGCATTCCATCGCGGTCGCGGCAGCTAAGATTTTCGCCGAGCGGGGGTTCCACGCGACCGGATCCAGGGATCTGGCGCGAGCGTGTGGCATATCCGAAGCGCTCATGTTCCGGCATTTTCCAAGCAAGGACGAGCTTTGGTTTGCCGCGCTGGAGGCGTGCCGGCAAAGCGCTGTGGCCGATTCCCTGCGATCTGTGGGAAGTCAGCCGCCCTCAACGTCCGCGCTGGTTGCGGTGACGACGGATCTGGCCGACTCCTTTGTCAGAAACCAGTCCGGGGAACGCAAGGAAAACAGCGATACCATGCGCCGTATGCTCCTTCGCAGCATGGCCGAAGATGGCCGGTTTGCGCGGATGGTGTTGTCTGACCTGGGCGCGCGGCTGAATGGATATATCACGGACTGTCTGCGGGTTGCCGCGGAGGTTGGCGACCTTGAGCCATCGGGTGAAGGCGCGGGGGACGTGGGCGCAAAGCTCTATCGCCTCCTCTTCTTCGCGGTCGGGGCGCAGGCGCTTCCGGATGAGCCTGCCATGGATATGGGGCCATCCGAGGACGCGCTGGTCCGCGACATTGTCCGGTTTCAATTGAGAGGGCTGGGGGTGCGCAACGCGGCGATTGACCGGGAGCTGGACCAATAGGCCAGGCCGTTTGCCGCTCCGCCATGCCGGCAATCTGATTCGAGCTTTTCGGATGGGGTGCCACTTCGCTGCCGGCGCGGGCAGGGCCGGCTTGAGATTGCGGGTGCGGGCTTCTGCTGGTTGCGCTCAAGGGCGCATCTGGCCTGTCGGTTTTGCTTCTTAAAGCATGGTTTCCGCGACTATCGCGTTGACAAATGCATGCATTATGACTTCTTTGCGCGAGTTTTCAGGCAGATGCGCGTAAAAGAGGGGCCGGCTCATGAACACAATCGAAACGCCAGTGCTGATCATGGGAGGTGGGCCTGCCGGCCTGGCGCTCGCGGTGGATCTCGGATGGCGCGGCGTTCCCTGCGTTCTGATTGAGCAGGAGGGACCGGAAGCCCGGCGAAACCATCCCCGGATGGATAATGTCGGCATCCGCTCCATGGAGTTTGCGCGCCGCTGGGGCATCGTCAAACAGGTCGAGCAGGCAGGCTTTCCGCGCGATTTGCCACTGAGCATCGCCTATACGACCGGCATCCTCGGCCCCGAGCTTGCCCGCGATATCGGCCCGACCCTGCAGGAAGCGCCTGTGCCGCCGTTCAGCCCGCAGAAGCATGAACTCTGCCCACAGAACTTTTTCGATCCGGTTATGCAGGAAGCGGCCCAATCCTATCGGGGAAATCGCCTATATTATCACCACAAACTGACAGCATTTCAGGATGAAGGGCACCAGGTTCTGGCGACGGTCGAGCCAACCGATGGCGGAACGCCGCTTCTTGTCAGGGCGCAATATCTGATGGCGTGCGACGGCGCAGGGAGTTCTGTCGCGGCCGCCCTTGGGCAATCGCCCGTCATGGACCGACTTCTCAGCTGTAGCACGAACATCTTTATACGGAGCCCCGAGCTGACCGCGCGGACGGGAGGCTCGCGCGCCTATCGCTACATCCTTGTGGGCGTCGACGGCGTGTGGGGAAGTTTTGTCAACATTGATGGACGGGATGTGTGGCGGCTTCAGTTGCTGGGCAGTGACACCTGGCCAGCCTGGAGCGACGACGATATTCATGCATTCGTCCGCAGGGGGCTTGGCGGCGAGGTGGCGTATGAACTTCTTTCCTGGGTTCCCTGGGCACGGCGGGAGCGCGTTGCGGATCGGTTCAGGGTTGGCCGTTGCTTCCTGGTGGGCGACTCGGCGCATCAGATGTCCCCCACTGGCGGCTACGGCATGAACACGGGCATAGCGGAAGCTGTGGATCTTTCCTGGAAAATTGCGGCGGTCCTTGATGGCTGGGGTGGGCCTGCCTTGCTTGACAGTTACGAAGCCGAACGCCGGCCGGTTGCCGCCCGCAATGTGAAGCAGGGGTCGGAAAACCTCTCAGCGATGCGCAGCGCGCCGTCTGAGCCGCGTTTGCTGGAGCCGGGGGAGGTGGGCAATATCGCCCGTGCCAAGGTCGGCCAATGGGTGCGCGCCGCAATGCAGAGAGAATGGCGCTCATACGGAATTCATCTGGGGGCGATCTATCGCGGATCTCCGATAACGGCTGCCGAGGAAGCAGACTGTCCCGAACAGGATGTCGCTCAGTTCGCGCAGCGTGCGTGTGTAGGCGGCCGCGCGCCGCATATCTGGCTGGCAGAGGGGCAGTCGACGCTGGACCTGTTCGGGCGGGGCTTTGTGCTTCTCGATTTCAGTGGTCATTCTGCGGAACCAGTGGCGCCCCTGATTAAGGCGGCAGAAATAGCAGGGGTGCCGCTGGCCTATCAGGCGATCACCAATGACGAGGCCGCACGGCTTTTTGAAACATCTTATGTGCTGGTACGTCCGGACGGCCACATCGCCTGGCGGAGTGATGCGCCGCCTGAAAATCCTGGGAAGCTGATTGACCGCGTGCGGGGCGTTGCATCGGGGGCCACTGGGGACCGCCCCGTTCATCTGGAAACGGCAAAAACCACTACGACTTAATCCCGGTTAGAAAAAAAGGAACGGATCGTCATGGATCACTCACACGAAGCAAGCGGCCCGGATCTTCCTGACTGGGTCAGTCAGCGGCTGGTTTCGCCCAAGGCTTATGCCACTGACCAGATTGATGAGGCCTATCGCTGGGCGCGGACAAACAACCCGCTGGGCGTTGCGCGGGCCGAGGGGTATGATCCATTCTGGGTGCTGACAAAGCATGATGACATTCTCACGGTAAGTCGCAACAATAGCCTGTTTCACAGCGCAGACCGGGCAACGACCCTTTTGAATCAGGCCGCGATCGAGCGGACAACCCGGATCACGGGCGGATCCCCGAATCTAGTGCGCTCGCTCGTTCAGATGGACGCGCCGGATCACATGAAGTACCGCACACTGACGCAAGGCTGGTTCATGCCTGCAAATCTCAGAAAGCGCGAGGAAGAAGTTGGCCAGATCGCAGATGCGGCCGTCGCGTCGTTTCTGAAACAGAATGGCCGCTGCGACTTTGTGCGGGATGTCGCGCTGAACTATCCGCTTCATGTTGTGATGAACATTCTGGGTGTGCCACCGGAAGATTTCCCGCGCATGCTGCGCCTGACGCAGGAACTGTTCGGCAGTCAGGATCCTGATACGGCCCGCCAGCTGGACGCTTTGTCTGCGGAGCAGTTTGGCGCGATGATCCAGGCGGTGGTTCAGGACTTTGCCGTCTACTTCAATGCGATCAGCGAAGACCGGCGGCGTGACCCGAAGGATGATCTGGCTACGATCATTGCCAATGCCACGATTGACGGCCGCCCGATTGGCCCGATGGAGGCGACCAGCTACTATATTATCGTCGCAACCGCCGGGCATGATACGACCTCTTCGGCAACATCCATGGCGATGTGGGCACTGGCAACGCAGGCGGGGCTGCTTCAGCGTCTGCAGGCACAGCCGGAAAGCATCCCGGGCTTTGTGGAAGAAGCCATCCGCTGGGCAACGCCGGTCAAGACCTTCATGCGGTCTGCGACGAAAGACACAGAGCTGCGCGGGCGCAGGATTGCAAAGGGGGATTGGCTGATGCTGTGCTACGCCTCGGGGAACCGGGATGAAGAGGTCTTCTCGGATCCGTATACCTTCGATATCGACCGCAAACCAAACCGGCAGCTGGCCTTCGGCAATGGGGCGCATGTGTGCATCGGTCAGCATCTTGCGCGGCTGGAAATGCGTGTGCTTTTCGAAAAGCTCATTCCCGCGCTGAAGTCTGTGTCGCTGGATGGGGATATAAAGTTTGTCGAGAGCTATTTCGTCAGCGGCCCCAAGACGCTGCCGATCAGGTTTGAGGTTATGTGAAGGGGCTGCAGCGGGGCGTGTCTGACATCAGTTCTTTGATCTGGCAGCTGCCTTCGCGCGGCTGCGCCTTGTCCGCCGGGTTGCGGGCCCGGCAGAGCCCTGGGCGGAGGCTTCGGCCTGTTCGCGTTGAAGGGCCACTCTCACATTCGCGCCGGAACTGTCGATATGCTCGCGGATCAGGTATTCTGCGCGCATGGGCTGGCCCGCCTTGAGAGCGTCGACCACCGCAACATGCTGTTCGTGTGCGCGCTTCATGGCGCTGAATCCGGCGCGCAGGTTCCGTGTCAGGAACATGATGGCGCCGGGGGCGGCTGCGGGGTAGCGCGACACGGCCTCATAGGCCGGTTCAATCGCCGGGCAGTGCGCCGCATCGAGCAGCGCCGTGTGGAAGCGCCCGTTCATGGCGCTCCAGCGTTTGACCGTGTGCTCGTCGAGTTTGGTATTGCTGATCAACGCTTCGCCTTCTGCCAGGCAGGCATCAAATTCGGCCGCTGCTTCAGCCGACAGGCCTCTCTGCGCGGCAAGCCGGCAGGCAAGGCCCTCAAGCGCGCCGCGAACCTCGTAAGCGGAGAGGACTTCTTCGGGGGTGAACGTTCTCAGGCGAAACCCTTTGTTGGGGGTGCCACTCACCAGGCCTTCGGTTTCGAGGATGCTCAGAGCCCAGCGGACGGGCGTGCGGGAGACATCCAGGGTTCTGGCAACGCCAACTTCAGAAATCCGCTCACCCGGTTCGAACTGACCGCTCATGATCATGTCCCGCAGATGAAGGGTAACTTTTTCAACGACGGTTGACATTTCAGGCCTCAAGACTGGTTTTGCGCCGACTTTGCGAGCACTGCCGGATGGCATTTTAGAGGAATAGCCGGTTCTTCAGGGGATGCAAAGCAAGGCCGGGGCCAGCCGGAGAGACCGGGCGGCTGTCTCAGGCTTTCCGGTCTGCGGGAATGGGCAAGTTTTCTGCGAATTCGGGCATGGAGGCCGGGCGCTGGCCGGGGCATCTTCCCATCTGTCAGAGCAGGTTGAGCAGGCTTCCGAGTGCTTGAGCGCGCTCTCTCTGCATCCTTTCATCAGGGATCAGATCACTTTTTTTTGGATGTGCCTTTCAGGCCGCTTTTCGTGCAACATAAGGAGTCCTCCGCAATGGAAAAAACAACCCGCCGCTCAGTTCTGGCCCTTGCCGCCGCGGCCCCGGCCGCGCTGGCGGGCGCTGCTGGCGCGCAGACGGCGCCGCCCCGTCCCGGCAATGGCCGCGCCGCGCTTGTCACAGGGTCTTCCCGGGGCATTGGCGCCGCAACGGCCAAGCGCCTGGCGCAGGATGGCTTTGCCGTAACGGTCAACTATCTCACCAACCGGGATCTGGCCGCGCAGGTTGTGCGCGACATCGAAGCGGCGGGGGGGCGGGCGATTTTCCGCCAGGGCGATGTCGCCGACCCGGAAGCGGTCAAGGCGCTGTTCGATGCCAATGAGGAAGCGTTTGGCGGTGTAGATGTGGTTATCAGCAATGCCGCCATCATGAACACGGCGCCATTTGCGCAGTTCACGGATGAAGCGTTCGACCGGATGATCGCTACCAACATCAAAGGCAGCTTCAATGTTCTGCGTGAGGCAGCGCGGCGCACGCGGGATGGCGGGCGCATTGTCACGCTCGCGTCAACCTCGATCAAGGCAATGCGGGCGACACATGGCGGATATGCCGCCACCAAGGCAGCCCAGCAGATTTATGCCGGCTGCCTGTCGAAGGAACTCTCTGGCCGCCGCATCTCGGTCAACGCCCTGGCCCCCGGGCCAACCAATACAGACCTGCTCGATGTGCCCCCGCCACTGCGCGCGCAGGCCGCGCAGATGACCCCTTACGGACGGATTGGTGAGCCAGAAGACATCGCCAATGCGATTGCCGCCCTGTGTTCGGGGGATGGGGAGTGGATCAATGGCCAGGTCGTGTTTGCCAATGGCGGCTTCCTTTAAGGCCGGGTCTGGCAAAGGCCGGGAATTCTGCAGAGTGTCCGTAACAGGAGAAAACCGATGAAATATAAAACCCTTGGAAATACCGGCCTCTTTGTCTCCGAGATATGCTTGGGAACCATGACGTTTGGTGGCAAAGGGCATTGGGCAAACATGGGCAACCTCCAGCAGGAGGACGCACAGAAACTGATTGCCCGCGCCCTGGAGCATGGCGTCAACTTCATCGACACGGCCGATATCTATTCGGCCGGGGCCTCAGAGGAGATGGTGGGCCAGTCGCTCAGGAATCTGGGCGTCCGGCGTGAGGATGTGGTAATTGCCACCAAGGTCTGCGGGCCTATGGGGGCAGGCCCCAATGATGCGGGCAATTCGCGGGGACATATTCTCGACAGCGTCAAGGCCAGCCTGAAACGGCTTCAGCTGGATCACATTGATCTCTACCAACTCCACAATATCGACACCGTCACGCCGGTCGAGGAGAGCCTTGCAGCGCTCGATACGCTCGTGCAGCAGGGGCTCGTCAGATATATTGGCGTTTCCAACTGGTCTGCCTGGCAGATGGCGCGGGCGCTTGGCCATAGTGAGCGCCTGAAGCTCTCGCGATTTGCAACCACGCAGAATTATTACTCCCTGGTTGGCCGGGATATTGAGCGGGAGATTCTCCCCTTTGTGCAGGCTGAGAAGATGGGGCTTCTGGTCTGGAGCCCGCTGGCGGGCGGATTGCTGGGCGGAAAATATGGGCGTGACCGGCAGGGCGAAGAAGGCAGCCGCCGGGCGCATTTCGACTTTCCTCCGGTCGACCGGGGCCAGGCCTGGAATGTGATTGATGTGCTCGACGAGATCGCGGAAGAGAAAGGCGTATCGGTGGCCAAGGTCGCGCTTGCGGCGCTTCTGCATCAGCCGCAGGTCACGAGTGTTATCGTTGGCGCCAAGCGGGTGTCGCAGCTGGACGATTCTCTGGGCGCGACGGACGTCAGTCTCAGCCCGGACGAG
Source organism: Hyphomonas neptunium ATCC 15444 (assembly GCF_000013025.1). Classification (NCBI taxonomy): domain Bacteria; kingdom Pseudomonadati; phylum Pseudomonadota; class Alphaproteobacteria; order Hyphomonadales; family Hyphomonadaceae; genus Hyphomonas; species Hyphomonas neptunium. The sequence continues at coordinate 2,300,371 of NC_008358.1, read as the reverse complement.
ATCGCCCGGCTGAATGCGGTCAGCGCGCTTCCGCCTGCCTATCCGGCCTGGATGCAACGTGTACGGAAAGTTCCGCACCGGCCGGCGTCAGCGCCGACTTCAGACTAAGATCAGATTGATCGCGTTACGGTGTCTGACCGAATTTTCCTGAGCCCTGACGCCTGCACGAAGCCTGAAGGGCTATGTGACGTGCCCCCGTTCCCCGACGCTTTAACCCCGGTGTGAGCGGCCAGCCTCTTTGTCAGCCTCGCCTGGCTGCCAGGCCATTGCGGCGCGGTGAGCAGGCCATCACACGGCCGAACGCGGCTGTGAAGCAGAAATCAGATCTTTTAGAGGGCGGGCTCCGTGTTCCCACGATAGTCCGCTGGCCCAACAGGGTGCCTGCCGGATCAACCAGCGATCAGGTCATGATAACAATGGACTGGTATCCGACCTTGTTGTCGGTAGCTGGCGGCGCGCCCGATGCCCGCTTTCCTTCCGACGGCATGGACCTTACAGATCAGCTTCTGGGCGGCGGGGCGAAAGAACGGACGCTTTTCTGGCGACACATGCACCTTGATCAGGAAGCCTGCCGACATGGTGACTACAAATACCTGAAAATCCTGGATAACACCTTCCTCTTTAACATCGTTGAAGATCCACGTGAGCGGGCTAACCTGAAGGCTCGCCTGCCTGACCTGTTCACCCTTCTTCAAGACAAGTACCAAGCCTGGAATGCGAGTGTCCTCCCGGTTGATCCGAGCGCGGTCAGCCGGGTTCTTCCCGGGTTTGTATTGGCGGAGCATTTCGGCGTTCGCTGAAACGCCCCTGTCAGACGCCCAATCATCGCCGTCTCGGGCGTCTGCTTAGCTGTCGCGAGCCGGAAATGGCAGGCTCCGTGTCGGTTTTCCTGTCAGTGCAAGAATGGCGTTGGCAACCGCGGGAGCGATCGGCGGAACGCCGGGTTCCCCCATGCCTGTTGGACGGTTCGTCGACGGAATAATATGCGTTTCGACGGCCGGCATATCGTTCATCCGAACCACCGGATAGGCATCGAAGTTTAACTCCTGAACATACCCGTCCTTAAGTGTGACCGCGCCATAGAGGGCAGCCGACAGGCCAAATGCAATCCCGCCTTCCATCTGGGCGGCGATCTGATTGGGGGAAATGGCTATCCCGCAATCGACGACGGCAACTACGCGGCGCACCCGTGGCCGGCCTTCGGCGATCTGAACTTCCACGATCTGACCAACCACGGTTCCGAACGCCTCGTGGATGGCAATCCCTCTGGCCCATCCGGCGTCGATCGGCTGGCCCCAGTCGCCCTGGCGGATCAGCATGTCCAGGACCGCGAGATGCCGTTCTGCGTTTGCCTGCTGATACAGATAACGCCGATAGTCGGCGGGATCCCGGCCGGCGCGTTGCGCGAGCTGATCTACGATATGTTCCATCGCCATGCCGGTGTGGGAATGACCGACCGAACGCCAGAAGGACACCGGAACCGGAAACCGGGGGGAGAAGACCTTGCCGTCGATGACGGACGCGGTTGAAAAATAGGGTGAGTGCGCAATCCCCTCGAAGGACTGATGATTTTCACCCACCGGGACCAGCGCCTGGGAGACAACATGGTGGCGCCACTTCGCCGGATATCCGTCCGGGGCGATCTCAACCCAGGCCCGGTGATGGACCATCGGGCGATAATAGCCCGATGCCATCTCGTCCTCGCGCGACCATATGAGTTTGACGGGACGGGCCTTTGCGCGCTTGGCAATGCGCACGCATTCAACAACATAGTCTGAGGACATAAGTCCCCGCCGTCCGAATGACCCGCCTGACTGTATGACTTCAATGTCGACATTGGCCGGAAATGTCAGCGCAGCCCTTGCCGCCTGAACCTGATCGACGATCGGAAGGTGTGAGCCGGACGTTATGGTCACGGATCCGCCGTCGACCCGGGCGACGCAATCCATCGTTTCCATAGGGGCATGGGCGAGAAAGGGGAAATCGATCATAAACTCGATCGCATCCGTCCCGAATTCCGCCGCCGTGTCGCCCCGCGCCTCCAGAATGTCGGGGCGCAGGCTGGTGCGTCCGGATCCAATCTCGTGATATTCACGCACAAGATCCGGTGTGGAGCGGGTTTCCGCTTCCTCATCGTCCCATTCGATTCTCAGCGCATCCCGCCCCCGGCGGGCTGAGACCGTATTCTCAGCCAGCACGGCAACGCCAGTCTCAATTGCAAAGACGTCAACGACCCCCTTGACCTGAAGGGCATCGGAGGCGTCAAAACGGGCCAGTGTTCCACCGAAGCGGGGGCTGTGCGCGACCATCGCGACAAGAAGATCCGGATGCTGAATATCCTGCGTATAGATATGCGCGCCGGTTGTCTTCGGACCACAGTCCTTACGCCGGACACGGTCTGTCCCGATCAACCGGTAGGCGTCGGGTTGTTTGAGTATCGGTGTCCGGGGCGGCGTCTCAGCTGCGGCGGCGGCGAGCAGCTCGGCAAAGGGCGCGCTGCGCCCGGATTGAGCGTCGGACACAATCCCGTCCCGGACCTGGATGAAATTCTGTGGCGTAGTCCAGAGCCGGGCTGCAGCGCTCACGAACATGGCGCGGGCGGCGGCGCCGGCATTCCGCATGGCGTCCCAGTTTGATGCCACCGATCGGGAGCCTGCCGTCCCCTGTGCGCCGTACGCCCGGAAATTGCTGTCCGCGTCAATCACGCGGACACGGTCCCAGTCCGCGTCGAGTTCTTCGGCCACCATCGCGGCCAGGCCAGCATGAATACCCTGACCCATCTCCTGTTGTTTGTTGACGACGGTCACCCAGCCATCGGGAGCCATCCGGATGAACGGGCCGAACGCACTGTCCTCGGGATTTGGGTCCCCTCCCAGGACGGCCCCGGCAATCTGCATCGGGTGGGTAACGCCATAGCCGACGATCAGAGCGCCTCCGACGAGGCTGCCGCCCAGGATCATCCGGCGGCGCGTCATAAGGAACCGTTTCTTAGCGGGAGTATCGGTCACGAGCTGTCCTTTGTTGGCAGGCCGGATCATTCCGGACAGAGAGCGCCTGTGGCGATCCAGGCTTCGATAAGGGAACCGAACGCGTCCTGGGACCCCGGCGCCGGCGTTCTGCCGCCACCCGGGTGCCAGGCCCAGCCCACGAGGCTATCTTCCCTCATGTGATGGAGGAGTTCGTCCCGTGCCATGCCGCCGCGCTCGGGGTCCTGGATTTGGCGACAGATTTCACCCAGCGTCAGCCCCTGCCACCCCATGTTGAGTGGAGCCAGCCGCCAGCCGGGATTCCCCGGCACGCCGGAAGGCTCAAAGTTATCGGCATTATGACAGCTTGCGCAGCGCAGGGTCGGTCCGCCCCCGCCATCCTGACCGGCGGCCACCCACGGCAGGTGCGGCCGCATGGCATCGGTCTGGGTAGGGCGATCTGTGCGCGGATGACAGTTCATGCATCGGGGATGCCGGATCACGCGACCCGCCTCTTCGAAAAGAGCGACAGAGCGTATTGAGGGATCCAGAATGGCCTCGAATTCATTCGCCGCGCGCAAGGGCGCGTTGTCTGAGGTCGCGACAGGAACGTCCAGAGCTTCTGACTCGGGTAAGGCATCGGGCCGCGTCAGCATCAGGAAGACGGCGATCGAGACGAAGACGATACACGTCAGGAGGGCGCGCCAGTGAGACCGGACGCGGCGTCCAAAAGCAGGGAGCGAGAGCCAGGCCATAACAAACGAATACCTAAGGCAGGGACTGCGCCGCATCGCGGATGGCTGCGCGAATGCGATTATATGTACCGCACCGGCAGATATTGCCGCTCATCGATGTATCGATATCGCGATCGTCCGGGGCCGGGTTCGCACGCAGCAGTGCAACCGCGCTCATGATTTGACCTGACTGGCAGAAGCCGCATTGGGGGACGTCATGTCTGACCCATGCATCCTGAACCGCTCTGGTTTCCGCCCCGGACATGCCTTCGATCGTGGTAATCTCTGACTCGGCCACGGCGATCAGCGGCAGGGAACACGACCGCGTCGGCTGTCCGTCAACATGTACTGTACATGCGCCACACTGGCCGACGCCGCAGCCGTATTTTGTGCCGGTCATCTTTAATGTATCGCGCAGCACCCAAAGAAGGGGCGTCTGAGCCTCATCCTCGACGAGATGGACCTGGCCATTGACCGACAGGGAATAGGGCATGGAGGGTGTCCCGGAAAATATCTATGCCTCAGTGTACTGATCAGCGGTTCGGGCGCGAAGGCACGATCCTCCAAAGAATCTGCCTGATCCTGCGGGGCGGCAAACATGGCGGCGACGGAGCAGGCGCATCCATCACGGATTTGCGGTATCTGCGTTGGAAACTGTCAGTTAGATCGCAAGTATCCTGGGCCCGGTGAGCCGGGACGCAGGCGCCGGGAGCCTATCGGATAAAAGTGACGAATTCCCCGGGTGCGGCGCTCTTCTCTGTCCGTCGCGCCGGTGCCAGTCGGTACCGGCGTAAACTCCGTGCACATATTACTCGGATCCGCCCGTGGCCGCAGGCCCCGCGAGGCACCCGCCACGGGCGGTGTTGCGTCCCGCTGAATACGCGGGAAGCTTAATTTTCAGTTTTTCTCTCTTGATATCGGAGCAGGTTCCGGCATTTAGAGAGGGCACGTCTCGCTTGGTTGGCACCAGGAAAGCTAGATGGAGCGCTCAATGACCAAAATGCCCGAAACTGCGAAAAACTTGCCTGATACTGCAGGTGCCGATAAGGTGGATATAGGAGGCCGTGTTTTGCACTGGCCGCGTAATCCGCCGGAGACCCGTGTGTCGTCGTCGCTACTTGCTGCAGTCAATGCCTGGATCGAGACACAGGGCGGGGGCGAGGGCCTGTTTCCGACGCAGATAGAGTCCGTCCACATCGTGCGTTCGTTCGAGGCCCGTATGCCGATGCGGCAGGTGTACCGCCCGTCTCTGTGCATCGCGCTGCAGGGCGCGAAGGAAATCCTGTTCGGCGACGATGTCTTCAGGTACGGCGCCATGGAATGCCTCGCTGTCGGACTGGATCTGCCTGCGAGTGGACGCGTCGTCGAGGCCAGTTCGGATGTCCCTTACATTGGTATAACCCTCGACCTCGACATGGCGATCCTGCGCGACGTGTTGGGATACCTCGAGACGCTCCCCGTGCCAGCGTCCGGATCCGGCCCCTGCCTGTTTGTCGCGACGGCGGACCAGACGCTCGCCGACTGCCTGCAGCGCCTGATCCGGCTGTTGCAGACGCCGGAGGCTATCCCGATCCTTTATCCCGCGATCATGCGCGAGATCTGCTACTGGCTGCTGACAAGCCCGAATGGCGGCGAGTTGCGGAATCTGGCGCTGCCCGAAACCAACAGCGACCGGGTGGCCCGCGTGATCCACTTACTGCATGCCAACTTCGCCCAGACCCTCCGGGTAGAGCAGTTGGCCGAGACGGCCCGCATGAGTGCGTCCTCCTTTCATCATCACTTCAAAGCGCTGACGTCGATGACGCCGCTTCAGTATCAGAAGCAGTTAAGATTGCTTGAGGCCCGGCGGGTGATGGTGACCGAAGCGGCCAGTGTTGCGGAGGCCGCCTATCAGGTGGGCTATGAAAGCCCGTCTCAGTTCAGCCGCGAATATTCCCGAATGTTCGGTGTCGCGCCCAAGCAGGACGTTCTGAATCTGCAACGTCAGTATAAGGTCTATGCCGACCGGAAGGTCCAAACGGCTTAGCTTGGGGTCGCAGGACGGCTGTTCATGTGAAGGTGTCCTGCCGGTCCGCAGCATCGGGCAGAAAACTTCCAGCATCCGGCATTCATCCGGGCGCAGAGGCCGCGTAGCGTCCGCCTGAAAGTCAGGAAAGATGCATCATGACCCTATTGAAGTCCCTCACCGTCGCAGCGATCGCAACCCTTGCGGCTCTGTCCGTTCCCATCACGGGCTCGGCCCTGGCTCAGGATGTCGCTGCCGACGATATTATCGGCGTCTGGGAAACAGGGGATGGCCAACTCAAGTTTGAGATGTTCGACGCTGGCGAAACCTATTCGGCGCGCATCCTGTATGGCGCCCGGCTGCTCGAGGCGGATGGCAGGACTTATAAGAAAGACACACGCAACCCCGACCCTGCGCTGCAATCGCGGTCACTTGAAGGGATTGTCTTTATTTCCGGTCTTGCATGGAATGAGGACGATCTACGCTGGGAAGACGGGAGCCTGTATCAGGCCGCATCTGGCCGGACCGCGTCGGCGCGGGTTGAGCTGGATGCTGAGACTATGAACCTTCGCGCCTATAGGGGGCAGCCCATGCTCGGGCGAACGATAACACTTCACCGGGTCGCGCCCTGAGGCGCGATGATGCCCACGGGTGTTATTCCGGAGATCCGGCAGGAGATCGCGTTGATCGGGCAACAGACCCGTGATCTTGCTACGCGATACGAACAGGTTTTTGTAAATCTCAGGCAGGCGCTTCAGGCGGCGCTGGCGCAAGCCGCCGGGGCCGCCCAGCGGGCACGCATCGCCATGACGATTGCCGACGCTGCCGCGTCCGCAATTTCAGAGAATTTTCCGAACCAGCCGCTTCGCGCGTGCGCGGCAGGATGTGGCGCGTGCTGCCATCTCTATGTGATGGTGCCGCCGGGTGTCGCGGAGGCGGTTGCCGCGCATGTTCTCAGGCGCCTCGATGCAAAAGGGCTGGCGGGGTTGAGGCTGGATCTGGAGCGCGCGGCGGCGGCCGCCGGTGCCCTGACGGATCCCTCGCGCCTGAAACACCGATGCCCGCTGCTAGGCGACGACAATCTGTGCACGGTTTACGATGCGCGTCCCCCCGCGTGCCGCGCCTTCACCTCACACTCTGCCGCTGCCTGCCGGTCGCTCGCCTTCGATCCGGAGGGGCCGGTCACAGCCATCCCTCAGTCTGCGTCGCATTTCCGCGTATATCAGGAAGCGACTGGCGCGCTCCAGCGGGCGGCGCGGGCTGGCGGCCAGCCGTCTGCGCAGACTGGCCTGGCGGCTGCGCTGCTGGTGGCCCTCCCGGAGCAGGCATAAGGCGGGGCCCTGCAGGATCAGGCAGGAAACTTCGAGCATCCGGCATAGCCTGGAGGGGCCGACCCGCTAGTCTTGCTGAACCCTGATTAGGAGATCCGACATGACATCGCCCCAAGATTACCGGCAAACCCCGCCGGAGCCTGATCACCGTGGCGGAGGGCTCTCACGTCGCTCCCTCCTGGGAATGGCCGCCATCGGGACAACAATCGCTGCGGTTGGTATCGGTGGGACCCGGCTCTGGACCGGATCATCGGAGATCCCCGACTGGACGTATAAGGACATCCCGCCTCAGAACGGGCGCCGTGTGCTCGTGACCGGTGCCAATGGGTATCCGGAGGAAGATCGCAGCGGGCTGGGCTACCATATCGCGCTCGGTCTGGCGCGCGCGGGCGCCGACGTGATTATTGCTTCGCGCAATCAGACGCGCGGTGAAGAAGCGATCCGCAGGATCGGCGCCGAAAGTCCCGCCGGAAGGGTTCGGTTCGAGACGCTCGATCTCGCCGACCTTAAATCCGTCAAGGACTTCACGGCTCGGATGCAGGCATCGGGCAACGGCCTCGACCTTTTGGTCAATAATGCCGGCACGATGGGAACACTGGAGCGTCAGGAGAGCATCGACGGGTTTGAGCGGGTTTTCGCGACCAACGCGATCGGCCCTTTCGCCCTCACCGCCGGATTGCTGCCGCTTCTCCGCAACGGCAACGCCCCCCGGATTGTCTGGATGTGTAGCGGGCGCAGTGCCTTCGGCGCGCTCGACCTTGACGATTTGCAGCAGGAAAACGCCTATGAGTATGCGAGCGCTTACAACGACTCCAAGCAGGCGCACCTTATCGCGGCCCTTGAATGCGAACGCCGCAGTCGTGCCCATGGCTGGGGCGTTGTCAGTATTGCAGCGCATCCGGGCGTGGCGCGCACAAGTCTCATTCTGGATGGGCCGGGGCTCGACAGCGCGGAAGGGTGGCGCCGCCGGAACATGCCCTTCATGTTTCAGGATGCCGCCCAGGGCGCGCTTCCGGCGCTCTACGCGGCTGTTTCGTCGCAAGCAGCGGGCGGGGCCTATTACGGGCCTAAGGGCCTCATGGGGATCAGAGGACTGCCGGGCGTGTCGCAGGTTCCGGACAATTCCCGCGATCCGCAACTTGCCACGACCGTTTGGGAAACTCTCGAGCAGTTAGGGACTGTTTCCTTGCGCTGACTTCCAGGGGCAGGTGCCGGCGCAGGCGCCCGCTTTGCGTCATCTACCAGTCAGACGACAGACCATTTCGTGCAAGGATACCCCCTTTTGAAAGAACACAAGCTATCGGGCCCGTCGACAGATCCCGCCTTGTTGATTCCCTCGCTCGGGCCACTTTATGACCGGGCGACACCTATAAGCTATGCGCTGCTGCGGATTGCCTTCGGTCTGACGATCCTGACCCACGGTATTCCGAAGATCTTGAACAGACCCCATGGCTCAATGGCCGATCCTATGGCGGGCACGACGCACCTCATCGAAACCGCGCTTCACCTGCCGTTTGCGCCGCAGCTGGCATTCTTCGTGGCGCTGCTGGAGACATTTGGCGCTGCCGCGGTGGCGTTAGGCGCGGCGACGCGCCTGCTTGCGCCGATGTTGGCCGTGCAGATGGCGTTCATTTGTGTCGCGATCGGACCGACGTATCCGTGGATCGACCGCGGGATCGAGTACCCAGTCATCCTCGGATTCATCGCTCTGCTGATCTCTTTCCAGGGCGGGGGCCGTTGGTCTGTCGATTCCTGGATCGGAAAGGCATTGTGATTTCGGCTCGGGCGTCTTTCCTACAAGAGGTCTTCCTCAACCGCCTGGTGCACGGATCTTACGGTCGGCCGGAAACCGAGTTTGCGTGCGCGTGACGCGTTCACGTGTAGACGCCACGGTTGGTCGAGAGGGTCTGAGGACGTCTCCATTGTTCCGCCAGCGATACCCACCAGTTCATAAAGTGTCGTTGGGGCATCGTCCGCGATGTTGACGATAAGACCGTCCATCGCGCCCGTAAGGGCAAGCGTCATCGCGGTTGCAATGTCGCGGTGATGGACGAGGCTCATGCGCTGCGCCGGGTGCATTTTGAAGTTGGCCACCAATCTGGGCAATTCCTCAAGATGCCCATCCCGGTCGCCGTAGACGAAACCGAAACGATGAATCGACCAGGTCAGCCCGCTTTCCTGCAATGCCTGTTCAGCCGCGAGTTTGCTTGCCGGATAGGCCTGCCGGGGCTCCGCGGCATCATCTTCGCAGCCCGGACGGACAGTGTCGGCATCGTAGACATTGGACGTGCTTGCGAGAATGAAGCGGGCATCCGGCGCATGCGCCTCGGCGGCGGCGATCAGGTTGCGTGTGCCCTCAAGATTGCTTTTCCAGATCAGGTCTTCGTCTGCCGTACGAAACACCGCCGCGAGGTGAATGATCGCCGATACGCCCGCTACCGCTTTGGGGAGGGATTCGGGATTGAGCAGGTCGGCCTCGACCGCCTCCGCGCCGGCTGGCGCCTTGCTCCCGCTGCGCAGGAGCGCGCGGCAGTTAACGCCGGCGTCTGAAAGGCGGGGAAGAAGCCGGGCTCCCACGAGCCCGGTCGCGCCGGTTACCAATACCGTCATTTCATGGTTCCTTTCTTCGAATAGGCTTCGAGCTGTTCCGTCGCGGTTTGCAACACCCTGACCGCGGTCGCGAGGTCCGCATCGTCGATGCCGTCGAACGCAAGCGTACGGATAAACGAAAGATCCGGCAGCGTGGTCCAGAGCTTTTTGCCAGCCCGCGTCAGACGCAGGCGCTTCTGGCGCTGATCGGTCTTGTCCTGGGCCTGAGTGATAAGCCCCTTTGCCAAAAGCGATGCGATAATGCCGCTCAGGGTGGCGCGTTCGACCTGAAGAAATCGGACCAGATCCCGCTGCATCATCGGACCGGAATGAACGAGATGGAACAGCACATACCACTGGACGGAGCCCAGGTCATAAGGGCGCAGGGCGGTCTCTATCGCCGCGCGCCCCGCGAAATAGCAGCGCTTGTTCCAGGCACCGATCAGGTCGCGGTGCAATATTTTGTCAGTTGAATGTGTCACGGGCCATTCTGATTATTGTTAGGAACCTATCAAAAAAATAGTTAGGAGCCTAACATCTGTCAAGAAGAAGAATGCCCGGCCGCTGGCATGCAGAAATTGGCAAGTTTTCTGTGATTTCCGGTATGGCACTTTGTCCGCGGCCGGTCATTTTTGAAGCCGAATTCCGGCGCGGGTGATTTGAGAAAATGAGCGCTCGAATCAAGGTTGAAAGGGTGAGATCTCCCATGGAAAAATGGACGCTTGAGAATATCCCATCGCAATCCGGTCGCTCCGCGGTTGTTACCGGCACGGGCGGACTTGGTTTCGAGGATGCGTTGGCTCTTGCGCGCGCCGGCGCTGAGGTCGTGATCGCAGGACGCAATTCTGAAAAGGGCGCTGCGGCGGTTACCGCGATCCGGAAGCTCGTTCCGAGCGCCCGGGTACGGTTTGGCCTGGTCGATCTGGCAAACCTGTCATCCGTCTCCGCCTTTGCTGCAGAAATCGCATGGGAGCGGACCAGCCTTGACCTGCTGATCAACAATGCGGCCGTGATGAATCCGCCCGCGCGGCGCACGACCCGTGACGGGTTCGAGCTGCAGCTTGGAACCAACTTTCTTGGTCATTTTGCGCTGACAGCGCACCTGTTGCCGCTCCTGAAGCGCGGCGCGGCGCCGCGGATCGTAACCGTCAGCAGCGTCGCCGCGCGACAGGGCGCGATCAATTTCGATGACCTGCAGGCGACGCGCACCTACCATCCGATGACGGTCTACAGCCAGTCAAAGCTCGCCTGTCTGATGTTTGCCCTCGAACTGAGCCGGCGCAGCCGGGCGGGAGGTTGGGGTGTCGCCAGTCTTGCCGCGCATCCGGGCGTTACCCGGACAGATCTCATCGTGAATGGCGCGGGGCCATCGAGCCTCAATGGCAGAATTCGGCGCTTCCTGCCATTCCTGTTTCAGCCCGCATGGCAGGGGGCGTTGCCGACGCTGTACGCGGCGACCGATCCCGAAGCGCGCGACGGTGCCTATTACGGACCCGGCGGACCCGGTGGAATACGGGGCTATCCGGCGGAGGAAAGGCCGCCCAAACACGCACTGGACGAAGCCGTCGCGGCCCGCCTCTGGAATGTATCGGTCGGGTTGACGGACGCCAAATTCCTATAATGTAATATAGTCTGTACAGGAATTGTATGTCCGGCGGGGCAGGCGGGGGTGCCCGGTGTTCAGACACGTGTCCAGACCAGGCTTGCCTTGCGCCAGCCCGGTTCGATCCCGCCCAATCCTTTCAGAATCGTCATTTTGACGTCAGGCGACCGTCAACCCTGTTGGTTAGGGTAATCGGGCCAAGCGCAGGATCCCCGATGCATTCGATCACCCTGAAGACTCTTTTATTCACCCCGGTTTGCAGCGGTTTGCTGCTCTTTCTACTGAGCGCGCTGCCGGCTTATGCGCAGTCCGGCGCTGCGCGGGTCAGCGTCGCTGCGGTCGAAACCGAGGAGATTGTCGAGCAACTGACGCTCACCGGCACCGTTACTGCGGCGCGACGATCGCCGATCTCGTCCGAAATCGCCGGCAAGATCGCGCAGCTTCAAGTCGAGGAAGGCGATCGTATCCCATCAGGGGGTGTGCTGGCGACGCTCGATGCGCGGCGCGCGCGCCTTGCCTCCCGGCAAGCTCAGGCCGCCATGCGACAGGCAGAAGCCGAACTTGTAGACGCCGAACGGCGGCTGGAGATGGCGCGCCGGCTCGCCGAGCGGCGCGCGGTTTCCGAGGACGAACGCGGCACGCTGGAGACCGAGGTCCAGACGGATCGGGCTGTGCTGGAACGTCTGCGAGCCGAAGCCGGCGAACAGGCGCTGCTGATTGACATGCATGAGATCCGGGCGCCATTCGCCGGGGTCGTTGCTCAGCGTTTTACCGAAGCCGGGGCATGGGTGGAGCCGGGTGATCCGGTGGTCGAGCTGGTGGATCTCGACCAGCTGCGGATCGATGTCGCCGCGCCGCAGGAATTCTATCCGCGCCTCGCCGGCGGCGCGCGCGCAACCGTCCGTCTGGACGCGCAACCGGGCAGCGCCCTTGAGGGCACACTCCTCAGCGCCGTGCCTGTCGCCAGTCCGGGGTCTCGGACTTTTCTTGCCCGGATCGTCGTCTCGAATGAAAATGCTGCCCTGATGCCGGGCCTGTCGGCGAAAGTGACCCTGCATCTGCCCACCGGCAATCGCCATCCTGTCATTCCGCGCGATGCGCTGATCCGTCATCCCGACGGGCGCACGACCGCCTGGGTCGTGGTCAGTGCCGGGGGCGCCCTGACCGCGCAGGAGCGCAATATCGTAACCGGTCGCGCTTTTGCGGGCCGGGTGGAAGTCCGCCGCGGGCTGAGCGACGGCGATTCTGTCGTCACAGAGGGCAATGAGGGCCTTCAGCCGGGACAGGCCGTGGAAATTGTCCGCAACGCATCCTGACGCATACAGCCGTCCGTTCTCTGTCATCCTAGCTGAGCAAGGATTCCCCCTACATGTTTGAGGCAATTGTCAAACGCGGAACGCTGATGACGGTGATCCTGTCGATCCTGTGCATCATCGGCGTCGCGGCAGCGGTCCGGATACCCGTGCAGATGATCCCGGATATGGAAGTCCGGACGATCATGGTGCTGACGACCTGGCCCGGCGCCACGCCCCAGGATGTTGAGCGCGAGATTGTGCTCGAGCAGGAAGAGTTTCTCTCCACGATCCCGGGCATGGAGCGACTCGTATCGTCGGTGTCGGCCGGGCAGGCCATGATCGAACTCGAATTCCCCCATGACGTCGATCTGACCGAAACCCTGATCCGGGTGAACAATGCTCTCAGCCAGGTTCCCTCCTATCCTCTGAATGTCGACCAGCCCCGGGTTGATGCGACGTCCTTCTCGGACCAGGCGTTCATGTATTTCCGGCTCGCCCCCCTGCCTGGCAATCCGCGCGCGCTCGATATGAACATGATGGGCGATTTCCTGGACCGGAACGTCCGCCGACGGCTCGAACGCGTTGCCGGTGTCTCCCAGGCCGAAATCAGTGGCCCGGCCCGGCAGGTGCAGATCCTCCTCGACGCCGGACGCCTTGCCGAGCGTCGTTTGAGCCTGACTGATGTGCGCAACGCAATCACGGCTCGCAACCGGGATGTTTCCGGCGGTGATCTCGAAAGCGGCAAGCGAAGCTATCTGCTGAGAACCGTCGGGCGGTATGAGGACGTCGACGACATTGGGGCGACCATTCTCTCGCGCGACGAAGAGGCGATTGTCCGTCTCTCGGATGTCGCGACCGTCCGGCTCGCCCATTATGAGCCCGGCGAAATTCTCCTCTATGAGGGACGCCCGGCCCGTCTGTTGTCACTCCGCCGGGAGTCGGGCGCCAATGTGATCGCGGTCAGCCGCGCGGTGCGCGAAGAAATGGCGGCGATCAATGCCGATGTCCTCGATCCGGCGGGCTTGCAGATGACGCTGATCACTGACGATTCCGGCTATGTCGAAGCGTCCGTCCGCAATGTCTGGACCAATCTCGGACTTGGCGCGGCGCTCGCGACGCTCGTCATGTTTCTTTTTCTCCGATCAGGCCGGGCGACCTTGATCGGGGTGATCGGGATTCCGATCTGTACCATCGCGGCCTTTCTCGGCCTCCTCCTTGCGGGCCGGACAATCAATGTCATCTCGCTGGCAGGCGTCGCTTTTGCCATCGGTATGACGCTCGATAACAGCATCGTCGTGCTGGAGAGCATCGATATGGCGCGGCGGCGTGGCCTTGACCGCTTTCGCGCCGCCATTGAAGGCGTTCGGGATGTGTGGCCCGCCGTGGTGGCCTCGACCCTGACCACGATCCTGGTCTTCCTGCCCATCCTTTTTATCGAACAGGAGGCGGGCCAGCTTTATTCAGACGTTGCGCTCGCCATCTCCGGCTCAATCCTCGCCTCCATGCTGGTCTCTGTGACCCTGGTGCCGACCCTCGGCGCGCGGTTGATGCCCCGCCAGACCCCTCAGGTCCCGGCCGGGCAATTCGTGTCAGAAGACCGCGCGGGTGTGTACGGATGGATCACGCGCGCTGTTGAAAGCCTGACGGCGACAACGGCGCGCCGGCTCGCCTGTATGCTCGGTTCGGCAGGCCTGAGCGCCTGGATCCTCTTTGCCCTGACACCGCCGGCGGAATATCTGCCAGAGGGGGAAGAAGCGCGGATCTTCGCGATCATGAGCGCGCCGGCCGGCTACAATCTCTCCCGGATGGAGGAGATTGCCCTCGAAATCGAACAGGAACTGACCCCTTATCTCGATGCCTCACCGGACGCTTATTCCCGCGGCGAGGCGGAGATCCCCGCGATCGGGCGCCTGATTATCACCGCACACTCACAGAGTGTCTGGATGATGGCGACCACCAAGGCGCCCGGTCACATCGATGCACTCACACGGAAAGTGACGGAGATTTATGAAAATTATCCCGGTATGAGCGCCTTCGCCACCCGCGGATCCATTATCACCTCCAATGACGGCGGCACCCGCAGCGTCAATGTCGATGTCTCAGGGCCCGACCTCGAAACCATTTATGCGGTCGCCAGCACCGTGTTCCGCCGCGCCGGGGATGTGTTCGAAGATCCGATGATCCAGTCCGATCCAGCAACTCTGTCCCTGTCGCAGCCGATGATCGAAATACGTCCCGATTGGGCGCGCGCCGCCGAGATTGGTTTCTCTGCCGAAGAGATCGGGTTCAGTGTCGCGGCGCTCACGGACGGTGCCTTTGTGGACGAGTTTTATAGCGACGACCGCAAAATCGATATGTTCGTTTTCAGTGACGCCGGGCAATCGGCCGATCCCGACGGGCTGGGGCAGCTACAGCTTTTTACACCCGAAGGCTCGATCATTCCGCTTTCCTCGATCGCAGAGGTCGCCGAGCGGGTGGACACCAACGCCATCCGCCGGGTCAACGGCAGCCGGACCGTGACATTGAACATCATTCCGCCGCGATCCGTGCCGCTGGAAAGGGGGGTCGCCATCGTCGAGGAAGACGTCATCGCGCAGATGCGCGCCGCCGGCGAAATACCCGCCTCGGTGACCCTCGATATTTCCGGGGCCGCTGATCAGCTGGACGCAACCCGGGGCGCGCTGCTGCAAAATTACGCCGTCGCGATCCTCATCGTCTATCTCCTCCTCGTCGCGATCTTCGTCCATTGGGGCTATCCCTTGCTCGTTATGGCGACCATCCCGCTTGGTTTCGCGGGCGGCATCGTCGGGCTGACGCTTCTCAATGCCGGGGGCGCCCTTCTTCCTGCGCTGGGCCTGCCAGCGATCAGTCAGTCGTTCGACATGATCTCCATGCTTGGCTTCCTGATCCTCATGGGCACGGTCGTGAACAATCCGATCCTGGTTGTTCACCGCGCGATGGAGAATATGAAGATCGCCGGCGCCGATCCGCGCCGCGCCGTGGCAGAGGCGGTCGCGTCGCGTCTGCGTCCGATGCTCATGTCGAGCGTGACGACCATTGTCGGTCTGTTGCCGCTGGTGCTGGTTCCGGGCGCCGGCAGCGAACTCTATCGCGGCGTCGGCGCTATCGTGCTCTTCGGTATCCTCGGGATGATCGTTGTTACGCTGACGTTTCTCCCGTCTCTAACCGTTACAGTTCTGCAACTCGCAAAGCGGGGTAAACAGCTGGCGCCAGAGGAGGCGGCAGGATAATGGGCTGCCGGGTTCAAAGGTACACCGCGCGGCGCGGTTTGCAGGGCCCCGGCCGTCGGGCCCATGGGGCGCCTGGCGAACGCGTTTGTCGGGGCTTTGTGTTCACCGTACCGGCAGGGTCAATCCGATCCGGATCCGGCCGGCCGCCTGCCGGGCGAACACCTCGCCGCCATGCATCCTGGCAATTGCTTTGACGATGGCGAGCCCCAGCCCATGGGTGTGCTCGCTGCCCGTCCTGGCAGGATCGCCCCGAAAGAACCGGTCGAACAGCCGGTCCAGGACGTCGGGGGGAAGGGGCGCTGCGTCATTTTCAGACGTGATTTCAATCTGACCCCCCCGCTCCGTGATGGATACACCCACATGACCATTCGTCCCATGCCGGATTGCATTGTCGAGCAGGTTCGTGATCGCACGCCGATAGAGCGATTGGTTGATCCGGGCGCGGGCGTCGCCGCATATCTCCAGGACCGTGCCCGCCTCTTCGAAAGCGAGCTCCATAAAGTCTGCACTCTTGCGTGTTTCCTCCGCAAGCGAACAATCGATCAGGTTTCCGGCAAGGTCTCCCTCATCGGCGCGCGCCAGAAAGAGCATGTCGTTGATGATCGACTTCAGCCGTTCCAGCTCTTCGAGATTGGATTGCAGAACCGCCTCCAGATCGCTCGCGGAGCGTTGGCGAGACAGCGCAACCTGTGTTTCACCGATCAGATTGCTGACCGGTGTGCGCAGTTCATGAGCGACATCGGCGTTAAAGGCGGAAAGTTTCTGATACGTCGTCTGAACCCGGCCCAGCGCCTGGTTGAGAGAGAAAACCAGGCCCTCCAGTTCTGACGGCAGGCGCTCGGCCGGCAGCCGCTGCGAGAGATCGCCTTCCCCGAGCAGCCGCGCATGTGCAGAGAGCGCGCCCACGGGCGCAAGACCGCGGCGCGCGATCAGCCAGCCCAGCAGGGAGACGGCAAGGATCGCCAGGGCTGAAATCACGACGACGCCGATCGCGAGGACGGCCTGCGCCTGCTCGATATCGGACGTGCCGAGCGCGACGGTCAGGCGTACACGTGGCCGCGTACCCAGCGGCTCGATGTATCGCGACAGAGTCACATAGGGCCGCGATTGTGTCCGGGCGGTCCCGAACCCTTCCTCGGGCCTGTCGAACTGCGCCGCCTCGAGAAAATCCAGTCCATACGCGAACGCAGGCTCCGGGCTTTCGATAATAAACCTCAAACTGTCATCGGCCGGCGTGAAAGCCCGCAGCTTGTCAATCATGATGTCCCAGTCATCGCGGGACAGGGACTCGGCGATCCGCTCCACGAGTGCGTACCGACCTGTAAGTTCCTCCATCTTGTGGCGTCGCAATTCGTCGGCTTGAAAGATATTGATCGCAACGCCAGCGACCGAAGAGACGATGGCGACCGAGAGACCAAACATCACGGCAAGGTGGAGCGCGATCGAGCGTCCTTTCATAGCCCGCCTTCCTCGCGTAGCTCCAGCACATATCCCATACCCCTCACCGTATGGAGGAGCCTGATTTCGCCTGGCTCTTCGAGTTTGCTCCGCAGGCGTTTGATGGCCACTTCGACCACATTTGTATTCGTGTCGAAATTGATATCCCAGACGAGTTCGGCAATAGCGGTCTTGGAAACGATCTGAGAGCGGCGGCGGGCGAGGGCTGCCAGCAGGGAGAACTCGCGCGCCGTCAGGTTGAGCCTCCGGGCGCCGCGGATGGCGCGTCGCGACACCAGATCGATATGCAGATCGGCAACCTGGATTAGGGTGGTCTCCCGGGTCCGGCCGCGGCGCGTGATTGCCTGAATCCGTGCAACCAGCTCCAGAAAAGAGAAGGGTTTCACCAGATAGTCGTCAGCTCCCGCGCCCAGTCCGCGCAGGCGGTCATCGACCTTGTCTCTGGCGGTCAGGAAGATAACAGGTGTATCTTTCGATATGCGCAACGATTGAAGCACCAAGACCCCGTCAAGTCCTGGCATCATGACGTCCATCACGATGGCGTCATATTCGCCGGTCAGCGCAAGATGCAGCCCGTCTTCACCGTTCGCGGCGGTATCAACGGCATAGCCCTGCTCAGTGAGGCCGCGCTGCAGATACGCAATCGTTTTCGGCTCATCTTCAACAATCAAAATCTTCATGGGCGTGATGTCCGGCGCCCTCGCAGGCTTCTGAGGGCAGGCTGGGGGTCAAGTATACCTCACCTGTCTGAAGGCGCTACCGGTGATGGCGCGCCTGCGCGAAGCACCCGAAACACGGCCACCTGCGCGAGGGCGACTTCGCTGCGCGCCGCCGCAAGCTGGTTGGCCGTATCGAGCTCAACGCGCTCGGCGTCGAGGACATTCAAAAAATCCGCCGTGCCGGTTTCAAATCGGAACGTCGCGAGCGCCGCCGCTGAGGTCGCCGCTGCGTGGGCTTCCTCAAGGCGCGTGCTCCGCGCCTGGAGCTGCGACTGTCTTTCCAGGGCCGTTTCGGTTTCGGCCAGAGCCTGCAGCACCGTCTGCTCATACATCGCAAAAGCCGCGTCGGCCGAGGCGCGCGCGGCGCGCACGCGGTCGCCCGCACGGATCAGTCCGGTGACGGACCAGGCAAGCTGGGGACCGGCTGCGAAATTGAGCGCACGCTCCGAGAGGAGATCATCAATGCCCACCGATCGCACGCCAGCTTCTCCGAGCAGGCTGATCCGCGGGAACGCTTCGGCGATGTTGAGCCCGATGCCTGCCGTCGCCGCTGCCAGAAGACGCTCGCGTTCAGCAATGTCCGGGCGTCGGCGCAGCAACGCTGCAGGGTCCCCGATTGCGATTGGCGCCTTGATCATAGCCAGCGGGCTGTCGTCGGCAAGATAGGCACCGATCTCCTGGGGCGTGGCGCCGATCAGGACGGCGAGTCGATTTTCCGCGTCCGTGATTGAGGCGTTGAGCGCGGGCAGAAAAGCTTCGGTCAGCGCCAGTTCGGCGTGTGCCTGATCCAATTCGAGATCGCTCACCCGTCCGACATCGCGCAGATCTCGGACGAGGTCAGAGGTCTCACGAAGGTTCTCGACATTGCGCCGGGCGACATCCCGCTGGTCCCGAAGTCCGCGTACTGAAAGATAAGCTGCGGCGATATCGGTGGCGATGACAATTTGCATGTCCGCCAATGCGGCCTCAGCGGCGCCAGCGCGCGCATCGGCCGCCTCGATGAGGCGGTCCACACGTCCGAAGAGATCGACCTCCCAACCGGCCGCGACACTGAGGCTCGGTATGCCGAATGTTTCGGTACCCGGGGGCGCGTCGTCAGCGATCCCCGTGAAGGCGGCTGATGATTGCCGGGTTTCCAGATAGCTGGCCTCCAATGTGTCATCCGGCAGACGCGCCCTTTGTGCCAGCCCGAGATCGGCGCGTGCGAGGCGGAGGTTCGCGGTCGCGGCGGCGAGCGTGCGGTTCTCTTCGAAGCCCCGCTTGATCAGACTTTCAAGCACCGGGTCTTCGAACGCCGTCCACCAGTCGGATAAGGGCGCGGCATCGTCATAAGGCGCCGCTTTGGCAAAATCCGTGCTGACATATCTGTCGCTATCAGGTGCTGTATAATCCGGGCCAACGGTTGTGCAGGACGATAGAAGCCCGGCGCAGATCAGGGCGCCTAAACAGATGCGCCGGTGATGTTTCTGGACAGGAAGGCTATCGGCATCATTAAGCGCTGTCGCCGTTTGAAAGCCCTGGGGCGGCGGGAGTGCCGGGAC
Organism: Hyphomonas neptunium ATCC 15444; assembly: GCF_000013025.1. Taxonomy (NCBI): domain Bacteria; kingdom Pseudomonadati; phylum Pseudomonadota; class Alphaproteobacteria; order Hyphomonadales; family Hyphomonadaceae; genus Hyphomonas; species Hyphomonas neptunium. Next base: position 2,280,879 of record NC_008358.1, on the reverse strand, counting down.
TTTCCATAGGCCGCGGAGCGCATGTTCAATGTCGCCGGGCGAGCCGGGGCTTGACGCCGTGGTGGAGGGGGCGTCTTGCGCTGGAAACCGGTAAGAGGAGATTGAAGAGAGGCCCGGAGGTGGAGTACTGCCCGGTGAAACTGCCATCATTTGTCGCCAATCAAACCGTAAACTGCCATCGCCACTATCGATCATAGCCCGCCAAGCTGTCTCATGGCTGGCTCGAAACTGACAAATCCGACAGCTTGGCGATCGCGATAATCGCACACTCGGCCACCGAACATTGATCACGCGCCATGACGGATGAGGTATACTGAGGGGACAATCGGAAATCCGATCTCTGCGGGTAATGTACGGCGTGATTGTCCTGCCCGTGAGCGGTGCTCCATCAGACTGGTTCACCCCGCGGCTTTTGACCGTCCTCCTATCCGGGCCGATAGAGCCGAAAATCCCGACAGTTTTTGTTCCTGACGGGCGGCTTTGTTCTGAATTCTTCATCAAAGTGATCGGCATTTCATCGCCGGTCAGGCTCTTCGGCCAGCGGATCAGATCTCTGCGAGGATCAGGGCAGGGGGCACGATTAAAACTAGTCCGCTCATGCGACCGATTACTGGTAAGGTCCGCCCAACAAACCGAGTATCTATAAACTGCTGCACATTTTGCTGCACAAACTGCTGCACATAAAATCTAAAATAGTGAAATAAAACAGAGCATTAAGAGGTTTTTATATGGGCGGAGAAGCTCTTCCTCTCCGCCAGATTTCTCACATAACACCTTGAAATTATTGGGTATTTTGTCTATTCTTGTGCTTGCTTCGTGCGCTGATGTCACTTCGCTACACATTTTGCTGCACATCCACTTTATCTGAGGCCGAGCGGTGTGTGGCGGAGTATTGGCGCCGGCCGAGGATGCGGGACCAATGGGGAGCGGTCTTCGCCTGTAGCCAATGACGCCCTGTTCGCTATTTTTGGACTACCGGATGAGCGTCGTCTGGGTGGGTCGAATGATTTCAATCCCGCCTTCGGTGTGAAGCGCTATGCCAACGCCCAAGATCATCGTGCCTGCATCTCTTTGTTACTGGGCGCCTTGGCAACGGCGGCATTTGGAGTGCGGTTCAGGAATTAAATTATGCATACGTTGGGCTGCTCTATACCTCCGGATAATGCATTGGGTCTCGGATTTGGGTTGGGAGCAGTGCGCGCATACAAGGCGATGCCATGTTTCCTAGGCCCCACGTCCTTGTGGTGGGATGCGGCCCCCAACCCTGGGCAGGCCTCGTTCTTAGGAATGTAAATCAGAGATATGCGTGACCGAAGACAAGCGCGGCATGATTGATGGAGTCTGGAACACAAACGATTTCAGGCAGACCTAGCCCCTAAACATATGATAAAAAAATTGCTGCACATTTTGCTGCACAAAATGCAGCGCAAGGACTCCATAATGATAAATAAAAACAAAGCGTTGTGCGGAAATTAAGTGGCGGGGACTCCCTTCCGCAGCCAGTCATTTTCAGACTTTGAGACAGTTCCGTTAGGGGACCACAAAACCCCGCAAACAGGCGGGGTTTGGCGCGAGGCTGCCGTCTTCGTGTTGCTGCCGCAGACAGCCGCTATTCTCCGAATGGTGTCACTCAGCTCCTGTCTCAAGCACCGCAGGCGAAAGGTTAGATATTTACTGATTGGCCGGCGTCTGCTGAGCGGAGGACGCTGTTGATGACCTGCTCGACGCGTAGGGCATCCTCGAATGCCGGATAGGATCGGCTTTCGCTTTCGAGGCCAACAAGAAGGTTGCGCACTTCGATTATCTTGAGGTCGTTGAAGCCTAGCTGGTGACCTGTCGATTTGATGAACGCGCCGTAGGGCTCATGCGCAGGGCCGGCCAGGATCTTCTGGAAACCGTTGCTATGGGCCGGGCCGCCCGATGAGTAGAGTTCAAGCTCGTTAAGGCGTTCCTGATCAAAAAGGATCGAACCTCGCTCCCCATGAATTTCGAAGGCGAGGCGGTTCTTGCGGCCCCATGCTATACGGCTGGAGGAGAGTTCGCCGCGCGCGCCGCTTTTGTAGGATACGACCATCGAGACGATGTCGTCATTCTCCACAGGTAGCTGCACCTCGACATCTGATGGAGAGGGACGCGTTGTGTGTGCCGTGTACAGATGACCTGAAACGTCCGTGATTTCGCCCATAAGGAACTCGGACATGCTGATAAGATGAGTGGCGAGGTCACCCAGGGTGCCTGGGCCAGCCTTGTGGCGTTCGCAGCGCCAGCTGTGGGGCGTCTGCGGATCGGCCATATAGTCTTCGTCATTCACGCCGCGGAAGAAGAGGGGCTTGCCGATCCGGCCTTCGGATATGAGCTGCTTTGCGAGTTGAACAATCGGGTTGCAGAGATAGTTGTAACCGACAAGCGTCCGGCCAGGGTAAAGGGCGGCGGCCGCAGCCATGGCGGCGGCGTCTTCGACCGTGACGGCCAGGGGCTTTTCGCAATAGACATGCTTGCCGTGCTCCAAGGCAGCAATTGCCATCTCCGCATGCAGATAGTTCGGGGTTGCAATCGCGACGATGTCGATATCGGTGCGCGTGATGGCGTCCCGCCAGTTGGTAGAGAAGCCTTCAAACCCGAACTGGTTGGCGAAGGTGCGTCCGGCTTCTTCATTGATGTCTATGACCAGCTTTCTCACGAGCCGGGGTGTCTCGGGGAAAACGACATTGACGCCCTGATAGGCGATAGCGTGGGTCTTTCCGATATAGCCCGTGCCGATTAGCGCAATGTTGTAAGTCCGCGTCATGCTATGGTCCTGAATGCCGATTGATCTGGGAAGTTTGGAGGGCGGGCAGGTCGCTGGCCCGGGCGCGCTATTTCTTGATGATCCATTCGTGTGCGGGATCGTTGCGGAATACCCATTTCCGTTTCGCACCCGCCATGACGTTGAGATAGTAGAGATCGTAGCCATAAGGCGCCCCGACGGGGTGGTATCCGGCGGGAACCATCACGCAGTCGCCATCTTCTACCGACACGGTCTCATCAAGACTGCGGTCGTCAGTATACACACGCTGTACGGCAAAGCCCTGGGGCGGGTTCAGCCGGTGATAATAGGTCTCTTCCAGCGCGGATTCTTCAGGGAGTGTGTCGGTGTCATGCTTGTGGGGCGGATAACTCGACCAGTTGCCGCCCGGCGTGATGACCTCAACGACCAGGAGACTGTGGGCCGGATCACGGTCAGACAGGATATCCTGCACGTAGCGGGTGTTAGCGGCCTTGCCGCGGATTTCCTTCTCAATGCTGCCAGGTGCAATGACGCGGGCGGGATGATTTCCGCCCCCGGGCGCCGAACAGACGGCGACTTCAAGCGGCATTTCTGCGGTGACGGAATAGCGTTCGCCTGCCGGAATGTAGACCGCCGCCGGCGGACCCTCAAAGACGGTTTTGCGCTCCCCAAGGTGCGCAAAGACTTCGGTTCCCACGGAGACGCGTGCTGTGCCGGTCAGAATGACCAGGCAGGTTTCCCGGGATGAGGCGGCGGATTCAAAACCCTTGCCTTCTTCGAGCCTGTGAACAGCGAAGCCCACATGGTCCCAACCTGCCGATTCGGGGGTGATAGATAGGACGCAGCCATCGCTGGCTGGTGTCCCGCTTTTGACGCGCAGATCAGGCATCAGCCGACTCCACTTTGTCCTTGTTATAACTACGCTCGATACAGTTTTTCACATGGGCGAGGCCCATGCTCGCATAAGTCCGGGGATCGGCCTTGGCGGGATCCTGCTCGGCCTCGATTATGATCCAGTTGTCGTAGCGAATGTCTGCCAATGCGCCGAAGATGGGCGTGTAGTCGATGTCACCATCGCCGGGGACGGTAAACATTCCAGCGAGCACGCCCGTCAGGAAGCTGGCGTCGTTCTGCCGGATGTTTTCAAAGATGCCAAGGCGCACATCCTTGCAGTGTACGTGGGCAATGCGGCCGGGATGTTTCCGGATCAGATCCGGGCAATCAATGCCGCCAACGAACGCATGGCCGGTGTCGAGTGTGAGGCCTACGGATGGGCCAGTTTCAGCAAGGAAACATTCCAGATCAGTGCTGGTTTCTACCACGGTCCCTGTGTGATGGTGATAGGCAAACCGGAAGCCCTGCGCCGCAATGTAATCGGCCACTTCGGTGAGGCGCGTTCCGAACTCCCGCCACTGGGGTGGGCTCAGGTATGGCTTTTGGGATAGGCCCAGATCCATGCTGCCGTGAATGGCATTGCTGCACTCGGCAAAGATGAACACTTCCGAGCCGCAGGCCTTGAGAAGCGCCATGTGGTCCTGAAGGGCCTCGATTTCCTCAGCAGCAGACCGTGTCAACAGGTGACCGGAATACCAGCCGCCGACGAGGGACAACTGGTGTTGTTTGAGGATCGGCAGAAGCGCTTGGCTGTTGCGCGGAAACTTCCGGCCGAGTTCGGCGCCTGAATAGCCAGTCTCCCGGATGTCTGTCAGGCAGGTGTCCAGTGAGGTGTCTGCGCCGAGTTCTGGCATGTCGTCATTTGACCAGGCAATCGGGCTTGCTCCGAAACGCATGAGTTACTCCTGTCAGTCTACGAATTGTTTTTGTGTGGCAGCGCGGTAGGCTTCAAAGGCTTCACGGACAGCCGCGCTTCCCGAGACTTCCGGGACGGCGACATCCCACCAATGGCCTCCCATATCTGTCGTTGCGTCGGGATTGACCGCAATGGAAATGAGGGTTGTGGCCGGGGCTGACCGCGCCCGGGCGAGCGCTGCTTCAAGTTCGGCAACGCTGGTTACCCGTTCGGAAATTGCGCCAAGGCTCGCCGCGTGGGCGGCAAAATCTATGACCGGAAGCGTGTCGTGAACCGTATCGCGCATCTGATTGTTGAACTCTGCGCTACCCGTCGAGCGCTGGAGCCGGTTGATGCAGGAGAAACCTTCAGAATCCAGAAGTACAATGATGAGTTTAAGGCCCATCATGACCGAAGTGGCGATCTCGGAATTGAGCATGAGATAGCTGCCATCACCCACCATCACGTATACTTCGCTGTCAGGGCAGGCCATTTTTACGCCCATGCCGCCAGCGATTTCATAACCCATGCAGGAGTAGCCATACTCCATATGGTACCCGCCAATACGGTCGGTTCGCCAGAGCTTGTGGAGCTCTCCGGGCAATGTGCCTGCGGCGCAAACGACTATGCTCTGATCGTCTGACGACCTGTCTACGGCTCCGATCACATCTGCATAGCTCGGTACTGGTTGGTTGATATCGGTGAGTGCCAATTGGACCGCCGCGCGCCAATCTTGATTGCGCGCTTGATTTAGGGTGATCCAGTCTGCGGCAATGCTTGTTGATTCGAGGGCTTCAGCCAAGAGTGTAAGGCCTCGGGCGGCGTCGCAAACAATTGGAGCAGCACCATGTTTCGAGGCGTCATAAGGCGCGGTATTCAACTGGAAGAGTTTGCGGCCGGGGCTGGAAAACAGCGTTCTGGAGCCTGTGGTGAAATCCTGCAGCCGCGTTCCGATCCCGAGGACAAGGTCTGCTTCGGCGGCAGCTGCATTCGCGGGCGCTGTTCCGGTCACTCCGATAGCGCCTAGGTTTTGGGGATGGGAGGCGGGAAGTGTGCTACGGCCCGCTTGTGTTTCGGCGACTGGAATACCGAGCCGGGCCGACAGCTCACTGAGGATTTGCGAGGCGCCACTGTAGAGCGCGCCGCCGCCTGCAACAAACAGGGGCCGCCTGGCGGCTTTCAGGGCGTCGATAAGAGCCTCCAGCTCGGCCATATCGGGATTTGGTTTCCGTATGGACCAGACGCGTCTGGAGAAGAAGGAGGCGGGGTAGTCATACGCTTCGGCCTGCACGTCCTGGCAAAGAGACAGGCATACCGGACCACAGCTAGCCGGATCGGTGAAGACTGACATCATACGGGGAAGGGCCGTCAGGATTTGTTCGGGACGCGTGATCCTGTCAAAATAGCGAGAGACCGGCCGGAAGCAGTCATTGGCGCTCACCGTGCCGTCCTGGAAATCTTCGATCTGTTGAAGGACAGGGTCTGGCCGCCGGTTTGCAAATATATCGCCAGGCAGGAAGAGCACCGGCAGCCGGTTCACATGCGCGAGTGCGGCCGCCGTGATGAAATTCGTGGCGCCGGGGCCGATGGATGATGTGCAGACCATCGCGCGGCGGCGAAAGCTTGCTTTCGCATAGGCAATCGCGGCGTGCGCCATGCCTTGCTCATTGTGCGCGCGGTAGGTTGGAAGTTCGTCTCGCACTGTATAAAGCGCCTCACCGAGACCGGCGACATTGCCATGCCCGAATATCGCCCAGACGCCGGCGAAGTAGGGAACTTCTTCCCCGTCAATCACCATATACTGGGCGGCCAGATAGCGCACCAGGGCCTGGGACATTGTCAGGTTAAGCGTTTCCATCCGTCAGTGTCCTCTCGCTCAGGGCGCCTGCCGGGACTGACGCCAACCGTCAATCAGCTGGCTGAAATTGCGGCGGAGGGCGAAAACGGCTTCGCCATCGTCGATTTCTCCCTTAAACCATTGCCGCGCGGGCTCCTGGAATATTGTTCTGCCAACCGCAAATCCCTTAATAAGGGGGAAGGCGGCGGCAACCTTGAAGCATGCCACCACGTCTTCGGCGGGCGCGGCAAGTCCCAGAAGTAGGATTCCGCGGCACCTCGGGTCCATTTCGTCGATCACGCGAGATGTCTCCACCCAGCTTTGCGCGCTGGCGGTGGCTTCGAGTTTCCACCAGTCAGGAAAGACACCCAGCTCATAAATGCGACGCATGGCGGAGCTGACGGTGGTGTCGGCCAGAGCGCCGTTTTGCGAACAAATAATTTCGAGCAGGAATTCTCGTTGTGTTTCCCGGCTGGCCTTGAAGGCCTCCTGAATTCGGCGCTCCTGAATGTTTTTGATCTCGGAAGGATCATCCGGATGATAAAAACACAGGCATTTAGCGACTTGGGACCGGGGCCATTCCAGCATCTCGCCCGTGACGGTCGATTGGCTATCGAAGTCAAGCGGCCGGGAGCCTGGCAGTTCGACCGCCCGGCCGACCCAGATTGGCAGGCCGCTGGCCGTAGCCAAGGCCCGGCTTCCGTATCGACCGTCCAATAGGATGCCAAGATCCACATCAGAAACATCCATCATCTGGAGGGCGCTGAGCGCGAGAGATTTGAATTCGGAGATTTTTTCAAGCGGGGCGGCGGCTTCCCGCGAGATGGCTTCTAGCTGGGATCGGTGATCAATGGCGAAGACTGCCAGATCCCGTTCGCGGGGGCTGCGGGTTGTGGTCCAGTGAATGTGCTCCAGGGCCGCGTCCTTGCGCAGAGCCAGATGCGGTGAACCATTCTCCAGAAACCAGGCGAGTTCTTCTGCGGTCGGAATAGCCGGGGCGCAGCCGTGGCGCGAGACCACGATCGCGCCGCAAGCGTTGCCAAGGCGGCAACACTCCTCAAGTGGTTTATCGTGGAGCCAGCCGCTCAGGAAGCCGCTCATGAAGGCGTCGCCGGCGCCTAGAACGTTGAACACTTCAACCTTGAACGACTGACCAGAGATGCCCTGATCCAGAGTTTGGGGGATCGTTTCCGGGAAGACGCTGCAGCCCAACGCGCCGCGTTTGCAAACGATCACTGCGTCCGAGAGGGCGCGAATAGCGTGCATCGCCGCGATGGTATCAGTCGTCCCCCCCAGGATGTGCAGTTCTTCCTCGGTGCCGACGATAAGGTCGCACGCCGGGATGAATTCCTGAAGGGTGGCTGTGACCTTGGCGTCAGAAACAAAGCGTTCCTCACCCAATTCCCGCGATGTCAGTCCCCAGAGGACGGGTCTGTAGTCGATATCCAGGATGATGCTGCAATTGCTTGCTTTTGCTGCTGTAATGGCTGCGCGGGATGTGGCCCTTGTCTGTTCCGTCGACAGATGAGTTCCGGTGATCAGGATGCTGCGGCTTTGCGCTATGAATGAGGTGTCGATGTCGGCTTCACACAGAGCCATATCGGCGCAGTTCTCCCGGTAGAATATGAGCGGGAAAGTGTCTTCATCCTGAATTCCGAGAATCACGAGCGCTGTTAGCCGCTCCTTGTCTGTAACAATGCCATCAGTATTGACACCCTCTCGCTGGAACTCGGTTTGCAGGAAACGTCCCATATGATCGCTACCGACCCGCGTGATAATTCCAGAGCGAAGCCCGAGCCGGGAGGCGCCCACCGCGATGTTGGCCGGGCATCCGCCGAGATATTTTGCGAACGAGTGAACATCTTCCAGATTGCCACCAACCTGCTGTCCATAGAGGTCTACGCCCGCGCGACCGATTGTAATCACATCAAGTGTGCGGCGAAGGTCAGTCATGCACTGAATAGTCCTATTGCAAAAATTTTCTAATTCTTATTCAAGTGCAAAATATATTTCAATCAGATCTCGCAAATAAAATGGGGAGCGGTCGGCGGCCGGGCTCTATTTTGCCGTTTCCCTCGGTAAGTGGTAGCTTGGATCAGGCCTTTGTGTCGCTGAAGGCGTAGGCAAGCACGATCGCTTGCGCCAAAGTCATCGATGATGTGAGGGTGCGGAAACCGCGGACCACCGGGTCGTGAACGATGAAGGGTGCGTGGGCGCCGGACACGACGGGGCTGACGTGGCTGTCGCTGATTCCCACGATTTTGAGTTTGTTGCGTTTGGCCTGGTCCAGCGTCGCCACGATCTGATCCGAGTAGGGATTGAACCCGATCGCAATCAGCAGATCGTCCTTATTGGCAAAGCTGATCTGATGCTCGTAAAGGCCGCCCGTACCATCAATGAAGATCGTGTTCTTGCGCAGTCTTTGCAGGGCGTATGAGAGATACGCAGCCACGGGGAAGGAGCGCTGGAAACCGGCAACATAGATTGTGCTGGCTGTCTGAATGAGCTTGACGGCAGTTGCGATTTCACTTGCGTTCATCGAGTGGCGCAGATCTTCCAGGCCGAGGATGCCGCATTCGAGCGCCTCGTCCAGCACGCTGGATACGTGGTTGGATTTTGCGTTGCTGGCCGGCGCCTTGTACCGGCGGATGCGTTCTTTGTAGCCGAGGGCGCCAGCGCTGTTGACGACTTCGTCCTTGAACAGTTTCTGAAGTTGCGAGGCGCCATCGAAACCCAAAACTTTGGCGAGACGCACGACCGTGGAGGGCTGAACACCCATGCGCTCGGCGACGACCGTAACGGTCTCCAGGCCAATTTCATTTGGGTGGTCGAGTATATATTGGGCCACGATCCTCAGCTGTTTGCTAAAGCCCTCATATTCTCTTTTTATCTGGAGCCTGAGCTCATCTGCGTTGCTAGCTGGCATGGTGCACGCTCGGTAACATGGATTTTCCAGTTCTGGAATATTCTTTTGAAGACGCGTCTCGCCGGAATATATCACACATCTGAATGAACGAAAAATTTCATTTTTCTAAAAAACGAAAAATTGCTTGACTTCCTCCGTGTCCCGAAAGAGGAACGTCTTCAGCAGGTGTTGCAGGAAACAGGCTTCACCATGGGAGGAAAATCATGAAATTTTTGCACGCTAGAAGTGTTTCTTGTCTCGCGCTTATCAGCGCGATTGGCGTAACGGGCATTGCGCCTGCGGCCTTTGCGCAGGCGGACTCCGAGAAGAAAATGGAGACTGTGACGGTCACAGCCACCCGGCGCGAACAGACACTTCAGGAAGTTCCCGTCGCTGTTTCGGTCGTTTCTGGCGACCTACTGGAATCGACCGGCACGGGGTCGATGGATGCTCTTTCGGACCTCACGCCAAGCCTGACACTTCTTAAAGGCAACAACGAATCAAACAGCTCCGTCAGCATCCGGGGCCTGGGCACGTCGGTCTTTTCTCAAGCTGTCGAACCCTCAGTCTCAATCGTGATTGATGATGTCTTGATGGCACGGTCGGGCCAAGGGTTTCAGGACCTGATAGATGTACAGCGCGTTGAGGTGCTGCGTGGGCCGCAAAGTACATTGTTTGGCAAGAATGCCTCGGCAGGTGTCGTGTCGGTCACGACCAGAGGCCCCTCCGAAACGCTGACCGGTGGCTTCGATGTGGAACTTGCAGAGGAAGACAGCTCCTATGCTGTGCGCGGGACTCTGTCGGGACCCATTTCCGATACGGTCGGCTTTCGCGTCAGCGCTTTTACCAACGACTATGCCGGGCATCTCCGGAACGTTGCCACGGGTGAGCGCGCCAACGGCAGCGATAGCTGGGGTCTGCGGGGCAAATTGCAGTTCGACATTACCGATCGTCTGGCGCTGACGCTCATCGGCGACTACCGGGAATCTGACTCCGAACCTGTGGTCACGGTGCGCACGGCCAACAATCCAGCCTACTTGGCGCAATTGGCTCCCGTGGTGCCGGGGCAGGAAAATACCGCCTTGCGCGCGAATGCCGACAGCTATGCAACGACCGAGCAGGCGGGCCTTTCAGCCAAGGCGGAATATACTTTCGACAACGACTTCACGCTGACCTCGATTTCGGCTTGGCGGTCTTGGGATTTTGCCAACAACCTGGACGTTGATGGCCTGTCCAATGAAAACCCGCTCCCAGGTGGCCTCCTGACTTTCGACCTCAACAGCGGCACGATCAATCTGAACCAATACACTCAGGAAGTTCGCCTCGCATCGCCCGATCTTGGAAATTTCGATTTCCTTATCGGGGCCTTTGCCTACCATCTCGATCTGGAGCGCCACTTTGAGCGGCGTTTGGAACTTATGACGCCTGGCGGCATGATCGCCCAGTCCGGGCAGTTCGATGGAAGCGTCGAGAACAACTACTATGCGGCGTTTGCCAGCGCGAACTACTATTTCAATGATCAGACCTCCCTGTTTGGGGGCGCGCGTCTTCTGACAGAAGAGGTCAACTGGGTGGCATTCCGTGATCCGACGAATGTGCTTGTTCCTGGCGATCTGCCGCTCACAGGTGTGCAAGGAATTCTCGCTGATTTCACGGGGGGCGTTAGCGACACAGCAGTCGTCGGAAACATCGGTATACGGCATTCTTTCAATGACTATGCCAATGCCTATGCGAGCTATTCTCGCGGTTACAAGGGTAAGTCGACGACGATTGATTTTGCGTCAATTCAAGGCGAAGAGCCAGTTGATGCAGAAGAATCCGACGCCTATGAAATTGGCCTGAAGCTTACCTCTCCGGGTGGGAGATGGGCCGCAAACTTTGCTGCTTTCCATACCCAGTTCAACAATTTCCAATCTCAGGCTCAGCTGCCGGGTGAGATCGCCACTGTACTGATCAACGCTGGTGACGTCTCGACCCAGGGCGTGGAGGCCGAGTTGATGGCACGGCCGACCGATCTCACCGATATCAGCCTGGGTCTGGCTTACATTGATGCCACGATTGATACATTCCCCTCCGGACCGTGCTATGCGGGCCAGACGGTGGCTGATGGTTGCGTCAATGGTGTCCAAGACCTTGCAGGTAAGGATCTGCCCTATTCGCCCGATTTGCGCCTGACTTTCTTTGGTCGCCAGACGGTACCTCTGGCGGCGATGCCGTTTGACGGATTTATTCAGGCCAGCGGTTACTGGCAGGATGATATTCTGTTTTCGTTGGATCAGTCCCCGATTGCCACGGGTGAAGCACGGACCATGGTCAATGCGGCGATCGGCGTTGAAGACAAGAATGGGCGCTACAATGCCTCAATCTTTGTCAACAACGTGTTCGACGAGCACTATGTGACATCGATCTCGCAACTCGGATTGTTCGGCGGCTTCACCTTCCAGTATGTGCCGCGCGATCATCAGCGTTACGTCGGTATCCGGTTCGGTGCCAACTTCTAGGGCCGATCTGGTGCGTTTCCTCCCAGCGTCCGGCGAGACTGGGTGCCGCCTCTAAGGCGGCACCCTTTTTTTGCATTCGATGGCTGTGAGTGGAGGGGTGGCGTACCTGCCCAGAGCAAAATATTCTGATTATCGGAGAACGAGACATGAAAAACGTATTCGGCCGGCGCCAAATCCTCAAGGCCTGTGCCCCCGTTATCGCCGCGCTGTCCTGGGTGAGCGCCTGTACGCAGATGCCTGCGCCAGCTCCGGCGGTGGAACAGATCGCCATGACAGGGCCGATGACTGGCGGTGACAAGGGGTGGATCTACCGCGCTCCGGTTCTTGACCTCGACGCACTTGGCTACGTTATGGAGGAATATCTGGTTTCGGGGGATGCCCGTTCCTTCAAGCTTGTCGAGGGGGCGCAAGCGCGTTTCGATGGGGGCTGGCAAACCGAAGTGGCTGATACGGCGCCCTTTACGACGCGGATCTTTGTGCTCCGCCCGGCCGATCCGAAGGACTATAATGGCGTCCTGCTCGCACACTGGCAGAATGTTTCGGCTGGGTTTGAGAACGGCGGGCCTTCGGGCGAAGAAATTCTCGGCGGCTATGCGTGGATGGGCGTATCAGCGCAAGCGATGGGGATCTACGGAAGACCGGGTACAGAGCAGTTTTCACTGAAGCAATGGGATCCGGCCCGTTACGGATCGCTGGATCATCCCGGCGACGCCTACTCATATGATATTTACACCAAGGCCGTATCGAGCGCGCTTGAACGCTCGGCGAGCGAACAGGCTGGCCCACTGGGGGGGCTCAAGACCGATACCGTGATCGCCGTTGGTGGTTCGCAGTCGGCCTGGCGGCTTGCCTCTTACATCAACGGGGTGCACCCGCATACGCAGGTCTTTGACGGATTTCTGCTTCTCGCTCATTTCGGTCTTGCCTCTCCTGAGGAGCTTTCGTCCGCCGAGCTTTTCGATTTTTCTGGGGGTGGAAAAAATGCGCGCTGGAGCCAGATCGCCGACCGGGGAGATGTCCCTGTTCTTGTCATAGATACGCAGGCCGAAGCGGTGATGCACTATCCGGCGCGGCAGACTGACACTGACAGTTTCAGATTGTGGGAAGTTGCCGGGGCGCCGCATACGCCGCCCTCGACGATAGAGCAGAAAGAGCTCAGCGTGGCCCGTGACGGTATTCCGTCGCAGGACGATAGTGGGAGAAACATTGTTGAGTGGGACTATGTGAAGGATGCGGGCATCCGCGCTTTGGTCAAATGGATTCGCGCGGGCGAAGCCCCGGCTAAATTTGAACCGATTGAGGTCGAGATGACGAGCCGGGGGCCTTCCTATGTCACGGATGAACTGGGAAATGTGAAGGGCGGAATCCGGCCTCCGGAAGTTGAAGTGGCGGTCGGCGTTCATACAGCCGGACTTCCCCAACCCAACCTGCTGGGCCGGTCTGAGCTATTCGATAAGGCGCGGTTGGTTGAACTCCATGGAAGCCGCGGGAACTTTATCGCAGCCTGGAACAGGTCTGTTGAAACGTTGAGCCAACAAGGGCTACTCCTGCCGGTGCAAGCCGATACGCTGAGGCAGCGGGCTAACGCATTCTGGCCCGAAGACTAGGCGCGCCGCTTTCAGATCAAATATAAGCCCGCCCGGAGTTGATCAGTCCGGGCGGGCTTTTTTTTCAGTTTCGCGAAGGACGACTACTCGCTATCCGCGGTCCATGGGCGCGTACCTTCTTCGCCTCGCTTTTCGCCCGGAGGATAGCGTTCCAACTGGTTTTCGACAGGCTCGACGCTTGCGGCTTGTTTCTCAGCCAGAACCTTCAGCTCCATGACGATCTCCGGGTGTTGCGCGGCAATGTTGAACTGCTCGCTTGGGTCTGCCTCAATGTCATAAAGCTCAGGCGTTTCCAGTTCGGTGCGGCCACTGCCACCGAAGGCGCCATAGGTGCTGAAATGCGCCTTATACTTGCCCTTGCGAACGGCAAAAACGTCCGTGAATCGGTAATAGTAGAGTGTTTCACGCGGGCTGCTCCCCTCAGAAAAGAGGGCAGGGCTGAGATCGAACCCGTCATACACGCGGTCTTCCGGGAGACGGGCGCCAGAAATGGCCGCGAATGTCGGCATAAGATCAAGCGCTGACCCAAGATCGGTAACGGTGCGCGGCGCAATCTGTCCGGGCCACCAGAAGATTGCGGGCACACGCATACCGCCTTCCCAGGTTGTACCTTTGCCATCGCGCAACATGCCGGCTGATCCGCTATGGGTTTTCATCGCCAGCCATGGGCCATTGTCCGAGGTGAAGATGACGAGCGTGTTCTTCTCTATCTTCATGTCCTTAAGAGCGTCGACTATTTCGCCAACGCTCCAGTCGAGTTCTTCAATGACATCCCCATAGGCGCCGCCTGCGCTGACGCCGGTGAAGCCCTCTGATGTGAACAGGGGCGTGTGCGGCATGTTGTGGGCTAGGTACAGGAAGAAGGGTTGGCCTTCCGCGTGGCTGGTTTCCATGAACTCGATTGCGCGTTCCGTGTAACGCTGGGTGAGGGTGAACTGATCGGCGGGACGTTCGATGATTTCCTCATCCTGCATGAGGGGAACGTCCCAGTTCTGAATATTAGGTGGCTCAAAGAAGAGATCTATCGACCAAGGTGTTTCGCCACCGCCAGGCATATTCATATCGTTACTGTAAGGGATGCCGAAATAGGATTGAAAGCCATGCGAGGTAGGCAAAAATTCTGGAAGGTGGCCCATATGCCATTTTCCGAATGCGGCCGAAACATAACCTTCCTGCTGGAGCAATTCGGCGATCGTGACTTCACTCTGCGGGAGACCGCCGGTTGATGTTGGGAAGAGCACATGACGGGCCTGTACCAAGCCAGCCATGCCGGATCTGACGGCCAGCCGCCCCGTCATCAGGCCGGCGCGGCTCGGAGTGCATACCGGCGCAGGCGCGTAAAAGCTCGTCCACTTCTGTCCCTCCATTGCCAGGCGGTCGAGATTGGGTGTGCGGGCGATGGGGCTTCCGAAAGAGCCGATGTCTGCATAGCCCATATCATCAACAAAAATCAGTACGATGTTGGGCTGCTCGGAGGCAGCGGCCTCTTTTTCGGCGACGGAATCGGGAGCGGGAGGAGGGGGCTGAACGCAGCCTGGCAACACGAATGTTAGGCTGAGTAACGCACCTTTTCCAAATGTTTGAAGCAATAGAGTCCGCATTTTGAATTCCTCCGCTGTCTGTCAACCTACTATGCCGGTCACATAAAAAACACGAAACAGAAAAATCAACTATTTAAATTATGAAAAAAACGTTCTAACAATCGGGTTGCGGACAGATACGGCAACTTATGCCGCGAACGACAGCAAGGCCACGATAAATCCATGTTCCTGACAGTGTCCACCTTCCTGTTCTTCACCGCCCTTGTTGCGTTGATCTCGTATCTGGCAACACGCAGGCACAGAATGGACAGCTCGGACGCCTATTTCCTCGGCGGGAGATCGCTGACAGCATGGATCATCGCGGGATCGTTGATGCTGACGAACCTTTCGACGGAACACCTCATCGGACTTAACGGCGATGCATTCAATCACACCTTTGCCGTAACGGCATGGGAAACGACAGCGGCAATTGCTATGGTGGTGATGGCACTTTTTTTCCTGCCGCGATACCTGAAGAGCGGCTTTGCCACGATTCCTCAGTTCCTCGCTGAGAGGTATGACGGGCAGACCCGGACCATAGCGACCCTGATTTTCCTCTTCTCGTATGTCGTCGCCATCTTGCCGGTTGTGCTCCTTTTTGGTGCAACCGGAATCGACAGCCTCTTCGACATTTCTGAACAAACGGGTCTATCACCAGACTTGGTCAAATGGATGTTGGTGTGGGGAATTGGCGCGCTTGGATCAATTTATGCCGTGTTCGGAGGATTGAGGGCCGTTGCCATCTCCGACACGGTGAACGGTATCGGATTTCTGATCGCAGCGTTGCTTATTCCCGCGCTGGCGCTCTGGATGATCGGGGACGGCAACCCGATGGCGGGGCTTGAAACCGTATACACTGCCGAAAAGCCAAAATTCGATGTAACAGGCGATGAGCCCGGCTCTTTCCTGCCCTTCAGCGTTCTGTTCACAGGCATGATCGTAAACCAGATTTTCTTCTGGTGCACCAACCAGTCGATTGTTCAGCGGGCGCTGGGCGCGAAAAATCTGAAGGAGGGACAGAAAGGGGTTCTAATCGCTGCGGGATTTAAGCTCCTCGGTCCGGCAGTAGTTGTCCTTCCCGGCATCATCGCATTCTACTTATTCAAGGATGATCTCTCCAAGGATCAATATCTGCAGGCTTATCCCATGCTGGTAAAGGCTGTGCTGCCTGATTGGCTTGTCGGGTTCTTTGCTGCTGTCATGGTTGGTGCTGTCCTGTCGACGTTTAACAGTGTTCTCAATAGTTCGGCGACGCTGTTCAGCGAGGGCATCTATAAATCTATCTTCAACAAAGAGGCCTCCGGAGAGCGTATCGTTCTGTCAGGGCGCGTATGCAGTGTTGTGCTGGCGTTGGCGGCGATGATTGCCGCGCCGCTAATCGACACGTCTGGCAGCCTTCATAACTATCTGCAGAAGATAAATGCGACCTTTTTCGGGCCCATGTTGGCAGTCATCCTGCTGGGGTTCTTTACGCGGCGGGTTCCCGCTCTTGCTGCCAAGGTGGTGCTGATCGGTGGCCCGGTCCTGTTCTTTCTGCTGGTGTTTGCTTTTGAGGGGCCGGTCCAGGCATTCCTGCGTGACCTGTTCCGAACGCCGTATGATATTCACTTCCTTCACTTGTTGGCCCTCATTTTCTCAGTGTCCGTAATATTCATGCTCGTGGTGGGTCTCGTTTCGCCAGCGCAGAAAATTTACAAGGCCGAATATACCCACGATGTCGACATAACTCCGTGGCGTCACGCAAAGGTAGTGGGTAGTGTAATCATTGTGCTGACGATAGGGTTTTATGCTCTGATGGCCCAGTAGGCTGGACTGAAACTGTCGTCACAACCCCATTTCGGGCTATTCAAGAGGATTATCATGTTGCGAGACATTTCGCATTTCGTGAATGGTGCACAGCTGCCGGGCCAGCGCGCTAATTGCCTGGCTGTCATGAACCCGGCGACTGGCCGCCAGGTGGCGCAAGTTCCGGTTGCGACCAGCAGCGAAGTGGATCTTGCCGTTGAGGCGGCCAGCAAGGCTTTCCCTGCCTGGTCGGAGACAACGCCGATCCGGCGTGCCCGTATTATGTTCCGGTTCCGCGATCTCGTCGAAAAGCACCAGGCCGACCTTGCGCGCCTCATCACCGAAGAACACGGCAAAGTCCATGAGGATGCTATGGGCGAGGTCATGCGTGGGCTTGAAGTTGTCGAATACGTTACAGGCATCCCGCACATACTCACAGGCCTGGCATCTGACAGTGTCGGGACGGGGGTGGATTGTTATGGCCTGCGTTTCCCCTTAGGCGTGTGCGCCGGAATTACGCCGTTTAATTTTCCCGCAATGGTGCCGATGTGGATGTTTCCCGTGGCGATTGCTTGCGGAAATACATTTGTTCTCAAGCCGAGCGAGAAGACACCCTCCGCGACGATGCTGCTGGCAGACTTGCTGAGGGATGCGGGCTTACCCGCTGGCGTATTTAACGTTGTTCATGGCGACAAGCCGACGGTCGATGCGCTCCTGGATCATCCTGATGTTGAGGCGATCAGCTTTGTCGGGTCGACGCCTGTCGCTGAGGCGATCTACGCGCGCGGAACGGCGGGTGGCAAACGGGTGCAAGCGCTCGGCGGCGCAAAGAACCACATGGTCATTATGCCGGATGCGGACATTGACGACGTTGCCGATGCGCTGATGGGGGCCGCATATGGATCTGCCGGAGAGCGGTGCATGGCAATTTCTGTTGCGGTCGCCGTTGGTGACGAAGTGGCAGAAAGACTGGTTCCGGCGTTGCGAGCCCGTATTGCCAATCTGAAGATTGGGCCGGGCAATGCGCCGCAGAGTGAAATGGGGCCACTCATCTCACAGCCGCACCTGGACAAGGTCACATCCTATGTCGGGATTGGAGAAGAAGAAGGCGCCCAGGTGATCGTGGATGGTCGTGGACGGGGCTTTGCGGAAACCAGAGATGGGTATTTCATTGGTCCGACGCTATTGGACAAGGTGGATGCGTCGATGCGTGTCCATAGGGAAGAAATCTTCGGCCCCGTTCTCAGCCTTATGCGTTGTCAGACCTTGGATGCCGCGATCACTCTCCTGAACAGCCATGAGTATGGAAACGGCGCAGCAATCTTCACGGCGAACGGAGAGGCCGCCAGACGGTTCACTCGGGATGTGCACGCCGGGATGGTTGGCGTAAATGTGCCTATTCCCGTGCCGGTCGCTTATCATTCCTTTGGCGGATGGAAGCGGTCCCTGTTTGGGGATCACCACATGCACGGCCAAGAGGGGGTGCGATTTTTCACCCGCCTCAAGACCATTTCAACGCGATGGCCAAAGTTAAACTCTGCGAGTAGCCAGTTTGCGATGCCGACACTTGATTGAGCGACGAAGGGAGCGTGTGCTGTCTCGCTTCCGGAGAATGCAAGTCTTCAGAAGTTCGTGTTTAATCGTACCTCAGCGCACAACGATTTTAATCTCGAAAGGGGTGATGTCAGCGGAACCGGGACTTGAGGCGGCCGGTCGAGGCGGTTAGCCTTGAAAAATGAGCCAGAACCCCTTCCGTTACTTCAAGACCTCGCCCGAGATTACCCAGCTTGGCGTGCTCATGTACGTCCGATTTCCACTTTCGTCGCGAAACGTAGAGGACCTGCTTCACGAACGGGGCATAGATGTCTGCCCCGAAAGCGTCCATCTTTGGGTCGATCGCTTCGGCACATACTTCGCCGATAAGATCCGTAAGCGGAGGTCAGAGGCTATGCGCCGGGTCAAGCAGTGGCGCTGGCACCTCGACGAGGTCTTCGTGAAGATCCGCGGGGAGGCGCACTAACTTTGGCGCGTTGTCGACCACGAAGGGGAGGTTCTGGAAGCGTACGTCACAAAAAAGCGGGACAAGTCTGCGGCGCTGAAATTCCTCAGAAAAGCGATGAAGCGAAACGGCAATCCGCATGTCGTGGTGACCGACAAGCTACGTTCTTAACGCGCCGCGATGAAGACGATAGGGAATGAGAAACGCCAGGAAACAAGTCGCCATTTGAATAATCGTGCTGAAAATCCGCACCAACCTTTTCGCCGCTGCGAGCGGGCAATGTCGCGCTTCAGGCGAATGCGAAGTCTTCAGAAGTTCGCCTCAGTCCATTCATCGGTACACAACCATTTCAATCATCAGAGAAACATCGATAGTAGAGCCAGGTTCAAGTTGCTATGCGACGCCGCTCTTCTAGAATGGCGCGAGCTTCTCGCTGCCTGAGGCCCGCTCGCGCGCGACTATCAGAGACGGGTTCGCATTCGTCTGACAGCACACTCGCTCCTGTTCAGCCAGGGCGGCGATTATTTGTCGTCGGCAATTTGATCTTGTGCATTGTGGGTCGCCGTTGCGACAGAAGCTCCAAATTAAGGGGCTGGGTCACAGAGCACCGGACTTCTCTGCCGTATGACCGTCAATGCTGCATTTGTTTGGAAACCTGATTGATCCCGAAACATAAGCCGACCTTTTGTAAAGTGCTGCACATTTTGCTGCACAAACTGCTGCACGTGGATTTTTACAATCCAATAAAAACAATGCATTATGCGGGTTGGGGCGGGGCTGGTAAGGACTTCCTCTCCGCCACTTGTGACCTCCGTCAGACGTTCAGGCAGGTAATAAATCTGAGCTGCGTGCCCTTCCATCGGCTGCGCGCCAGCCTACCCGGGACGTGAAAATATCATCCAGACGCATGCATTAAAATGTGAGCATCCCCCACCCTTGTATTGCAAATGAGTTGCAATTACAGACGGGATTCTACCAATTGGGAACCTCACACATGAAGCCGGTCATCTGGAAAACACTCGTCACTCAAACCGCGTTTTGCGCTCTCGCAGCCGCAGCACTCGCGCAGGAAGCGCCGCCATCCGATCAGGAGCGTGTGCTGGAAACAGTGATTGTGACGGGCAACGGGTCTCAGGTCGAGCTGCCGGACGCTTATGCCGGCGGCCAGGTTGCGCGCGGCGGACGGGCAGGGCTTCTGGGTAATCTGGATTTTCTGGACGCGCCCTTTTCCGGCACCGCCTACACAGCCGACCTCGTCAGCGCGCAGCAATCGGAAAGCGTCGGCGACGTTTTGCAGAACGACCCTGTTGTTCGTGTGGCCAAAGGATTTGGCAATTTCCAGGAGGTCTATGTCATCCGCGGTTTCCCGGTCTATTCCGATGACGTCACTTTAAACGGCGTATTCGGCATTCTGCCGCGCCAGTTCGTGGCGGCCGAATTGCTAGAGCGAGTTGAGGTGTTTCGCGGGGCAAACGCCTTCGTCAATGGCGCGGCGCCCGGTGGCAGCGGTGTGGGTGGGTCGATCAACCTTGTTCCCAAACGCGCGCCGCAGGATGGCATCCGCCGCGTCACCGCTGGATATGAAAGCGAAGGCCAGGCCTTCGGCGCGCTGGATATGGGCCAGCGTTTCGGCGCGGATGAGGCTTGGGGCGCGCGCTTCAACGCGGTGCTCCGCGACGGGGAGACGTCCGTGACGGATCAGTCCCGCAGCTTGACGGCGCTGTCGCTCGGAACGGACTATGCGGGCGACCGCTTCCGCTTCACGGCCGATGTCGGCTATCAGGACAACCGGATCGATGCGCCGCGTCCGCAGGTCTCGCCGCTGGCTGGCGTACCCGAGGCGCCCGACGCTGACACCAACTTCGCCCAGCCCTGGACGTATACGGACGAGCAACAGCTTTTCGGCGTCGTGCGCGGCGAATATGATGTGACAGATGCTGTCACCGTTTGGGCAGCAGCCGGCGCCCGGCAGGGCGAAGAAGCCAACGTATTGGCAAACCCCAATGCCGCTGCCGATGGCAGCATGACCGCTTACCGGTTCGATAATACGCGTGAGGATGAAGTATTCTCCGCCGATGCGGGCGTGCGCGCCGAATTCCCGACCGGCCCGATCGGCCACCGGGTGGTCGTCTCCGCCACGTCGACCCAGCTTGAGTCTAAAAATGCCTACGCCTTCTCGAGCTTCTCAGCGTCGTTTGCCACAGACCTCTACAACCCCGTGGCGGCGGCGCCACCGGCGGCTGACTTCTTCATCGGCGGTGATCTGGGCGATCCCCTGAAAACCGAAGCCGCGCGCACCCGGTCGATTGCCGTCGCCGACACGCTGTCTTTCCTCGATGGCCGCCTGCTGGCGACACTGGGTCTGCGCCATCAGGAGATCGAGACGGCTTCCTATGACTATAATTCCGGCGCCGCACTTTCACGCTATGAGGATAGCAAGGTAACGCCGGCCGTGGGGCTCGTCTGGAAAGCCAGCGACCGCATGTCCCTGTTTGGCAACTACGCCGAAAGCCTTCAGCCGGGCGCCATAGCGCCGTCAACCAGCGGCGGCACGGTGATCCTCAATGCGGGTGAAGTGCTCGAGCCGTTTACCGGCGAACAGATGGAAGCGGGTATCAAATATGATTCCGGAAGCTTCGGCATGACCGCCAGCGTTTTCCAGCTCACCCGCCCGAACGCCATTGTTGTGGATCAGGTTTTCCAGGCTTCCGGTGAGCAGGAAAATCAGGGGGTCGAGCTGACGGTGTTCGGAGAGCCGGTCGAATCCGTTCGTTTGATCGGCGGCCTGACGCTGATCGATGCGGAGTTCTCCAAAACACAAGGCGGCGTGAACGAGGGCAACACCGTGATCGGCGTTCCGGAGGTTCAGGCAAACATCAACGCCGAATGGGATGTGCCCGGCATTGAGGGCTTAGCGGTGGATGGCCGTGTTACCTATACCGGCGAGCAATATGTAAACGAGACGAATACGGTAGATCTCGATAGCTGGGCCAGGCTTGATTTCGGCGTCCGCTATGCGCTCCAGGTTGCGCAGCAGGATGTGATGTTGCGGGCCCGGATTGAGAATGTCTCGGATGAAGCGTATTGGGCCTCTACGGGCGGCTTCCCCGGTGCCAATTATCTTATTCTTGGCAATCCGCGGACCTTTACGGTTTCGGCCTCCGTCGATTTCTAGAGGAGACGGCATTGAAGGCATCGACGATCCGCGCATGGAGCTGGGTCCACAAATGGACCAGCCTGCTGTGTACGGTATTCCTGCTCATGCTCTGCGTGACGGGACTGCCGTTGATCTTCCATGACGAGATCGACGATGCCCTCAACCCTTCGCAATGGGCCCCCGCCAATCCGGGCGCCGAGCCACTGGCGCTGGATGAAATCCTGTCCATCGCTCTTGAAAACCGGCCCGGCGAAGTGCCGATCTTCCTCAGCTTTGACATCGACCGGCCGGTTGTGAATGTCACCTCGGGGCCAACAGCGGACGCGCCGGGGTCGCAGATGTTTTTTGCATCCTACGATCTGACCAGCGGCAATCTCGTGCCACCAGCTGATGTCGGCGAGAATGTGATGGAGTTCATTCTCCAGCTGCATACGGATATGTTCCTCGGATTGCCGGGCATGTTGTTTCTCGGGTTCATGGGGCTGTTGTTCGTTATCGCAACGGTGTCCGGCGTTGTTCTGTATGCGCCGTTCATGCGGAAGCTGGAGTTCGGCACAGTCCGGCGTCGCCAGTCACAGCGCCTCAAATGGCTGGACTATCATAACCTTCTCGGCATCACGACACTCGCATGGGTTCTGCTCGTTGGGGTGACCGGCGTGGTCAACACGCTTGCCACCCCCATCATTGATGGCTGGAAAAACCACGAGCTCGCCGATCTGATCGAGCCTTATAAGGGCCAGCCTATGCCGGAGGCGTTTACGTCGCTGGATTCTGCCGTGGCACAGGCGGTGGACGCGGCGCCCGGCATGCAATTGCAGTTTGTGGCTTTCCCCGGCAGCAGCTTTTCCACGAATTACCACTATGCCGTGTTCCTGCATGGGGATACGCCGCTGACGGAGCATATGATCACGCCCGTTATTGTCAGCGCGGCCGATGGCAGTTTTGGCGGCAAGCGTGAAATGCCCTGGTATGTGAAGGCGTTGTCTCTCTCTGGCCCTCTGCATTTTGGCGACTATGGCGGCCTGCTGCTTAAACTCGTCTGGGCAGCGCTGGATCTGATCACCATCGTCATCCTCGCCAGCGGGATATATCTCTGGCTGTCCCGCCGCTCCCAAAGCGCCCGCACGGCCGCGAACCAGACGGAAACCTCTGAGGTTGCCGCGTGAAAAAAACCAGAACCTTGCCGCTGCGCCGCGTCTTCCTGATCCCTCTGGCGCTGTTTCTCATCAGCTTCACGGGTCTTGTCTGGGCCCTGCTGGTCGATGGTCTGCCGGATGTATTCGCCGGTATTGCCGTGGCGGTGAGCGTGATTGTTCCTGGCTGGTTTGTTCTGCGTCGCAGGTGACGGGCCGATATGGCCTTCGATGCTCTGCCTTGAGAATATTTTTGTCAGCCGGGAAGAAGTGAAGAAAGCGTCGCGCCTCGCAGAGAAGCTGATATTCGGATAGGAAATCTGAAAACAGGATGCGGGTAGCGCGGTCTTGTTAAAGGGGCCTGGGTGCTTGATTTTTTCGCCGCTATCCTTGATCCCGCAATCTGGCCACGCGCCAGCTTCATCCCTCGGCCTGTAAAGTGACATCTCCATGCTCAAGCCTGCTTCTGACGCCGCCATAGTGGTCTGCTCAACCTGCCGCTTGACGGAAACCGGGCGGGAAAATGAAGAAGGCAAAAGCGGCGGAGCGTTGCTCGCCGAAGCCATCCGCGCCGAAGCGGCGCGGCGCCCGGAGTCCATCGCCATCGAAGACATGCCGTGTCTTTTCGCCTGTCAGCGCTGGTGCGCGGTCCACCTGCGCGCCGAAGGCAAGATTTCCTACGTGTTGGGCGATTTCAAACCCACTGCCGAAGCGGCCGCTGCCATCCTCGACTATTTTCAGCACTACCTTGCCAGCGAGCAGGGCGTCGTGCCCTACAAGAATTGGCCCGAAGGCGTGAAGGGGCATTTCATCACGCGCTCACCGCCCAGTGGAAAGGTCGTAGGCTGATCATGCCGCGATTGACGGCCCTGCGCCGCTTGGCGGCTAGGATTGATGCCGCGTGCGCTAGCAGTTGCATCACGCAATCCCCCAAGGAACACCTCAAATGACCGCTCGCGCTATCATGATCCAGGGCACGGGCTCCGATGTCGGCAAATCGCTCCTCGTCGCGGGGTTCTGCCGCCTTGCTGCGCGGCGCGGGCTTTCCGTTGCGCCGTTCAAGCCGCAGAACATGTCCAACAATGCTGCTGCAACGGCGGATGGTGGCGAGATCGGCCGCGCCCAGGCGCTCCAGGCCCGCGCCTGCGGCCTTGATCCGCAGACGGATTTCAATCCCGTCCTGCTCAAGCCCCAGTCAGACTGCACGGCGCAGGTCATCGTTCACGGCCGCCCGACCGCGACGCTTGAGGCGGCAGACTATATGGCCCGCCGGGACACTCTGCGCGGCGCGGTCCTTGAAAGTTTCGCCCGCCTCACTGCCCGGTTTGATCTGGTCATCGTCGAAGGTGCCGGCAGCCCGGCCGAAATCAATCTCCGCGACCGCGACATTGCCAATATGGGGTTTGCCCGCGCGGCCGGTGTGCCTGTGGTTCTGGCCGGCGACATTGACCGCGGCGGGGTCATCGCCGCGCTCGTTGGCACCAAAACGGTCATCGATCCTGCCGACGCTGCCATGATCCGGGCCTTCCTCATCAACAAGTTCCGGGGCGATCCCGCTCTGTTTGAGCCCGCGATGGCAGACATCGAGCGGATGACAGGTTGGGCCGGCCTCGGCATTGTCCCCTGGCTCAGCGCCGCTGCGCGGCTGCCTGCCGAGGATGGCGTAGCCCTGGAGCAGATGCGGCCCACCGGTGGCGGCAGGATACGGATCGCCGCGCCCATGCTGTCACGCATCGCCAACTTTGACGACGCAGATCCTCTCCGCGCCGAGCCGAGTGTGGATTTCTTCTTCGTCCCGCCGGGGCAGGCGATCCCGCGCGATGTGGATGTGATCCTCCTGTTCGGCACAAAGTCGACCCTAGGAGATATGGCGTTCCTCCGCGCGCAAGGCTGGGATCATGACATCCTCGCCCATGCGCGCACGGGCGGGCGGATCCTTGGCATCTGCGGCGGCTATCAGATGCTGGGCCAGTGGCTCTGCGATCCTGAAGGGGTGGATGGCGCGGCCGGTGAACTGCCTGGCCTCGGCCTTCTGAAAACCGATACCACCATGCAGGGGGAGAAGACCGTTCGCCCCGTTACCGGACAGTGTGCCCGCACCGGCCTTCCCGTTTCGGGCTACGAAATCCATGCCGGCCTCACGCGGGGGCCAGACGCTGCCCGTCCGTTCCTGCATCTTCCCGAAGGGCCGGATGGAGCCATCAGCCCGGACGGGCGCGTTGAAGGCACATACGTGCATGGCCTATTCGCTCAAGACGCCTTCCGCGCCGCCTGGCTGGAAAACGTGCGGGCAGGGGCCTCGTCAGACGCCGCCTATGGTGCCTCGGTGGAGGCCGCTCTGGATGAACTGGCAGACGGTCTTGAGGCGCATCTTGATGTGGATCGCTTCTTCGCCCTCGCGGCGGCGCCCGGCTGGCGGGGCGCTCCATCCTGACCTCCAGGGGGAACCATGAGAGGCCCAGGGCGGGATCAGTGCTGACCGGATTTGTCCAGATTTGTCCGGATTTGTCCTGGTTGTGACACGTGCAGTCCCGCTGGCAATCCGGGCTGTCCGGCTTGTTCCGGATGTGCCGCGACAAATGCCTGCTTCAGCTCCACGGAGCGATTGTGCGCTCCATCAGGGGTCCAGCCCGGCGCATTCACCGCCCGGCCCATCCAGCGCCACGGCCGCAGGCCGTCGCTTGCACAATCCCTCAGGAAGCCTCCAAACTCATGGAAGGCGATGGTGAAAGGATTGTGGGTCGATAGCTGTTTGACGATGCCATAGCTCGGCTTGTCATCTTCCCGCTCGGGCACAAACGTCCCGAACATCTTGTCCCATATGATGAAAACGCCGGCATAGTTGGTGTCGAGGTAACGCGGATTGGTAGCGTGGTGGACCCTGTGATGAGAGGGCGTGTTCATCACGGCCTCAAACCAGCGGGGCATCTTGTCGACCGCCTCGGTATGTATCCAGAACTGGTAGATCAGGTTCAGCCCGCCCGCCAGCGCCAGCACATAGGGGTGGAAACCGATCCATACGAGCGGCAGCCCCACCAGGATCAGCCCCGTAAACGGCCCAAACCAGGGCTGGCGCAGGGCAGTCGTCAGATTGTAGTGCTGCGAGGAGTGGTGGGTAACGTGCTCCATCCAGAACCAGCGCATCCGATGGGCGAAGCGGTGCTTCCAGTAATAGATCAGATCGTACACCACGAAGCAGAGCGCAAAGCTCCACCAGGCAAACGGAATGGTCGCCACCCGGTAGGGCCAGGCCAGCATCATCATCCAGAGCGCAATCGTGCCCGTCAGCGTATTGACGACAACATTGCCCAGCCCCATCGACATCGACGCCAGGGCGTCCTTCGTCTCATAGCGGCCCTTGGCCCGTCCGGTTTTCACTGCCCACCATTCCCATGCAACCGACGCCACGAAGACGGGGGCCGCCAGCGCGGTGACATCGGGAAAGGGCGTGAACTCCATGATGGCAAAGCCCTAGAATGACGGGGCCTGCGGCGCGCCGTCCTGCTTGTAGACGACCCCGCCCTTCATCACGAACTCCACATCGGCAAGGCGTTGCATGTCGGCCAGCGGATCGGCGCTGACGGCCACGAAGTCTGCCTTGCAGCCCACATCACCGCAGCCGACTTCGCCAGTCTTGCCAAGCGCTTCTGCCGCAAAGGACGTACCCGCCCGCAACGCCTGCATCGGCGTCATGCCGAACGTCACCATGCGCGAGAACTGGTTGCCATTGAGGCCATGGGGATAGACGCCTGCGTCTGACCCGAACACGACCTTCGCGCCCGCCTCAACAGCGGCGGTAAAGCTCGCCCGCTGGCGCGCCGAGATTGAGCGCTCCTTGGCGAGCGACTCTTCCAGCAGCCCGTTCTTAGCGCCTTCAGAGAGGATGTATTCGGTATTGTAGATGTCCATCGACAGGTAAGTGCCGTGTTCCACAGCCAGCTGGATCGTTGCCTCGTCCATGATCGAGCCATGCTCGACCGTATCAACGCCCGCGATAATTGCATTGCGGATGCCCACGGTGCCGTGGGCATGGCTGGCCACTTTCAATCCGCGGGCATGTGCTTCTTCCACGATAGCCTCGATTTCCTCGATCGTGCCTTGGGCCGCGCCCAGGGCCGTGCCTTTGGAGAGGACGCCGCCCGTTGAGCACGTCTTGATGAGATCAACGCCATATTTGATGTTCTCGCGAACCTTGGCGCGCATTTCCCAGGGGCCGTTGGCAACGCCTTCACCCTTCAGGCGATACTCGGAAGGCAGAAGGTTCGTATCCGAGCAGTGCCCTCCCGAAATCCCAACCGGCGGGCCAGAGACGAGCAAACGTGGCCCAGGCACTTCACCCGCATCAATCGCCTCGCGCAGGGCCACATCCCCATAGCTTTCGGCGCCCAGATTACGAACGGTTGTGAAGCCCGCCAGCAGCGTCTTACGAGCGTTCTTCACACCCTTGATGGCCATGCGCTCATCCGAGAGGCTGAGGGAATAATAGGGCCCGTCTTCCGCGTCGCTGGTCAGGTGGACGTGCATGTCGATGAAGCCCGGCATCAGATACGCCGCGCCCAGATCCACCGTTTTTGCCCCGCGCGGTGCCTTGAGGCTGGACTTCGTTCCGCGCCCTGTCACCGCCCCGTCTTCGATCACGAAAGCGGCGTCCCGCACGGTTTCGCCGGAAACGGGGTCAACAAAATGCCCAGCCGTGAGGTAAACCGTTTCAGCTGACGCAGCGCCGCCGGCGATCATGAAGGCCGTTGCAACTGTGGCGAGGGCGCGTGTGAACATGGACAACCAACTCCTGTATTTTCCGTCATGTTATGTGACTGTTCTGCGGTGGTGGGGGCTGCCGCGTCAAGCACCTCGGCGCGCTTGACGAACCTAAGGGAAGGAGGGCCTTCTCAGGCGGGAAACACATCACTGGAGGAAATTGACGATGGCACGGCCCAAGGAATTCAAGGAAATCATTCTCGACATCGAGGACGGCGTCGCCACCCTCACGCTGCACCGTCCCGACAACATGAACGCTTTCACCGGCACCATGATGTACGAAATGATCGAAGCCTTCGACATCACCGACGCCAATGACGATGTGAAGGTCGTCATTGTGACCGGCCATGGCGACCGCGCTTTCTGCGCCGGCGCAGACCTCTCTGCAGGTGCCAAGACGTTCGACTATGACGCCCGCGCAGGCGACGGCGAAAAGGGCCGTACCGAGTCGATTGACGTTCAGCGTGATGGCGGCGGCCGCGTTACCCTGCGCATCTTCGAAAGTCTTAAGCCCGTAATCGGCGCCATCAACGGCGCGGCTGTCGGTATCGGCGTGACGATGCAGCTGCCGATGGATATTCGCATTGCGTCTGACAAGGCCCGCTTCGGCTTCGTGTTCAATCGCCGGGGCATTAACCCGGAAGCGGCGTCCAGCTGGTTCCTGCCGCGCCTTGTCGGCATCCAGCAGGCGCTGGAATGGTGCTACACCGGCCGCGTCTTCCCGGCGGATGAAGCCCTCAAGGGCGGCCTTGTGAGCAAAGTTGTTCCGCATGCAGACCTGATGAGCGAAGCGCGCAAACTTGCCCGCGAGATCGCCGACAATACCGCGCCGGTTTCCAACGCACTGACCCGCCAGATGATGTGGCGCATGCTGGGCGCGAGCCATCCGATGGAAGCGCACATCGTGGATTCCGCGGCCATCTATACTCGTGGCAAAACACCAGATGCCAAAGAAGGCGTGATGAGCTTCCTCGAGAAGCGCCAGCCGACCTATCCGGTCAAAGTGTCGGATGGCATGCCCGGCTTCTTCCCCTGGTGGGACGAGAAGGAATTCGAGTGGATCGGCAACAAGTGATTTCAGCGGCAAAGGGGCAGTAGGGCCATGCAGACTTTATTGCCTCTTGCCGCCGAGATTGGCGACATCCTGAAGGCGCGGCGGGAAACCGTCGCGATTTCAGAATCTTCAGCAGGCGGGTTGATCTCCGCTGCGCTACTTGCCGCGCCGGGCGCGTCACGGTTTTATCGGGGCGGCGGGGTCATCTATACCCCGCAGGCCTTCCGCGGGCTTTTGGGCCTGACACGCGAAGCGTTGGGCGACAAACGTTCCTCGTCGGAACCCTACGCGCGCCTGCTGGCGCAGACGATCCGCACCAAGCTTGAGGCCGATTGGGGCCTCTGCGAAACAGGCGCCTCAGGGCCTACCGGCAATATGTATGGCGACGCGGCGGGGCACACATGTGTGGCGCTCGCTGGGCCGGGCGGCATTCTGGTCTCGCGCACGCTGGAGACCGGCATTTCTGACCGGGAGGCGAACATGCGCCTGTTTGCAGCAGAGGCGCTGGACCTGCTGAGGGCAGGGCTGGACTAAGCCTACTCCAGAATATCTTCCGTCATCCGCGATTTATCGAGGTCACCGAACCGTGTGACGTTCGCATCGAAGGCGAGCTTCACGGTGCCGATCGGCCCGTGACGCTGCTTGGACACAATCACTTCCGCCGTTCCATAAACCTGGTCCATACGCGAGCGCCAGGCTTTCCATTTGTCGTTTGATGTCGGATCATTCGGATCGGCGGCGGGCTCTGTCCGAGCGAGGTAGTATTCCTCCCGGAACACGAACATCACGATGTCGGCGTCCTGCTCGATCGAGCCCGATTCGCGAAGGTCTGAGAGTTGCGGGCGCTTGTCGTCGCGCTGCTCAACGGCGCGCGAGAGCTGCGACAGGGCGACGATGGGGACGTTGAGATCCTTCGCCAATGCTTTGAGCGCAGTGGTGATCTGGGTCACCTCCTGAACGCGGTTTGCCTGCCCGCCGGAACTCGAAACGGTGATGAGCTGGAGATAGTCGATCACGATCATGTCGAGGCCAACCGAGCGCTGAAGGCGCCGCGCGCGGGCTGTCAGCTCACTGATAGAAATACCGCCGGTATCGTCGATATACAGCGGCAGGTTCTGCAGCTCTGAGGTCGCTTCGACGAGCTGTTCAAAGTCCGCCTTGGTCAGATCGCCCTGGCGGATGCGGTGGGCGTTGATGCCGGTACGTTCGGCCAGAATACGCGTGGCAAGCTGCTCGTTCGACATCTCGAGCGAGAAGAAGGCGACGACCGCGCCGTCCATCGTCTTTTTGGAGCCGTCTTCCTGAGTTTCGTATTTGTACGCGGCGGCGGCATTGTAGGCGATGTTGGTCGCCAGCGACGTTTTCCCCATCGAGGGGCGGCCGGCGAGGATGAGAAGGTCGGACCGGTGAAAGCCGCCGAGCTGGTTGTCGAGATCGCGCAGGCCGGTCGGGATGCCGGCAATTTTGCCGCCGCGCTTGAACGCGGCTTCAGCCGTGATCAGCGATTCGGCGAGCGCCTCGGCAAAGCTAGAAAAGCCCCGTTCTGCGCTGCCGCGTTCAGCCAGATCAAACAGTGCGCGCTCGGCCTTGTTGATGAGACTTGAGCCGGTGTCGTCCTGTTCCGGCATGATCGCCTGGGACTGAATGGTGCCGCCGACCGTGATCAGCTCGCGCCGGATGGCAAGGTCGCGGATGATCCGCGCATAATCCTTCACCTCCGGCCCGAAGGCTGCGGCGTCGAGCAGGTCCACCAGATATTTGGCGCCGCCGATTTCGGCGATCTTTTCCTTCTGCTCGAAATATTCGCGCAGCGTCACGCCGTCTGCGACCCGTCCGGTCTGAATCATGTTGGACGCAACCGCATACACTTCGCGGTGCGCGGGCGCGTAGAAGTCAGGCGGCGTGAGGATGTCCGCAATGAACTGGTAGACGTTATTGTCGAACAAGATTGCGCCCAGCACGGCGGCTTCGGCGGCAAGGTTGTTCGGCGGCGAGATGGAACCGCTTCCCGGCTTTTGCTCAGACATTGGCACCCCCGTGGCGCAAACGTTTACTATAGCAAGCGGAGTTTGATTTGCGACTCATGGAGTCAGGATCAGGGCAATTTCTGTGAGTCGCCGCGCGCAGTCCGGGCAAAGAAAAACGGCGGCCCCGAGGAGCCGCCGTTTTGGAATATATGGCTTGGGCCGGAGCGAAGATTACTCTTCGTCGCCGCCCATGTCGCCGCGTTCGGCAGCGGCTGCTGCGAGTTCGCCGGCCTGCTCGTCGGCTTGCGCCTGATTTTCAGCCTGCAGCGCAGCAACGATGTCTTCGCCTTTTTCCTGGCGCTCGGCTTCTTCGGTCGAACGGGCCACGTTCACCTGGACTTTCACGCTGACTTCAGCGTGCAGGCGGACCGAGACTTCGGAAAGGCCGACTGCCTTGATTGGCTTGTCGAGACGAACCGCGGCGCGGTCGACCTTGTAGCCAGCGGCTTCAGCTGCTTCTGCAACGTCGCGGGCCGTAACCGACCCGTAAAGCTGACCGGTTTCGCCAGCCTGACGGATCAGCACGAAGATTGCGCCTTCGAGATTATCCGCTTCGGTCTGAGCTGCGTCACGCGCAGCCGCGTTGCGGGCTTCGATGGCGTCACGCTCGATTTCAAACCGCTTGCGGTTCTTGTCGTTGGCGATCAGCGCTTTGCCCTGCGGGATGAGGAAGTTGCGTGCGAAGCCGTTTTTGACGCGGACTTCATCACCGATTTTGCCGAGGCGGTCGATGCGCTCAAGGAGGATGACTTGCATGGTGTCTTCTCCTTACTTCACTTCAAACGGAATCAGGGCCAGCATGCGGGCGCGTTTGATCGCCTGTGCAAGCTTGCGCTGGTTCTTGAGGTTTACAGCCGTGATGCGGCTCGGCACGATTTTCCCTTTTTCAGAGATATAGCGCTGGAGCATTTTCACGTCTTTGTAATCGATTTCCTGCGCGTGTTGTCCGGTAAACGGGTCCACCTTGCGGCGGCGGCCGAACGGACGGCGGGCTGGAATGTTCGTGATGTTGATTTTCTGTGCCATGTGATCTGTCCCTCAGCCGGTTAGTCGCGGCGGCGTTCTTTGCGAGAGAGAACCGGCGAAGGCTCATCACTCAGCGTTTCGACGCGGACGGTCATGTAGCGCATCACGTCTTCGGCGATGCGCTGGCGGCGTTCCAGTTCGTGGATCGCGTCAGCCGGGCCGTCGATGTTGATGAGCGAGTAGTGGCCCTTGCGCTGTTTCTTGATCGGATAAGCGAGGCTGCGAAGGCCCCAATATTCCGTCTTGCCAACAGTTGCGCCTTTTTCCTTGAGGAAAGTGGTCATCTCTTCGATGAAGCTTTCAACCTGGGCGGGCGAGATGTCAGGTCGTGTGATCACGACATGCTCGTATAGTGCCATGTTTTCATTCCCAAATGTAAGAAGATGCGGCACCAGAGAGCGGGAAACTCTTCTGACGATGGCCCCTCTTTCACCGGCTCATTCCGGATAGTCGAGGACCGCACCTTACTATGAAGAGGCGCTCTTAAGCCTATCCTTGTGGAAAATTCAAGCGCTTGCATGCCGGGAGGACGCGCTTTACGCACGCCAAAAAACGCAGGAGACAGGGTAAACATGACCCTCGCATTCATTTTCCCCGGACAGGGCAGCCAGGAAATCGGCATGGGCAAGGCACTCGCCGACGCCTTTCCTGCCGCAAAAGCAGTGTTTGAAGAGGTGGACGCGGCGCTCAGCCAGAAGCTCTCCTCCGTGATGTGGGAAGGCGATATTGCCGAGCTGACCCTCACCGCCAACACCCAGCCCGCCCTGATGGCCCACTCCGTGGCCGCCATGAGGGCGCTTGAGGCGCATTTCGGCATTTCAGCGAAGGATGCGGCGTTTGTCGCCGGCCATTCGCTGGGCGAGTATTCCGCGCTGGCTTCGGCTGGTTCGATCAGTGTGTCTGATACCGCGCGCCTCCTGCGCATCCGCGGCAATGCCATGCAATCTGCCGTTCAGCCAGGGCAGGGCGCTATGGCGGCCCTTCTGGGGGCCGATTATGCCCAGGCTGAAGCTGCCTGCGCCGCGGGCCGCGAAACTGGCGGCGCGTGCGACATTGCCAATGATAATGCCCCCGGCCAGCTTGTCATCTCTGGCACCAAGGCGGCGATTGACGCCGCCATTGTCTGGTCGCAGGCCAATGGCGTGAAGAAGGCTATGGCGCTGAACGTATCGGCGCCGTTCCACTGCGCCCTGATGCAGCCAGCTGCCGACGCGATGGCGGCAGCGCTGGCAGACACCGAGATCAAGGCCCCGGCTGTGCCCCTGGTGGCCAATGTCAGCGCCAGCGCAGTCACAGATCCTGAAACGATCCGCCAGAATCTGGTCAAACAGGTGACAGGACGGGTCCGCTGGACCGAAAGCGTGCAGTATATGGTCGGCCAGGGCGTTACCATGACGGGCGAGGCCGGGGCGGGCAAAGTGCTCACGGTGATGCAACGCCGGATCGAGAAATCGCTGAACGGCTTCACCCTCGGCACCCCTGAGGACCTGGAAGCCTTCGCCAAAGCCATCAAAGAGAGCTGATCATGATGGAGCTCGCGGCGTTGCTGCTGAACGATTTCAGGACTTATGTGTTCGTGTTTGTTGTTCTCGTCGTCGCGCTCGAGCTTTATCGGCGGCACAGGAAGAATCAGGCGCCGAGAATTCCTGCGAAGGATTACTGGCGGCAAGACAAGGAAAAATAGAGCATGTTTGACCTGACCGGCCGCACGGCCCTTGTTACCGGCGCATCGGGCGGCATTGGCCGCGCCATCGCCCAGGCGCTTTCCGATTGCGGGGCAAAGGTGGCTCTCTCCGGCACCCGCGAAGCGGTCCTGCAGGAGGTTGCCTCCACCCTGAAGGGGGAAACGGCCATCGTGCCGTGCAACCTGTCTGATCCGGCTGCTGTGGACGCGCTGGTCGGGCAGGCGGAAGCGGCCATTGGCCCGCTGGATATTCTGATCGCGAACGCCGGCATCACGCGCGACAAACTACTCATCCAGATGAAGGATGAGGACTGGAATGATGTGCTCAATGTTAACCTGGGAAGCTATTTCCGCCTGACGAAATCAGCTGTCAGGGGAATGATGAAGCGCCGCCATGGCCGCATCATTGGAATCACTTCGGTCGTCGGCGTTACCGGAAATCCGGGCCAGACAAATTATTGTGCATCAAAAGCGGGTATGATCGGCTTCACAAAATCGATCGCTCAGGAGGTCGCTTCAAGGGGCATCACGGCCAATACAATTGCACCTGGCTTCATCGAATCACCGATGACCGAAGGCCTGCCGGAAGCCCAGAAAACGGCGCTTTTGGGGCAGATTCCAACAGGAAGGCTCGGTCAGGGCGGCGACATTGCTGCTGCGGCAGTGTATCTTGCTTCGAATGAAGCGGCTTATGTCACCGGCCAGACGCTGCACGTAAATGGCGGTATGGCAATGATTTAGGCCCAGCAGTCGGGCATCAGACTAGGGCTTGGCGCTCATCCGTAGTGTGTGCTAGGCGCAACACAATGGTTCGAATAAGGACCAGTCATCAGACATATCGAGAGAGGTATTCATGTCTGACGTTTTTGAACGTGTGAAGAAAATCGTAGTCGAGAACCTCGACGTGGAAGCAGACAAGGTTGTTGAGAGCGCAAGCTTCATCGACGACCTCGGTGCGGACTCGCTGGACCTCGTCGAACTCGTGATGGCTTTCGAAGAAGAGTTTAACATCGAGATCCCTGATGACGTGCAAGAGTCGATCCGTTCGGTCGGTGACGCCGTCTCGCACATCAAGGCCCACGTCTAAGGCGCTGGGTTGTCATGTCGAAGCGTCGTGTTGTCATCACCGGTATCGGTATTGTTTCTCCTCTGGCCAATGGCCGGGAGGCGACTTGGGAGCGTCTGATTGCCGGTAAATCCGGCGCAGGCAAGATCGACAATTTCGACGCTTCGGACCTGCCGTGCAAAATCGCTTTTCAGGTTCCGTGGGCCTCTGGCCGCGGCGGCGGAGAAGGCGATGAGCACGCTTTCGATCCTGATAAAGTGCTGTCCTCCAAGGAACAGCGCCGGATCGACGAGTTCATTCTGTACGGCATTGCCGCTGCAGACGAGGCGTTGGCCGATTCCGGCCTGAAGCTCGAAACCGATGATCAAAAAGAACGCGCAGGCGTGATGATCGGATCTGGTATCGGTGGTCTTGAGACCATTTATGAAACCTCGATCACACTGCATGAGCACGGACCCCGGAAGGTCAGCCCGTTCTTCATTCCGGCGTCGCTGATCAACCTTGCCTCTGGACAGATTTCGATCCGGCATGGCCTCAAGGGCCCCAACCACTCTGTTGTTACGGCCTGTGCGACTGGCGCGCATGCGATCGGCGATTCTGCGCGTCTCATCTCTTACGGCGATGCTGATGTGATGGTGGCCGGTGGGGCTGAAGCGGTGATCGGCAGACTTGGCATTGCGGGTTTCTGCGCCGCCAAGGCCATGTCGACCAGCTTCAACGATACGCCCGAGAAGGCATCCCGCCCTTATGACAAGGATCGGGATGGTTTCGTCATGGGTGAGGGCGCTGCTGTGCTCGTGCTTGAAGAGTATGAACACGCCAAGGCACGCGGCGCGAAGATCTACGCTGAAGTGGCGGGCTATGGCCTGACCGGCGACGCGCATCACATCACCGCGCCGGCTGAAGGCGCCGAGGGCGGCTATCGGGCCATGAAGATGGCGCTGAAAAATTCCGGTATCGACCCGGCCGAGATCGACTACGTCAATGCTCACGGCACCTCCACGCCGAAAGGCGATGAGGGTGAGGCTGGCGCCGTCGAACGCGCGTTCGGCGATCACGCGAAGAACATCTCCATGTCGTCAACCAAATCGGCTGTCGGACACCTGCTCGGCGCCGCTGGCGCGATCGAGGCCGCATTCTGCGCGCTCGCGATCCGTGACCAGGTCATGCCGCCGACGTTGAACCTCGACAATCCGAGCTTCGAAACCGTGCTTGATCTCATTCCGCACAAGGCCAAGAAAGGCCGCGTTCGCGCAGCCATGTCGAACAGCTTTGGCTTTGGCGGCACCAACGCATCCCTGGTTCTGCGCAAGGTCGATTGATCCTGCCACTTGGCCATCTGTTACACGAACGAACCGCTGGCCCACAGGCTGGCGGTTCTTTCATATCGGCCGGATGCGAAGTCCAAGTAACGCCTGACAGCTCAGCGACTCATGGCAAGCTTTGTGACATATCGTTTATTGCCTGATCCGGCTGCGGAGTATGCTTTTCTGTAGTCGCCTGACCGGGTTACAACTCCGCGCTGGGACACGTAGCGAGAGGTTTGCATGGGATTTCTGAGAACGCTCTTCGCCTGGGTGTTTGTACTGGCATTCATTGCTGCGGCCGCAGTCGTCGCAGGCTGGGTCTGGCTCAACAATGAAATGACCCGGCCTGGTCCTTTGCAGCAAGAAGTCGTCTTCATGGTTTCCGAGGGCGATACGTTGACCGCTGTTGCCGGGCGGCTGGAAGCGGAAGGCATCATCAAGGATGACCGCATCCTTCTGCTGAAAAGCCGGATCGACGAAGAAATGCAGAGCGAGATCCCGCACGTGAAGGCGGGGGAATATATTCTTGATCCTGCCATCAGCATGGCTGCTGTGCTCGCCATTCTAACTGAGGGCCGCTCGG
Source organism: Hyphomonas neptunium ATCC 15444 (assembly GCF_000013025.1). Classification (NCBI taxonomy): domain Bacteria; kingdom Pseudomonadati; phylum Pseudomonadota; class Alphaproteobacteria; order Hyphomonadales; family Hyphomonadaceae; genus Hyphomonas; species Hyphomonas neptunium. The sequence goes on along the minus strand of NC_008358.1, from coordinate 2,244,314 downwards.
TTCTCCACAAGATCACTCTGCCTGAAGGCCGAACGACCGCGCAGCTTCTCCGCATCATCGAAACCGATGAAACACTGGAAGGCGAGATGCCCGAAGTGTTGCCGGAAGAAGGCACGCTGCTCCCCGACACCTACATGTTCCATCGCGGCATGACACGCCAGGCGCTGATCGAGAAGGTTCAGAAGGCGCAGGCCGATGTGCTGGCGGAACTCTGGCCGGAGCGGCAGGAGGGCCTCCTGCTCGAAACACCCTATGAGGCGGTTATCCTGGCGTCCATCGTCGAGAAGGAAAGCGGCATTGCCGCAGAGCGAGACGAGATCGCCGCCCTGTTCACGACGCGGATGAAGCGGGGTATGCGCCTTCAGAGCGACCCGACAATCATCTACGGCATTTCCAAAGGTGAGCCGCTCTATAACAAGCAAGGCCAGCGCCGGACGCTCTATCGCTCCGAAATTGATCGGCCTACGGAATGGAACACATATCAGATCGATGGTTTGCCAAAGACGCCGATCTGCAACCCAGGTCGTGAAGCCATTGCAGCGGTTCTGAACCCTCCGGAAACGGAATATATTTTCTTTGTCGCAGATGGGAAAGGCGGGCACCTCTTCGCCAAGACCCTGGCGGAACACAATCGCAATGTTGCGGCCTACCGCGCTTACGAGCGCGGCGAAATTGAACGGGAGCGGGCAAACTGATGGGTACACTGTCGGGGATGACGGGGTTCGCGCGGGTAACCGGCGAAGCCAGCTGGGGCGGGTGGGCCTGGGAGGCCAAAAGCGTCAATGGCCGCTCGCTGGATGTACGCGTAAACCTGCCGCCGGGCGCTGAGCAGCTCGAGCGTGAGGTCAAGGCCATGGCGGCAGCACGCTTCAATCGCGGCTCGCTCCAGGTCAGCCTGCGTATTGAACTTGCTGCATCGGGCGCCGCGGCCGTTATCAATGAGGCATTGCTTTCGGAGCTCGCCCAGGCGGCGCGCAAGGTTTCCGGGCGCGAGCTTTCCGCCGAAGCCATCGCGACACTGATGTCGGTAAAGGGCGTCGTCGATGCCGGATCAAGCTCCACCCGCGATATAATGGATGAGGCGGTGCTTGCGCTGCTCTCCACTGGCGCCGCGCAGGCGCTCGACGAGCTTGCCGAAGGACGCAAATCTGAAGGCGCCTCACTGGAGGGTCTTCTTGGTGATCTCCTCAACCAAATGGAGCACTTGAAGGCTGAGGCAGAGACCCACGCCGCGAGCCAGCCCGAGCTGATCCGCGCGAAATTGACGAAACAGCTTGAGGATTTGGACCGCGAAGGGCGGGTGGACGCCGAGCGTTATGCCGCCGAAGTGGCCCTGTCAGCGGCCAAGGCGGATGTCCGCGAGGAGTTGGATCGTCTATCGGCGCATATCAAGACGGGCCGCGAATTGCTCAGTGCAGGCTCGCCGGCCGGGCGCAAGATTGATTTTCTGGCGCAGGAGCTGAACCGCGAAGCCAACACCCTCTGCTCCAAATCCATCAGCCTCGATTTGACGAATGCGGGCCTTGGCCTCAAAGGGGTGATCGACCAGTTCAAGGAGCAATCGGCCAATGTCGAATAGCGGACATCCCAAAGACCGGGGCAATCGCCGGGGCCTGATGCTGGTGCTTTCCAGCCCCTCGGGCGCGGGCAAGACCACGCTGTCCCGGATGCTGCTGGAAGAGTTCGGCGATGTGAAGCTTTCGATCTCCGCCACCACCCGGCCTCCGCGCCCCAATGAGGTTCACGGCGAAGACTATTACTTCAAGACGCCCGATGAATTTCACAGGATGATCGAGCGGCGCGAATTCCTCGAATGGGCGCATGTCTTCGACAAACATTACGGCACCCCGAAAGCCGACACGGTTGCCCGCCTCGAAGCGGGTGAAGACGTCCTGTTCGATGTGGACTGGCAGGGGGCCGACGCGCTGCACGATCAGATGCCCAATGATGTGGTCTCGGTGTTCATCCTGCCGCCCAGCATTGAGGCATTGCAGGCGCGTCTTATGGGCCGTCCAGGGTCAACGCCGGAACTGGTTGCCCGCCGCATGGAGGACGCCAAGCGCGAGATCATGCACTGGCGGCGCTATGACTATGTCATCGTCAATGATGATCTCAACGTCGCCTACCAACGCCTCAAGCGCATCCTGCTGGTCGAGCGGCTGAAGCGCCTGCGCCAGATTGATCTGGAAGATCACGTGCGCGCCCTGCTGGGCGAAGCTTAAGCCAGGCTTGTTGCCAGTTTGCGGAATTCCGCCTGTGTAAGCGTTTCGGCGCGCGCGGTCGGCTTGATGCCGCAATCTTCCAGCCAGGCTTCGGCTTTCATCCCGCGCTTTTTCGCGAAGGGTTTCAACGCGGCGCGCAGCATCTTGCGGCGCTGGCCAAAGGCGGCGCCGGCAATCTGTTCCAGCAGCGCAAGGTGCTCGAAGCGCTCGCCCGGCGGCAGTGGTTCAAACTCGACGACAGCGCTATCAACCTTCGGCGGCGGCCGGAACGCGCCTGGCGGCAGAGTGAAGGCAATACGGGGACGTGTCACTGCCTGCGAGATGACAGCCAGGCGGCCATAGGCATCGGTATCGGGCTGCGCGCAGATCCGCTCGGCCACTTCCCGCTGGAACATCAGCGCCATGGGGCCGCGCCAGTCACCGGCTTTCAGCCAGTCGATGAGCAGCGGCGTGCCGACATTGTAGGGAAGGTTGGCAATGATCATCACGGGCGTTGCGGCGCCCGCTTCCTGCAACACCTTCTCCCAATGCACCTTGCGGGCATCTCTGGCGATCACCTGCAGGCGGCCGTTTTTAGCCTCCGGCCAACTCATCAGCGCTTCGGAAAAGCGTGGGTCGGTCTCCACCGCGATAAGCAGGGCCGGTTCTTCGTTCAGGATGGCGCGCGTCAGACCGCCAGGGCCGGGGCCGACTTCGATGACCGTCTTGCCCTTGAGCGGGCCAGCAGCATTTGCGGCGCGTTTCAGGATGCTGGGATCGAACAGAAAGTGCTGGCCCAGCGCCTTGCGGGCGGGGGCATCGGTCAGCGCCGGGTGACTGCCGTTGTCGTCGCCATAGTCATGGTCGTTGTTCATGTGGGGCTCCTCGCCCAATTGGCGGCTTGTTCCCGCGCAGAATGAATGGCGGCGATCAGGCTATCGGCCTTGGCCGTTCCGGCGGCGGCTGCGTCATAGGCTGTGCCATGGTCCGGGCTCGTGCGGATGATCGGCAGGCCCAGCGTTGTGTTCACGCCGCCCCACATGTCCAGTGTCTTGACCGGTATGAGGCCCTGATCATGGGTCATGGCGATCACGGCGTCGAAACGGCCACCCAACGCCTCGGCAAAAACGGTATCGCCTGGCCGGGCGTCCGAGATGTCGAGGCCCTCATTGCGCAGCTCGGCAGCGGCCGGGTTGATGATCTCCACCTCTTCGCGTCCGATTGTGCCGTCCTCTCCTGCGTGAGGGTTGAGGCCGGTGAAGGCAATGCGCGGGGCAGGAATGCCGAACTGGCGTGTCAGCGCTGCCGCCGTGATACGGGCGATGCGCTGCAAGCGGCCATCAGCCAGCGCGGCGGGAACAGCGGTGTAAGGCATGTGGATTGTTGCCAGTGCCACGCGGAGCCCGCCGCCGGTCAGCATCATGACAGGTTCGGGCGCCGCGCCGCCATCTGTCGCGCAAAGGCTGGCGATGAATTCCGTATGGCCGGGAAAGCGAAAGCCCTGACCGTAGAGCAGCGCCTTGTGAATGGGATTGGTGACAACCGCGCCGGCGATGCCCGCCAGCGCATGGGCGGTCGCCGTTTCGATGGACGTGATAATGCCTGCCGCTGTGTCCGGATCAGGTTTTCCCGGTGTCACAGGGCGCGCATCGCCCCGCGCCAGCACGGGCAGCGCGCGAGAGAACACGCGCGCCGCATCGCCCGGTGAAGCGATCACTTCAGTGGGGGCGCCGCAGTAAAGTCCCGGCCAGCCAACAACATAGAACGCGCTGGCGGGATTATCCTTGAGCGCGTGCCAGGCAGCGGCCGTGATCTGAGGTCCGCATCCGGCAGGGTCGCCCATGGTTAGGGCCAGAGGAAGGAGGGAAGGCGAGGTCACGCGCGGGGGTGTCGCGCCAATCGCGCAGCGGATCAAGCGGAATCGCCTGTCCTAGCGGTAGATGATGGTCGCCAGGCGGCGAGCATTGCGCAGTTCCCGCTCGGAGATCATGTTCAACTCCCGCGACTTGAGGGAGCCTTTGAGGTCTTCGCGCGAGGGCAGCGCTTCGGCGCCATCCTGACGGCGGCAGACATACATGACCGCAAGGCCAGAGCTGACCGCGAAGATTTCAGTCGGCTGGCCGACATCGGTCGCGAGGACGAGGCTGCGGCCTTCGGGGCCGAGTTCATCGACATTGATGTCTGCAATGTCCTGCGCGCGCAGGCCGGAGTTCGTGTTGGCAACAGACTGGACGTCATCGCAGCTGTTGATACGGCCGATTGCCTCGGTGAGGGTCGCTTCGACGCCGTCAGCGGCAACGAGGCGCTTCAGATCCACGCGGGTAACCGGTTCCGCCGGTTCGCGCTTGCCACCGAGCAGGATGATGTAAATGCCATTCTCGGTCTGGATCGGCTCCAGCAGACCATTGCCGGAGCTATTCCTCACGGCCTCGGCGATGGTCGGATCAATATCCTCGATCGTAACCCAGCCCATGTCGCCGCCTGCGGCCGCTGTCGGCGCAGAGGAGATACGTTGGGCGGCAACGCGGAAGTCGGCGCCCTGCTGAAGCTGGCTGATGATGGACTCAGCGGCCGTCAGCGCTTCGGTTTTGGTGGCTTCGTCCGGAGCGTACAGGAAAATCTCGCCAATCCGGTATTGGGTCTTCTGAGATGCCGTGCGCAGACGCGACATCTGATCGTCGACCTGATTCTCTGAAATGCGGATACGGTTTCCGTAAAGCCCGCTCATCAGGCGGTTCCAGGCGATTTCAGCGCGCATCTGCTCTTCAAGGCTGGCCGGGTTTACACCCGAGGAGGTCAGCTGCTCGCGGAGAACCTCGCCGGTCACGCCCGCCTCGCTCGCCATATTCTGAACCGCGGCGTCAATTTCGACAGGATCAACCTCAACCTCGAATTCGGACACGCGGTCGAGCTGCAGTTTTTCGTCGATCAGCTGCTCAAGCGCCTGGCCGGTGATCTGCTGAACCTGTTCCTGAGTCGGCTGCGACGCGCCAATCGTCAGAAGGAGGAGGCGCGCGCGCTGGCGAACGTCCGAGTAGGAGATCGGCTTGTCATTAACGATAGCGGCGATGCCCTCAAGCGTTTGCCGGTCCGCTTCCTGCGCGCTGGCGGGCGAAACGGGCGCGCCGAACACGCTGATCGCGGCAAAAGCTGCTGCCAAGAACACCACACGTACCATACGACGTCTCCATGGCTCCCCGAGGGTCGGGAACAAGCCTGTTTTTCGCTTCCGGACCTTACAAGTCTCGTTTCATCGTGCAACGTGCCGCTACAGTCACCAGCTAAGATTGCTGCACTTCGTTTGTTTTGAAATTTCACATTATTCGAAGCTGTCAGACCCGAAATTGCCCAGAGACAACAGCGAAAAGCGGACCTGGAAGCTTTCGGTTGGGCCCAGGGTCCGGTCTCGCAACTCCGAGCGGTTGTACAGCAGCTCAAACCGCGAGCAGTCATCTGTGTAGGCAATACCGATTTCCTGCCGCGTGTTCACATTCCGGCTGATGTCCCGAAGCTGGCCGAAGACAACGGAGTAGCGGTCGGTAAACTGGATCTCACCGCGCAGAAAAATGCCTTCGTCCGAAGTTCCGGCGGGGCTGATACGCTCGTCGATCTTGTAATACTGCCCGACAGCGCGGAACCAGTCGAATGAGGTGGCGGCGCGCATGTCGAAGCGGCTCAGCGAGAGGTCTTTCTCGTCGAGGCGCACCCGTGAGCTGAGCTCCAGCTTTTTGCCCATCTTGAGGCTCGCCGAGGCCAACCAGTCGGACGATTTGCCATCAAGGTTGCTGGCAACATCGAATGCCGGGTCCGCGCGAGAGCGCCAGCGGCGTCCAACCGTGGTGGAAACTTCCGTGCCGTTCTTCCAGAGTGCCCGCGCTGTCAGGCCGGCGCTGACCTTTCCGTCGCCTTCGTAGAGGTCGAAATTGCCGAAGCCATTGGCTTCAAACAGGCTCGATTCGTCGAATTCGTAGAGCAGGCTGTCTTCGACCGGGATCGCCGGGTCATTCACATTCGAAAAGCCCCAGGCCGCCATGACGGCAGGTTCCAGCATCAGATCGACATTGGTGCCTGGACGCACCATTGGATAGGCGAGTTTTGCGCCCGTATTGCCGACGGCGCGGGCGACCGAGTCCTTCCCGCTGACATCCTCGTCGAGCATGTAGTAATCGCCGCGCAGCTCCGCGAAGGGCTCGAAGGTGAAGCCGCCGGGCAGGATTTTCATCGTGTTCCAGTCGCCGCCGAGGCTGGCGCGGTGGCTGTCAGCGCCCACTTCGCGGGTCAGGATGGCGGTCGAAGCGGTAACAGACGCGAAGCCATATGCCCCGAGATCCCAGTATTTATCGGCGTAGGCGAGCGGCGATACCAGTGGCAGGCGGGCGGCATCATCTTCGCCGCGCAGGCCCTGGAAGTTCAGAAGCGCCGCGTCGGTGTAGTAGCTGTCGCCCTGGCCGGTGACGAAGACCTGCGAGAGCAGGCGGCGCGGCTGGTTTGAGTACAGGCCGCGCTTGTCGCCCTGTCCGCTGATGTCGTAGCGGCGGTCGTAAAGGTCGTCGGTCTGGGTTTCGACGCCGAAGCCCCATTTCCATTCCGGCGAGATGGCAAACAGGCCGTTGCCATAGAGATGCCCGCGGAAAGTCTCTTCGCCGAAGGTTTCGCCGTCACTATCAAAATCGGCTTCATGTGTGAAGCTGGTCTCGAATTTCACAGCCCCGGAATAGAAGCGTTTCCGGAAATCCACGCCGAGCAGCGGGTTCACATTCTGCATCACCATGGGTGAAATGGTGATGTCGGAATGGTCCGAGACTGCCCAGTAATAGGGCTGTTTGTAGAAGGCGCCGAGCGTGGACGAGAGGCCCGCATTGGGCATCAGCAGGCCGGAGCGGCGCTCCGAATTGGGGTCCGGATGAGACAGGTAAGGCAGATAAAACACCGGAACGCCGCCAATTTCGATGACGGCGTCGCGATAGGAAATCATCTGCGATTCTTCGTCGAGAACCGCGCGGCGCGCCCGAATCGACCAGGTTGGCGTCGTGTCTTCTTCACACAGTGGGCAGGCCGTGTAGACGACGTGTTCCAGAGCATTGATGCCGTCGGAGCGCCGGATGGCGGATTTGGCGGCCACAGTGGCATCGCCGGGCAGGCGGGCGGAGTAGCCGATGGCGTAACCGTCTGTCAGGTCCGGGCCGACATCGACTTCCTCGGCAAATTGCTGGCTGCCGTCTGCCTCGGTGATGATGACATTGCCGGATGCGCGGGCCCGCTCGGTGGTGCGGTCATAGATCAGCCGGTCGGCACGCAGGACGCGGCCCTGATGGAGCGCTTCGACATTCCCTTCGGCGATGATCGTGTTGTCAGCGGAGTTTTCGTAAACGATGTCGGCTTCCAGCACGACGCGCTCGTCTGTGACTGTAGTGGCGGCTTCAGGTTCGGCTTCAGCTTCAACCTCGGTCTGCGCATAGGCCGCGACCGGCAGGACGGCCGAAAAGCCGGCCAGAAGCGCATAGTGAGACCATTTCACCACAGACGGCATCCTGAACTACCCGTACACAACGCCCCACCCGGCAGTTGGCGCCGCGTTTCTCCCGAAAAATGAGGCTTAGAGAGGAACCGCCGGGGCGTCCAGCCATCCAATTGCCGGGAGGTGCAATCGATCCGTTACAGTGCAGACAGGCCACAGCCAAAACCCTGCAAATCGCGGCCATACCAGCGCCATGCCCGGTCAGCCGGGTGACAAAATGGGACAAATCGGGACAAGTCAGGACAAATCGGGACAGGAATTACACAGCCCTTGCCGCCATTCCGCCCGGAAAGGTGATCGCCTCGCCGGCGAGTTCCAGCTCCATCAGAATCGCTCCGGCGCGCGCCGCAGAGACGCCGGCCGCGCGCGCGATTTCGTCCAGCGGCATGGCATGGGGGCTGAGCGCTTCGCGGACCCGTGCAAGTTCGGAGGGCGGGATCGCCTCGCCGCCGCCATGGGCCGCGTCATACAGCTCGGCCGGGGGCGCAGAGACGCGCAGCAGGGGCAGAGCGCTGAGCACTTCCAGCACATCGCCGGCATGGCGCACGAGGGCGGCGCCATTGCGGATGAGGTTGTTGGTGCCCGCCGCGCGCGGGTCGAGCGGGGAGCCGGGAACGGCCATCACCTCGCGGCCCTGTTCATTGGCGACGCGGGCGGAAATCAGCGAGCCGGACCGTTCGGCCGCCTCGACGACGACCGTGCCGCGCGCGAGGCCCGTGATGATGCGGTTGCGGCGGGGAAAGTCCTGCGCCTTGGCGCGGTGGCCAAAGGGCATTTCCGAAACGATAAGCCCCTGTTGGGCGACTTCGGCATAAAGCCGGTCATGCTTGGGCGGATAGACGTGATCAATGCCCCCGCCGAGCACGGCGACCGTTCCTGTGGAGAGGCTGGCAGCGTGGGCCTCGCCGTCGATACCGAGGGCGAGGCCCGAGACGATGGTATAGCCGGCCTTGCCGAGCGCAGCGGCCATATCCCGCGCGATCTTGCGGCCCGCGGCGGAGGCATTGCGCGCGCCGACAATGGCGCAGGTGGGCCCGGCCGAGAGGGCCGCATTGCCAAGCAGGGTGAGCACTGGCGGCGGGGGATCAAGCGCGTGCAGAAGGGCGGGATAGTCCGGCTCGCAGCTTGCCACGATGCGGGCGCCATATTTTGCGACCGCGTCGATTTCCCGGGCAATAACATCCGCAGGCGGAATGGTGATCGATTTCCCGCGTGCGGCGCGGCTGGCGATTTCGGGCAGGGCGGCGAGGGCTTTTCCGGCATCGCCATAACGCAGCATCAGCTGGGCAAAGGTAACCGGGCCGACATTTTGCGTGCGCGCCAGGCGCAGCCAGTCAAGGCGCTGCCCGTCCGTGAGGGGACGGGGCAGGCTCATGCCTCCGGCGCGTCTTTCTTCTTGGCGCCAAAGCGGGGCTCGGTGCCCTTCAGGAGACGGCCGATATTTTCCCGGTGGGTCCAGAAGACAAACACCGAGAGGAGCGCGAGGCCCGCCAGGATCAAGCTGTTGCGTTCGCCCATCAGCCAGGCGCCGGGCGGCACAGCGACTGCCGCCGTCAGCGCGGCGAGCGAGGAGATGCGGGTGAGCGCAAAGAGGCCAAGCCAGACCGGCGCGGCCACGACCAGCCCGTGCAGCGGCGAGACGAAGGCGAGGAGGCCCGCATAGGTGGCGATGCCCTTGCCGCCCTTGAAGCCGAGCCAGACCGGATAGCAATGGCCAATGAAGGCGGCAAAGCCCGCCACGAAGCCCACTTCCCGGCCCGCCAGCAGCGTGAAAGCAAGGGCGACGAGGCCGGCTTTCAGGCTGTCGAGCAGGAAGGTGGCCAGCGCCAGATCCTTGCGGCCGGTGCGCAGGACATTGGTGGCGCCGATGCTTTTCGAGCCGATCTCGCGGATGTCTCCGAGGCCCGCAGCCTTCACGATGACAAGGCCAAAGGGGATGGAGCCCGACAGATAACCGGCCACTGCCGCGAGTGCGTAAAGTGCCCATTCCGGCATGTAGAGTTCCTCGCCCGTCCCTTGGAGGTTTCAAGGTTTAGGGAGGTGTGCCGCGCGGGGCAAGTGGGGTGGAGGCGGTCGCTGGTATCCTCCCCTGCGAAGCGGGGGAGGTGGATCGCGCCGCAGGCGCGAGACGGAGGGGGTGGTTTGCTGCGGAGAGCTGCCCCACCCCGTCATTCGGGCAATCGCATTGCGATTGCTGATCCTCATGACCCCCATAGTCATGGGGAGGGGACAGGTTGTGCGGTTTGAGAGATGTGCTTGTCCCACAGAGCAACATGCCCCCTCTCCATGACTATGGGGTGGGGGTGGGTGAGGTTCTGCTCACAGCCGCCCGGTTGGCCCGATAGAGGGGAGATTGGGCCGCTTTCAGGTTTCCAGCCCGGAGGGGCCTGATAGGGTGTTGGAAGAGGCTGGCGGTGTGCGCGGCAGGATCGGGGAGATTTCGGGTGATGGCTCATGCGTCAGGATTTTCGCGCCGCACGCTGCTGCAGACGATTGCGCTGGGCGCGCTGGCCGGGTGTGCCGCTGGCGCGGGCGGCGGCGCCGCTTTTGCGCCGGGGGCGATTGCCCCACCTGTGGCGCCGCGCATTCCGTTCCGGATCGAGCAGCTGGGCCGCGTGCGCGATGACCCCTACCGGTGGATGAAGTTCATTCCCGAGACGGGCACGCGGGAGATGCGCACGCTGCCGGAGATGATCCGTACACATCTTGAGGCAGAGGCGGCCTATGCCGACGCCGTGCTGGCGCCGGCGCGCAAGCTTCAGCCGGAGATCATTGCGCAGATGGTTGCGCAGCTGCCCGGCAATGACGCCCCGCCGCCGATCTGGGCGGGAGACTGGGCCTATTCGAGCCATTATCCGGAAGGCAGCGAACACGCCGTTTATACCCGGATTTCTGCCCGCGAAGGCGCCGCGCCGGAAGTGTTGCTGGACGAGGCGGCGCGCGCGCAGGGGACGGCTTACTATCGCACCACGGGTCATCAGGCGAGCCCGGATCATCGCTATTATGCGTGGGCAGAGGATGTGATCGGCAATGACCGCCACCGGATCTGCATGAAAGACATGACGACGGCCGCGGTGTCTGTGCTCGTACCGGAAGATGCCTATGGCTATGGCGGGCTGGTGTTCAGCCCGTCCTCACGTTTCCTGTTCTGGATCTGGCGGGACGACAAGAACCGCCCGACGCGGATTTACAGAACGCCCGTCGGCGGGGGCGAGGCTGTTCTGGTGCATGAGGAAACCAATCCGGCGCTCTTTATGCAGATCAAACGGACGGCAGCGGGCGGCTATATCGCGATTACGCTGTCGGGGCCGGATATGTCCGAGGTGTGGCTGGTTCCGGCAGAGGATGAGACGGGGGCGCCGCGTGTCGTTTTCCCGCGCCGGGATAAAGTACGCTATGAGATAGAGGAGTGGAAAGAGGCACTCCTTGTGCTGACTGATGAAGGCGGCGCGATTGATAACAAGCTGCTGTCAATGCCGGCAGGCGCCGCTACGCCGCAGGAGACGCTGGTGGCGCACCGGCCGGGCAGCCAGATACTGGAAGTGTTTCCCTTCGAGAAGGCGCTTGTGCGCTTAGAGCGGCAGGACGGCCTGCATCAGCTGATCCTTCTGTTTGCGGATGGATCAGAAAAGGTGATCGGTTTTGACGAGGCCGCCTATACGCTGACCGTGCCACAGGGGCAGGCCTACGGCGCAGGCGCGTGCCGCATCACGTTCCAGTCGCCGCGGCTGCCCGTACAATGGATGGATGTCGACCTGGAAACCGGCGCGCTGAGCCTTGTGCAGAAATCTGATCGCGCGGGGTATGATCCGGACCAATATGTTGTGGAGCGGGTGTTTGCGCCGGCGCCGGATGGGGCGAGTGTTCCGGTGACGCTGCTAAGCAGGCGCGGGGCGGCGCGGGATGGGTCGATGCCTTGTGTGCTCTATGGATATGGTGCTTACGGCGTCTCCAGCGATCCGGAATTTTCCGTGCCGGCGCTGGCGCTGGTGGATCGGGGCTGGACCTATGCGATCGCCCATGTGCGCGGCGGATCGGAGCGCGGGCGGCAATGGTTCCTCGATGGGCGCCGCTTCAGCAAGCGCAACAGCTTTACAGACTTTGTGGCCTGCGCGGAGCATCTGATTGATCTGGGCGTGACGCGCAAGGGCGCGGTTGTGGCGTATGGATTGTCAGCTGGCGGATTGCTGGTAGCCGGTGCGATGAATGAGGCGCCGCACCTTTGGGCGGGTGTCATCGCGCAGGTGCCGTTCGTGGACATGCTGAACACGATGAGCGACGCGGACCATCCGCTGGTGCCGCTGTTCCGGCCGGACTGGGGCGATCCGCTGGCAGATCCGGAGGCCTATGACTATATGTTCTCGATTTCGCCCTATGAGAATGTTCAGGCCACGGCCTATCCGCCGCTGCTGTGCACGTCCGGCCTGAAAGATGACCGGGTCGGCTATTGGGAGGCGGCAAAGCTCGTCGCCGAAGTGCGCCACACGTCAACCGGCGCCGCGCCCGCGATCCTGGTGCTGGATGCTGATGCGGGCCACCAGTCCAGCGGCGGGCGCGGCGCCCAGTTTCAGGAAATGTCTCTCTACTGGGCGTTCGCGGAACTGGCCGTTTCAGGCGCGCTTTAAGACCGTTACTTTACCCTCATGGAACGAACATTTTCGGAGATGGTGAAGCTGACCGGTGCCGGGCAGGGGCCGATCTCGCCTTCGATGCCAACGCCTTCGCGGCAGCGGACATTGCCGATGACCAGATCGAGGACTTCGCAGCGACCGCTGAGGCTGGTTGGACCGATCTGTCCGCCAAAATCGGTATAGCCGGTAATCTCCATAGTGAGGGCATTCTCCCCATCAAGCAGCGCCGTGACCGTGCCAGCTTCACCCCGGCGCCCACCGATGTCCGCATACAGCGTAAATTGCTCCCCACTTGGATTGGTGAGACCGGGGGCAAGCATGCAGCCGGCATCGAATTGGGTGGTGGCCTCGATCGTGACGGCAATGGCGCCTTCTTCGCCCGGCGCGGCGAGGGGCGAGGTGCTTGCGGCGGGCTCAGCGCCTGCGGCATCCTTGCTGCCATTGCTTTTGCCGGCCGTATCGCTCGCGCCGCCGCAGGCCGCCAGCGCGAGGGTCGCGGCGAGAACGGCCCAAACATGTGTTCTGTTGCGTATCGTCATTTGCTTTCTCCTGAAGCGCGCGGGGTAAACCCTGTTCAGGAGAGAAGAACGAGATGCCGTGCCAGATCCGGACATTTCTCCGTAGAAAAAATTTTCCCGCGTAATTTTCTGCCCGATGAGGGCTGGAAGTGTTTGAAATCACCGGCGAAATGTTGAACGATCCGGCGCGCGCCGCAGGGAAAGAATGATGAACAGTAAAATGCCGGACTGGCAGCAGGTTGAAGCGCTGCTGGATGCTGCCCTGGAGCTGCCTCCCGAAGATCAGGCGAGCTTTGTGCGTGGACAGACGAGTGATCCGGCGCTGATCGCAGAAGTGCTGTCGCTGCTGAATTTTGCCGAGAGCAGCGAGCAGTTTCTGGAAGCGGGACATGCGCTGGCCGATGATGATGGCGCGCCGATGGACGCGGATGCGCGTCTGGGCGCCTGGCGCATCGACGGCATTATCGGGCGCGGCGGCATGGGCACGGTTTACCGCGTACGCCGCGCGGATGGGCTATATGAGCAAGAAGCGGCGCTGAAGCTGATGCGGCCCCTGGCGCCCGAACATCTGGCGCTGTTTGAGAGCGAGCGGCAATTCCTGGCGCGGCTGGAGCATCCGGGCATTGCGCGCCTGCTGGATGGCGGCGGCGGGGCGGATGGGCGGCCCTGGATGGTGATGGAATATGCCAGCGGGGCGCCTGTGGATGTCTGGGCGCGCCAGACCGGCGCCGGGCCGCGCGAGATACTGGGCGCCATGCTGCAGGTCTGCGAGGCGATGGTGCATGCCCATGGCAAGCTGATCGTTCACCGCGATATAAAGCCCTCGAACATCCTGATCGATGAGACGGGGCGGGCACGGGTCATCGATTTCGGTGTCGCGCGGATTGCAGGGGGCGACGGTATTCATGTCGCGCCGTTGTCGCTGGATTATGCGGCGCCGGAGCTCTTTTCCGGCGAGGCGGCGACCACCGCAAGTGATGTGTACGGATTGGCGGCGACGCTCTATGCGCTGCTGGCGGGGCGCCCGCCTCTGGCGCTGTCAGACGCCCCGGTGCCAACGCTGGCCCGGCGCGCGGTAGAAGAGGTTCCCCCGCCGCTTTCGGCGCACATTCCGAAGAAGGATCAAACCGCGCTGATCCGGGATCTCGACGCGATCCTCGCCAAGGCGCTCGCCCGAAATCCTGCGGACCGCTATCCGGCCGTGGAGGCTTTCCGGGAAGATTTGACGCGGGCGCTGGCGGGGCAAGCCGTCTCCGCCCGTTCGCAGGAGCGCGGCTATGTGATGGGCCGGTTTCTGTCGCGCAACAGATGGCAGGCAGCAGCCGCGGCTGCGCTGGTGGCGAGCATGGGGATTGGCCTCAGCGCGTCGCTCTGGCAGGCGCGGGAAGCGCGGATCGAGCGTGACACCGCGCTGCGCGAACAGGCCAGGCTGGAGGCGGTACAGCAATATCTCTACTTCATGCTGCGCGACGCAGCCGACACGGCGGGCGGCACGGAAACCAGCGCGCGGGAAATTCTGGAAACGGCGGCCGGGCAGGTTACCGACATGTTCGCCACCGACCCGGCGCGCGGCGGACCGGTGATGCATACGCTGGCGGAGCTTTATCTCTATCTGGGGGACTATGAAGCGGCCGCGCCCCTGTTGAAACGGATTGTGGCGGCGCCCGAAACAGAGCCCAGCGTACGCGCGGCGGCCCATTATGATCTGTCGCAATACCATCTGCGCACGGCGGATCTGGACGCGGCAGAAGAATTGCTGACCAAGGCACAAGCTTTCTGGAGCGAGGACGCCGCGCTGTGGCGGCGCAGGCTGGTCGACAGCCGTCTTGTGGAAGCGCGCATCCTGCGCGATCGCGGTGAGATCGAAAGCGCCATCGCGTTGCTGCAAGAGCATCTGCCTGAACGTATACGCCTTTCGGGCGAGCATCACCGGCATACGGGCGTGTTCTACAATGACCTGGGCGTCATGCTGAACGCGGCGGGGCGGCGGGAGGAAGCGGCGGCGTCGCTGCGCCAGGCCTTGGAAGTCTGGCGGGTGGCTGCGCTGGATAACAGCCCGGACGCGCTCAACACGCTCAACAATCTTGCCGCTATCGAGACGCTGTCAGGGCGCCCTGAAGCCGCGGAGCCACTGTTCCGGGAAGCCGTGCAGCTGCGCAACACGCTCTACGGCGCCTCTGCCGCCACTTCCGCGCTGCTCAACAATTATGGCAAGACGCTCCTGCGGCTCGGCCGGGCAGACGAGGCGCTTCCCTTTTTGCGTCAGGCGTCAGAAATGGCGCTGGAACATGCCGGGCCGGGCAGTCTGCATTATGCCTCCGCGATTGCCGGGGTGAGCGAAGCGCTGAGCGATGCGGGCGAGCAGGAGAAATCCTTTCAGGCGGCGACTGAGGGGTATACGGCGGTTACAGCAGCGGTGGGCGAGGCGCATCCGGCGGCGGGGATCATTGCGATCATGTTGGGGCGGGCGAATGCCGAGGCAGGGGATGTTACGCGCGCGGCGGAATTGCTGGCGCAGGCCGAACGGGCGCTTGCCCCGCTGGGCGCAGGCGCTGCCAGTCAGATCGACATCATCCGGTCGTTGCGGGACCGGTATGATCTTCCGCAGGCGGTTCAATAGCCACGCCGGAGAGTTCCCGGAACAGCCAGGCGCGCGCCTTGATCCAGTCGCGCCGGATGGTGCGGTCCGTGACGCCCAGAATATCCGCCGCCTGAACTTCGGTATATCCGCCAAAAAACCGTAGCTCGACGACTTCAGCGAGTCGGGGGTTCAGCTTGCTGAGCCGGGTGAGCGCATCATCGAGCTCAAGAAGGCGTTCATCGCTTTCCCAGAATGGCTCGATGTCATCCGTCAGCGGATCTATCTTTCCGGCGCCGCGCTTGGCCGTAAGGCGGGCGCGCGCATGATCAATCAGCACGGATCGCATAGCGAGGGCGGCGGCCCGCAGAAAATGCTGATCGTCCATGAAGTTTTCTTTGCGGCGCAGTTTCAGCCAGGTCTCGCTGACCAGCGCCGTGGTTTGCAGGGTCTGCCCCGCGCCCACACGGCGGCGCTCGCGCCGGGCGACGCGGCGCAGGTCTTCCCACAATGCCGGAACGAGCCTGTCTGCAGCGGCCAGAACCTCTGGCGGCCGTTCAGAACCTTGATCGTACATCAGAAAAGGCACCCTCCGCAGCGCCGTCCCCCGACCCACACTCGCGGTTATACGTACCAGCGGAATCGACAAAGGCCAGCAAAAAATCTGGCCGGTATTTTTTCGCCTGCCAGCAGAATTTTTGTCCGGTCTCCCGCGCACACCTCGTTCTCACTTTTGAACTGGCCCGAAAAGTCCGGGGCCATCCGCCATGAGCGTTAGGGGAACAGGAGCTACCTTATGACATCTAAAATCCGGAAATCCGTATCGGGAAACACAGCGCGCTGGGCAATGAGCGCGTCGCTGCTGGCGATTGCGCTGAGCGCAGCGCAGGGCGCTCAGGCGCAGGCGCGCATCTGCACGGATGGCGATCCACCGGAAGGCTCACAAGACGGCGATGGCAACGCGGCGTGTGAACCCGATGCGAGCGCGTATGGTTTCGAAAACCTCGCCGATGGGGAAAACACCGCAGCTGTTGGCTATCGAAATACCGCTAGTGGCGCAAACAGCTCGGCCATTGGCGCGCTCAATGAAGCCACCAATAGCGAAAGCACTGCGGTCGGGTTCAGTAATACAGCGTCGGGTTCCAATTCGATCGCGATGGGTCATCTCAACACGGCGACCGGCAATTTTTCATTTGCGAGCGGTGCCTCAAACACCGCTGACGGCACTCAAGCCAATTCCATTGGTACCCAGAACCAGGCCGACGGCGACAATAGCGTTGCCGCCGGCTTTCAGAATCGGGCATTCGCGGAGCAGGCGATTTCAGTTGGTAGTTATAATTTTGCAAATGGCGCGGACGCGAGCTCATTTGGCAATGGTAACGAGGCCCTGGGCGTTGAGAGCAATTCGTTCGGCTTTGTAAACTCTGCGACGGCAACAGGCGCAAGCGCGTTCGGCCGTGCCAACACAGCTGACGGTGAGTACAGCTCTGCCTTTGGAAATGGCTCGTTTTCCATCGGTAACTCCAGCAGCGCGTTTGGATATTCAAACACCGCCAACGGCAACGGGAGCACCGCCATTGGTTATCTGAACTCCGCCAACGGCCTGGCTAGTGTCGCAATGGGCTATCTCAACATTGCTGACGGGCTCAACAGCTCGGCGTTTGGTGTCAGCTCGACCGCGACAGAAGAAGGCGCCACCGCCATAGGATATGAAGCTGTGGCCGACCGGGCTTATGCCGTCTCCATCGGCTCGGACGGCAATGAGCGCAACCTTATCCATGTCGCCGATGCGCTCGAAAGCACTGACGCGGTCAACCTGCGCCAGCTTTCTGCGGCGATGGTGGCGGTGGGCGGCGGCGGGATTGATCCTGCGCAGGCGGCCGAGATCGCCGCCCTTCAAGCCACACTCGCGACACTGCGCACCACGCTGCAGGACGCCGAAGCCCAGCTTGCCGGGTTGCAGTCGAGCGCTGTTGTCGGGATCGCAGGCGCGCCAGATGCGCTGGCCCTCGGCACGGCGTCGAATGCCAGCCAGGCGGGCAGCACGGCCATCGGGGCTGGCGCGCAGGCGACAGGTGCTCAGTCTACGGCCATTGGCCAGGGCGCGGCGGCCAGCTTCGACAATTCGATTGCCATCGGCCAGGGGGTGACCACCACACGTGCCAATCAGGTCGCCATCGGCGGCGCCTCGAGCACCTACACGATGGCGGGCATCACGTCTGACGCCAGCCGCGCGGCCCAGTCTGGTCCCGTCTATGCCGTGACGGCAGACGGTGCCGGCAACCTCGCCACCATGGATATGCAGCCCTGGTTTGCGCGTGTTGATGGGCTCGCTGCCTCGATCCAGCAGACCGATGATCGCTTCCGAAAGCAATCGGATGGTGTTGCCATGTCGCTGGCGCTGGGCGGCGCGCAGGTGTTGCAGCCCGATCAGACGTTCGCCGTGTCGGCCAATCTTGGCCACTTTGATAACTCCAGCGCCGCAGGGTTTGGCGCCATCGGCAAGGTTCATGAGAACGTGTTCGTGAATGTCGGTGTCGGGACGGGTTTCCGTTCGGGCACAGTGGGCGCGCGCGCCGGCGTGAGCTGGGGATGGTGATGAGACAGGCAGTGGGACGTACGCTGATGCTTTCTGCCCTCGCGGTTCTGGCGCTTGCCGGATGCGCGGAGGCAGAGAGCGAACCCTCCATCGCCGAGTTTGTGTTTGAGCAGCTCGGGCCCCAATCCTGCGAGCTTATGCCCGTGGAGATGGATGGGCCGCGTCTCCGGGCCATCACGGCTGAGAACCCCGATGCGCCCGTGGCGCAGGGCACGCTCAGTGGCGGTCTTGAAGGCGCGTTTTTTGGTGGCGGCGTCTATGGCGCAGACGCGGATGGCGGGCTGATTGTGGGCGTGCAGGGCGCAATGGTTTCTGCCGCCGATGACAGCGTGCAGCATCTCTGCCTTCTGGCGGTCTCGCTCGGCCCGGTATCACCGGAAGGCGAGGACGCCGCGATTGTTCCGGAGGCGGACATGGACACCGCCGCCGAGGGCAGTTTCATCGCGCCTTACCAGATTTGGGAGAAGGACGAGGCAGGCGCGCCCCGGCGTCTTGCAATCGGCACGGCGTCCTCAGGAACGGCGCGCTTTGCGCTGAACGCAGCGGGGCAACTGTCTGGCACGCTGGAGGTGGAGTTGTCGCAAGACGACGCCAAGGCATTGCCCCTCACGGCAACGCTCACCCTTCCGCTGGCGGAGAATATCATCTCGCCGGTTCCCCGCCTGAAACAGAATGATACGCAGGAGATTGCAGAATGAGTATCCTGATACCGAAACGGTTCGCCCGCCGTGCGCCGGGGTTGCGCGCGGCGATGTCTGCTGTGGCCGTGCTGGCCGCTGCCATGCCCGCCGCGCAAGCGCAGGAGGCGGAGAGCGCGTCGATCCTGATCCTCGACGCCTCGGGCTCGATGTGGGGCCAGCTGAAAGGCGGCACGACGAAGATCGAAGTCGCCCGCGATGTGATGAGCGAATATTTCCGCACGCGGAACGCGGCAGAGCCTCTGGGCGTCATCGCCTATGGCCACCGCCGCCGGGGCGATTGCGCCGATATCGAGGTAATCGCGGAGACCGGCGTACAGAACGCCGCGACGCTGTCCTCCCGCGTCAACCAGATCCGGCCCAATGGCATGACGCCGCTGACAGATGCGCTGCGCATGGCCCAGAAGCAGATCCCGAAGACGGCAGAGCGCGCGGACATCATTCTGGTTACGGACGGCCTGGAAACCTGCAAGGCGGACCCCTGCGCCTTGGCCGCGGAACTCGCTGCAGAAGGCATCGAGATCCGCGCGCATGTGGTCGGCTTCGGGCTGACCGAGCAGGAGGCGGCCTCCCTTTCGTGCATTCCGGAGGCGACCGGCGGCCTGCTGCTGCGCCCGCAAACGGGGCAGGAGCTTTCCGACGCGCTCGGCCAGATTGCTGAGGCTGAACCTCCGCCGCCGACGGAGGCTTTCTTCGACATCGGCCCGAAGGCCGAAGCGGGGCATACGTACAAGGTTTCCTATAAGGGCACGGCCAAGAACACCGATTATGCCGGGTTCACCAGGCGCGGCGCGCCGCCCCCGCCTGTCAGCGGCGCCTACGGGGTCATTGGCGGCGGAACAACTGGCAACAATCCCTTTTCCGTGACGGCGCCGAGCGAGCCGGGAGAATACGACCTGATTCTGGCGGTGCCCGCGCGCGGCGTTATCGAGCGCCAGCCGATTGAGGTGGTCGCGGCGTCCAATGGCTTTGACGCCATCGGGACAGTGGAGCCGGGCAAGCGTTTCCTGTTCACCTGGCGGGGGCCTGATCAGGTCGGCCAGCGGATCGTGATCGCGAAGCCGGGCGATCCGGGAAAGGTCTATTCGAAGAGTTGGGGTTACTCGCTCCACAAGAAAGGCAAAATGGGCCTGACGGCGCCCGCCGAGCCGGGTATTTATGAGCTGCGCTACCTCTCGGGTAAATACGAGATTCTGTTCTCGCGGACCTTCGGGGTCGGCGTGCCGTATCAGGATGAAACCCAGCCGACGAGCGCGGAGCTGTCTGCCCGCGCGGCGGCCGCCACTCAGGGCGCGGCCACACAGGATGACATACCGCTCGTGAAGGCCACCTTCCGCCTGCCCAAGGGCGCGGCGGGAGAGGCTGTTTCCTGGTCAGCGATCCCGCTGGATGTTCCGGCAACGGATGTCTGGGCGCCGCCGAGAAAGCAGGTCAGCGCAACGGGCGAGTTTGAGCCGGGCCGGTATGAAGTTTCCGCTGTCAGTGACAAGGGCGCCGAATACCGCGCCGTGGTGGATATTCTTCCCGGAGCGGCGAATGACTTCACCCTGACGCTGGCGGCAGCCGGGGGGCAGACACCTGCACCCGCGCCTGCCAAGCCTTCGCCTCAGCCTGTTTCACAAGGCGGCGGCAAAGCGGCGGCCAGCCCGGACGAGGCGATGAAGCGGCTTTCCGGTACGCCAATGAAACGCGGCGCGCTTTCGGCCGCTGAACTTGAAGCCCTGCTTGATCCTTCCAAGGAGAACTAGACCCATGCGTATTCTTTTCGGACTTGCTGCGCTGTTCTTTCTGACGTTTCCCGCGCATGCGGAATTCGTGATTGCCAAATGCTCGATGGCGGCCGGATGCCAGTGCAAGCTGGCAGACCTCACCGTCGCCGATATGGAGCTGATTACCGGTGAGAAAGCGCCGAAGGGCGCCAAGGATCAGACACTGGTAATGGTGCCGGGGCGCGATCCTTACTGGACGGCGGGAGACCGTACAGAGATCAACGTCACCTATGGCGGGATGGGGCAGTGCGATGTGCAACTGTTCAATGCGATGGCGCCGGAAGACGGCAACTGGACCCTTCAGGCGGCGGCGACAGACCTCAGCGCCTGTCCGATGCTGCGCGGAAAGAGCGTCAATACTGGCGGCCTAAAAAGCGCCACGCGCAACATTCAATGGGGCGGCAAGTTTCACCCCTCCAAACTTGCCGATGCCGGGAATGTCGAGCAGCGCTGGTCAAAAGTTGGCGAGAACAGCTGGCGGGGCACAATGGTGGACGATCAGCGGGCCGGGGGCGGGGCCAGCGTGATCCACGGCTACACACTTGTCAGCCCACGCCTGATCCGGGGCTATTCCCTCTTCACTTTCAATATTGATGTGCCTGCGGAGGAAGCCGCCATCCTGGCTTCCATGGGTATGCCGATGAATTGCCGCAGCTATACGCCGTTCACGGCGCGCAAGAACTGAAGCCTTTTCCAGAAACGGAAAGAGCCGGAGGCCTCAGGGGCTTCCGGCTCATCTCTATTCCGATAAGGGGTTCAGTTGCGGTTAGCGCGCCGAACCGATTTCCTTGATCAGCTCATTCACGTTGCCGCCGTTCTGGTCGAGCATCGCCTGGAACTGGGCGCGCTGTTCGATGGCGAACCATAGGCCCATTGCTTCAATGTCTGTGACTTTCCAGCCATCATTCTCGGTTACGCGCCAGCTGACGGTGTGTTCTTCAGAATCGGCGCTCACCTTGGTGGTGACGATGGCGTCGCCCGGCTTGCGTTCCACCGTGCGGAGGATTTCGACTTCGGCGTCGGAGAACTCGGCCAGATGCTCGCGCAGTTGTACGCGGGCAAACTGACGGAAGGCCTTAACGAAGCTGGCCTGGGTCGCGTCATCCATGGTGCGCCAGTGGCGGCCCATGGTGAAGGGGGCGACGCGGTCCACGTCGATCAGTTCGAGGATCGCGTCGGCTTCCTGATCGCTGATCTGGTTGTCTTCCAGTGCCGACAAGGTCCGCTCGACGGCCGTGTTGACCACCGCTTCCGGTGTCGCGCCGACAGCAGCGGCGGGTTGGGCGATTAGGGCGGCCGACAGGAGGAGCCCTGTGATCGCTGTACCGGTTTTGAAGGCAGGGAGGGTCTTCAGGACTTGCATGATCGGCTCCGTGGGGTCTGTTCGGTCGTTTGCTGGGATGTGACTTGGAATGTGACTGGGGGAGGAACGTCTTGTGACGCGAATAGGTTCCCGCGCTTTTCAGGCGGGGCTGCTATCAGCAGGCAAGCGTGTCCCAAATTGTCCCAGTTTGTCCGGATTTGTCCCGCAACTGACCGTATTTGTCCGTGCCGCGACGCCCTGTGTCAGGCGTTGATGCAGACCTGGCGCTGGTCGCCAAGGCCTTGAATTCCAAGGGTTACCGTGTCGCCCGCCTTCAGATAGAGCGGCGGTGTGCGCGACAGGCCCACGCCCGGAGGCGTGCCTGTGGAAATCACGTCCCCCGGCTGAAGGCTCATGAATTGCGAGAGGTAGCTGACGATATGCGCCACCCCGAAAATCATGGTCGAGGTCGACCCCCGCTGCATGGCTTCGCCGTTAACATCCAGCCACATGGTAAGGTTTTGCGGGTCGGTAATCTCGTCGCGGGTGACGAGCCAGGGGCCGATCGGGCCGAACGTATCGGCGCTTTTTCCCTTTACCCACTGGCCGGTGCCCTCAAGCTGGAAGGCGCGCTCGGAGACGTCGTGAACCACGCAATAGCCGGCGATGTGGTCCATCGCGTCTTCTTCCGAGACGTATTTTGTGTGTTTGCCGATGACGATGCCGAGCTCGACTTCCCAGTCGGTTTTCTCCGATTTGCGGGGGATTTCGAGATTGTCATTCGGCCCGCAGATGGCGCTCGTCGCCTTGAAGAACACCACGGGTTCAGCAGGCACTTCGGCGCCGGTTTCGGCGGCGTGATCGGCATAATTCAGCCCGATACAGATGAATTTTCCGACATCTGCGACACAGGGGCCGATCCGGCTGGCGGCCGGGAGCATGGGCAGGGTGGCAAGGTCAACCTTGCGCAACTGCGCAAACACGGCATCGGACAATGCCAGGCCATCCCAGTCATCCACCAGGTCGCTGACGTCCCGCATATTGCCGCTGGAATCAAGAACTGCCGGCTTTTCGCGCCCCGGAGGGCCAACTCTGAGGATCTTCATTGCATCCGCTCCTAATTTGTCCAGCCGCCGTCAACGACGTGAATCGCGCCCGTCGTGAAGGATGCCTCATCTGAGGCGAGATAGACGGCGAGGTGTGCGATCTCTTCGGCGGTGCCGAGGCGGCCCATGGGCTGGCGCGCGATGAACATCTGGCGCGCGCTGTCATAGTCGCCCTGCGCCGACATACGGCCCTGTAGCGAGGGTGTATCAACCGTGCCCGGACAGATGGCATTGCAGCGAATGTTGCGGCCCGCATAATCCGCAGCGATGGCTTTCGTGAGCCCGATCACACCGGCCTTGGTGGCGCCGTAAGCAAAGCGGTTGGGCGCGCCGACGACGCTGGAGGCGACGGAACTCATATTGAGGATCACGCCGCCGCCATGTGCCAGCATGTTTGGCAGGGCTGCGCGGGAGGTTTCATACATGGAGGTGAGGTTGACCAGGAGCGAGCGGTCCCAGTCATCCCGGCCGCAGGTCTCGATCGTTCCATGATGGACCCAGCCTGCGACATTGAACAGAATGTCGAGATCGGGATGGGTCGTGAAGAGGGCCGCGATGGCGGCGGGATCGGTCACGTCCAGAAGCTGTGTTTCGATGTTGGCTGTACCCTTGAGGGCGGCGAGCGCCTCGGCGCTGATGTCTGTGGCGATGATGCGCGCGCCTTCGCGGGCAAATGCCTCGGCGGAGGCGCGGCCAATGCCGGCGCCCGCGGCGGTAATCAGTGCTTTTTTGCCTGCTAGCCGGCCCATGTCATGCTCCTGATCTGTTGAGGTAGATGCGGCGTGCGTTGGTGGCCCAGACATCCTGTTGATGATCCGGGAAGAAACGAGCGATGAGCCGCGCGCTTTGATCGGCCCAGGCGGCGTAGCTGCCCGCCAAGTTGAGCACCGGCCAGTCGCTGCCCCAGAGGGTGCGTTGCGGGCCGAAGCAGGCCCGCATGTGGTCCACAATCTCTCCGATGGCGGTATCATCCGTGTGCGGGCCAGCCTCGGTGAGCAGGCCGGATAGCTTGCAGGCAACGTTCGGTCGTTCGGCGAGGGCGCGCAGGTCATCGCGCCAGACGGCCAGATTTCCGGAAGCAATCTGGGGCTTTCCGCCATGATTCAGCACGATCTTGAGGGCGGGGTGGCGATCTGCGAGCTGTGTCATGACTGGGATGAGATCGGCGCGCGCATGGCCATCGAAAACGAGGCCGTGGCGCGCGATGGCGTCGAGAATGGGGGTGAAGGCGGGTGCAAGTATCCATTCCGGGTCCGGAAGATCGGCGATCATCGGGCGTAGGCCGAGCATACGCGGATCGGCGGCGCGGCGGGCGATTTCATCTACGGCGCCGGGCGCTTCAAAGTCCACCCATCCGACAACGCCGGCCACGCGGGCATCGGCTGCTGCCAGCGAGAGGAGGTAGTCGGTCTCTGCGGCGGTCGCAGCAGCCTGCACGAGAATGGTTTGCGAGATGCCGGCAGCTTTGGTTTCTTCCCAGCAGTCATCGATCTGGAAGTCACGATAGATGGCGCCGAGATCTGGCGTCATCCAGTCATAATCCCCGCGCGCGAGGCGCCAGACGTGCATATGCGTGTCGATCTTTTCCATCATCACACCGGCGCATCCTGAGAAATGAGCCCTTTATTCTTCAGCGCGTCCCAGAGGCCCGGATCGATGTCGCTGGCAATCCAGTCAGCAATCTGACGAACCTGATCTGGCGAGCGGGCGCCGGGAATGACGGAGACCACTGCCGGGTGGGCGCTGCAAAACTTCAATGCGGCAGCAGGAAGGGATGTGCCAAACGCCTCGCAGACTTCGCGCAGCTCGGCGGCGCGGTTGATCGCCCAGTTTGGCGCGGCGGCATAATCATAATGCTGAGGGTCGCCGGGTGCCGCGGCCAGAAGGCCGGAATTGAAAGCGCCGCCGATGATCACCCTGACGCCCGCGCGGTGGCATTCATCCAGAAAGCCGAGCGAAGAGGCGTGCTCCAGAAGGGTGTAGCGCCCGGCGATGAGGAGCACATCCAGGGGGGTGTGCTCGAGCACCTCGCGGCAGACATCCAGCTCGTTGACGCCGAGCCCGATCCACTTTGTCCGGCCTTCCCATTTCATGGCGGCCATTTCAGGCAACGCTTCTTCCAGCGCCTGCTTCATTATTTTGGGATGGGCGGCGCCGTGTGTCATCTCGCCGATGTCGTGGAGCAGCAGGACATCCACGGACTGTACGCCCAGCCGGGTCTGGCTGTCCTCGAACGACGCGCGTATGCCGCCCGCCGAATAGTCGAACACCGGAATAAAGGGGGCTGGCGCCTCGAATCCATTGTCCGGAATTGGCCGGTTGCCCGCAGGCTCCAGCCGTCTGCCTACCTTGGTCGAGAGGCGCGGCGTGTTGCCGGTGGCCCGGAGATGCGCGCCGACACGATGCTCGCTGAGGCCGTGACCATAGAAGGGCGCCGTGTCGAAATAATCCAGGCTTGCCGCCTGCGCGGCGTCCAGAGTTTCCCGCGCCGTCTCATCAGAAATAGCCGTATACAGATTTCCGAGCCCCGCCGCACCGAGGCCGAATTCCGGCAATATCAATGCGGGGGGCTCTGAAATCATGAAGCGACGGTTTCCTCCGCCCAGACTTTGCCATGGGGAAATTCATGATCGGCCATGCTCTGTGGCCAGAGGTCGACCGAATATCCCGGCGCGCTGGGTACCAGATAGCGCCCGTTGCGGATCTCGATGGGATTGCGGAAATGCTGGTGCAGGTGCGCGGCGTGCTCGATCACGCGGTTTTCCATCGTGCCGGAAATGCAGACGAAATCGATCATCGAGAGGTGTTGAACATATTCGCAGAGGCCGACGCCGCCGGCATGGGGACAGACAGGGATACCGGCCTTGTCGGCCATCAGCATGACAGCGATGACTTCATTGACGCCCGCAAGACGGCAGGAATCGATCTGGCAGAAGCCGATGGCCTGCGCCTGCAGGAATTGTTTGAACATCACCTTGTTGTGCGCGTGTTCGCCGGTGGCCAGCTGAATGGGCGCGACCTGGCGGGCGATCTCCTTGTGGCCGAGCACATCGTCCGGGCTCGTAGGTTCTTCCACCCAATAAATGTTGTAGGGCGCGATGGCCTTGATCGCGGCGACGGCCTGGTCGATGTTCCAGACCTGATTGGCGTCGACGCTGAGCTTCACATCCTTGCCCAAGGTTTCGCGGAACAGGGCGCAGCGGCGCACATCGGTCGCAAGATCACCGCCCACCTTGATCTTGAAGTGGCGCCAGCCTTCCGCATACGCCCCTTTGAGGAGCTGGACGATCTGGGCATCGGAATATCCGATCCAGCCCGCGGAGGTCGTGTAGGCCGGATAGCCTTCTCGCGTAAGGAATTCGATGCGCGCAGCCTTGCCCGGCGCCTGCTGTGTCAGGCGGTGCAGGGCTTCCTCCTTACTGAGGAAATCGCTGATATGGCGGAAATCGATGGCCGAGACGATCTGTTCGGGAGACATATCGGCCACATAGCGCCAGAGCGGTTTTTTGGCGCGTTTCGCCAGCGCGTCCCAGACGGCGTTGATGAGCGCAGCGGCGGCAAGATGCACGACGCCTTTTTCCGGCCCAAGCCAGCGATACTGGCTATCGTTCAGCAACAGGCGGGAGGCGAGGCCGAGGTCGGCTTCAAACTCGTCCAGGCTGCGGCCGATGAGATGTTTTCCGAGCCCTTCGATGGCGGCGACGCAGAGATCATTGCCGCGCCCGATGGTGAAGGTGAGACCATTGCCGGCCGGATCACCGCCGCGCATTTTCAGCGTGACATAGGCGCAGGAATAGTCCGGGTCCGGATTCATCGCGTCGGAGCCGTGGCTGTCCCGCGATGTGGGGAAGCGGATGTCGCGCGCTTCGATACTGTCAATCATGCCGTGGGCTCCAGGCTGGCGATGGTAAGGGAAATGCGGTGGGGCAGTTGCACATCTGATCCTGGCCCTGCCATCGCTGGGGACGGGTCACAGCCTGCGCCGATCTGCATTTATCCTCCCGTTGGGCTCCGTCTCATGGGTGGCCTCGTCTTTACTTGTTAAGCAAATGACGTTTCATATGCAAGCATAGAGTTTGTATATGAACTTGATTTGACCTTGCGTCAGGGCCGTTTGCGAGGCCGAAGGCGCAGGACAGACGTAAATCGGGCCGCGTATATGTTCGTGAAGAGTGCGGCGCGCAGGGAGACCAGGAGAGGACGCGAATGCTTCGAAAAGCGATGATGATCCGGCTGAATCCGGAGAAAATGGAAGAATACAAACGCCTGCATGCGGATGCCTGGCCGTCGATCCTGCGGCAGATTACGGCCTGCAATATTCGCAATTACAGCATCTTCCTGCGCGAGCCGGAAAACCTGCTTGTCGGCATGTTTGAATATCATGGCGCCGATTATGACGCCGACATGCAAGCGATGGCGGACGATCCGGAAACGCAGCGATGGTGGGCGTTGACCGATCCCTGTCAGAGCCCGCTGGAGTCAGTGGCGGAAGGAGAGTGGTGGGCGCCGATGGAAGAGGTCTTCCATCACGATTAACGTCCCGCAGATGCCGCGTGGCCCAGCGTTACGGAAATGCGCCGGGCGGCATCCGCAACAAGGTGAGGCGCCTCGTCCAGGGACACCTTCGCGCGCCGGGTGACGACGAAAGGTACAGTCAGGCTGGCGATGGCGCCGCTGCTGGCCGCATCGAAGATGGGGGCGCCAATGTCGGTCACACCGTCGACCATCCGGGAAGGCATACAGACGAATCCGGTTTCGCGGACTTGCTGCGTCTGGGCATGGAGCGCTTCCAGCTCGGCGGGCGTTGCGCCGGTGGCTTTGAGGTCTTCCAGCATTTTTGCCTCCTGCATGGGCGAGGCGAATGCGAACAGGACCAGACCAGAAGCCGATTTCATGATGGATCGGCGATGGCCGAGGCGCACGCTGAAGCCGACATCATCGGGGCTTTCAGTCCGTGCAATGACGACAATCTGTTCAGAGCTGACGACGGCGAGCTGGATGGATTGCATCATCTGCGAGGCGAGCGCCGACATCTCCGGCAGGGCGGCTTCATGCAGGTCCATCTTGGGCGGCGAGCGCATGCCCACTTCAAACAGGCGGTTCGATAGTTGCAGTTTTTCGGGGTCTTCGGTGCGCTCCACATAGCCGCGCATTTCCAGTACGACGACCATGCGGTAAATCTCGCTGCGGGAGCGGCCGATGTTCCGTGCAATGTCGGAAATGGATTGAGGCGTGCGCAGGCTGGCAAGGCATTCGAGAATATCGAGGCCCTTTTCCAGGGCGGGTGCTTTATAAGGGGCTTCCGTCATCGACTGCCAGTGTCCTCAGATTGATTTGAGCGGTTTTATATATGAACCAAAAACCTGCGTTAATCCACAGGTGACTCTGGTTGGCCGCTCAGTTTTTTTACGGATTGTATTGGCGCAGGGATCAGGCGCTGGGGTCTCTGGCCTTGAGCATATGCTTGGCGGCGCGTTCCGTAAGATTGACCGCTTGCTCGATTTCCTCGGCGAGATTGCGCTTGCCGGGCGCCTGCGCCCATCTTTCATGAGGCAGGATAAGACATTCCACAACGAGCGCGGCGATCAGATCGGCGAGATAGCTGGTGGTTCGGTCGATGTCATATTCACTGGCAATATATTCAGCGTACAAACCCTTTTGTCCGTATTCGTAGGATGTCCAGGCGAATGCCAGTTCCTGATCCTTACGCAAGTTGTTCCAGAGCGCCGCGTCAGGCTGGGAAACACTGCGCCGGTTGGCGGCATAGGTAAGGGCTTCTTCGCGGAAAAACTCAAAGAACGGCCTGGAGCCGCGGGCCGCAAGGACACGGTCCCGAAGTCTGTCGACCGCGTCATTGGCCAGACTGGTGGCCAGCTCGTTCTTGGAATTAAAGTGCATGAACAGCGTGGTGACGTGAATATCCGCCTCGTCGGCAATATTCTGCATCGTGGTTGCCGAGAACCCCGATTTGCTGAACTGCCGGACGGCCACCTCAAGTATCTTGAGGCGTGTGCGCCTGCGCCGCTCGGTCCGCCTCGGATATTTGATCTCCGAAGCCGTATCCCCCTGAGCAGGTTCCGGCTTTTCCGTTTTAGGGGTTTTGGCCATTACAACTCTCTTGCCGGGGGTCAGTGTGGTCTTGCGGGTATTCTAGGGTGGAACGCGGTGCCGTCAAAGTTGTTCGGCCCTTTTGCGGGCCAATGTTTCAACGGCTGATTCGTGATCCTTCTTCGTTACAGGATAAAAGCTCATGATGACGAGCGCCGTGGACGTGAACACGAATGTTGCAAGTGTCAGGCCCAGTGCCAGGTCGTTTATCGTCGAGAGCGCAACAGCGCCCGGTTTTGCGTCATCTGGAAAGCCGACAAAGGCGAGCAGCAGCCCCGACACCAGAACGCCCATGCCTGACACAGTTTTCCCGATGAAGGTGGACGCAGAAAACAGAAGACCCTCCGACTGGCGGCCCGTGGAGAGCTGGATCTGATCGGTGGCGTCGGCAATCATCGAGGCTGTCAGGATGGCGGCGGCAACGACCGACATGGCAACGAGCGCCTGAAACGCGAAGAGGATGGGCACAAGGGCCGGGTCGCCATTGACCGGAAACATTTCGCCAAGACGCAGCAGCACCGGCGTGACAATGCCCGCGAGCGTCACAGCAAACAGAACGAGGGTCGTCCATTTCTTGCCGAAGGCCTTGGACAGGGGCAGGGCGATCACCAGCGCCAGAATGACGCCGAGCAGCCCGGCCGAGGTGAGCAGGGCGATCTGATCGCTGCTCAGCTCCCAGAAGTAAGCCTGCATATAGATGGTCAGGGCCGCGTTCAGGCCCCCCGCCATCGAGCCGAAAATGCTGCCGATGAAGATCGGTGCGTTGACCCGATGAAACAGGGTGGCAAACATTTCCCGCATCGTCTGGATCAGCGGTTTGCGCTCTGGTGGCGGAAGTATGACAAGGCTGGAGATGCGGTTATGCGTGCCGATGGTGGAGGCAAAGATGGCAGTGGCCATCAGGGGCGCTGCAATCCACGCATAGGTGTGATAGCCGGCACTGTCGAGCAGGCCGCCTTCGGCCGTTGCGTCATCGGCAAAGATGGCGGTGAACACGAAGATCCCCATCAGAATGCCCCCGGCCACGCCGAAGAAATACCGGTAGGACACTAGCTCTGTGCGCTCGTGATAGTTCTGGGTGAACTCGGCCAGGAGCGCCGTGGACGGAATTTCATACACGCCGATGAATGTGCGCGTTATGGTCGTCATGATCAGAAGATAGGCAAACAGGATGAGGTGCGAGGCGTCAGCGGGCGGGAACCAGAGCAGCAGGTAGAATATCCCGACCGGAATGACCGAAGCATACATGAACGGATGGCGCCGCCCCCATTTGCTCCGCAGGCTGTCAGACCATTGCCCGACCACCGGGTCCAGGATGGCATCCACGACCATGGCCAACATGATCGCGGTGCCAACCCAGGCCGCAGGCAGGCCCATTACCTGATTGTAGTAGATCATCAGCAGGGCGTTGAAACCATGGTCCTTGATACCGAACGCGATGGTTCCAACCCCGTAGATGAGCTTCGTCGCCCAGGGTAATTTTCCTGCCTTGCGGGTCACGGCGTGTTCCATGCCCTGTGGATCAGAAGCTCATCTGCAACTGAACGCCATAGGTGCGCGGCGGGGTCAGGTAGAGCGTATTGGCAAAGCCGCCAGCCGGAATGGCCGTCTGCGTGCCGGTTGCCCCGTCATAGCCCTGCTCATCGAACACGTTCTTGACGTAGCCGACCACACGGTAACGATCCTGCGGGCTTTTCCAGACACCGATGAGGTCAACCTGATCGAACGCCGGGGTTTCCGTGTACGACCGGTTGAAGACGCCGTGATAGGTTGCGTCCTGCCAGGAATAGTTGCCCGAAACCGTCAGGTCGCCAATCGAGCCCAGCGGAATGTCATAGCTGGCATTGAGGCCCAGCTTGTGAGGCACCGTGCGGGGCAATGTCTGGCCTTTCAGGTTCTGCGGCTGGTTGCCGTTGGCATCGATCGGGCCAACGGGCTGGGCGCCGGGTTGCAGGCCAAGCGGGTCCACAACGTCGATGAAGCAGCAGGCATTGCGTATCTCGGAGTCGTTATAGGCATAGCTCGCCATGATGCGGAGTTGATCCGTAGGCGTCCACAGCGCTTCCAGTTCAATGCCTTGCGCGCGTGAATCCTCGATGTTGAAGAAGCGCGTGAGCCGCACACCGTTTTCCACCACATCCAGCGGGGCCTGAAGGCCGTCATAGGCATAGTAGAAATAGGTTGCGTTGAGTTGCAGCTGGTCGCCGATGGATTTCTTCGCGCCCACTTCGAAGGCGTCCAGAAGCTCCTTGTCGGTCAGCGGGAACTGGCTGATGCCGCCAGCATTGAAACCGCCGGATTTGTAGCCACGGCTGTAGCGCGCGAAGTAGTTCGTCGCCGCATCCGGTTGCCACTGGATGCCTGCAACGCCGGACAGGGCGCTCCAGTCATGCGCAAGGCGGCGGCTGGCAAGGCCCGTTACCGGATCAATCACGACCGGGCTGTCGACACCCTCGGCGTCGGTGTAGGACGCGGTGGCTGCCGTCAGGTCGAGCACGGGCGCGAGATTGCCCGAACCACCCAGCGTGAAGCCGGGCACGATGCCATAGCCGAGAACGCGCAGCTGTTCCGAGCCGTACTTCTCGTCCTTCGAATAGCGCAGGCCACCTGTAAGGGTCACCGTATCCGTAACCGCATAATCGGCCTGTCCGAAGACGGCATAAGATTTGGTGTTGAGGTCTGAAATTGCCGTTACATAATCCCCGCTGGGATTGGCAGGGCCACCCACAGGGGCCAGCATTTCCGGCTGGGCTGCGTTGCCGAAATGCGACTCCTGATGCGCGTCTTCGTAATAGGCATAGGCGCCTGCGATCCACCAGAGATCTGAATCGGTCGTGGACTGAACAGTCAGCTCATGGCTGGAATAGGAGCGGTCTTCGATATAGCCGAAGGTGCGGGCAGGATTGACGGTGGCCGCAGCGCAGACCGGGCCGAGGTTCTCCAGAAGCCAGGCGCAGTTTGGCCCGCCGGTGAACACTTCGCCCGCCGCAATATTCGCCGAATCAAGCGGATAGGAATACGACAACATATCCGTATTGTCGTCATCGCGGTTGGAGACATAGTCGAAGATCCGGTAGCCGCCGCTGTATTTGATGTCGACAGTCGGCAGGCTCCAGGTGGCAATGGCGGCGAAGCCATAATTGCCGTCTACGGTGGATTCTGTCGGCGTGTTGGCGTTGAACTTGCGGATGTCCGTAGCGCCGGGGTTGGTGGTTGTAGACCCTGTCTGCGTAAAGCCAGGCATCAGGTATCCGAAGGCGTTTCCAGGTGTCAGATAGCCGGGCGGGAAGGGGAAGGGATCATAGGGCGAGGCAAGGTTTGTGCTGCGGTTGCGCAGGTCCGCGTCCAGATAATCTGCCTTGAGCCAGAGATTGAAGTTCTCCGCCGGGTCCATGTCCAACTGGAATTCGGCGTAGGTCGTTTCGTTCGCGCCGCCCTCGCTGGGGCCGCCCGCAACGTTCTTGTAATAGCCATCTTCCTGATTGCGGAACGAGCCGCCAAGCTTGGCACGGATATTTTTGGCAATCGGGCCGGAGATGGCGGCTTCAACTTCCGAGGTCTGATAGTTGGCAATGCCTACGCGCGCCTCGCCGGTGAACGTATCGGTCGGGCGTTTGGAGATGACGTTGATCGCGCCGCCAATGGAGTTGCGGCCATACAGCGTGCCTTGCGGGCCGCGCAGAACTTCAACGCGCTCGACGAAGAAGTCGCTCTTGCTGACGGCGCTGGTGGAGGAATCATAAATGCCATCGGCATAGGTTGCCACGCCGGGATCGGAGCCGTTGGTGTTGGTCTGGCGGCCGATGCCGCGGATGAACACGCGGTCGTCGCCCGCAGAGAAAGCGAGGCTGGGCGTGAAGCGCGCAAAGTCCGACAGGCTGTCGAGCGCGAGGTCCTGGCGCATGTCTTCGGTGAAGGCCGTCACGGAGACGGGAACATCATTCAGGCTCTGCTCGCGCTTTACGGCGGTCACGGTCACCTGTTCGAGGCGTTTCACCTCTGTCGATTCGGTGTCTTCCTGGGCAATGGCCTGGCCAGTGGCAACAATGGCCAGCGCGCTAGCGGCTGCCCACAAGGATGGTCTTTTCATCGCAATATTCCTCCCAATCATCTTTTATGAGTCAGCCATATGCTAGATGATTTTCGGCAGGATATTATCGATTAATCTACTTGCATAGTGTTATCTTGATTTCCCTATGGGCAAGGTCGGGGCGCGCTGCCGCTTGCCTCTGCCGTCTGCCAGCTGTTACCCGTGGGAAAGAAACCTTGGGAGCGCTGGACATGAAAAGTTTGATACTGGCTGCAGGTCTCAGCGTCCTGGCCCTGGCGGCCTGCTCGCCTGAGCCCGCAAACGACGCACCCGCCGCAGAGGTCCCGCCTGCAGCAGAGGCCGGGGCGCATGCCGATCCGCTTGCAGACCTGCCACCGCCACGCGAGGGCGTCGTGACAGACCGTTTTGCGCGGCTCGCGCTTTCCTGCGTTCACAAGGACTATCCCAACAAGATCAGCCACGTGTTGAATTCCGCCGCCGATGCCGCCACGCCGCGCGAGCTGTATCCGGCTTTCTATGGCTGCTTTGACTGGCACTCTTCGGTGCACGGGCACTGGCTGCTTGTGCGTATCCTGAACACTGATCCGGAAACGCCCTACGCAGACGCCATCAAGACGGCCCTCGCGCAAAGCTTCTCGGAGGAGAATATCGCGGGCGAGGTCGCCTATTTTCAGGCGCCGGACAGGGCGTCGTTCGAGCGCCCCTATGGCACCGCCTGGTTCCTGCAACTGATGACCGAGCTGCGCGAGGCAGACTTTCCCGAGGCGGCCGAATGGGCGGGCACGCTGGCGCCTCTGGAAACCCTGATCGCCGACTATACCAGCGCCTGGCTGCCAAAGCTCGTCTACCCCATCCGCGCGGGCACGCACAACCAGACAGCCTTTGCCTTCGGCCTGATGATCGACTGGGCCGACGCGACCGGCAACACGGCCTTCCGTGAACAGATCGCTGCCAAGTCGCGGGAGTTCTACAGCGGGGACGTCTCCTGCCCGCTCGGCTACGAACCCTCGGGCGAAGACTTTCTCTCGCCCTGCCTGATGGAGGCAGACCTGATGCGCCGCGTGATGGACCGGGAAGCGTTTGCCGCCTGGCTGACCGCCTTCCTGCCGCTGATCCCGCAGGATGGGAATGGCGACTGGCTCGCGCCGGGCGTCGTGCTCGATCCCTCTGATGGCAAGCTGGTTCACCTCGATGGTCTGAACCTGTCCCGCGCCTGGGCGCTCGAAGGCATCGCCTCTGCCTTGCCGGAGGCCGATCCGCGCCGGCCGGCACTGCTCGCCTCGGCCGCCCTGCACAAGGAAACCGGCGTCGCCTCGGTCAGTGAAGAGCATTATGCCGGCAGCCACTGGCTCGCCAGCTTCGCCACCTATCTGGAAACCCGCCGGGGCCTCTCCGCCGAATGACGCGCAAATTCTCCATTGGTCCGGGCGCGCTGGTTGCTGCCGCCTTCATTGGTCCGGGTACGGTGACGGCCTGCACGCTTGCCGGGGCCAATTTCGGCTTTGCCCTCGTCTGGGCGCTGGTCTTTGCCACATTCGCGACAATCATCCTGCAGGAGATGACCGTGCGTCTGGGCATCCTTGGGGGCGCGGGGCTGGGGGAGGCGCTGGTCGCGCCGGGTACGCCGGCGGCGCTCAAATGGGGCGCCATCGTGCTGGTACTGGCCGCGCTGGCGCTGGGCAACGCTGCCTATGAGGCCGGCAACATCACGGGGGGAGCCCTCGGCATGCGCGCCATCCTGGGGGAAGGAGAGGGCATTCAGCGCATCACGGCGCTCGCAACGGGCCTCCTCGCGGCGCTGATTTTGCTGCTCGGGCGGTACAAGACCCTTGAGCGCGTCCTGATCGGTCTCGTCCTCCTGATGAGCCTCGCCTTTGCCGCCAGTCTCGTGCTCGTAAGGCCCGACATCGGCTCCATGATCGGCGGCCTGCGCCCCACGCTGCCCGATGGCAGCCTGCTGACGGCCATGGCGCTGATCGGGACAACCATCGTGCCGTATAATCTGTTTCTCCATGCGGCGGCTGTCCGCGAACGCTGGAAGGAAAACACAGAAGCCGGCCTCAACGCCGCCATCGCCGACACGCGCGTGTCGGTTGGCCTTGGCGGCCTGATTTCCATCCTTGTGCTGAGCACGGCAGCCGCCAGCCTCTTTGGCGCAGGCATGGTGATCTCCAGCGGGGCGGACATGGCCTCGGCGCTGGAACCTGCCTATGGGTCTGCGGCGCGCATCCTGGCGGGCGCCGGGCTTTGCGCGGCGGGGCTCTCCTCCGCGATCACCGCGCCGCTGGCAACGGCGTATGCCGTATGTGAAGTGACGGGCCGGCCCAAGTCGGGCTGGTTCTTCAAGGGCATTGCGCTCGCCATCGTGTTCATCGGCCTGAGCGTGGCGCTGCTGGGTATCCGGCCGGTGGAGCTGATCCTGATTGCGCAGGTCGCCAACGGCCTCCTGCTGCCCGTCGTGGCTGCCTTTCTGCTCATCACCATGAACCGAAAATCGGTACTCGGCAGCCATACCAACGGGCCGGTGCGCAACGCGCTCGGCGTCCTTGTTGTTCTGGTCGCAGCGTTCCTCGGGCTCCGCCTCATCCTGCGCGCGCTGGGCATCTGGCCATGACGCGCAGCATCTGCCTCAATGCAGATATCGGCGAGCTTCCCGGCGAAGCGGGCAGGGCGCTCGACCATGCGATCCTGGATGTTGTTTCCCGGTGCAGCATCGCGTGCGGTGGCCATGCGGGCGATGCCGAGTCGATGGCAGAGACGCTGCGGATGGCGAAGGCGCGCGGCGTGCTGGCGGGCGCCCACCCCTCCTATGCGGACCGGGAAGGGTTCGGCCGTTCCCGGAACAATGTTTCTCTGCCGCAGCTGGCATTGTCCTTGAAGGAGCAGGTCGCCAGCCTGCTCGCCATCGCGGCGGCCACCGATACCCAGGTCCGCCATATCAAACCCCATGGCACGCTCTACAATGATGCCGCCCGCGACGGTGAGCTTGCCACCCTCACGGCAGCGCTCTGTGTTGACGCCGGGATCAACACTCTGCTCGGCCCGCCGGCCTCCGAACTGGAGCGCGCCGCCCAAGCTGCCGGCCTCACCTATGTCACCGAAGGCTTTGCCGACCGCGCGTATGAACCAGACCTCAGCCTGACACCGCGCGCGTTGCCCGGCGCCGTTCTGGAAGACCCCGCCGCCCAGAGCGCGCAAGCTCTGAGCATGGCCCTCGACCAGCAGGTCAGGGTGCGCACCGGGACCTTTATTCCTATCCGTGTTCAAACAATCTGCCTGCATGGCGATACACCCGGCGCGGCCCGGAGCGCGGCGCTCCTGCGGGCCGCGCTGGAGCAGCAAGGAATTACCATCCACCCATGAGCCTGTGCGAGATTTTTCCTGTGGGGGATGATGCAATCGCGGTGAAGGCGGCCGATCGCGCCGCGCGTCATGCGCTGGCGGCAACCCTTCGCGCGTCCGGAAGATGGCGCGACGTGGTGCCCGGAAAAGGAGAGGTGACCGTCCAGTTTGATCCGATCGCCCTTCCGCCCGCAGAGGCGCGTGCCCTCCTGACGCAGCAGGCGCAGGAAGATCAGCAGACAGAAAAAACGCCCGCGCGCTGCATCCGGCTTCGCATGCGGGTGGACGCAGCTTCAGCGCCTGATCTTGAGCGCGTTGCTGCCGAAAACGCCCTGACACCGGAGGCATTTCTGACACGCATCTGCGCGTCTCCGTTACTGGTTGACATGATGGGCTTCACGGCGGGCTTTGCCTATGTCGCGGGCGTTGACGGCGCGCTGACAGCGTCTCGCCTGCCGGCGCCGCGCCAGAGGGTGCCAGCCGGTTCGGTCGGCATGCTTACGGGGCAGTTGGGCCTTTACGCGCTGGCCGGCCCCGCGGGCTGGCCAATCATCGGCGCTATCACCGAGCCGCTGTTTGACATACGCCGGGATGCGCCGTTCACACTGGAGGCGGGCATGCAGATCAAACTGGCGATCGAGCGATAAGGCGATGGTGCTGACCGTTCTCAAGTCCGGGCCGCTTGCGACATTACAGGGCCGCGCGCGTGAGGGGCTGCGCCATCAGGGCATTCCGGCCAGCGGCCCCGCAGACCCGCTCTCGATGGCGCTTGCCAACCGCCTTGTGGGGAACCCGCAGCAGGCGACCGCTCTTGAGATAACATTTGGCGCAGCAGAGTTCGAATTCCATCAGGATACGGTATTCGCGTTCGCAGGCGCGGCAGCCGGCGCCAGCCTTGCCGGCGCGCCGGTTCCCGCCCATCAAGCCCTGGAGGCGCGGCGAGGTGACCGTCTGGCCTTTGCCTATCCTTCCGCCGGAGTGCGCAGCTATCTCGCCGTTCCGGCTGGTTTCGCTGCTGAGAATGTGTTCGACAGCACATCCACCTTTTTGCCCGCCGCATTCGGCGGCTTTTCCGGCCGCGCGCTTCAGGCGGGTGATGTGCTGACCGGCGAGCGCGCCAGCGGGCCCGCTCTCGACCTCACCACGCCGGCGGCGCTGCGGCCACACATGTCGCGCACCCATATCCTGAGATGTGTTCCGGGGCCGGACTTCGAATCTATCGGCCCCGCCATCTGGCCGGAAACCTTCCAGACAACAAACCGGATGGACCGCACGGGTCTTGAGTTGTCCGGACCCTGGCCACAGCCGCAGGACGGCGGCCAGAAGCCCAGCGCTGCCCTTTTCACCGGCGCCGTGCAGCTGACGCCCTCGGGAAATGCGTTCGTCCTTCTTCCCGACGCCCAGACCACAGGCGGCTACCCGCATGTATTGCAGGTCATCCGGGCAGACCGCCATCTGCTCGGCCAGATAGCGCCGGGTGATCGCGTCAGGTTTCTGAGGCGATCTGTAGACGAAGCATATGAAGACCTCAGGGCGAAGACAGATTACTTCGCCGCGTGGCTTCCCGGATTTGCCTTTTAGGGCAGGGGTTGTTCTTCCCGGTCAGATGGCCCGTCCCGGCAACACCGCTCATCCATTTCGCGCTCACGGGTATGCGCCGCGACCCACCAGGCGCCCAGGACAAACCCGAAGCTTACGCCGACCCAGAACATTACAAGAGAAACAAACCACGTCATAATCCACACCTCCTTGGAGACCCATGGCGTAGAAAAAAGACCGCCGCGGGACTATCGCACGCGGGTCTATTCCAGTGCCAATCCCCAGCTTGTCGGCATGCCCTGTGTATAGGCTGGATCAATCCGTGAAAATAAGGAGATCAGTATACGTTGGTTATCGGAACATTAAGCATGCGCTCTGATTACACAAAAGTCATGACACGGATCATGTTCATATCCTCAATGTCATTAAGTATGTTGGGGCTCATGAAGTGAGGTTTAACTCTCGAGGTGCCGCTCGCGCCGCGCCATCGTGAATAGGGCGCTGGCGCGTTCGGGGGGCGTAGCTCTCCGTAAGTCACTGCCTTTGGGAAAGGGCCCCGCGCTGTATGGTCCCGGTTTGGAAGTGAGAGTTGGGGAGGGGCCGGCGGGCGCCATATCCGGCCCGGTTCAGCGTTAATGAAACTTTGCGGGTTCCGTTAGGGCGCCACTTGACAGAAATAATAGATGGATGTCCAACAAACAATATATGGCCCAAGAGGCGATACAAGAACACATCCTGGGAGGATACATTGTCACTTAAAAGAAACGTGCGGCTTCTGGCCGGCACGGCGATTGTCTGGTGCATCGCTGGCGAATCCGTTCTGGCGCAGGAAACAACCGCCCCGGCAGAGCCCGTCGCCGCCGAGACTGCGGCCGTCGAAAATGACCGCCGCCTGTCCACCGTCACCGTCACTGCCCAGCGCCGCGAAGAGAGCGTGCAGGACGTGCCGCTCGCGGTTACCGCTGTCACAGGCGACCAGCTCGCCGAGCTCCGTGTCGAGAACATTGAAAATATCAGCCTCGTTTCGCCGAGCATCACGTTCAGCAAGACGAACGCCCCGGCTGCCTCGTCCAACATCCAGATCCGCGGCATCGGCACAACCGGCCAGTCGCGCGTCTTTGAAGGCGCCGTCGGCGTGTTCATTGACGGCGTCTACAGAACGCGCTCGGGCCAGGCCCTGTCGAGCTTCCTCGACATTGACGGTCTGCAGGTGCTGCGCGGCCCACAAGGCACACTGTTCGGCAAGAACACCTCAGCCGGCGCACTCCTGTTGAACTCTACTGCGCCAAACCTCGACGAAGTGAACGGCTATGTTGCCGGTAGCTATGGCAACTACAATGCGTTCGACATCTCCGGCGCCGTCAACATTCCTGTCACCGACACGTTCGCCCTGCGCATCGCGGGTAGCCATTCGGAGCAGGACGGTTTCCTTGAAAGCCCGGCGGGCGACAGCGAAAACGACCAGAGCATGGATTCGTTCAAGGTCAGCGCTCTGTGGGAGCCCACCGACGCGCTGTCGGTGAAACTGATCGCAGACTATTCCACAGAGGATGACGAAGTCGGCTACGCGACGGTCAATGCTCTGGATGGCCCGCTTCAGCCGCTGATCAACGGGCTCACGCTGGCCAATGGGCTACAGCTCCCGTCCTCCGATCTGGAAGACTATGAAGCCAGCATCAACACGCCGACCGCCAACAAGGTTGAAGACAAGGGCCTCGCCCTGCTGGTTGACTGGGACATCGGCCCCGGCACGCTCAAATCCGTCACCGCCTCGCGTGAATACGATACCGTCCAGAATGCCGACGCTGACTTCACTGGCGCCGACATCCTGATCATCAATGAGAAGTTCAATTCGGCCTTCTTCTCGCAGGAATTCACCTATGGCGGTGAGCTCACCGGCGCGGTGAATGCGAACTATCTGTTCGGCGCCTTCTACTCCGATGAGGAGCTGGACATGGGCCGCGACCTCACCTGGGGCACCCAGGCACAGCCTTTCTGGGATGTGGTGCTCGGCGCGCAGGGTGTTCCCGCTGGCCTCTCCAACGCCGCGCCCGGCAACTGGGCGCAAGAAGTTCTGATCGGAACCGCCGAGTCGCTCGCCCTGTTCACACACTGGGATTTTGCGCTCACCGACCAGATCAACCTGATCACCGGCCTGCGCTACTCCGAGGACGAGAAAACAGGCTCGTTCAATTACGACTTCTTCCGTGATCCGGTCTTCGATCCGCTGGCAATCGCCGGCTCGGGCCCCGGCCCGGAATATGCCCGCACCTTTGCGGATGAAGCCGTGTCGGGTACGCTCAGCCTGCAATACCGTCCGAATGCGGATCTGATGTATTATGCCAGCTACAACCGCGGCTACAAAGCCGGCGGTGTAAACGTTGACGCCAGCGGCGCCGGCGTTCCGGGCAGCTCGCTGAACCCGCTCGACACCGGCACGCCTGCTGATCCGATCTTCACGCCGGAAACCATTGATGCCTTCGAACTTGGCGCCAAGGTTGACTGGATGGACGGCGCTGCGCGCACAAACGTCGCGGTCTTCTATAACGACATCAAGGATCTTCAGGTCGCCCAGTTCCTCGGTCTGATCTTCACGATCCTGAACTCGCCGGAGGCTGAATCCTACGGCGCGGAATTTGAGCATACGCAGGCCCTGACCGACTATCTCGTCTGGAATGCCTCGGCCACCTGGCTGCCCGAAGCGGGCTATGGCGAAGACGCGGCAATTGGCGTCCTCTCCGGCCGCCGGTTCCCCAATGCTCCGGAAATCTCTGCCAATACGGCGCTGAACCTGGATTACGAACTGTCCGGCGGCAAAGCGCTGACGGGTCTCCTTCAGCTCCAGTACTCCGGCGAGCGCTTCACCAACACCGCGTCCAATCTCGAAGAAGATGCCGTGACCCTGGTGAACGCAAACCTTGGCCTGGCATTCGACAACGGCCTGTCGGTTTCTGCCTTCCTTCGCAACGCGCTGGATGAGCGGTATGTGTCACAGCACTTCAATACGCCGCTTCAGGATGTTGACCGTAACGCCTATGTGGCCGCGCCGAGAACGTTCGGCGTCTCCATCCGCAAGACTTTCTGAAGTCTGGTTCCTGCCGTGGCGGAAGGCGCGCCTCCCGCCACGGCAACCGGTTTTACGCAGTCGCACAACGACGCGCCCTGTTTCCTCCCCGAAACTCCGGCGCTGCATCATGGTGCAGCGCCGCATTTTCTGCCCGCCCTGTCATTGATTTGACAGGTAGGGATAAAAGAGCATCAATAGTCCCGATGCGTACAAAAAAAACGGGGCGGCGCACTGCGTTGACCCTGATCTCGGGGGAGATAATGAAACAGCACGAGCGCCGCAAACAATCATCCGACAAGTTGATCAACGCTTATCTGGAACTGGCATCCGAACAGGGGGTCTCGGCCCTGACCTTCGACAATATCGGCCAGCGAGCGGGCTATAGCCGCAATCTGGCGTTCCAGAAATTCGGCTCCAAAGGCGGCCTCCTGGAGGCGGTCATCAACCACATCCATCAGATCATGTCCGACCGGCGGCGAAAACAGGATCTCGATTGCCTTCCAGGCATCGAGGCGCTGCTGCTGTATTGCGATGTTCACATCGCGGCACTGGACAAGTCAGCCGACATGAAAGCTTATTTCATTCTCATGAGTGAAGCCATCGCGGCCATGTCTGAAATGCGCGACCAGTTTGTCGGCTCGCACAGGCGCTCGGCAACAGAGCTGATGCGTCTCATCCGCCTCGGCCGGGAGGATGGTTCGGTCCGCAAAGACGTGAATGTCGATATGGCGGCCCAGCTGATCGGCACCCAGCTGATCGGCCTTTCCTCGCAATACCTGATCGAGCCCGCCTTCAATCTGAAGAAGGCCCGCAAGG
The DNA here is from genome assembly GCF_000013025.1 of Hyphomonas neptunium ATCC 15444. NCBI lineage: Bacteria > Pseudomonadati > Pseudomonadota > Alphaproteobacteria > Hyphomonadales > Hyphomonadaceae > Hyphomonas > Hyphomonas neptunium. Next base: position 2,202,470 of record NC_008358.1, on the reverse strand, counting down.
AACTTCACCTGCTCATCCGCGCGGCATACGGCACGGGTAAGGTGGCCGCGCCAGCACGGAAATCTGCGGTGACAGCCGCCAGCGGATAAGCGGCCCTATTGCTCCAGATATAATCCGTTTACGGGCATACTCCTACTCAACATGGTTGACGCTCATCCAGCGGGACCATAGCGTCTGCGCATAACTTTCAGGAACGATACCATGAAAACCCAGGCAGCGGTCGCGTATACAGGGCAACCCGGATTCAAATATGAAACGGTCGAGATTGAAGCCCCCCGCGCAGATGAAATCCTCGTCCGCGTTCTGGGCGTCGGCCTCTGCCATACAGACCTCGTATTCAGCTCCGGCGCAGCGCCTTACCCGTTCCCGGCCGTGCTTGGCCATGAAGGTTCCGGCGTGGTCGAGGCTGTCGGCGCAGACGTAAAAAAGGTAAAGCCCGGCGACAGCGTGCTCATCACCTTCCGCTCCTGCGGCGCCTGCGATCGCTGCGCTGCCGGCGACGCTGCCTACTGCCGCACCATGCCGATGCTGAACTATATGGGCCGCCGCACAGACGGCACCTCTGCCCTCAGCAACGACGCCGGCCCCGTCTCGTCAAACTTCTTCGGCCAGTCCTCTTTCGCCGGCCACGCCATCACCTATGAGCGTAATGTCGTGAAGGTCGATGCCGGTCTCCCGGTCGAAATCATGGGCCCCCTCGGCTGCGGAATCCAGACCGGCGCGGGCGCCGTCATGCGCTCCCTCGCCGCGAAGAAAGGCTCCAGCCTCCTCGTCACCGGCGGCGGTTCGGTTGGCCTCAGCGCCGTCATGGGCGGAAAGATCCAGGGCTGCGCCACCATCATCCTCGTCGAGCCAATGGAAAGCCGCCGCGCGCTGGCCATGGAGCTGGGCGCGACCCACTGTATAGATCCCACAGCGGTCGAGGATGTCGCCGCCGCCGTCCGCGCCATTGCGCCGATGGGCATCGACAACGCGCTGGACACGACCGGCATCCCGGCCGTGCAATCCTCCGCCCTTGCTACGCTCGGCTCCAAGGGCACGCTCGGCCTCGTTGGCGTCAGCGCGCCGGGCACGCCGATGCCGGGCGACGTCAACACGGTGATGACCTTCGGCCAATCGGTCAAAGGCATCATCGAGGGCGATTCAAACCCGGATGAATTCATCCCGGAACTGATCGAACACTATAAGGCCGGCCGCCTCCCGTTCGACAGGCTGGTGAAGACCTACCGCCTCAGCGAAATCAACGAGGCCATCGCCGCCCAGCATCATGGCGACTGCGTCAAGGCAGTGCTGATCCCTTAAGCGTGGCAGATGCTGGCCTGGCGAATGTCCGTCAGTGTCCGGCAGCCCATCAGCGCCATGGTGATCTCCAGCTCCTCGCGCAGTGTGCGGAGGAGGTGCGCCACGCCCAGCGCGCCCGCCACGCTCAGCGCCCAGATATAGGGCCGCCCGATCATCACGGCGTCCGCCCCCAGTGCGATTGCCTTGAACGCATCGCTGCCGCGCCGCACGCCGCTGTCAAACAGGATTGGCGCCGCCCCATTGAGCCGCGCGGCAATCGCGGGGAGGGCATTGATTGCGGCAGGCGCGGTATCGAGCACCCGCCCGCCATGATTGGAAACCACAATGCCCGCCGCCCCAGCCGAAAGCGCGCGTTCGGCATCATCGGCATGCAGAATACCTTTCACGAAGACGGGCAGCCGCGTCAGGCGGGTCAGCCATTCAATATCGGCCCATCCGGGCGCCGCGCGCATCATGCCGTCGAACACCGCGCTTGCGCCCGCCTTCAGAGGTGGCGGCGCCCCTTCAGCTGGCAGGTTCGCCGCCACCATGCCCAGTGGCAGGGAAAATCCCACCCGTTGCGCCCGGTTGCGTATGCCGCCAATCGGGGCGTCCACCGTCACCAGCAGCGCGCGGCAGCCTGCTGCTTCGGCCCGGCGCACCAGCGCCTCCGTCGCTGCGCGCGTTGCCTGCATGTAAATCTGGAACCAGACCGGCCCGCCTTGCCCGGCAATCGCTTCGACCGTCTCCGTCGCCATGCAGGAAACCGCCAAGGGCGCTTGCATCACGCCCGCCGCCTGCGCGCTCGCAAGCTCCCCCTGCGGATGAAACAGTTTCTGCCAGCCCACCGGTGCCAGAATGAACGGATGCGCCAGCGCCTCTCCGGCCAGCGTCAGGCGCGTATGCCCACCCGACACATCGGCCAGAACGCGCGGCGTCATCTTCAGGGCTTCAAACGCGGCCAAATTCTCGCGCAGGGTAATCTCGTCGCCCGCACCACCATCCAGATAGGCCCAGACGCGCGGATCAAGCATCGCCTCGGCATGACGGGCATAATCGCCCGCGCTTACCACATCGGCCGGAATGACCGCAAACGGATAACCCGGCGCGCTCATGCGTCCGCCCATTGGCGCAAAAGGTTGTGATAATGTCCCGTCAAAGCGACCACTTCGGGCGCGTCGGCCAACTTCCCGCGCAGGGAAAGAATGGTCATATCGAGTTGGAACAGCATCCCCCGGCGCGCATCATCGCGCACGCGGCTTTGTGTCCAAAGGAAAGAGGCCAGCCGCGTGCCCCGCGTTACCGACTCCACGCGGTGCAGGCTGGTGGCAGGGTAGAGGATCGCGTCGCCCGCCGGAAGTTTCACTTCATGAACACCATACGTGTCCTCGACGATCAGTTCGCCGCCATCATAGTCTTCAGGATCATTCAGGAACACGGTTGTCGAAACATCAGTGCGTACACTGACACCCAGAAAAGGGTCGGCATGAATGGCGCTGTCCACATGATTGCCATAATGCCCGCCGCCTTCATACCGGTTAAACCGGGGCGTCAGAACGGTATGGGGCAGGGCGGCAGACTGGAACAGCGGATGGCGCAGCAGAGCCGCCTTGACCAATTCGCCCATCGGCCGGGCATCCGGCGCGCCCGCGGGCAGTTGCAGATTCTGCTTCACACGGACGGCTTGCGCGCCGGCGGTGGCGGCGCCATCTTGCCAGTCTGCGCCAGCAAGTGTTTCGCGGAGCGTGGCCAGCTCCTGCCCGTTCAGGACTTCCGGAATGTGCAGGAGCATGGCCGTTTTCCTCGTCTCTAGAACCGGACGTTCAGCGAAAGATACGCAGATGTCGGTTGGCCCGGTGTCAGGCGTGCACCGGAATTGTTCAGCGTCGAAATGTAATCCTCGTCAAAGAGGTTATACACGTTCAGCTGAAGCGCCAGCCGCTCGGTGAACTGATACCGCGCCATCGCGTCCACCACCCAGGCTTCCGGGATAACCGGAACATTCTGTGTGGAGATGTCGGTGCCGGGGTTCACCACCCGTTTCTGCTCGCCCATATACCGCGCGCCGCCGCCAAAGGTGAAGGCCGGCGTCAGATTATAGGTCGTCCAGACCGTCGCGGCGAGGTCGGGCGACCAGCGCGACGAAGCGCCTTCCGAGTTGTTGCCCGTGGTCCCTTCAGTGACTTCGGTATCGATGGTCGTCAGGCTGGCGGAAACCTGCCAGTCCGGCGTAATCTTGCCAACGGCCGAAAGCTCAACACCTTCCACCTTGCGCTCGCCCAGCTGTTCATAAGTGTTGGTGTCCGGATCAAGCACGGAAAGCTCGTCCTTGTTGGTGGTGGAGTAATAGGCCGCCGCCAGCGCCAGATGCTCGCCGAACAGGTCCCATTTCGTGCCCACTTCCAGGTTCTGCGTTTCCTGCGGATCGAAGGCGGGATTGTTGATGCTGGACTCGCCAGACGACAGCGAGAAGTTTGCCCCGCCCGGCGGGGTCAGCGAGTTGCCATAGCTGATATAGACGCTGCCATTCTCCCGCGGCTTGTAGAGACCTGCGAGTTTCCAGCTGACGAGGTTGCCATCATCAGACAGATCGTAGGCAAGCGCCGTGCCGGGAGGAAGATCAGGGTGCGAACGTGAAGAGGTGATCGTCACACCGTTCACATCCGTCTCGTAATTCTCCGCGCGAATGCCGGCGGTGAAATACCATTTTTCGTCCAGATTGATCGTATCAAAAAGGAAGGCGGCAAGCGTCGTCGTGCTGCCATCTGCCTTGCCGCCCGAAGGGTAGGGGGTGGGCAGAACAATGTTCGGATCAGGATTGTAGAGCGAGGCGGCCGGAGTCGTCAGGCCGGTTGTGGAAAACGAACCCGATTTCTGGGATTCGTTCAGCGCCTCAATCCCCGTCGAGAAATCGTGCACCAGGCGGCCGGTGTTGAAGCTGCCCGTGATGATCGTCTGATTGCCCAGAATGTCATTGGTCTGGTCCACGCGTTGACGCGAACGGGAAACCGTCCAGGTCGAGGGATCGGAGGAGGGCGCGTCCAGGCCATTGATGCCGGTCAGCACGCGGTCCATCTGCGTCTTGCCGTAACGTGCAGTGCTGGTCAGGGTCAGGCCGCCGCCAAGATCATGGATCATCTTTGCGGTGATCATGTTGGCTTCCACGTCCTCGAAGTCAGACTTGCTGCCATAGAAGTTCGACCGGTCTACAGCCGCGCCGGCCAGAAGCGTTTCATCGGCATTGTAGAAACCCTCAAGACCGATAGAGGGAATGCCGCCATCAGGTACATTTTCCTGAATGATGTGCTGGGCGAACAGCTGGAACTCCGTACCCGTCCCAACGCCGAACGCGATGGAGGGCGCAATGCCGTAACCCTTATTGGTCACTTCATCGCGGCCGGGAACCGGCATGTCCTGAACCATCACATTGAGGCGAACCCCGGCCGTGCCGGTCAACATCTTGTTGGCGTCCCCCGTCAGGCGCACGCCGCCTTCGCTGGTCGCGCCCGCAAACAGTGACGTAAAGTCGTCATCCAGCGGTGTCTTGGAAACCTGGTTGATATAGCCCGAGGATGCTCCCCGGCCGATGTCGGAGCCGGCCGGCCCCTTGGCCACCTCGATCTGCTCGAGGTTAAAGCTGTCACGGGTCACCGCGCCCAGGTCACGAATACCGTCCTGGAAGATCGAGCTTTGCGAGGAGAAGCCCCGCATCGTGAACGTATCCCCTGAGGAGGTGTTGCCGTTCTCGCCCAGCTGCATCGTGATGCCCGGCGTATTGCGCAGCGCTTCCATCAGGCTGACCGCGCCCTGGTCGGCAATCAGCTGGCCGGAGATCACGCTGATCGTCTGCGGCGTGTTCACCAGCTCTTGCGTCAGTTTTGGCGACGAAACATGAGGCACGATGTAGAGGCTCTCGCCTTCGACAATCACCGTTTCTTCCCGCTTCTCGGGATCACTCCGGCGGGCATCATCCGCCTCGGCATGGGCATGTAGGGTGCCGCTCATTGCGGCGATAAGGGCAAGGCTAGTTTTCAGTCCATGTTTGCGACTGCGTATCATTATCGTCTCCAGAATGGGAAATGTCCGGGCGGCGCAGGTGCATGCGCTTCTCGCGGACGGCTTGGCTGTCAGGAAACCCGCAAGGCGGGGTGTCTGGCCATGAACGTGCCAGGAAGGTCCAAACTCCCATGCGGCCGGGCCGGCCACAGGCGGAAATGGGCAGAACCCTCCAAGAACGGCCATCGGGCCGGGATGGATTACCTCTCCTCTCCAATGGGTGGCTGGCGGCGCTGGCCCATGCCCGATGCACAGGACTCACCAACGCCGGAAGACCCGGAGCAGCGGGTAGGCTTCTTGAGAATGGTTTGCAATAGAAATATTGCGAATGATTTACATTCACATTTTGGTGTTGCGGATATGCATCCTGCGACAGGCCAACAGCCGCGTTTGCGCCCCCGGCGTCCCGGCTGGGGCGGCGAATGTCGGATTTTGTCCTGAATTGTCCCCGATTGTCTGCGATTTGAGACAAACGGGTGCTAGTGTAAGCGCAGAGAAAGCCACAGGCTCCCTCTATAGGTCAAAGGTCTAAAATTGATTTGATCAATAGGTCGGACTGGCTCAACGTGGCTCAAGTGAATCGACACGCAAGGAGAGAAACAATGGACGGCAATGATCTGGTCGAAAATAAATGCCCCGTCATGCACGGGGGCATCACGGTCGCAGGACACTCAAACACCGCGTGGTGGCCCGAAACCCTGAACCTCGAAATTCTCCATCAGCACGACACAAAGGTCAGCCCGCTCGGCAAGGACTTCAACTATCGCGACGCCGTCAAGTCGCTCGATTTTGAAGCCCTGAAGAAAGACATGCATGACCTGATGACCAACAGTCAGGACTGGTGGCCCGCAGACTATGGCCATTACGGCGGCCTGATGATCCGCCTCGCCTGGCACTCGGCCGGCTCCTACCGCCTGGCCGACGGCCGCGGCGGCGGCAACACCGGCAACATCCGCTTCGCCCCGCTCAACTCCTGGCCCGATAACGGCAACCTCGACAAGGCCCGCCGCCTCCTCTGGCCGATCAAGAAGAAATACGGCAACAAGATCTCCTGGGCTGACCTCATCCTCCTGTCGGGTACCATCGCCTATGAGAGCATGGGCCTGAAAACCTACGGCTTCTCCTTCGGCCGCGAAGACATCTGGGCCCCTGAGAAAGACGTGTACTGGGGCGCAGAAAAAGAGTGGCTTGCCCCCTCTGACGAGCGCTACACCGACGTCGACAAGCCCGAAACGATGGAAAACCCGCTCGCCGCCGTGCAGATGGGCCTGATCTACGTCAACCCCGAAGGCGTGAACGGCAAATCCGATCCGCTCAAGTCTGCTGCCCAGGTCCGTGAAACCTTCGCCCGCATGGCGATGAACGACGAAGAAACCGCCGCGCTGACCTGCGGTGGCCACACCGTCGGCAAGGCCCACGGCAATGGCGATGCTGGCAAGCTCAGCCCGCCGCCCGAAGGCAACGATCTGGAAACCCAGGGCTTCGGCTGGATGAACCCGAACATGGACGGCAAGGCGACGAACGCTGTCACCTCCGGCATCGAAGGCGCCTGGACCACCCACCCGACCAAATGGGACATGGGCTATTTCCATCTCCTGTTCGGTTATGAGTGGGAGCTGACCAAGAGCCCCGCCGGCGCAAGCCAGTGGCGCCCGATCAACATCAAGGAAGAAGACATGCCGGTCGATCCTACCGATCCGACCAAGCGCGTCATGCCGATGATGACCGACGCCGACATGGCCATGAAAATGGACCCGGCCTATAACGCCATCTGCCAGAAGTTCATGGCAGATCAGGCCTACTTCTCCGACACCTTCGCCCGCGCCTGGTTCAAGCTGACCCACCGCGACCTTGGCCCCCGCGTCCGCTACATCGGCCCCGACGCGCCTCAGGAAGACCTGATCTGGCAAGACCCGGTCCCGGCCGGCAGCAAGTCCTATGATGTTGCCGCCGTCAAAGCGAAGATCGCCGACTCCGGCCTCTCGCTGTCGGAAATGGTCTCCACCGCCTGGGACAGCGCCCGCACCTTCCGCGGCTCTGACCTGCGCGGCGGCGCCAATGGCGCGCGCATCCGCCTTGCCCCTCAGAAGGATTGGGCCGGCAACGAGCCTGCCCGCCTCCAGAAGGTGCTCTCGGTGCTGGAGCCGATCGCGTCGGCAACCGGCGCCAGCGTGGCAGACGTCATCGTCCTCGCAGGCAATGTTGGCGTCGAGCAGGCTGCTAAGGCAGCTGGCTTCGACATCAGCGTTCCGTTCTCGCCCGGCCGCGGTGATGCAACCGCCGAGATGACCGATGCCGACTCCTTTGAGTCGCTCGAGCCGTATGCAGACGGTTTCCGCAACTGGCAGAAAGAGGACTATGTCGTGAAGCCGGAAGAACTCCTGCTTGACCGCGCCCAGCTCCTCGGCCTCACCGGTCCGGAAATGACGGTCCTTCTCGGCGGTATGCGCGTGATGGGCACCAACCATGGTGGCACCAAGCATGGCGTGTTCACCGATAAGGTTGGCGCACTGACGAACGACTTTTTCGTCAACCTCACCGACATGGCCAACAAATGGGTGCCACGTGGCAAGAACGCCTACGACATCACCGACCGCAAGTCCGGCGCCGTGAAGTTCACCGCCACCCGCGCAGACCTCGTCTTCGGCTCGAATTCGATCCTGCGCGCCTATGCGGAAATCTATGCCCAGGACGACGCGAAAGAAAAGTTCGTGAAGGACTTTGTCGCCGCCTGGTCGAAAGTGATGGACGCAGACCGGTTCGATCTGGCCTGATCTTCAGCAACTTGAAAATCGGAAAGGGCGGCTCGCAAGGGCCGCCCTTTTTGCTTTGCCGGCAGGGCTCAACTCAACTGCCGGTCCAGCGCGAGGCCCACCCAGCGGCGCGTTTCTTCTTCCGGGCTGGCGAGGCCCGCTGCAACATCTTCCCGGTATTTCCCGGCAACGCGCGCCAGCGCCCGCGCATAGAATTCCTGCACCCGCGCAATGTCATCCTGCGTGTCGCCGTCCCAATCGGGTACGGCGGCGCGCTGCGCAGCCAGCTCATCCAGACGGAAAAGCACGTCGCGGATTTCAAAGACCCCGCAATTGTTCGCCATCCTCTGAAGAGCTTCTTCGCCGGGGAGGGCATAGGCGTTAACGCCCTCAAATGCTGTTTCCATAAGATAGGGCACATGCGAGATCTTGTTGACCGCTTCGCCCGTCCACTCCTCGCAGATGCCCTCCCACACCGCTATGGCTTGATCCGCCCAGAGACGTTCGTCCGCTACGCTGGCAAAGCCGGAATTGAACGGATCATCCGGGTTGTAACTCTTCTGGAACAGCGCGTCCCAATCCTCCAGACGCTTCAGCAGGGCGTCGCTGAAGCCCAGCCCCGCCGGGTCGACATTGTAAAAACTCGCATCATCCCAGGTCGGCCAGCATTGATACTCCGGCGCCAGACGCAAGCGTACGGGGGGAATGGAAGGGTCATAGGCAGGCTGGTCATCATCGTCATCGCTGAGGAAATCGGGATAGGTCCGGCCGCGCCCGCCTTTCCGGCTCCTGGCGCCGGGCGGGTTCCAGACCATCCACACGAAGGCCGCCGTCGTCAGCCCCGCCACCATCAGTTCCGCGGCAAGCCCGCCAAGGCCGGTCCCAAACCAGGGCCGCCAGAGCCCGCGCTGCTCCATCAGGATCACCAGCCCGAACGCGCCAATATAGATGAAGTAGGCGTTGATCGTCGCCTGGCGCCCCTGCCGGTCGGCCTCGTCTTCAGGTACGCGCGCGCGGCTGGCCCAGACAAGGTATGCGCCCTGAAGCGCGATGTTCAGCGCAAAGAGCACCACCGCCGCCCGGCTCTGCGCCATCAGGGCAAGGCCAGACGCCAGCGTCAGCCACGCGCCCACGGTCAGGATGCGGGTCGCGGTGTCCTCGGCCTTGTCGGTTTTCAGGGTGATCGCGGCGATGGCCTTGTCGAGCATCGTGTCGACCGCCATCCGGCGCACAAGCACAATGCCCCCGGCGGCATAAAACAGGCCGAGCACAAACATGATCCAGGGCAGGGCAGTATTCATGGCGCGATGGGAAAAGCCGGCAGGGTGAAACTCTGCCGCTGCAATATCCGCTTTGTCGGCCTTCCCGCCAGCCCCCGAACCGGGGTGAAGGCGCGTAAGCGCCCGTCAGAGCGGCGCGATGACCTTTACGATGATGTCTGCAATCCGGGCTTTCACCTTCTCGCGCATTTCCGGCGTGTCGGCAAAATCGCCGCTGATCTGCTGGCTGATTGAAAGGCCCAGCAGCATCGCCCCGAACATCTGGGAGCGCATCATCGCATGCTCCCCGCCAATGACTTCGGCAAACGGGGCATGAAACCGCTTGGTGATCGAGTCGCGCACCAGTGGCCCGGCCACCGGCGAGTTCGCCGAGTGCAGGATGATCAGGATGTCTTCGAGCGATTTACCCTCATCCTCCGGGTCCGTCATGATCTCGCCCACCCGCTCAGGCAGGCCCGAGACCTCGGTGCCCAGCAGGTCAACCCCGCGTTCCCCATGGTCGAGCACTTCGGAAAACAGCTCCTCCTTGGAGCCGAAATAGCGTGAAACCAGCGCCGCATCGGCGCCCGCCAGAGACGCAATCTCCCGTATGCCGACATTCTCGTAACTGTCGCGGGCAAACAGGGTTCGCGCGGCACAGAGAATGGCGGTTTTGGTCGCTGCGGCATCTCTGCGGCGGATCGGTTGATTACATTTCATGCTCGTCAGTACCCCACAAAAATTAATTTGTCATCACCTGTTGACTTAGGCCTGTCCCAACGTCATATGCGGTCAACAGCTGATGACTTAAAGGCGTTATTCCACCGTTTCGCCTTGTTTATGAAGGAAAAATGAATGCGTTCGCGCAATTTTGCAACCGTTTCCGTTCTGGCAACGGCTCTTGTCGTCGGGGCATGCAGTGCGCCGCAGGCTCAAGAGCAGGGCGGTCCTCCCCCGCCGCAGGTCGATGTCGCAGTCCCACTCTCCTCCCAGGTGGCTGACTGGAACGGCTATACCGGCCGTTTCGAGTCCGTGGAACGCGTAGAAGTACGTGCCCGCGTCAGCGGCTATGTGAAGTCGGTCAACTTTGAAGACGGCGCCCGTGTAAAGGCGGGCGAACTCCTCTTCACGCTCGATGATCGCCCCTTCCGCGCCGCGCTCGCCCAGGCCGAAGCCCAGCTCGCCCAGGCGAAAGCCCAGAGCGTCCAGGCTCAGTCCGATCTTGAACGGTCCACAAAGCTTGCTGAATCCGGCGCTGTCTCGGTCGAAGAACTCGAGCAGAACCGCACAGCGCTCGCCAGCGCCGAAGCTGCCGTCGCTGCGGCCGAGGCCGGTGTCGACGCCGCCCGGCTCGATCTCAGCTTCACCCGTGTCACTGCCCCCATCGACGGCCGGGTCTCTGCCCGTAACGTAGACCCCGGCAACCTCGTCGCGGGCGGCAACTCTTCGGGCGACATCCTCACCACGCTGGTGCGCGATGAAGAACTCTACTTCACCTTCAACGTCTCCGAGGCCGACTATCTGCGTTATGCCCGCGCCGAGAAGTCAGACGGCGCCGTCAAAGCTGAAGCCCGCCTTCAGGACGAAACCTCCTTCACCCGTCCGGGCGAGGTGGTCTTCGCCGACAACCGCATGGGCGACACGACCGGTTCGATCCGTGTCCGTGCGCTGATCGACAATGAAGACGGCCTCATCCGCCCCGGCATGACCGGTGAAGTCCGCATCAACGGCTCGGCCCCGTATTCAGCCCTTATGGTGCCCCAGACGGCGGTGCAGACAGACGGCACCCGCCGCACGCTGTTCCTCGTCAACGAGCGTAACGAAGTTGAGGCCGCCCCGGTCCAGCTCGGCCCGCTCAGTGGCAACATGCAGGTCATCAGCGGCGGCCTTGAGGCGAATGACCGGGTCGTGGTCAACGGCCTCCTGCGCGCCCGTCCCGGCGCGGTGGTCAACCCCGTTGCGGTCGAGCTTGATTACGAAACCGCGCCTGAAGATCCGGCACAGGTCCTCAGCCGTCCAGCCATGTCTGCCCGCCGCGTGAATTGACACGCGGCGGCCAGCGCCCGCCTGGCCTCCACCCAATCTCTTCCTCCCAGAGACCCATTCTCCCATGCGCCTTTCCCACTTTTTCATCCGGCGGCCCATCTTTGCCGCCGTGATTTCTGTCGTGATCACACTGCTGGGCGCCTTCGCGTTCCCGCAGCTGCCGCTGGCTCAATACCCTGAAATTGCCCCGCCCACTGTTGTCGTCACGGCCTCTTACCCCGGCGCTTCGTCCGAGGACGTAGCCAACCAGGTCGCCGCGCCGCTGGAACAGGAAATCAACGGCGTGGAAGGGATGATCTACATGACATCCTCCTCCACCGCCGATGGCGTCGTCATGCTGACGATCACCTTCGAGCCGGGCACCGATCTCGACACCGCCCAGGTGCAGGTCCAGAACCGCGTCTCCCGCGCCGAGCCGCGCCTGCCAGAGCAGGTCCGCCAGACCGGCGTGTCGGTCAACCAGCAGGCCTCCGGCTTCCTCCTGCTCGTCGCGATCACCTCGCCGGGCGGCCAGCTCGACAAGGATTACGTCGCCAACTACGCAGCCTCCAACATCAAGGACCGCCTGCTGCGCATCAATGGCGTCGGCGGCATTGAAGTGTTCGGCGGCGGCAACTATTCCATGCGCGTCTGGATCAATCCCGAACGCGCCGCAGCCCTCAACCTCACCTCGGCTGACATCGTCGCGGCCCTGCGCGCCCAGAACATCCAGGCTGCGGGCGGCACACTGGGCCAGCCCCCCTTTGCTGAGGCTGGCGCCCCGCCATTCCAGATCCCCGTCCAGGTCAGCGGCCGCCTGATCGAACCTGAAGAGTTCGGCGATGTCGTCATCCGCCGCGGCGAGGATGGCTCCGTCGTCCGCCTGCGCGATGTCGCCCGCGTCGACATCGGCGCCGAAAATTACCTCATGCGCTCCTATTTCGATGGCCAGCCCGGCATCGGCCTCGCCGTCTCCCAGCTGCCCGGCTCCAACGCCCTCGAAGCGGCAGAGCAAGTGCTGGCTGAAATGGAACTGGCCGCCCAGGAATTCCCTGAGGGCCTCGAATACATGATCCCTTATAATCCCACCGAATTCGTCCAGGCCTCGGTGTCTGCGGTGGAGCATGCCCTCATCGAAGCGGTCTTCCTCGTGATGATCGTCATCCTGATCTTTCTGCAGACCTGGCGCGCCGCCCTCATCCCGATCCTCGCTATCCCGGTCTCGATCATCGGCGTCTTCGCCGTCCAGCTTGCGCTCGGCTATTCCATCAACTCGCTGTCCCTGTTCGCCCTCGTGCTTGCAGTCGGCATCGTGGTGGATGACGCGATCGTCGTGGTGGAGAATGTCGAACGCTCCATCCGCGAGGGCAAAACGCCCATGCAGGCGGCCATCACCTCCATGAACGAGGTCGGCGGCGCGCTCATCGCGATGAACCTCGTGCTGGTTTCGGTGTTCGTGCCCACACTCTTCATGGGCGGCATTCCCGGCATCTTCTATGAACAGTTCGCCGTCGCCATCGCGTCGGCTGCTGTCATCTCGCTGCTGGTCTCGCTCACCCTGTCTCCGGCTCTCTGCGCGCTGCTGCTGAAGCCGCACGAAGAACACAGCCACAAGAAGGGCAGCCCGATCCTTGCCCCGCTGCGCATCGCCAGCAACGGCTTCAACAAGGGCTTCGACTGGCTGTCCAACACCTACGGCACGGTCGTCTCCAAACTGGTCCGTATGCTGGTGATCGTGATGATCGTCTATGCCGGCCTCCTGGCCACCACCGGCTGGCGCCTGTCGGCCACGCCTACGGGCTTCATCCCGGAGCAGGACCAGGGCTTCCTCATCGGCGTCGTCCAGCTCCCCGCGGGCGCCTCGCTGGAGCGCACCAACACCGTCATGCTGCGCATCGTCGAGGAACTTCAGGCCACTGAAGGCATCCAGGGCGTCGCCGCAATGGTCGGCATGGACGGCTCCAGCTTCTCGTCCGCCTCCAACGCCGGCACGATGTTCATCCGCCTGGCTGACTTTGACGAACGCAAAGGCGATGAGAACCTCTCCGCCGCCGCGATCTCGCAGCGTCTCACTGGCCAGTTCATGTCCAGCCTGCCCGAAGGCAACGCCTTCATCATCGCCCCTCCGGCGGTGCAGGGCCTGGGCCAGGGCGGCGGCTTCAAGATGATGATCCAGGATCGCTCCGGCGCCGGTACAGCCGCGCTCCAGCAGGCAACCTTCGCCATGATGGACGCTGCTGGCCAGGACCCCCGCGTCACCAGCGTCTACACCACCTTCAACACAGACTCGCCCACCGTGCGGGTAGAGGTGGACCGCGACCGCGCCCAGCTCCTCGGTGTAGAACCGGCGGATGTCTATTCGACGCTCGGAACCAATCTCGGCTCCACCTATGTGAACGACTTCAACTTCCTTGGGCGGACATTCCGCGTCACTGCCCAGGCAGATGCTCCGTTCCGTGAAACTGCCGGCAGTATCGGCCAGTTCCAGGTCCGCTCGTCCACCGGTCAGATGGTGCCGATCTCGGCGGTTGCCCAGATCGTTGACGGCTCCGGCCCGGTCCGCATGGTCCGCCATAACAACTTCCCCGCCATCGAGCTCAGCGGCCAGACAGCGGCCGGTGTCTCCACCGGTGCCTCGCTCGCCGCGATGGAAGAGATGGCCGCGCAGGTGCTCCCCGATGGCATCAGCTATGAATGGACCGAAATTGCCTATCAGGAGAAAGCCGTCGGCAACTCCTCCACGATGATCTTCGTGATGGCGGTTATCTTTGTCTTCCTCGTCCTGGCGGCGCAGTATGAAGCCTTCACGCTGCCCTTCGCCGTTATCTTCATCGTCCCGATGTGTATCCTCGCGGCCACCATCGGCATCAACATCGCAGGTATGGCGAACGACATCCTCGCCCAGGTCGGCCTCATCGTCCTTGTCGCTCTTGCGGCCAAGAACGCGATCCTCCTGGTCGAGTTTGCCAAGCAGGCAGAAGAACAACGCGGACTGACGCCGCATGAGGCGGCTGTTGAAGGCTCCCGCCTGCGCCTTCGTCCGATCTTGATGACATCCTTCGCCTTCATCTTCGGTGTGATGCCATTGGCGTTCGCAACCGGGGCAGGGGCAGAGATGCGCCAGTCCATCGGTATCACCGTGTTCTCGGGCATGATCGGGGTGACCATTTTCGGTCTCATCTTCACGCCGGCTTTCTATGTCATTGGACGGATGATCTCGAAGCGGCTTCCCGGTGCCAGCCGTAAAGACGACACCCACACGCCGGTCGAAGGAGGCCAGGCATGATACATCTCAAACTCCCCACGCTCACGGCCATTGCCGCTCTCGCCCTCAGCGCCTGCGCCACCGCGCCCGCCGCCCCGGACAGCTCCGTTGCTTCGCGCGTTGAAGGCGCCTTGCTCTCGGCAGAAGCGGCCAATGTCGCCGCCACGCCTGTGCCCAAAGACTGGTGGCGCCTCTATCAGAGCGAGGCCCTCGACGGCCTCGTCACGCAGGCGCTCACCAATAACCGCTCGCTTGCCGGCGCCGCGGCAAATCTTGAGCAGGTTCGTGCAGGGCTTTCGGAGGCCCGCTCCGCGCTGCTGCCATCCACCACCGCCACCGCCGGCGGCCAATATGTCCGTGATCCGAGCTTCGCGCCGGGCGATGTTGAAACCGACGTCTATTCGCTTGGCTTCGAGATGGCCTATGAGGTCGATATCTTCGGCCGCGTCAGCTCCAGCGTCGAAGCTGCCCGCCAGGACGCTGCCGCTGCCGAGGCCGCCTATCGCGGCGCGTCCCTGATGGTCGCGGGTGAAACCGCCCGCGCCTGGATCGATTATTGCGCCGGCAATATCCAGCTTGAAACCGCCCAGTCGAATTACGGCTTGCAGGAAGAGACGCTCAATCTCACCCGCACCCTGTTCGATGCGGGCCGCGGCATCCGTCTGGATGTCGTGCAGGCCGAGGCCGCGCTCCGCCGCGCCGAAGCCGACATCCCGTCCGTGCGCGCCGCCCGTGACGCCGCCTTGTTCCGCCTGGCCCGCTTGACTGGCCAGACCCCCGCAGAGATGAGCCAAGCGGTCCCCGCGTGCGAAAGCATGCCGCAGCTCGTCTCGCTCCTCCCCACCGGGGAAAGCGCAACCCTCCTTGCGCGCCGTCCGGATGTGCGCCAGGCGGAACTTCAGCTTGCCAGCGCCGCCGCCCGCGTCGGTATCGCCACGGCAAACCTCTACCCTTCCGTCAGCATCGGCGGCTCGGTCTCCACCGCCTCGCTGGGCGGGGCAGGCGACATGTTCAGCGAAGACGGCCTCAGCTTCGGCCTCGGCCCGCTGATCAGCTGGAACTTCCCGAACGTCGCTGCCGCCCGCGCCCGCCTCGCTGCGGCCGAAGCCGGCGTCGACATCGCCCTCGCCAATTTCGACGAGACCTTCCTCACCGCCCTGGAAGAGGCCGAAATCGCCCTCACCAACTACGCGGCCGAGAAAGAGCGCTACGCCGCCCTGGAAGCTTCCGCCGCTGCGTCGGAAGAAGCCGCCGAACTCGCCCGCACCCGTTACCGGATCGGGTCAGACAACTTCCTCAACGTCCTCGACGCCGAGCGCACCTTCATCGAAACCCGCACCGCGCTCGCCCAATCCGAAGCGGCAAAGGCCAGCGCCGAGATCAACGTCTTCATGGCCATGGGTGGCGGCTGGGCTGACTAGCTCTGGCTCCAACCAGTGGCCCAGCACGGCGCGGAACGGCGAAAGCTGTCCCGCGCCGTGTCTTTTTGTGTCCGAGTTTGTCCTGAAGTGTCCCGTTTTGTCCAAGTTTGTCCAAACCTGACACCCAAGCACAACGCGTCTTACCTCTCTCCCTCTGGGAGAGGAGGGGCCCATCGCAAAGCGATGGGAGGTGAGGGCCTCCGCCCTATCCACCAATATTCCCGCTGAACCTGCAGCACCTGCGCGATTTCCAGAAATCTCATCCACCCCCTCCGCAGGCGGAGGTATACTCCCTCCCATGACACCCCAGATCGCCCGCCTCTATGCCCACGTATCGCCAGTGTTCTGGCCATACCTCTGGCTACAGCTGCGCTGGATCTTCAAACGTCAGGACAAGGAACTCCGTACCCTCCTCATCTCCGTCACCCGATGGGGCCAGGTCCAAATCGTCCAGGTAGGCGACCACTGGCGCGCCTATCGCAAACCGGAATCGCTAAAGGCCAGCTGGGACGATCCGGTCTGGCAAAGCGCGGTCCCGCCAAACATGGTTGGAGCTTTTCTGGAGGAATCCTGCGCTGGTATCCTCCCCTGCTTGCGGGGCTTCGAGGGATCAGAAATCGCATTGCGATTTCCCCGAGAAGGCTCCGAAGGGTCGGAGGGGGGAGCGGCAAGCACAATTCCCGACACCTCCTAGCCTAAAGCAACCCCACGCTCCAAGCCGAAACCCTTACCTCACCCCACGCACAACAGGTCCCCTCCCCATGACTATGGGGAGGGATAGCAACTGTTGTTCGGGTCAGATTCCAGGGCGGTAGTTTCTCTGTTCTCGGAGGATGGCGTTGAGCTGGGTGAGAAGGACGCGGGCGACGGCGATTATGGCGACCTTGAAGGGTTTTCCGGCGTCCTGCAGTCTCTGGCGCAAGGCCTTCAGGGCGGGGTCGTAGCGGCTGGCGATGAAGGCGGCCTGATAGAGGCTGGTGCGCACGTCCTTGCGTCCGCCCCAGATGCGGCGCTGGCCGCGCATCTGCCCGCTGTTGCAGGCATGCGGGGCGAGGCCCGCGAGGTTGGCGATAGCGCCGCGGCTGACATGGCCAAGCTCCGGCAGCCGGGCGATCAGGCTGGCGGCTGTGATGGGACCGATGCCGGGGGCTGATCGCAGGCGCGCTTCGGCCTCGGCCAGAGGTGCATGGGCCTTGATCAGGGCAGTGATCTCCGCCTCAAGCCGGGCAATGCGGCGCTTGAGTATCCCGATCAGGCTGGTGATGTCGGCGCGCACGAACGCATCGCGTGCCTGCCTCAGGCGGCAGGCTTCCCGCGCCGCTTCTCCGGTGAGATCGTCCCGCCGGGCCATCAGCGCCGCCAGCCGGGTGCGAGCCGGATCGGGCGGCGGCGTCGGTGACAGCTCCAGCGCCCGGCCCATGCGCGCGAGGACTTGGGCATCCACCCGGTCGGTCTTGGCCAGGCGCCCGGTGGCGCGGGCAAACTCGCGGGCCTGCCGGGGGTTGATCCGGGCATGGGCGACGCCAGCCGCGCCCAGCGCCTCAGCAAGCGGGCGCTCATAACCGCCGGAGGCTTCAAACACGACGAGCGCGCCGCCGCAGCGCCGGGCAAAGGCTTTCAGGGCGCGGGGCGTCATCTCCAGACGGCCCGATCGGCCGCTGTCGAGGCAATGGGTGTCGATCCAGTCTTTGGCAATATCGACGCCGATGACATTCTGAGGCATGGTGTTCCTGTCCTTGTCATGCGGGGCCGGGCGCTTCCAACACCCGCCCCTGTCAACTGTTCAGGGCGAACTCAAACTGACAGGCGGGCCGTTCGCTAACTCGCGGTCCTCAAAGACCAAGGGTGGGGACAGACCCCGCCTGTCACCCAATCCCTACACCAAAATCACAATACAAGGGTGGGGCACCTCTCCGCATAAACACCCTCACCGGCCGCGCCCCCGCGCGTTCCGGCCGCCCGCGCTGCCCGGCGCCTGTTTGGCCCGTCCTGCGCCACTTCTGGCACAAAAGGCCTTGCCTTCGGGCCGCCGATCCGCACAGTTCGACCTGGGAAACTGGGAGAGTTCGAATGAGTGTGAACGATACGGCGCCGGCACAGAAAGGTTTTCTCGGATTTGTCGAGCGAACCGGCAACAAACTGCCTGATCCGGTCTTTCTCTTCTTCTACCTGATCGGCGGCCTCGTCCTCATCTCGATTCTCTGCGCCGTCCTGGGTGTTTCCGCGCCCCATCCCACCCAGCTCAACCCCGACGGGTCGACGATGATCGTGCGGGCTGACAGCCTTCTGTCGGCGGCCAATATCCAGCGGCTCTGGGTCGACATGCCCAAGACCTTCACCCACTTCCATCCCCTCGGCTATGTGCTGATCGTGATGCTCGGCGCCGGGGTGGCCGAACGCTCCGGCCTCTTTGCCAGCGGCATGCGCGCCGCCGTTCGCGGCGCCCCAACCGCGTTGCTCACGCCCGTCGTCGCGCTTATCGCCATGCTGTCCAACCACGCCTCGGACGCTGGCTATGTCGTGCTGATCCCCTTGGCAGGCATTCTCTTCGCCGCCGCCGGTCGCCATCCGATTGCCGGGATTGCGGCGGCTTTTGCCGGGGTTTCGGGCGGGTTTTCCGCCAATATCACCCCCGGCCAGCTCGACGCGCTTCTCTTCGGCATTACCCAACAAGCTGTGGATAACTCCGGTCTCGTTGAGGGGCTGAACGTCAACATTGCCGGAAACTGGTTCTTCATCAGCGTCCTGATGGTGATCTACCTGCCGCTGATCTGGTTCGTCACCGACAAGATCGTCGAGCCGCGCCTGGGCAAATGGGTGCCCTCCGAGCAGCAGGCGAAGGATTTCGGCGAAGACGACAAACCGCTGGAACCGGCCCAGAAAAAGGGCATCCGCAATGCTGGGCTCGCCAGCCTCGCCGTCATTGCCCTCTGGGCCTTCATGACCTTCGGCCCCGGCACGCCGCTGATCAGCGAAGAGGCCTGCGCGCCCGGCACCATCGAATCAGGCGCCTGCTCGATCCACGCAACGCTCGCGCCGCTTTACCAGTCGCTGGTTGCCGCGTTTTTCCTGCTGTTCCTGTTTGCCGGCTGGGCGTATGGCGCAGCTGCCGGAACGGTGAAGAACCACCGCGATCTCGTCGCCATGATGGCCGAAGCCATGAAGGACATGGGCTATTACCTCGTCCTCGCCTTTGCGGCGGCCCATTTCGTGGCGATGTTCGGCTGGTCAAACCTCGGCTTCATCACCGCCGTTCACGGCGCCAATACCATCGAGGCCAGCGGCCTGCCGCTGCCTGTGGTGCTTGGCCTGATGGTGATTTTCACAGGGCTCCTGAACCTCTTCGTCGGCTCGGCCTCAGCCAAATGGGCGCTGATGGCGCCGGTTCTGGTACCCATGCTGATGCTGCTCGGCGTCTCGCCGGAAGGGGCCACCGCCGCCTACCGCGTCGGCGATGGGGCCACCAACATCATCACGCCGCTGATGGTGTATTTCCCGCTGATCCTGATCTTCGCCCAGCGCTGGGTGAAGGACTTCGGCCTGGGAAGCCTCACCGCCCTGATGCTGCCCTATTCGGTCTGGCTGCTGATTACCGGCGTGATCCTCACGGTCGGCTGGTTCTATCTGGGTATCGACCTTGGCCCCGGCGCGCCGATTGAATTCAATATGCCGGCCGCGCCGGCAGCAGTGACGCCCTGAATGAAAACGCCCTGACCAACGGTCAGGGCGTTTCTTTGCCTCAGATGCAGGAGCAGCAGATCAGCTGCGCTTGCGGGACTTCATGTCGGCGGTCATTCCGTCGATCTTGTTGATCAGCACATCGGCCGAACCATTGTTCTGGTCGAGCAGGGCGATGAACTGGGCGCGCTGTTCAATGGCCAGCCAGATCAGGTTGCCGTCCAGGTTCAGGGCCACATCGACAACCTGATAACTGCCGTCCTTGCCCAGAACGCGCCAGCGCACATCCATGTCGCGGCCGTCATTACGCTTGATCACCGTGTTGACGATCGAATCGGTGGCCGAGCGGTCGACCGAGTTCTTCACCGTCACGGCTTCACCGCGATAGGCGTCCAGCTCGTTCTCATAGACCGCCATCGCATAGTTGCGGAAAGCGGTGCGGTAGGCGGTCAGCTCGTCCTTGCTGAAACGGCGGCTGTATTTACCGATGACGAAGTTCGAGATCGCATCGAAATCGGCGAACTCGTTCATATACTCACTGAACTTCTCGGTGCGTTCCTTGGACGACAACTCCGGGTTGTTCAGGGTTGAAAGCACTTCATTGGCATTCTTCTGAACATACGCTTCGGTCTTGGCGTCCGCAAAAGCGGGCAGGGCGCTTACGGTCATTGTGGCGGCCATGACAGCCGGGAGAATGAAACGTTTCATGGTCATAGTCCTTTTCTCAGGCGGCCGGGACTTACTCTTCATAGTCTTCAAATTCGTCGAAATCGGGGAGATCATCATAGGCGGCCTCGTCATCGACCTTTCCATTAAGGATCTCCGCCTGACGCGAAGATGAATAAATCCGTCTAAGGGCAATATAGGGTTCGGGTTGGGCATTGAGCGTGTTGATCTGATCTTCCAGCCGCACGCGGGCATTGAGGGCGCCAACGATGCCGAGACCGGCGCGGATGGCGAGATCAGAATCAGAATCATTATCGAGCTGAACCCATGTCAGAGGGTCGATCGCGCGGTCCACACCGAATCCCAGCAGGTCGCGCGGCGTCGTGGGGCCAAGAACCGGCATCACGATATAAGGCCCGCTCTCTACGCCCCAGACGGCCAGCGTCTGGCCGAAATCTTCCCGGTGACGCTCAAGGCCGATTTCCGATGCCGGGTCCCAGAGGCCCAGAACGCCAATAGTCGTGTTGATTCCAAACCGCGCGAACGTCGTTCCGGCGCGTTTGGCCTCACCTTGGAGGACGTCGTTTGCGAAGACGACCGGGCCGCGAAGGTTGGACAGGAAATCCCCAACCCGGTCACGGGCGAATTCCGGCGTTACGGTCTTGTAGGCGGTTGCGGCCGGGTCGAGGGCGTACTTATCCAACCCGTTGTTAAAGGCGTACATCTTGCGATTGAAGCCTTCATAAGGGTCAGCAATATCAGTAGATCCTGCAGCAGGTGTCGAGGCACAGGCGGCAAGTGCAACCGCAAGCAGCGCGGCACCGGGGAGGGCGGTTTTCATGCAGTCAATGTTCCTAAAGAGACGACATATGGCAGGGACAGGTTAGCGAGGAGTAAGTCATCAGCTGTTGACCTGCCTATGCTTCGGTGATCGCGATAAGTCAACGGGTGATGACTAACTTGGTTGATGCGAACGTAAGACAGATGGCATGTGGTTTTCCAGCTTCAACCTTACGCCCCAAAAATTGGTCAGAAACGTGTCATTCCCGCCATACTGATCAGTAAACATAACGAACCTGTTTAGATCAGGTTCCAAAGATGGATTGCAAATCATATAAAAGTTCGTTTATATGATTTGCATGAGTGATGCCTTCGATGGACTTCTTGAGCGGCTGCGGGCCGCGGGCGAGCCGACCCGGCTGCGCCTGCTGGCGCTGTTGCGGTATCAGGATTTGTCGGTAGGGGAACTGGTGCAGGTGCTTGAGCAGAGCCAGCCGCGCCTCTCCCATCATCTCAAAGCGCTTTCGGAGGCAGGCCTGGCAGAACGTCTACCGGAAGGCGCGTTTGTTTTTTATCGCGCCGCCAGAAGCGGGCCGGGCAAGGACCTTCTCGACGCGCTCTTTGCGGCGCTCGGCTCTGACGTCCCCGAAACGGAGGCGGACCTTGAACGCCTTCACACAGTTATGGCGGGGCGCGCCGCTTCGGCTGAAGCTTACTTTTCCAGCATTGCTGAGACCTGGGATACGGTGCGCGGGCTGCATTACCCCAATGAGGCCATTGAGACCGCCCTTCTGGAGCTGGCGGGGAAGGGGCCGTTTCGCCGTTTGATAGATTTCGGCACCGGCACCGGCCGCATGTTGGCGCTGTTTGCTCCGCTTGCGGCGGAAGCAGAAGGCATCGATTTCAGCCACCGGATGCTGACCGTGGCGCGGGCAAATCTTGAAAGCGCCGGCGCGCGCAATGCGCGTGTGCGGTTTGGCAATGTCACGGCCGTGCCTTTTGCCGATGCCAGCGCAGACCTTGTCATCATCCATCAGGTACTGCACTTCCTCGACACGCCGGGCGATGCCATCACCGAAGCGGGCCGCGTGCTGGCGCCGGGTGGCCAGCTGCTGGTCACCGACTTTGCGCCGCATGATCTGGAATTCCTGCGCGCCGAGCATGGCCATCACCGCCTGGGTGTGCGCCATGACGCGCTGGCAGGCTGGGCCGCAGAGGCCGGCCTGAGTCTCGAGAAACCCTTGAGCTTTGCGCCCCCGGAAAATGGCGCGCCGGGCCTTACCGTCAATATCTGGCGGGCGTTGAAGCCCGCCTCAGTTCAGGAGAAAGCCGCGTGACCCGTCCGGCCATCCCGTCGCAAGCAACTAAAGACCCGGTGCGGGTCTCGTTCGAGTTTTTCCCGCCGAAATCCGAGGCGATGAATGCCCGCCTCTGGGAGACGGTTCAGCGCCTGGAGCCGATGGCGCCGGCATTTGTCTCGGTCACCTATGGCGCGGGCGGCTCCACGCGGGAGCGCACGCATGACACGGTGCGCCGCATCGCGGCGGAAACGGCGCTTCCCCCGGCAGCGCACCTGACCTGCGTTTCGGCCACGAAGGAAGAAGTGCTCGCCGTAGCCGAGGAATATTGGCAGGCGGGCGTGAAGCATATCGTTGCGCTGCGCGGCGACCCGCCAGCAGGCATGGGCGCGAAGTTCGAGGCCCATCCGGGAGGCTTTGCCGACTCGGTTGATCTCATCCGTGGGCTGAGGGAGCATCGCCCGGAGCTGGGCAAGTGTTTCGAGATTTCGGTCTCCTGCTATCCTGAGCTTCACCCGGAAAATCTGGGATGGGACGCGGAGATTGCCTTCCTGAAGGCCAAGCAGGATGCGGGCGCGGACCGGGCGATCACGCAATTCTTCTTCGAGCCGGACGTGTATCTCGCTTTCCTCGAGAAGGCGCGGGCAGGCGGCGTGACCATGCCGATCGTTCCCGGCATCATGCTGCAGCCCAATTTCAACGGCCTGAAGCGCATCGCTGGCCTGTGCGGTTCATCCATCCCCGCCTGGCTGCACACGCTTTATGACGGGCTGGATGAGGACGAGGAGACACGTGATCTCGTCACCGCGAATGTGGCCGCCGACCTCTGCCGGAAACTGCAGGCCGAAGGTGTTGAGGACTTCCATTTCTACACGCTGAACCGCGCGGGGCTGGCGCTGTCCACCTGCCGCCTGCTTGGCCTCAACCCCCAGTCCGCAAAGGCAGCCTGAGCCATGAACAGCCAAGACCGTTTCAAGGCGCTCGAAGCGCTCGCCAATCAACGTATCCTCGTGCTCGACGGCGCGATGGGCACGCAGATTCAGAACTACAAGCTGACCGAAGAGGATTTTCAGGGAAACCGGTTTGGCGACTGGGAAATTCCGTTGAAGGGCAACAATGACCTTTTGAACCTCACCCGCCCGGATGTGATCGGCGAGATTCACCGTAAATATATTGATGCGGGGGCGGACTTTGTGGAGACGAACACATTCTCTGCGACCACCATCGCCATGGCCGATTACAAGATGGAGGCCCTTGCCGCCGAAATCGCCCGCGAAGGCGCGCGGATTGCGCGGGATGTGGCTGATAAGGCCGAAGCAGAACTTGGCCGTCCTGTAGGCGTGATGGGCGCTATCGGGCCGACGAACAAGACGCTGTCGCTGAGCCCGAATGTGAATGATCCGGGCTACCGGGACGTGACATTTGACCAGGTGCGCGAAGCCTATTTTGAGCAGGCCGAGGCGATGGCGCCGTTTATAGACGTGTTCCTGATCGAGACGGTGTTCGACACACTGAACGCCAAGGCGGCGATCAAGGCGCTGATCGACCTGCGCGAGCAGAAGGGTATCGACCTGCCGATCATCATTTCCGGCACGATTACGGATGCTTCGGGCCGGACGCTCAGTGGGCAGACGGCTGAGGCGTTCTGGAATTCCGTGCGCCATGCGCGGCCCTGGGCGATCGGCCTCAATTGCGCGCTGGGCGCGGACCTGATGCGCCAGCACGTGGCCTCTATTTCGCGCGTGGCGGATACCCGCGTGATTGCTTATCCCAATGCCGGCCTGCCCAACGCCTTTGGCGAGTATGACGAGACGCCTGACCAGACCGCGGCGCATCTGAAAGAATGGGCCAACAGCGGGCTGGTGAACGTGCTGGGCGGATGCTGCGGCACCTCGCCGGGACATATCGCTGCGATTGCGCAGGCAATCAGATCGGCGCCGCCGCGCAAGCTGCCGGAAGTTTCGCGGGCCATGCGTCTGTCGGGGCTGGAGCCGTTTACGGTGGCATCGTGACGCAAACGGACGTGCAGGCCGGAGATGTTTTCATCTTCTACGGCCTTCTGAAGCAGGGCGCAGCGGGCGCGCCGGACGAGCTCGGACTTGAGCTGGCCGGGGAATTTCTCGGGGCCTGCCGGTTCCGCGGGCGGATGCTTGATCTAGGCGGGTTTCCGGGCGTGGTGGCGGGCGATACGCTCTGTCACGGCGCGGTGTGGCGCGTAAAGGATGTGAGCGTCGTGCCCGCGATGGACGCATTTGAAGATGTGACGGATGACCCGGCTACATCGCTTTACCTGCGCGGCCGGGTGCCGGTCCTCGATGAGGCTGGCGCCGAAACGGGCGAGCAGGGCTGGATTTATATCTACAATCAGAAGACGGACGGCTTTGCCATTCTCCCGGATGGCAACTGGCCGCTGGACCGCGGAAGGTCGCGAAAATGACAGACGCAACAGCTACATTCATCAATATCGGTGAACGCACCAACATCACCGGCTCTGCCGTGTTCCGGAAGATGATTACCGACGGGCGCTACGGCGATGCCGTGGAGGTCGCCCGCCAACAGGTGGAGAGCGGCGCGCAGGTGATCGATGTAAACATGGATGAAGGCATGCTGGACGGCGTGCAGGCCATGACCACCTTCCTGAACCTGATTGCCGCCGAGCCAGATATTGCGCGCGTGCCGGTTATGATCGACTCTTCCAAATGGGAAGTGATCGAGGCGGGCCTGAAATGCGTTCAGGGCAAAGCCATCGTCAACTCGATCTCCATGAAGGAAGGCGAGGACAAGTTCCGCGAGCAGGCGCGGGCGTGTCTGTCCTATGGCGCAGCCGTCGTCGTGATGGCGTTTGATGAACAGGGGCAGGCCGATACCGCGCCGCGCAAGATCGAGATTTGCCAGCGGGCGTTCCGTATCCTGACCGAAGAAGTTGGATTCCCGGCTGAAGACATCATCTTCGATCCCAACGTTTTCGCTGTGGCGACGGGGATTGAGGAGCACAATACCTACGCGCTGGACTTTATCGAAGCGACGCGGGAAATCCGCAGGACTTGCCCTGGCTGCCACATCTCTGGCGGGCTTTCCAACGTGTCTTTCTCCTTCCGGGGCAACGAACCGGTGCGCCGGGCGATGCACTCTGTGTTCCTGTATTATGCGATCCCTGCGGGCATGGACATGGGCATCGTGAATGCCGGGCAGCTGGATATATATGACGACATTGACCGGGAATTGCGCGAGGCCGTGGAGGATGTGATCCTCAACCGCCGCGCTGATGCGACCGACCGGCTTGTGGACCTGGCCGAACGGTTCAAGGGACAAAAAGGCAAAGTGCAGGTCAAGGATCTGGCCTGGCGGGAGCTGCCCGTTGCCAAGCGGCTGGAGCATGCGCTGGTGCATGGCATCACCGAGTTTATTGATACGGACACGGAAGAAGCGCGCCTGAGCGTGGCGCGGCCGCTGCATGTGATTGAAGGGCCGCTGATGGCGGGCATGAATGTGGTGGGCGACCTGTTCGGGTCGGGCAAGATGTTCCTGCCGCAGGTGGTAAAATCAGCCCGCGTGATGAAGCAGGCTGTGGCCTGGCTTGAGCCCTACATGGAGGCGGAAAAGCGGGAGCTGGGTCTGGAGCGCAAATCGAATGGCAAGGTGATCCTAGCCACGGTGAAGGGCGATGTGCATGACATCGGTAAGAACATTGTTGGCGTGGTTCTGGCCTGTAACGGGTACGAGATTGTCGATCTCGGCGTGATGGTGCCGGCGGAAAAAATCCTCGATACGGCGGTGCGCGAGAAGGCCGACATTATCGGGCTTTCCGGGCTGATCACGCCGAGCCTTGATGAGATGGTCTATGTTGCGTCCGAGATGCAGCGCCGGGGCATGGTGCAGCCGCTGCTGATTGGCGGGGCAACGACGAGCGCAGCGCATACGGCGGTGAAGATCGAGCCCGCGATCCGCTCCGCGCCGGTGGTGCATGTGGTGGATGCCAGCCGCGCGGTCGGCGTCGTCAGTACACTGCTCAGCGATGAGGATCGCCCGGTATTTCTGGGCGAAGTACGCGCGCGGTATGAGCGGATGCGGGAAGCCCGCAAGGATGGACCGCCCAAGCCGCGCCTGCCTATTGCCGAAGCGCGCGCTGCCAAGCTCAAATTCGACTGGGACAGCTATACACCGCCGAGGCCCACCTATGAGGGTGTGCGGACGTTTGAGGACATCGATCTGGGCACGCTGGCCCGCTATATCGACTGGACGCCGTATTTCTCTGCCTGGGATCTGGCGGGGCGCTATCCGGCCATTCTGGAAGACAAGATCGTGGGCGAGGCAGCCTCCAGCCTGTGGCGGGATACCCAGGCGATGATGCAGCAGCTGGTCGGGGAAGACTGGCTGAAGCCGAAAGCGGTTGTAGGTTTCTGGAAAGCCAATTCCGCTGGGGATGATGTCAAACTTGCCAATGGCGAGGCCTTCCTGACTCTGCGCCAGCAGATGATGAAGGATAACAGCCAGCCAAACTTTGCGCTGGCTGATTTCGTCGCTCCAAAGGGGGATGATTGGATTGGCGGCTTCTGCGTCACCTCTGGTCCGGAAGTTGAAGACATCGCGCAGAGATTTGCCGCCAAGGGCGACGATTATTCTTCCATCATGGTGAAAGCACTGGCCGACCGGTTTGCCGAGGCCATGGCCGAGTACATGCACGAAAAGGTCCGCAAGGAACTCTGGGCCTATGCGCCGGACGAAGCGCTTTCTACGGACGAACTGATCGCGGAGAAATATCAGGGTATCCGCCCGGCGGCGGGCTATCCCTGCCAGCCAGACCATACCGAGAAAGCGACGCTGTTCCGCCTGCTGGAAGCAGAGAAACGTATCGGCGTGGAGCTGACCTCCAGCTATGCGATGATGCCCGCGTCCAGCGTGTCGGGGCTGTATCTTTCGCACCCGAAGAGCGTCTACTTTGCCGTCGGCCGGATCGGCCGGGATCAGGTGGCTGACTATGCCGCGCGCAAGGGCTGGGAAACGCGCATGGCCGAACGCTGGCTGGCGCCGATCCTCTCATATGATCCATTCGTGATGGCGGATGCAGTAGCCTAGCCGGCGGCGCTCAGGGCCTGGCTGCGGCCTCCACCCAGGACTGCCGCTGGCCTGCCGAGCAGGAAGCCCTGCGCGAGATCGCAGTTCATGCCCCTGAGGCGTTCGAGCGTTGCAGCGTCTTCAACGCCCTCTGCGCAGCATAGGATGTTCAGGGCCTGGCTGAGGCCAATGGCGGCCGACACGATCTTGTCGGAGCTTGGCGAGTTCTGCGCCGACTGGATGAAGGACTTGTCGATCTTGAGTTTGGTGAGCGGTAGCTCCTTCACCAATGTCAGGGAGGAATAGCCGGTCCCGAAATCATCAAGGGCGATGGACATCCCCATATCGCTCAGATCACGGAGCACCGATACTGTGTGCGTCATGTCGCGGAACATGGCCGTTTCGGTGATCTCAATTTCCAGCTGATTGCACTGCACACCGATACGGGACGCGAGCGCGGCCAGCCGGGCCGGGAATAGGCGGTTGGCAAACTGGATGGGGGAAACATTGAGCGCGATCTTCAGGTGGGAAGGCATTTTCCGGCAGGCAAGCAGGGCCTGCTCAGCAACGCCCCAGAACATCTCATCGATCAGACCGAGGCGCTCGAGAAGGGGAATGAATTCACCGGGGCCGGGTATGAACCCGATGTCGGGCCCATTCCAGCGCGCCAGCACTTCATATCCCGCCAGTTGTCCGTTTGCGACCGAATAGAAAGGCTGGAATACCGGACGTATCTGGTTTTCCGAAACGGCGGCCTGCAGGGACTCCGTGAGGCGGGCTTGCTTGGCCTCGGCAATGTCGATTGTGGGATCAAACAGACGCACGCCGCCATGATCGGACTTGGCGCGCTGCATGGCTTTGTCGGCTGCATGGAGCCATTCGGACCGTGTGGCGGCATCGCCAGGAAATTCCGCCGCGCCGATTGACGCGCCAACGCTGACGGCGCCGGGCTTGGATGGGAAGGGCGCGCAGAGTGAGGCGTGCAGCCGAATCAACTCTTCGTCGAGGCTTCCTTCGAGCCGCGCCGCATCAATCAGCATCCCGAATTCGTCGCCCCCCAGCCTTGCGACCAGTGCGCCGGGCCACCCGTCCTGAATTCGTCCGGCGATCACCTTCAGGGCATCATCCCCGACAGCATGGCCGTATTTGTCATTGAGATACTTGAACCGGTCGAGATCCACATAGATGAGCCAGGCGGGCGTGCCGAGCTGAACGAAGCGGTCTGCCTCTTCGATGAACAGCCTGCGATTGTTCAGGCCGGTCAACGTGTCGGTATCGGCAAGGCGCCTGGCTTCCTTTTCGGCTTCGCAGCGGACTGCCACTTCGGAATTGAGTTCATCTACAAGCTGCATGTTCAGCTTGAGGAGTGCACGGAGTACGGACAGTCCATCCACGATCCCGGCATAGCGGCCAAGATGATCCACCAGAATGTAGCCGTCAGGCGCATTGGTCAGGTCAGTCGCGGCAAGCTGGTTGGCGATGTCAGCAACTTGCTGGTCTGTGCCGACGACAAAGCGGGGCGGCTCCATGAATTCGGCAAGCGGCCGGGCGTCATAGAGCGCCCTGCCAAACTGGCTTGCAGCTTTGGAGATAATTTTCGTTCGCGTGAGCGCTCCGGCCGGACGTCCGGTTGCGTCCACGGCAGCGATGAGCCTCAGTCTCGGGTTCGCGACGAAGAAATCGATTGCGTCGCGGCACAGTCCGTCGGCCCGGAGCGCGGGAACGTTCTGAACATCAAGCTCACCAAATTGCATGCCATATCCTTGTGTTCTGTAGTGCGCGCTGCAGCGCGTCTTGGAATGTGCATAGCGGGGAAAGGTAAATTTCCTGGTTTACTAAGTGCTTGAAATAACATGTGTTTTTGTTCTAAAACCTGTCGCAATCCTTCCAAAAAAATGGCATCCAGGCGTAAGTGCTCGATTGTTTTGCGGAGAGGGAAATGCGCGGCGCCTGAGAAGTGTTTCGCGGATGCCGAGAGTCGTTGTAGCCAGACTGCCTGAAGCGCCCGCAAACGAAGGAACTGCCCGATGATCAAATCCCATCTGCAGGGCGAGAATGCCAAGATTGTCGCCACGCTGGGGCCAGGCAGCCGTTCGCCTAGGGAAGTGCGTGCACTGGCGGAGGCGGGCGTCGATGTGTTCCGCCTGAATTTCAGCCATGGCGAACACGCGGCCCATCTTGAAGCCCTGAAGGCGGTGCGCGCCGCAGAAGCCGCTGTCGGCTGGCCGCTCGCGACGCTTGCAGATCTTCAGGGACCTAAGGTGCGTGTTGGCAAGTTCGACGGTGGTTCGCTGAAGCTGGGCTTTCGCAAGGAATACCGCATCATTGTTGGCGAAACGGCACCGGACCCGGAAACGATCCCGGTACCCCATGCCGAGATTGTTGCCATCCTTGAGGAGGGCGACACGATCCTGGCCGATGACGGCAAGCTGATCTTCACCGTGATCAGTGGCGGCAGCGAGCCGCGCGTACGCGCTGAAGTCCCCGGCAAGCTGGGCGACAAGAAGGGCTTTACCGTTCGGGGCAAGGCGCTGCCGGTCCGTGCACTGACGGAGAAGGACCGCGCTGACCTGGACTTCGCGCTGGAAATCGGCGTGGACATTGTCGCGCTGTCCTTCGTTCAAACGGTTGAGGATGTTGAGGAGGTCAAGGCGATCATTGCCGGTCGCGCGCCTCTGGTGGCAAAGCTCGAGAAGCCTGCCGCGATCATTCATCTGGAAGCAATTGTCGCGGCGGCTGACGCGGTAATGGTGGCGCGAGGCGATCTGGGCGTTGAGTTTGCACCCGAGGAGGTCCCGGTCATTCAGCGTCGCATCGTGCGCGTAGCGCGTGCTCTGGGGCGGCCGGTAATCGTGGCGACGCAGATGCTGGAATCGATGATCGAGAATTCTGCGCCCACGCGGGCTGAAGCCTCGGACGTGGCGACGGCGATCTATCAGGGCGCGGACGCTGTCATGCTGTCCGCCGAGACGGCTGTGGGGCGCCATCCGGCAACGGCGGTGGCGATCATGTCCCGCATCATACGGGCCACGGAAGGCGCGGATGACTATCGCCGCTCGCTTGCCGAGTTCTGCGGAGAGGCTCAGGCCGAAAATGCGATCGACATTGTTGCGCAGGCTGCGCTCACGATGGCGGAAGCGGAAGGCGCTGCCGCGCTTGCCCTGCGCACCGGCGCATTCGAGCGGCTGGCGCGGTTCGCCCGTGTGCGCGGGTGCGTACCGATTCTTTACGGATCGCTCGACGATCAGCGGCTTCGCCAGGCGTGTCTTCTCTGGGGCGTTCACCCCCAAAGGCTGAATGCAGGCACGGAGAACTGGTATCGCGACCTGATGAAGGCAGCTGGCCTGGAAGGCCGTGTCACCTACGCACGCTGGTCAGGAGATGAGGAACGCTTCGCCTGGGAAATCGGGGTGGGCCGCGGCGCGGACGGCAAGCCGATTACTGGCGTATGATCAGCTGGCCTTTGCGGAACTCGTAGGAGTTCAGCTCGCTGAGGAAAGTCATGCCCAGCAGGGACTGTTCCAGCTCGCTGCGAAGAACGACCGCATTCACGCTTTCCACCTCGACCCGGCCGATCCGGATGCTGTCGAGGGTCACAGGCGCGCCGTAGGTGACGCCGCCGGCGGTGCGGATTTCCGAATCATAGGTCAGCACCTCCGGCTTCAGGCCGAGGCGCTGGGCATCCCGGTAAGTGAGGGCGACGATGCTGGCGCCGGTATCGACCATGAACTTGACCTCGGTGCCGGTGACATCGGCGCGGGTCCAGTAATGGCCATCGGCTTCGCGTTCGATGAAGGCGGCGCGGGTGTGGATAGAGGAGGCAGGCTCGGAAGCGGTCGCCACAACATTCTTGGTTTCGCGCTGACGCTCCAGCGCGGCCTGATATTCGGCCTCGCGCAGCTTGGGCGCAAGATAAAGGCCGATGACCATTGCGATCGCAACCGCAGTGGCTATCAGGGACAATATCTTGCCTGCGCTCATTCCCGTCACCGCTTCCCGAGGGCCTTCAACCGTTCAATTCGTTCCGGCAGCAAGGAAATCACTGCTTCGCGCTCATCGTTCCCCAGCCGGGTCCAGGCGCCTATTTCAGGCAGAGTCCGACCGCATCCGAGACAAAGCCCCGTCTTGCCATCTACAGCACAAACCTTGATGCAGGGGCTCTTTATCGGCTCAATCTCTATCATTATACGAGTAACCCATACTGGTGGCGGGCTGCAGTGCAAGTTCTACAGGAGAGGATGAAATAAATCCTTGCCGGACGGCGTGTACCTTATCTGCCATAATTAAGATTGCCGGCAATTTCGGTAACAGGAGATTACTGCCTTGAGCGAACCCAATCGGAACAAGTCCCCCCTGGATGATGTCCGCGACCTGATCCTGAAGCCGGTCGAGACCGATCCGGAAGCTGGGCGCAAAGTCCACGAGGCGCTTCTCGGCATGGGCCGGGAGGGGGATTTCGGCCGTCTGGGCGAGGCCGCCGAGTGGTTGGCCACCTGGCAGCGCCGGTTTCCGCCCCGTGTGGAAAAGCCGACGCTGGCGATCTTTGCGGGCTCGCACGGCCTTGTCGATTCCGGGGTTTCTCTGTCTTCGAATGAAGATACCCGCGCGCATATCGAGGCGCTGAAGTCTGGCCGGGCACCCTTGTCAGCCATCGCGACCCAGGTCGGCGCGAATGTCCGGGTCTTCGAACTCGCGCTCGACAAGCCTACGCCCAGCATCTCCGAGACGGCGGCGATGTCGGAACGCGAATGCGCGGCGACGATCGCGTTTGGTTTCGAGGCCGTCGAGGACAATCCGGACCTGTTGGCCCTTGCGGTGTCGGGGGCGGGGGTTGGCACGGTGGCTGCGGCCGTGGCCTGCGCGCTTTACGGCGGATCGCCGGAATACTGGGTGCGGCCGAGCGCGCATACGCCGGCCGAACTCTCCCGCAAGCGGGTGGAGCTCGTCAGCGCTGCCCTGAAAGTTCACCGCGGGCATTTGTCCGATCCGCTGGAATCCCTCCGGTGCCTTGGAGGGCGCGAAATAGCCGCCTGCGTTGGCGCAATTATCGCGGCGCGTCATCAGGGCATCCCGGTGCTTCTGGACGGGTTTGCGACCACGATTGCAGCGGGCATTGTCCACGCCGTCTCGCCTCAGGCGGTCAGCCATTGCCTTGCCTCTCACATCACCCAGCGCCCGGCCCATGAAGCCGCTCTGGAACGCATCGGCCTCAAGCCGCTCGTTCAGCTGGAGTTCCAGACGGGCAGCGGTCTTGGCTCGGCGACGGCGGTGGGGCTTCTCAAAACGGCCTGCGCACCGTTTATTGCCAAGCCAGCTTAGGGGTGACGCAACGAAAACTGCGGCATTCTTTACGTTTACGTGCGCGTCACCTTGTCAGCGAATAGGAATGGCTGACATACAGAAATGAAGTGCCGGGACCAAACAGGCAGATCCAGGAGCGAACGTCCATGAACCTCGAATTTTCACCCGAAGAGATCGCCTTCCGTGATGAAGTGCGCACCTTTATCCGTGACAACTATCCCCAAGAGCTCGTTGGGCTTGGTAACCGGGAAGATCTGACCCGCGAGCAGTTCCTCGCCTGGCATAAGATCCTCGGCAAAAAGGGCTGGTCTGCCCCCGCTTGGCCGCAGAAGTACGGCGGCACGGGCTGGACCTCCACCCAGCGCTACATCTGGTCGGAAGAGAACGCTCGCGTTGACGCGCTGATGCCGCTTCCGTTCGGCATCTCGATGGTCGGCCCGGTTATCTACACATTCGGCAACGAAGAACAGAAAGCCAAACACCTGCCCGGCATCCTCGCCGGCGATGTCTGGTGGGCACAGGGCTATTCCGAGCCGGGCGCAGGGTCTGACCTCGCCAGCCTGAAAACCACCGCCGTGCGTGATGGCGATCACTACATTCTCAACGGTCAGAAAACCTGGACGACGCTCGCCCAGCACGCTGACTGGGGCTTCTTCCTCTGCCGCACCGACCCGTCGGCCAAAGCGCAGGAAGGCATCTCCTTCATCCTCGTCGACATGAAATCGCCCGGCATCGAAGTGCGTCCGATCAAGCTGATCGATGGCACGCATGAAGTGAACGAAACCTGGCTGACAGACGTTCGCGTGCCGGTCGAAAACCTCGTCGGCAAGGAAAACGAAGGCTGGACCTATGCCAAGTTCCTGCTGGCGCACGAGCGTTCGGGCATTGCTGGCGTGGCGCGCTCCAAGCGCGGCGTTGAGCGTTTGCGCACCATTGCGACCCAGGAAACGATGGACGGCACGCCGCTGATCAAGACGGACGAATTCGCCCGCAAGATCAGCCAGCTGGAAATCGACCTGACCGCGCTCGAATTCACAGAACTGCGCACGCTCGCTTCTGAAGCAGCCGGCAAGGGCCCTGGCCCGGAAAGCTCGATCCTCAAGATCAAGGGCACCGAAATCCAGCAACGCCTGACGGAGCTGACGCTGGAAGCCGTGGGCAATTATGGCGCGCCCTATGCGCGCGGCATGATGCATGACGGCAGCAATGAAGTGGGCGTCGGCCCAGACTATTCGAACTTCAGCGCGGACAGCTACTTCAACATGCGCAAGACATCTATCTATGGCGGATCGAACGAGATCCAGCGCAACATTATCAGCAAGATGATCCTCGGCCTTTAAGGCAACGGGGCAGGGAGGAGATTACATCCATGGATTTCAATTTCACTGAAGAACAGACAATGATCCGCGACAGCCTCGCACGGCTGATCAAGGACCAGTACGACTTCGACACCCGCCGCAAGGTCGTCGCCTCGAAAGATGGCTGGCGTCCGGAAATGTGGGCCCAGTTCGCTGAACTTGGCCTGCTTGCAGCGCCGTTCTCGGAAGAAGATGGCGGCCTCGGCGGCGGCCCGATCGATGCAATGGTCGTGATGGAAGAATTCGGCAAAGGCCTCGTGGTCGAGCCGTTCCTTCAGACCGTCGTGCTCGCGGGCGGCTTCCTGAAGGCTGGCACCGAGGCGCAGAAGCAGGACCATCTCGCTGCGCTGATCTCCGGCGAGCGCGTGTTCGCGTTTGCCTATGCCGAGCCCAAAGGCCGCTACAACCTGGCCGACCTTGAAACCACGGCAACGAAAGACGGCAGCGGCTGGAAAATCTCCGGCCACAAGGCTGTCGTTATCGGCGCGCCCTGGGCCTCGCACCTCATCGTCACGGCCCGCACCTCCGGTGGCCGCCGCGACGCCAAGGGCGTGGGCGTGTTCATCGTTGCTAAGGATGCCAAAGGCGTCACGACGCGCGACTATCCGACCGTTGATGGCCGCCGCGCATCGGAAGTTCACTTCGATAACGTCACCGTTGGCGCTGATGCCGTGATCGGCGATCCGTCTGACAGCCTCGGTCTCGTCGAGAAAGTCACCGATGAAGCCATCGCAGCGCTGTGCGCTGAAGCCTGCGGCGCCATGAAAGTGGCCAACGCTCAAACTGTTGATTACTCCAAAACCCGCAAACAGTTCGGCACGCCGATCGGCAAGTTCCAGGTTCTCCAGCACCGCATGGCCGACATGTTCATCGAGCATGAACAGTCGATCTCCATGACCTACATGGCGACCCTGAAACTGGAAGAAGATGAAGTGACCCGCAAGAAGGCGGCTTCGGCAGCCAAGGTCCGCATCGGTCAGGCTGGCCGCTTTGTTGGCCAGCAGTCGATCCAGATCCATGGCGGCATGGGCATGACCGACGAGCTTGCCATCGGCCACTATTTCAAGCGTCTCACGATGATCGACTCCGAGTTCGGCAATGTCGACCACCACCTGAAGCGCTACACGGAGCTGTCCGCAGCTGACGTGGCGGTTGCCGCGGAATAAGGCCCCGAGGCCATTAACCAGATAAAAGCGGGGCGGCTCCAACGGGCCGCCCCGTTTGTTTCGGCGCCTCATCCGGCCCGGAATTTGCAGGCGCATTCTGCATTAACCGATCATCTTTCTTGCCGCGCTATGTTGACGGTCAGTCAGATTTTAAAAGGAATGCGGAATTGACCCCTCCCGGCGATACAGCGCGCAGATTGCAGATCCTCGTCGCCGCGCCGACCTATCGCCGCAATGAGATGCTGGACGGCCTGCTGAAAAGCCTGTCGGAGCTGGCCCTGCCGGAGAATGCTGACGTCCGCTTTGTCATCATAGATAACGACCGCACGGGGAGTGCCCGACCGGTTGTTGAAAAATGGCAACAGACCTTTCCTGCGCCACTCGCCTACCAACTCGAGGAGGCCCCCGGCGTGACGCATGTGCGCAATCGCGCGCTGCAGCTTGCCGGTGACGCAGACCTTCTCGCCTTCATTGATGACGATGAATTTGCCCACCCTGCCTGGCTCGCTGCGCTCGTGCGGCGGTATCGTGAAACCGGCGCCGCGGGTGTCTTTGGCCCCGTCCAGTCCGTCTATCCCCACACGGCCCCGGCCTGGATGAAGGAATGGGGCGTTCACGGAACACCGATCACGGAAGACCGGGATCAGACCAAGCCAGGCGCCACCTGCAACTGCCTCATCGACATGGCCACCGTGCGCAAGGAAGCTATGAGCTTCGATCCCCGCATGTCTCTCACCGGCGCCGAGGATACGCTCTTTTTCACGCAGCTTCTCGATCGTGGCCACCGCTTGACCCAAGCGAAAGACGCCCTCGTCTATGAACATGTTCCCGAAGACCGCGCGCGGGCAGCCTGGCTTCTCCGCCGCTGGTATCGCACGGGTTTGACGGATGCGGTGATTGCCGGACGTAACTCGGCGCCTGGCGCGGCCCGTCTGAAAAGCGGCATCAATGGCATCATCCGCGTGGTTGTGGGCAGCGTGCTGACAGCTCTGACAGCCATTGCCACCCTCGGGCAAAACAAACGGGCGATGATGTCACGCGCTTATACCGTCAGCCGCGGGCTCGGCATGATTTCCTACGCGCTCGGCAAAAGTTATGAGGAATACGGACGGAAGAAAACGCTGGCTTAAGCCTGCTGCGCCCAATAGCTCTCAAGGCTCGACGCAATCGCCTCGCATTTCGCGCGCGCTTCTGCGGGGGCGCCGAACGCCACCATGGCTGATCCTTCAATAGAGCTTTCCGTGCCCAGAGCAACTGGCCAGCGCGCGCCAACGATCATCGCGTCGCCCAGCGTCGCAAGATACTCGCCAAACTCTGCCTCCCGGCCGTCTCGGAAGAGGGGAAGCCACAAGATTAGCAGTGCGCCCGGCCAGCGTTTCAGTGCCTTCGGGGTCCAAAGCGCCAGCGCCTCAATATCCCGGTGGGTTTCGTAGCTCGGATCGACAAGCACAACCATCTGCTCGCCCGCGCGCGGCGCAAGTTTCAGCGCGCCTGCGTATCCATCCGCCTTCTGTATGCGTATACGGTCATCGCCCTTCATGGCTTCGGTGAGGGCGGCATTTTCCTGCGGATGAAGCTCAAACAGCATCATCCGGGCATGTTTTGGGAGTAGTGTCTGCGCCAGCGCGGGTGAACCCGGATAGTCTTTTTCTCCGCGCGCGTTGACCAGTTCCATCCAGCCCGAAAGCGGCTTAGGCGGCTTGCCCTTCATCAGGGCAAGCACGCCATCGTCAGACTCGCCGCGCTTGCGCGCCTGCGCGTTGGTCAGGTCATACCGTCCGTGTCCTGAGTGTGTTTCAACGTAAAACAGAGGCCGCGGTCCGGTCGCAGCGGCCCGGAGCAGGGTGTCGAGCACCGCATGCTTCAGGACGTCCGCGCGATTACCGGCGTGAAAGCCATGCTGATAGGAAAGCATGCAGCCTCTGTTTCTTGTGTTGCAGCCTGTGGGCCAAATGGCCCGCTGGCTTACTCGCCAGCGAGGCTCTCTTTGCGGGCCGCTTCAAACTCGTTGCCCGGATACCAGGTTGGCCAGGTGTCAGAGTTTGCGATGCGGAGACCGACATCATAAAGCGCCTGCAGGTCTTCCTCGAAACCGGAGAGATCCCAGTCGTCAGAATATTCGTCCATCGGCTTGTGATAGCGTTCAGCGGTATAAGCTGCCGCAGCGGCCCGGCCAGCGGCAATGCCGCCTTCGCGCTTGTCTTCGCCTTCGCCAGCATAGAGCATCGGCACGCCCTTCTTGGCGAGCGAGATATGGTCTGAGCGGTAGAAATAGCCTGCCTCAGGGCGTCCATCCGGGGTGACGATGCGGTCATACGCAACGAGCACTTCCTTGAGGATGTCTTCGAGCTCGGACGCGCCAAAGCCAATGACCGTCATATCCTTCGTGCGGCCCATAGGCAGCGCGCCATCAAGGTTGATACCGGCCACAACCTTGTTGAGGGGGATGGTCGGGTTGTTGGCAAAGTATTCCGAACCCAGAAGTCCGGATTCTTCAAGCGTCACGAAAAGGAACATGGCGGAACGCTGCAGCGTTTGCGCCTTCATGGCTTCGGCAATCTCAAGGATGCCTGCCGCGCCGGTCGCATTGTCGACGGCACCATTATAAATCTGGTCCTCGTAGAAGTCTTCGCCCGGCGCGCCGGTCTTCATGCCAAGATGGTCCCAGTGGGCTGTGTACAGAACATATTCATCTGGCGTCGTCGTGCCCGGCAGAACGCCGGCGACGTTGCGGCTTGTCAGCTTGTCGATGGTCTGATGGATCTCGCCGCGCGCCTTGACGCCTTCAAGCGCCACAGGTTGGAAGCCGGGCGTCTTGGCCGCAGCTTTCATTTCTTCAAAATCAAGGCCTGCCTTGGCGAACATTTCTACGGCGATGTCCCGCTGAACCCAGCCTTCCATCATGGCGCGATCTTCGCCGCCGTTCGGGCGAACCAGATCAGACTGTGCGCCGGTCCAGGAGTTTGCCACAACGTCCCAGCCATAGGCAGCCGGTTCGGTCTCATGGATAACGATTGCGGCGGTGGCGCCCTGACGCGCTGCCTCTTCGTACTTATAGGTCCAGCGGCCGTAATAAGTCATGGATTTGCCGTTGAAGAGTTCGGGGTCTTCGGTCGCAAAACCAGGATCGTTGACGAGGATCAGAACGGTCTTGCCGGTGTAATCCTGGCCGGCATAGTCGTCCCATTCATACTCCGGGGCAACGGCGCCATAGCCGACAAACACCACGTCGCTCGGTTCAAAGGAAATGTGATCGGTGTTCTGGCGCTTGGTCCAGATCACAGCCTGATTTTTCAGGTCCAGCGACAGCTCTTCCTGATCTGGCCAGGTCAACACCAGGCTTGAAGAAGCCGGGTCGATGGTCTGGTTGACCATTTCCACCTGCTGATACCAGGTGCCATCGTCGCCCGCAGGCTCCAGCCCGATCCGGGCGAGTTCCTGGGCGATCCAGGCGGCGGACGCTTCGCCGGTCGGTGTTCCAGGGCCACGGCCTTCGAATACATCGTCGGCAAGTGTTTTTACGCGCACGCCAATATCGGCGGCGGTGATCTCTGGCGCGGTAGCGTCTGGCAGCGGCAGCAACAGTTCTTCCGCCGGGGCTGCCGGAGCTTCCGGTGCAGGCGCCGGTTCGGTCGGCGCAGAGGGCGAACAGGCGGCCAGCGCAAGCGCGGCAGCCGGAAGGGTCAGGTATTTGAGTTTCATATGAACGGTTCCCCGTCTGGAATCTTCGATGCCCCGGTCTCGCATGCCAGACGCTATGGGGCAAGCAACGACCCGGTTTGGCTCACGCTGCCCGCCTGCGGCTTGACTGTTGCAGCGCCGCACACCTCTGGGCAAAGTAAAACCGGCCATGTCAGGCGCCGTTCATCTGACGGTGCCATCATGACGGCGCACTTTATGAAATGGATGACGACGATGACGGTTACGCCCTCAGTCTGGAACGTGTTCGCGGGCGCCGCATTGCGGCTGGCCGCGCTTGTCGTGGGCGCGCTCTCCGTCGCCGTGGCCGCCTGCGCTACGCCGGTAACCCAGGGCGCTCTCAGCCCGGCGGTGCAGGTCACGCCCGCCTTCCTGCCTGAAAGCAACCAGTTCATCACTCAGGACGGCGCCCGGCTGGGGCTGACAGTCTGGCCGGCCGAAGGCACCGATAATCCGGAATATGTCGTCGTCGGCGTCCATGGCATGAACGATTATGCCGAGGCCTTCCACATGGCCGCGCCTTATTGGGCGCGTAACGGCGTCACCACTTACGCCTACGATCAACGGGGCTTTGGCCGCTCGCCCAACAAGGGAATCTGGCCCCAGGAAGAGCTGATGCGCGAAGACCTTCGCACGGCTGTCAATGTCGCGCGCGCACGCCACCCCGATGCGATCATTACAGTTGTGGGCATTTCCATGGGCGGCTCCGTGGCTCTCACCGCTTTTGGGTCGGACCGTCCCCCGAAAGCAGACCGCCTGATAGTGTCCGGGCCGGGGCTCCGGGGGTGGGGCGCCATTAACCCGCTCTACCGGGTCAGCCTGTGGGCAACGGCCCATGCTAATCCCGATTGGCTCGTCGTGCCGCCCGTTGGCCTCGTCAAGATCGAGCCGTCTGACAACAATGCCATGCTGCGCCGGACTTGGTCTGACCCGCACATGACCTACAGGACGCGAATTGATCAGGTCTATGGCCTCGTTGCCTTGATGGAGAATGCCAATACAGCCGTCGCCCGCCTCAAGCCGAATGTGCCGACGCTGATTTCCTATGGCGCACGGGATATTGTCATCCCGGAGAATGGCGTGCGCCGGGCGGCAGACATCCTGCCGTCCTTCGTCCGCACGGTCTATTATCCCGGAGGTTATCACATGTTGCTCCGCGATCTTCAGG
Organism: Hyphomonas neptunium ATCC 15444; assembly: GCF_000013025.1. Taxonomy (NCBI): domain Bacteria; kingdom Pseudomonadati; phylum Pseudomonadota; class Alphaproteobacteria; order Hyphomonadales; family Hyphomonadaceae; genus Hyphomonas; species Hyphomonas neptunium. The sequence goes on along the minus strand of NC_008358.1, from coordinate 2,162,241 downwards.
CCGAGCGGGTCCACGCTGACTATCTGGCCTTCATCCAGGACCCCGCCGCCGCGATGCCGAGCGGGGAGGGGGAATGGCCTTTCCGTGAAAACTGCACGCATTGGGCGTCTGTTGACCGTCCGCCCGTGGCTTGCTGATGAAGCCTCATGCCTGCATTTCTTGATAAGGAAGAGGTAATGCTCGCCCATGATGGGGCGCGGCTTGGCCTGACGGTCTGGAAACCTTCCGGCGCCAAATCTCCGCGACATGTCATTGTCGGCATTCATGGCATGAACAACTATGCGGGCGAGTTCCGCCTGGCCGCCCCGGAATGGGTCGCTGAGGGCAGGGCGGTCTACGCATATGACCAGCGAGGCTTTGGCCGGTCGGCAGGGCGGGGCGTCTGGCCCGATGAAGAGCTGATGCGGGAAGACCTGCGTACTGCCGTCAGTCTCGCCCGGGCGCGCCATCCAAAGGCCACGCTGACCGTGGTGGCCATCTCGATGGGGTCGGCTGTCGCCATCACGGCTTTTGCATCCGATCGCCCCCCGTCAGCAGACCGGTTGATCCTGTCTGGACCCGGCCTCAGTGGCTGGGGCGTTCTGAACCCCGCCTATGCTGGCACGCTGATGCTGATGAATTCCATGAGTCCGGGGCTGATCGTGCGCCCGCCCGCGTTCGCAAAGCCCAAGATGTCCGACAATACAGAGTTCCTCGCCCTTCAGGATGCTGATCCGCTTCATGCCAGAGAAAACCGCGTCGACCAGATTGCCGGTGTTGTAACGCTGATGGAGCAGGCACACGAAGCGGCAGGCCGCCTACCAGCGGGCCTGCCCGTGCTGGCCTCCTATGGGGCGCGGGATGAGGTTGTGCTGCCCGAGGGGCCTCGCCGGACATTCAAAGTCTTCCCGCCAGGGGTCCGCACCGTCTATTACCCCAACGGCTACCACATCCTGCTGAGTGACAATCAGCGCGCCAAAGTGATCGCCGACTACTCCGCTTTCATGAACGATCCGGCAGCGGCATTACCCAGTGGTTGCGGTCCGTGGCCGTTCCGTTAGGGATTACAAGCTATTCCACAGCAGGCGCGGCCTTGCAGTGGGCGGCGAATGGACAAATATAAAGGCATCTGCCAATCCTGCAGGCGGCGATTCAGCCCTGATCCACAAGGTCATTTTTATGTCGACATCACTTCAGACCGCTCTCAACCTTGTTCCGATGGTCGTCGAGCAGACGAGCCGTGGAGAGCGCGCGTTTGATATTTTCTCCCGCCTCCTCAAGGAGCGGATCATTTTCGTGACCGGCGGGATCGATGATGGCATCGCGTCCCTCATCACAGCGCAGCTTCTGTTCCTTGAATCAGAGAACCCGAAGCGCGAAATCGCCATGTATATCAACAGCCCCGGCGGGTACGTCTCCTCCGGCCTCGCGATCTACGACACCATGCAGTATGTCCGCTGCCCGATCTCTACAGTCTGTATTGGCCAGGCTGCCTCGATGGGGTCGCTCCTGCTTGCCGCTGGGGAAAAAGGCCTGCGCATCGCCCTGCCAAATGCCCGCGTGATGCTGCACCAGCCTTCTGGCGGATATTCGGGCGTCGCGACAGATATTGAGCGCCACGCTGAGGAAATCATCGAACTCAAGCGCCGGTTGAACGATATTTACGTTCGCCACACGGGCCAAGAATACGATGTAGTTGAAAGAAAGCTCGATCGCGACACCTTCCTTACGGCCGAAGAAGCCATGGAGTTCGGGATTGTTGACAAGGTTTATGAGCGTCGCACCGCTGAAGACGAAAAATAATCGCCTGTGTTTCAAGGTGCGGCCCAGCCCTTGCAGGGCAGGCGAACAGGTTTATTGTCTAGAAAAAGACCATGCTTGGCAGGGGCTTAAAGCCCACGTTAAGCCTTGTATGGCAGTGAGGACCGCATGACCAAACCAAACGGCTCCGGCGATTCAAAGAACACGCTGTACTGTTCCTTCTGCGGGAAGAGCCAGCATGAGGTTAAAAAGCTCATTGCCGGACCGACCGTGTTCATCTGCGATGAATGCGTCGAGCTCTGTATGGACATCATCCGCGAGGAAAACAAAACCTCTGCGATCAAGTCCCGCGACGGCGTACCGACACCGCAGGAAATCTGCGATGTTCTCGACGATTACGTGATCGGACAGCGCTATGCCAAGCGCATCCTCTCCGTCGCCGTGCATAACCACTACAAGCGCCTTTCCCATGCGGGCAAAACCGATGGGGTTGAGCTGTCGAAGTCCAACATTTTGCTCGTCGGCCCCACGGGCTGCGGCAAGACGCTGCTGGCCCAGACGCTGGCGCGCATCCTGGATGTGCCCTTCACCATGGCCGATGCCACCACGCTGACCGAGGCCGGCTATGTCGGCGAGGACGTGGAAAACATCGTCCTGAAACTGCTCCAGTCGGCCGATTACAACGTTGAGCGCGCCCAGCGCGGCATCGTCTATATCGATGAGATCGACAAGATTTCCCGCAAGTCGGACAACCCTTCGATCACACGCGACGTGTCGGGTGAGGGGGTCCAGCAGGCGCTCCTGAAGATCATGGAGGGCACCGTTGCTGCCGTTCCTCCGCAGGGCGGCCGCAAGCATCCTCAGCAGGAATTTCTGCAGGTCGATACGACCAATATCCTCTTCATCTGCGGCGGCGCATTTGCCGGGCTCGAAAAGATCATCGCTGCGCGCGGTGAGAACGCTTCGATCGGCTTTGGTGCCACCATCAAGAGCGGCGAAGAACGCGGCGTGGGCGACACGCTGCGCGAAGTCGAACCGGAAGATCTTCAGAAGTTCGGCCTCATCCCGGAATTCATCGGCCGTCTGCCTGTCCTGGCAACGCTCGAAGATCTGGACGAGAAAGCCCTTATCCAGATCCTCACCCAGCCGAAGAACGCCCTGCTCAAGCAGTATCAGCGCCTCTTCGACATGGAGAGCGTGCAGCTGACATTCACGCCTGAAGCGCTGGTGGCTGTTGCCCGCCGCGCCATCACGCGCAAGACCGGCGCCCGCGGCCTGCGGTCGATCATGGAATCGATCCTGCTCGACACGATGTTCGAGCTGCCAAACCTGCGCGGCGTGGAAGAAGTGGTCATCAACGCAGAAGTGGTCGACGGCAATGCCGAGCCCCTCTACGTCCACGCCTCCAAGAGCCAGACCGAAGCGGGCTGATCCGCGCGGCAGCGACACAATTCAAAAACGCCCGCCCGGAACGCCGAGGCGGGCGTTTTTCATTCCGGCAGATGCACCGTCAGAACATCAATTTGCGGCGGGATCAGGAAGCGCATCGGCACGCCGGTCATCCCCGTGCCCGTCGTCACATAGACCAGCCGGTCTCCGGCTGATGTCGGGAATGTATGAAGCGCCCGGTCGAACGGCCCCTGCACAGGCAGGATATGCTGATAAATCCCCGGTATGCGCAACTGACCGCCATGTGTGTGTCCGGCCAGCATCAGGTCATAGGGAAATGCGTCCGGAACGGTAAGCGCCGTATCCGGATTGTGCGTGAGCAGAAGGACCGGAACGCCCTCCGGAAGGCTGACGTGAAACTGGAAATCCTGGCGCCGCTCCCAGAGGTCTGATGCGCCCGAGACGATCACCGGGTTCCCTGCAATCTCAACTTCCAGCGCCCGGTTATGCACCACACGCGCGTCTGCGGCCTGCAAGGCGCGCATCAGGGGCTCGGTCAGGTTCTCGCCGGGAAAGCCGACATCATGATTTCCCAGAACGGCAAACAGCGGCGCGTTGAGGTCCGCCAGCGCCGCAAAATCCTCGGGAATATCCTCCGGCTTCGGATGATAGGTCAGGTCCCCGGCTAGGAACACCGCATCTACGTCCTGTGCATTGATCTTCTCGACAATCCGAGCCACGGGCATGGCATTTGGAAACATGCCGATGTGCGGGTCGCCAAACAGCGCGATGCGGATAGAAGGCGAAGTGGCGCTCGCGCCTGGCAGGAAGATCGTCGCCTCATGCACAGTCAGCAGACGCGGCTCCACAAAACGGGCCCAGGCCAGGGGGAGGGAGAGGATCAGCGCTGTTGCGGCAATCGCCCGAAAAACTCCGCGCGCACGAAAGATCGCCCACAGGCAGAGGAGGGCAAACGGCCAGAAGACATGAGCGCCATAAAGCAGCGCGAGTTTAAGGAAGGTCATGCGCGATGACGTGACACGCCTTTGCGGCAAGGAAAAGGCCGGCACCCGAAGATGCCGGCCTCTGCCCAGAACAAGACCCCCGCGGTCTAGTTCTTGTAGTACATGTCGAACTCAACCGGGTGCGGATGAAGCTCGTAACGCATGTTCTCTTCCATCTTCAGTTCGATGTAGGCATCGATCTGGTCGTCGTCGAACACGCCGCCTTTCTTGAGGAAGGCGCGGTCGGCATCGAGGGCCGCCAGGGCTTCACGCAGCGAGCCGCAGACCTGCGGGATCTGCTTGGCTTCTGCCGGTGGCAGGTCGTAGAGGTCCTTGTCCATCGCGTCGCCCGGATGGATCTTGTTCTCGATCCCGTCGAGGCCAGCCATCAGCAGGGCTGCGAAGGCGAGGTAGGGGTTCGCCATCGGGTCAGGGAAGCGGGTTTCGATACGCTTTGCTTTCGGGTTCGAGCCGTAAGGAATACGGATCGAGGCCGAACGGTTGCGTGCCGAATAAGCCAGCATCACAGGCGCTTCATAGCCGGGGACCAGTCGCTTGTACGAGTTGGTCGATGGGTTGGTGATCGCGTTCAGAGCCTTGGCGTGTTTGATGATGCCGCCGATATAGTAGAGGCACATCTCGGAGAGATCAGCATACTTGTCGCCTGCGAAGAGCGGCTTGCCGCCTTTCCAGATCGACTGGTGAACGTGCATGCCCGAGCCGTTGTCCTTGAACATCGGTTTGGGCATGAAGGTCGCGGTTTTGCCGTAAGAGGCGGCGACCTGGTGGATCACGTATTTGTAGAGCTGCATCCGGTCAGCCATGACCGTGAGCGTCGAGAATTTCAGGCCAAGCTCGTGCTGGGCCGGGGCCACTTCATGGTGGTGCTTCTCTGGCTCAAGGCCGATGTCACCCATGATCGACAGCATCTCGCCGCGCATGTCCTGCTCGGAGTCGATTGGCGGAACGGGGAAATAGCCGCCCTTCGGGCCGGGGCGGTGGCCGAGGTTGCCCATCGGATATTCGCGGCCGGAATTCGCCGGCAGTTCGGTCGAATCGAACGAGTAGCCCGTGTTGTGCGGGTCGGTTGACCAGCGCACGTCGTCAAAGATGAAGAACTCAGCTTCCGGGCCGAAGAATGCGGTGTCGCCAACGCCGGAGGCGGCGAGGTAAGCCTCTGCCTTCTTGGCGGTCGTGCGCGGGTCGCGGCTGTAAGCCTGGCCCGAGATCGGGTCGAGAATGTCACAGAACACAACAAGGGTGGTCTGTTGGAAGAACGGGTCGATGAACGCGCCTTTCGCGTCCGGTTTCAGAAGCATGTCGGACTCGTTGATGGCTTTCCAGCCAGCAATCGAGGAGCCGTCAAACATCTGGCCATCTTCGAAGAAGCTCTTGTCCACCATGTCCTTGTGGAAGGACACGTGCTGCAGCTTGCCGCGCGTGTCGGTGAAGCGCAGGTCCACATACTGGACGTCCTGGTCCTTCATAAGCTTGAGAAGATCGTCTGCCATTTTTTTTGCCTTCTAATGAGCGTTTTTCGGTGCGGGGTTTTGCGGGGCCTGCGTCAGACGCCGGCCCCGCAGGGATCGATCAAAGCGCCGAGTCGCCTGTTTCGCCGGTCCGGATGCGGACAGCATCGATTACGTCAGAGACGAAAATCTTGCCATCGCCAATCTTGTCAGTGTGGGCAGCCTTCTTGATGGCTTCCACCGCGCCCTCGACCGCGCTGTCAGGCAGCACAACTTCGATTTTGAGCTTCGGAAGAAAGTCCACGACGTATTCGGCGCCGCGATAGAGTTCGGTATGGCCGCGCTGGCGGCCGAAGCCTTTAGCCTCGATGACGGTCATGCCCTGCAGACCGATTTCCTGCAGTGCTTCTTTCACATCGTCGAGTTTGAACGGTTTAATGATCGCTTCGATTTTTTTCATTGCGTGGTTTCTCCCCAGCCGTCGGGTTTAGAGTCCATTTGTGCGTATGAGGTGTTCCCGTCTGAAGCGATAGGGGGGTGCCCGCAATTTGGTTACCTTTGATCGCGAGATTAAAGATTGTGCAGTCATGATTAAAGATTGGGCGCCAGAATTTTCACGGAAAAGCAGTAAAATGACGCTAGCGTCACTTATCGGCGGCGTAAGTTTGTGCTACGTCGCGTCAAGCTGAGAATTTGTGAGGATTGCTCGAAATGACCGTTCAGGACCTGGAAATCGTCGTCCATCCGGATCGCAAACGGTCCCGCTTCCAGCCGCTCAAGGCTTGGGGCCACATGCAGAAGCTGATTGCGAACAAGGAAGACACTGAACAGGTCTTTCATATCATTGAGGCTTTGAACGGGAGTTCTTTCGAAAAGAACTTTGCCGCGTTTGTCGCCAGTCCCGAAGGTCGCCGCCTTCTGAAAGAGCGCGCCTATCTGCCGCCAGTTCTGGACGACCATTCCTGGATCAAGAAGCTTCCCGAGGGGACCGTCGGGCGCGCGTATGTCGAGTTCATGGAGCGCGAAGGTCTTACCGCGCAAGGCCTCGTCGAAGAGAGCAACAAGCACCGCGCCGGCCAGCCGGACTTTGACGACGACTATCTGTGGTTCGGCAATCGCCTGCGCGATACACACGACCTTTTCCACGTTCTCTCCGGTTATAACCGGGATGCGCTGGGCGAAGCTTCGCTGCTGGCGTTCACCTACAGCCAGAACCCCGGCAATGGTGTGCTGTTCATCGCCTTCATGGGCTGCCGCACGATCGCGAAAAATGCACCAAAGGCAGCCCGAATCATGGATTGCTTCTGGGAAGGCAAGCGCAATGGCGCGGCCGCCCAGAAAATCATGCGCCAGGACATTATCGCCCTCATGAAAGAACCGCTCGAAGACGCCCGCGCCCGTCTGGGCATCAAGCCGCCGGTGGCCTACCGCCGCGCGTTGGATGTGCTCACCGCCCATGGCTACAGCGCCGAGACCCAACTCGCCGATGCCGGCAAGCTGCGCGAGCAAGCGGCCGCGTGATCTTTCTTATCCGTCATGGCGAAGCTGCCGCGAGTTGGGGTGACCACCCCGATCCCGGCCTCAGCGATTTGGGCAAGGGGCAGGCTGAAGCCGCCGCTGAGATCCTCGCAAAGCTGGGCGCCACCACCGCTATCACCAGCCCTATGCAGCGCTGCCGCGAAACGGCACAGCCATTTGAGACCCGTGCCGGGCTGACCGCGCGGGTCGTGCCGGACGTTTCCGAAATCTCCACGCCTGACGGTATCGAGGACCGCGTGTCCTGGTTGCGGGGGCTGATGGCCGGCACATGGACTCAGGCGGGCGCTGATCTTGTCGCCTGGCGTCTCAATATGTCCAAAACTGTCTCCGAATTGCCGGACGGCACTGCCGTATTTTCTCACTTTGTCGCGATCAATGCGCTCGTTGGCGCACTGGAAGGCGATGACCGGGTAACGGTCTTCCGGCCGGGCCATTGCTCGGTCACGCGGCTGGAGCGCCGCGGCGGTGTGCTGCGCGTTGCAGAATACGGGAGCGAATCCGCAACCCGCGTGCTATGAGGCCCCTATGGGAAGGCCAATACTGACACCGCAGGAGATGCTTGCCGCCGAGCAAGCCGTGTTCAACACCGGAACCGACAGGTTCACCCTGATGCAGAGGGCAGGCGAGGCGGTGGCCGAGTTTGTACACGCCCATTGGCCCGACGGCCAAATTCAGGTGCTGTGCGGGCCAGGCGGCAATGGCGGCGATGGCTTTATCGCTGCAGCTGCGCTCGCCAAACTCTGGCGCAAGGTTGAGGTCTATTCCGTCCTTCCGGTCAGCGAACTCACTGGGGATACGGCCAAGGCCGCCAGCGCGTGGGAGGGCCCCGTCCACAAACTTGAAGACGCCCTGAAAAGCCAGCCTGAACTCATCGTCGACGCGCTCTACGGCGCCGGTCTCACACGCCCCCTCGAAGGCGCTGCAGCCGAACTTGCCCAGCGCGGCGGCAGGGTCATCTCGGTGGACGTGCCCTCCGGCATAGACGGCTACACCGGCAAACCGCTTGGCCCGGCCTTCCAGGCCGAGGCTACCCTTACCTTTGCCGCCCTTCGGCCGGCGCATGTGCTTCTGCCGGGATCAGCCTTCTCCGGCGTCGTCATGGTGGCTGACATCGGCGTGCCGGTGAAAACGGCGCTGGCCGAGAACAGCCCGGCGCTTTGGCACAGTCAGATGCCCCAGCCCGGCTTTGGCGTGCATAAGTATCAGAGGGGGCATCTCAAGGTCGTCAGTGGCGGTCCCTGGAACACAGGCGCCGCGCGTCTCACGGCCAAGGCAGGCCTGCGCGCAGGGGCCGGCCTAGTAACGATGCTGTCTCCGCCCGACGCAGCAGGCGTGCATGCCGCTCACCTGACTGCCATCATGCTTGCGCCCTTCGTGACGCCGGACGACCTGGCCGCCTATGCGGCGCGCTCAACGGCAATGGTCATTGGCCCGGCGGCAGGGGTCACCGATGCTACCCGCGCCAATGTCGAAGCAATCCTCAAAGGCCCGGCGCGCGTAGTCCTTGATGCAGATGCCCTCACGGCCTTCGGCGAGGACCCCGAAGTTCTCTTCAAGCAGCTCCGCCCCACAGACATCCTTACGCCGCATGAGGGCGAATTCTCCCGCCTGTTTGGAGACCTGCTCGCCACCAGCGACAACAAGGTTCAGGCGACCCGCGCTGCGGCCGCCAAGGCGGGCTGCGTTATCCTCCTTAAGGGCGCCGACACCGTGATCGCCCAACCTGATGGCAATGCGCTCGTCAATACGCACGCTACCCGTTGGCTGGCCACGGCAGGCTCGGGTGATGTGCTGGCTGGCATCATTGCCGGTTTCATGGCGCAGGGTGTGGATACGTTCGTTGCCGCCGCCATCGGATGCTGGCTGCACGGAGAGGCTGGCCGCCGTGTCGGCGCGGGTCTGATCGCCGAAGATATTGAGATGCAGCTCCCGGTCATCCTCAGCGCGCTGCATGGCGAGCTGGGCTGATCTCAGATCGGCAATGCCATAAGGCGTGCGCCGGGGCCGTAAATATCAACGATACGCTCCAGCTTGCGCGGGCCTACAAGCGTGTAGGGCACATAGCCCGCATTGTCCCAGTAGCTGCCAGACTGCCCGACCGCCACGAGGCTGACTGCATCAAAGCCCAGCCTGTGAGCTGTCTTGTAGGCGTCCTCAAGCATTGCCTTGGAAATGCCCGCGCCGCGCGCTTCCGGCAGAATGGCGATGTCATGAATATAGAAGCAGTCCGGCGCAGGCAGGTCGGCCGGAAATTTCTCATTATTCACCAGTGTTTCGCCAAGCTTCCAAGGAAAGCCGATCATGTACCCCACCATCCGGCCTTCCATGAAGGCGACCCGGTAATACTCTCCGAAGCGCGAAAGCCGGTCAGCGAATACCTCCGGCGATTCCCGCAGATCCTCGGTAAAGGCCTGCGCCTGCACGCGAACCGCCTCGGCAATATGCGCCGGCGTCATGGGGACGATCTGGAAAGTCATAGGGGCGGAGGAAACGGTCTGTTGGGAACGGGGATAAGGTCCATATGGCGCCTGGCACCCCGCACACCAGAGGCCTGAAGCAGCCCTTGGGGCGAAGCGTGGTGCGGATGAAAGGACTCGAACCTTCACACCTTGCGGCGCTGGAACCTAAATCCAGTGCGTCTACCAATTCCGCCACATCCGCATCCGGGCGTTTCCCTACGCTACCCGCGCGGGGCCTGCAACCAGCCTTCTGATACTCTGTGAGCCGCTTCCGAATGCAGGATTTACATCACAATATTACCCTCCCACGTTGCTTCCTTTCGCATATTCAGCTTGATCCGAACCGGGAACTGGACCGAGTGTCGGGGTAGGGGCGCGAGTGTTCAGTAAGGTTTTGCGAAATATCGGGGGCATTCAATGCATTCATTAATGATCAACGGCGTCCACTTTGCGGGGGCGATCCTTGGGTTTTTTCTGATCCTCAGGCTCGCGGGGTCCGAACGCTACAGCCACCTGATGTGGCCGGTTGCCCTCGTCTGGGGCGCGATCATGACGGTGATCGTGTTCGTGAACACTTTGCCATCACCGGAATTCATCTTCTGGGATTTCGTGAAATGCTACTGGCTGGCGGGCGATCTAATCTGGAATGGTCCGCAGGCACTCGCCGGTGCGTATGACGCGGACTCCCTGGTCTTCGTGAATCTGCCGATTGTGGCGTATCTGTTCGCGCCCTTCGGGCTGATGTCTCCCATGACAGGCGCCATCCTCCTCACGCTTGTCGGCCTGCCGGTCGTTGCCCTCATCTGGCGGCTGCTTGTGAAGATGTATGCGCTCGACAGCCGCGACAGCGCGCTGCTTTTCTTCGCCTTGTGCGTTTTCGGTCCGCTCCTCTATTCCTTTAAGGTCGGCAATACCTCCCATTTTGTCCTCGCGCTGATCCTTGGCGGCATGGCGATGGGGCGCTCGGGCAAGGGGTTCGCTGCGGGCGCGCTCTTTGGTGTTGCGGCGGTGATCAAGCCCGCCCTGCTGTTGATCGGTGTTCTGTATTTCCTCCGTGGCCGCTGGAATGTTGTGGCCGGAGGCGCCGCCGTCATCGCGGGCTCAGCAGCGCTGTCCCTTCTGATTTTCGGCTGGGACATGCATGTACTCTGGTACGAAACAACCATTGCGCCCTACGCGTCCAGCACGGTTTCGGCGTATGGCAATCAGACCCTGCAGGGGCTGGTCGCGCGGTTCGAGGTCGGCGGCCCGGCGGGCCACGACTATGATCCCTACACGCTATCGGCGGCCGGCCGTCTCGCGGCTCAGGGGCTCGCCCTTCTGCTGGTTCTGGGCGCCGTCTTCTCGGCCTGGTATTCCAGACGCCTGACCCGGCCGACAAATGACGACATCGAGATCGAGCTGATGATGGCCGTCACGCTGGCGATGGTGGTCTCTACCGTATCCTGGGTTCACTATTACGTCTGGATATTGCCGGCGATCGTTGCCCTGTGGGTTCGCACCCGGCCCGGAGATGTCCTGGCGGGGTGGCGTTGGCCCCTGGTCGGCGCGTTTGCCCTGTCTGCGGGCACGGCTTTTGTCAGCCATTCCATGACGGTCGGGCGGTTTGGGCCCTTGTCCAATTTCGTGGCATCCCACTGGCTGTGGGGCGCACTGATCATCCTGGGAATGCTCGCCCTTTTGCGGGCAAAGCAGGTCAGCAATCGGGAAGGGTAATCAGCAGGAAACGCCGCCATCAACCAGGATTGTCTGGCCGGTGATCATCCGCGCGCCATCCGACAGCAGGAAGCGCACCAGATTGGTAACGTCCTCATCATCCGCCAGCATGCCGAGCGGCGTGCGGTTCACAATCTGGTTGAGCTGAACCGGTGTGAGTACGGACGACATCTCTGTCAGCACATAACCCGGCGCGACCGAATTGACGGTGATTTTCCGGCGGCCCAACTCTCGCGCCAGTGCGCGCGTCAGGCCGTCCATGCCGGCCTTGGAGGCTGAATAGGCCGTCATGCCGTTATAGCCCCGGCTGCCGATAATGGATGAGATATTGATGATCCGCCCGCCTTTATTGGCGCGCAGCATATGCTCGGAAGCGGCCCGCGCGGCCTGGATGGCACCAAACAGGTTCACCTTAATGATTTTCTCGGTCTCGCGATTTGGGAAAGACGCGAGAATGCCCGTCTGCGCGACGCCGGCATTATTGACGAGACCCCACAGGCCATCTTCTCCGGCCCATTCAACGGCCGCGTCCACAAACGCATCCACCTGATCGGCTTCCCCCACTTCACAGCGCTGCCAGAAAAACCGCGATCCATACTCGGGATGGGCCATCAGGGCTTCGATGTTTGGGGATTTGGAGCGCGAGCAGGTCGAGACCCGGTAGCCATCGGCAAGCAGTCCGTCGATCATGGCGGCGCCCAGTCCCCGGCTGCCGCCGGTGACGATAACGTGACGCATTTGGGAAGAAGCTGCGGGCGCGGTCATGCGTATTAGCCTTTCTTGCCAGATTCACGCACAGCGATGGCGTCAACCACCTTGAAGGCGCGCGGAACCTGATATTGAGCGAGGTTTTCGCGGCAGGCAGCGAGAATGGCGCTGCGGGTCGCGGCGGGGTCGAGCCCCGGTTCGATGACGACATCAGCGGCGACTAGCTGGCCGCTGATCGGATTGGAAACGCCGTAGACGTGCGCCTCGATGACGCCCGCCTGGCGCAGCAGGAACTGCTCCACCATCAGCGGATAAACCTTGGAGCCGGCAACATTGATCGTGCTGTCGTCGCGGCCGACGATGAAGGCGCGATCCCCTCGGATTTCAACGCGGTCAGCCGTTGCCAGCCAGCCATCGTCCAGTTTTGGCTGCGCGGTGTCCGACACATACCCGCCCATCGCGTTGGGCGTGCGAATGTGCAGGAATCCATCGCTGACGCGCATCGTGACGCCCTGCGTCTCGGTCTCAAGCCATTCGGCGGGGAAGCCTTCGCGTCCATCGTGTACGGAGAAAACAACGCCCGCTTCGGTCGAGGCATAGATATGCGTGACGCGCGCTTCGGGGAAGGCTTTCTTGATCCGGTCGAGCGTCGACTGGTCGGCTGCTTCGCCGCCCAGCGTAATCTGGCGCAGGTTCAGATCGCCTGGCCGGATCACCATAAGGAAGGCCCGCCAGAAGGTCGGCGTGGCCGAAATCTGCGTAACGCCATTCGCCTTTGCCGCTTCCAGAAATCCTGCCGGCGTGCGCTGTTCGGGCGCCACAACGACGCCCCGTCCAACCACAGCCGTCAACTGGACCTGCACACCGGCAAAGCCTGTCGGCTGGTAGGTGAGCAGCCATTTTGCGCCGCGGTTTCCTGGGTGCATCGCCGCCTTGGCGCGGCTCATCAGGGCGTTCAGGCTGTGCGAGGCAATCTTGGGTGCGCCGGTGGTGCCTGAGGTCATCATGTAGATAAGCCCGGAAGCAGCCCCTACGGCGCTTTCTTCCGTTGCGCGGTCATTGGCTGCCACAATCATCTGCACACCGAACTTCTTCACCACCGCATCGATATGCGTTTCGGGAAGGTTGGTGTGGGCAATAAAGAGGTCAGCGCCCGTGCGGTTTGCGGCGTCGATGGCGCGCAGAATATCGAACGGATTGTCTGAATGCACCATCAGGCGTGAGACGCCCGCCGCCGTCATCTTTGCTGTCAGGGCTTCCGCCGCCGTGGCAAAGTCACCACGGCTCAGAATGGCGCTGGCGTGCGCCACCAGAGGTGTCGCGTCGCCTGCCTCAAGACCGAAGGCGCCCGCACCACTCATTTTGCGTAAAGCTTCGCCAGTTCGCCGACCGTGCGGAACTCGATGAACCCTTCAGCAAACGGATCATGACCCACAACATCTTCCAACTCGCGAACCAGCATCGCCAGATCGAGCGAGTCGATGTTGATGGCGCCGCCAAGCAATTCCGTGTCGGCTTCGATCGTGGCTGCCTTTACGCCTTTGTCTTCCAGCATGCGCTGAACGATGGCGGTGATCTGCTCGAGTACCTGTGCTTCGGTCATGTGTGTCTCCTTGGAAATCTGTCAGGGTTGGCGGTCGCAAAAGGCGTCATCGCCAAATACGGTTACGATGTCATCAGCCACCATTTTCGAGCGAATGGCACGGCCTTCGGCGTTAAGGTGGTAGACGGTGTCGAAATGCTGGCTCGGCGGGAACACGAAGTCTCGGGCCGGGCGCGGAATGAGGAAGGAGGGTATCTCCTCCATCTGCGCGTTCAGCCGCTCGATTTCGGCTGTGTGCCGCGCATAATAGTCGTCAATGATCGGCGTCCAGGAAATCATCACATTGACGCCCCTGGTATTCATTTCACGGACGAACGCGTCCATCATCGGCAGGATGTCTTCGTCCAGAGGCAGGTTGGTCACGTCCAACCCGTCTTCCAGATCAAACTCCCAGGTCTTGCCGAGATGGCTTACCAGGTCGCCCTCGGGCGTGAAACCGCCGAGGCTCTCGATGGCGCCGATGCCGGTGGGGTCGCTATGGTCTTCGCTGGCGCCAAACAGGCCCGCAAATGCTTCATAGCCATCGCCCAGCAACCGGATGATCTTCTGTTGCGCAACATACGGGTAGCGGCCAAGCACGCCTAGCTTTTGAGTGGGAGTCAGAAACTGAAGAGCATCCGTGTTAGCCTTCGTCACCATCAGCAGGTCGGTGTTGGCCCCATCCACAGACTTGTAGAAGCTGTCATACTCCCAGGCGATCACCACGATGTCGCCTGCGCGGAGGTCAGGTTTGACTTCCTCCAGCATGAAGCGGACGCCGAAATACCCATTCATGCCCATGTTCACCACAGGGCAGCTGGTGACATCTTCGATAACCGTACTGTCTGCGCCGAAGGCAAGGTTGGAGCCGCCGACCAGAACAATCTTCTTGGGCACATCGGCCGCCAGCAGATTGTGCTTCAGAATTGAGGCTTCGGCATAGTCGGTGCCATCGGGCACGAAGATGGCGACGGCCATGCTCGTAAGGAAAGCAGCGGCGACCACACCGGCCGCCTGCGCGGCGAGCACAAGCGGGCCGAAACGCGAAACCTTGGGGGCTTCAGTCTGGGCCTGATCGGGAAGGGTGTCTGCGCTGTCCATCCTAGAACCTGAAATAGATGAAGTCGGTCTGCGAACCATAGAACGCGCCGAGCATCACCACGGCCAGCGTTCCGGCGTAATAGAGGCTCCAGCGCATCCAGACAGGGCGCGCTTCGATGGCCTTGCGCATGTCGAGCCGGTCCTGAAGAATTTCGGCGCCCATCACCACCGCGATCCCGAGCATCGCAAGGAAGAACTCGTTGCGATAGTCGCCCACGACCGACAGCATGTTCGCCTTGAAGTCGCCCCATCCGGTGCCGAGGCTCGCCACCATGTGCAGAGCGTCCCCCATATTGGCAGCGCGGAAGAAGATGTAGGCAAAGCACACCAGAGAGAAGGTCACGGAGATCTTCAGCGCGCGGTAGAAGTTGGGCCGGTCGTTGAGCTTCATGGCGCGGGCAAAATTGTTCCAGCGCTTCTGGAGCAGCAGCGAGACAACGATATATCCCCCGTGCAATGCGCCCCACACAACATAGGTCCAGGCCGCCCCGTGCCACAGGCCGCTCACCACAAAGGTGATGAACATGGCGTAGAGCATCAGGTTGAACAGCTTGATCTTGAACGTGCGCTGCCGGGTCAGCGGCGTGTAGATATAGTCAGTCAGCCACGAGGTCAGCGAGATGTGCCAGCGCTTCCAGAAATCCTGGATCGACGTGGCGAAATAAGGCCGGTTGAAGTTCTGCGTCAGGCGGTAGCCAAAGATCAGACCGATACCCAGCGCAATGTCGGTATAGCCGGAGAAGTCGCAATAAAGCTGGAAGGCATAGAGCCAGGTCGCGAACATGATCTGCACGCCATTGGCCGCTTCCGGATTGTCATAGATCGCATTGACGAACGGCGCGATGCGGTCGGCAACGAACACCTTCTTGAAAAAGCCCCAGAGGATGAGCTGCAATCCGAGCAGCGCGTCCGTCCGGTTGAAGGCCGGGTTTGCATGGATCTGCGGCAGAAGCGATTTTGCCCGCTCAATCGGGCCGGCCACCAGCTTGGGAAAGAACGTCACATAAAGCGCGAACACGCCAAACTGGCGCTCGGCCTTCTGCTGCCCGCGAAACACGTCGACCAGATAGGAAATCAGCTGGAAGGTGTAGAACGAGATGCCGATCGGCAGCAGCCATTGCAGCTCAGGCACCGGGTAGGTGACGTTCGCCATGCCCAGAATGGAGCGCAGGGTCTCGTTCAGGAACGGCGTATATTTGAAGACGACAAGGTTGGCGGTAAGCGCCACGACGCCAAGCGCCATGATCGGCTGCTTCGCCTTCTTGTCCGGCGCTGCCTCGATCCGCTGGGCCAGCCAGAAGGAAAGGCAGGTCGCGGCAAGGATCTGTATCAGGAAGACGGGTTCAGCCAGGCCATAGAAAAACAGGCTTGCTGCCAGCAGCCAGATCCAGCGCGCCCTCTGCGGCAGCAGGAAGTGCACCGTGATGACGGCCAGCAGGAACACTGCAAACTGTACTGATACAAATGCCAAAGGACCCCACCTTCGATCTTATATGTTCAACAAGGCGCACGGCCCCGGCAAACGAACATGCAAGTCCAGTGCCGCAAATGGCCGATACTTACAACGGGATTTCCCCGGTACAGCGCGCTTGTCAGACCCCATATCGGCAACCTGCGCGCCGGCTGGTTCATATTGAAACAGCCTGCCCAATCCCGGTTCAGCGGAAGGTGAACAGCTTGTGGCCGAAGAAGTTCACAACCGCGCCGATCCCGATGCCCGCCAGGTGAGAGGCGCCGGGCGCGTAATGCTTGTAGGCTTCCGGCCACCACGGCCCGCTGCTCAGCACCAGCGCGGCCACAACGGTGACGACACCGGCAACGATGTTGACCCCGATGAAATCCCGGACCTGAAGCCAGATGGAGCGCGTCGAGCCCTGAAACACGAGGCTTCGATACAGGAAGAAGCCCGCCACCATCCCGATGGCTGTGGCAACAGTAACTGCCGCCGCATAGGGCATGAAAATGGAGAGCGGAAACCGTATGATCCAGTTCAGGAAAGCTGCCGAACCGCCTGCAATGAGGAACCGGATGCGCTCATCCCGGAGAAGCTCTGTCAAAGCGGAACCCCAAACCAGGCAAGGAAGAAGGAAATGCCGGTCATTGCCGCATAGGCAAGGCAGATCTTGTCCTTAACGACAAACACGACCGGGTCGTCATCCAGCTCGCCGCGCTGACAGATGACCCAGATACGGCTGGAGATCAGGAAGATCAGCGGCGGCAAGGCCCACAGCCAGTCACCATTCTTGATGAAGCTCTGCTGGTGCGCGTCTTCGATGATATACAGTACCATGATGATAACGGCCGCCACAGAGCTCGAAATACCCGCAGCCAGAACCAGCGGCAGGTCAGACGCCCTGTAGCCGCGCCCATTGACCCAGAAGCCGCCTTTTTCGATCACGCGGGCAATTTCCGTATGCCGCTTGGCAAAGGCGAGCGATGTGAAGAAGAACATCGCAAACACAAACAGCCAGGGCGAGGGTTCGGCGGCAACCGCTACCATGCCCACCACCAGGCGCAGCGTGAACAGGCTGGCCAGCGTCAGGGCGTCATGGATCACCTTGCGTTTCAGCCAGAGCGAATAGGTCAGCGTGACCACGACATAGATCAGCACCCATTGCAGCACCGCGGGGCCGGCCAGCAGTGCGAGGATCAGCCCGGCAATGAAGCAGACCAGCGCGCCGGCAATGCCTGCGGGCAGCGAGAGCGTGCCGCTGGCAAACGGCCGGCGGCGTTTCGACCAGTGCTGGCGGTCGTCCTGCAAGTCCCAGATATCGTTGAACACATAGGTCGCAGACGCGGTCAGCGAGAGGGCAAAGAACGCAAGCGCCAGCGGCAGCAGGTTCGCGGGATCGATGATGAGGCCGGAAAGGATGGCGGGAACTACCACCAGCGCGTTCTTGGCCCACTGATGCGGACGCAGGCACTTTATAAACGCTTTCAGAACCGGTGTCCGCGGGATCACCTCAATGACGTTGGAAACCTTCTTTGCCTTCCGGACGGTTCCGCTGGACGCGCCCACCGTGATGGCATTGCGGGCGCGCTTCCATACCTCAACATCGGCGCTGCTGTCGCCGGCATAGTCAAACCCTTCCGGAAAGCGCTGCGCGAGCGCTTCGGCCTTGGCCTTGCCCTTGAGGTTTGTCTTGCCGTCGGTTGCCAGCATTTCGGAAATGAACGGAAAGCGTTGCAGGAAAGCCTTGGCGGTCTCGGCATGGGCGGCAGTAGCAAGCACCACCTTGCGGCCCGTAGCTGCCTCCCGCTGCGCCAGCGCAACGACCGCTTCGTTGACCGGCAGGTGTTCAGGGTCGAGCTGCACAGCGTTTGCCAGCTGCTCCTTGAGCGCCACGCGGCCTGCCAGCACCCAGCCAATCAGTTTGAAGATCGCAAACGGATTGCGGCGCACAAACGCCAGCGCCTGCTCCTGAAGGGAATCGGTCCGGATCAGCGTACCGTCCAGGTCCAGAACAAGCGGAACAGTCCCGCCTTGCGCCCCAACGGGCTGTGCCATGGATGTGTCGTTATCAGTCATAGGTCAGTTTCATCTTGCAGGCTGGGGCATTCAGCGCGGGGGCAGGGCGGAGGCCTGTAAAGTGGCACCAAAACGCATAAAACAACGTGAAGACAGGCGGTTGTTCGTCAAAAACACCCCTGCCAGACAGAAAAGCTGGCGCTTGGCGCCCTGTTCGGCGCCCCCGCATCAACCGCATATGTGACCGCATGTTTGCCCCCGGACCCGTCAGAATGCGCTGGTAACCGCGCCTTTACGAGCAAGTCATGTGCCAGAACTGGTCCAGAACCGGCAATGGCCCTGTCCGGCCCTGATCTCCGCCGCTCGGCGGGCGGGCTGGGGCAGGGGCTCCGGCGCCGCGCTGTCGCTCGTCAGAGCGGCGCGCCCCTTCGTCCTCGGGGGCTTTCGCAGCGTCATCCGAGGCCACTGCATATCCCGTTAAGCTGGCGTGGACAGGGCCTTATGGCTGTGACATAAGCCGCCGCTTCAGGCAGGTACAGCAGGCTCCGGGCGCGCATCTGGCGTGCGCCGCGCCGCCCAATAAACGGAAGAATGTCCCATGGAAGTGACACAGACCAAGGCAGAAGGTCTTAGCCGCACCTTTGCGGTCAAGGTGCCGGTCAGCGAGCTGCAGGCGAAACTCGATGCCCGCATCGAGGAAATCCGCCCGCAAATGCGCCTCAAGGGCTTCCGCCCTGGCAAGGTGCCCGCAGCTCATGTGCGCAAGATGTATGGCCGCGATCTCATGGGCGAAGTGATCGACAAGCTGGTCAACGAGACCAACCAGAAGGCGCTCGAAGAAAACTCGCTGCGCCCGGCAGGCACGCCGAATGTCGACATGCAGGCCGACATCGAGAAAGTCGTCACCGGCAAGGAAGACCTTTCCTACCAGATGCACGTCGATGTCATGCCGGAGTTCACACCGGTGGATGTGTCCACGCTGACCATTGTGCGTCCGGTTGCTGAAATCGCAGACGAACAGATCGACGAAGCCCTCAAGCGCATCGCCGACCAGAACATGAAGTACGAGCCCCGCGCGGAAGGCGAAGCCTCCCAGGACGGCGACGCCGTGATCGTCGACTTCGTCGGCAAGATCGACGGTGAAGCCTTCGAAGGTGGCACGGCTGAGCAACAGTCGGTCGTCCTCGGCGCTAACCGCTTCATTCCCGGCTTTGAGGAACAACTGCTCGGCGTGAAAGCTGGCGAAGAGAAAGAACTCAACGTTTCCTTCCCGGAAGACTACCCGGCAGCAAACCTCGCCGGCAAAGCCGCTGTCTTCGAAACCAAGATCCACGAAGTCCGCGCCCCGCAGACGCCCGAGATGGACGATGAGTTCGCCAAGGGACTCGGCCTGGAAAGCCTGGAACAGCTGCGCGGCCTGGTGAAAGACCAGCTGGCCAACGAGCACACCACCGCCTCGCGTTCCAAAGCCAAGCGCGACCTGCTCGACAAGCTCGATGCGGCGCATGATTTCGATCTGCCGCCCGGCATGGTCGATCAGGAGTTCGAGCAGATCTGGCAACAGCTGCAGCGTGAAATGGACGCTGGCCGCGTTTCCGATGAGGAAAAAGCGAAGCCGGAAGAAACCCTGCGCGATGAATACCGCAAGATCGCCGAGCGCCGCGTGCGCCTTGGTCTCGTGCTGGCCGAAGTCGGCCGCATCGCCGATGTCCGCATCTCCGAGGCTGAAGTGAACCAGGCCCTGATCCGCGAAGCCCGCCAGTATCCGGGCCAGGAGCGGGAAGTCGTCCAGTTCTTCCAGAAGAACCCCAACGCGATGGCTCAGCTGCGCGCGCCGATCTATGAGGACAAGGTCGTCGACCACATCCTCGAAACGGCAAAGGTTGAGGAAAAGACCGTCACCCGCGAAGAACTTTTCGCCGAAGACGAAGAATAAGCCTTTTCCTTACAAGGCAATTCAAGCCGGCCGGTCGAAAGACCGGCCGGTTTTGTTTTGGTGGGGTTCTTTCCATCCCGTCATTTTGGTAAATTCCTGTTAACCGGCTTCGCAGAGGTTGCCGTAGTTATTCTGACGGGGAACCCACCTACCAATGAGCGTCCAGAGCCTCCGCCCTCAACTGACCCAGCAGGACATCCACCGGCTGATGAAAGGCGAGTCGCCCGAGCAGCGCGCATCGGTGGCCCACAGGCTGTGCCGCCGCATCGGTCTGGATGTCCTCAGCGACAGCGAGAAGGGCTTCGCTCGGGAGATCATCACGATCCTGGCGAATGACGCGGCAGACCTTGTCCGCCGCACGCTGGCCGTCACGCTCCGGTCCTCGCCCATCATCCCGCGTGAGATCGCGCTCAAGCTCGCCCGCGACATCGAAGCCGTGGCGATCCCCATCCTGGAAGAGTCCCCCGTCTTCACCGAAGAAGACCTCGTCGAACTCGTCCTCTCCGTCACCGCTGCCAAGCAGGCCGCCATCGCCGGCCGCGAAGCGCTGTCGATCACCGTTGGTGAAGTCATCTCCGAACACGGCGCGGTCGAAGCCGTGCGCGCGCTGGCAGAAAACCAGTCCGCCGAATGGAGCGACAAGGCTTACGGCGACGCGCTCTCCCGTTTCGGCGCAGACGAAATCGTCCAGGCCGGCCTCATCCGGCGCGATTTCATCCCCGTCCACATCGCCGAGAAGATGGTCTCTCTCGTCTCCGGCCAGCTGTTCGACATGCTGGTCAACCGCCATGAACTGCCCGCCCAGCTCGCGATCGACCTCGCCGCCAGCGCCCGCGAGCGCGCTACGATCGACCTGGTCGAGCAGGCGGGCCGCTCCCACGATCTGCCCCGCTTTGTCTCCCAGCTCAACCTGAATGGCCGCCTCACCCACTCCCTGATGATGCGCGCGCTATGCTGCGGCCAGATGCCGTTTGTCGAGCATGCCCTGGCAGAACTTTCCGGCGTTGCCCACCAGCGCGTGTGGCTAATGATCCACGACGCAGGCCCGCTCGGCCTGCAAGCGGTGTTCGATCATGCCGGCCTGCCGCGCAAGATGCTGCCGGCCTTCAAGGCGGCGGTGAATGTCTATCATGAGATTGAGCATGACGGCGGCCCGAACGACCGCGCCCGCTTCCGTGCCCGGATGATCGAACGCGTCCTCACCCAGTTCCAGGCCATCCCCAAGGACGACCTCGACTATCTGCTCGACAAGCTCGATTTCTACTCCGAAATGGCTGCCCGCGAAGAGGCGAGCAATAGCGGTTTCGACGCT
The DNA here is from genome assembly GCF_000013025.1 of Hyphomonas neptunium ATCC 15444. Taxonomy (NCBI): domain Bacteria; kingdom Pseudomonadati; phylum Pseudomonadota; class Alphaproteobacteria; order Hyphomonadales; family Hyphomonadaceae; genus Hyphomonas; species Hyphomonas neptunium. Next base: position 2,140,817 of record NC_008358.1, on the reverse strand, counting down.
GCTTAAGCGTCAGTGCGCGGAGCAATGGCGCCCGCAACACCGGTCTCTTCCAGAAACTCGCCATCGCGCCAGTTGGCATTGTCTGCCACCACGAGGATGCCGCTCTCGCGCGCGATCATCACTAATTCCTGAAGGTCAGGCGAGGCTTCCAGTGCATCTGCATCTACACGGATCGTATCGATCATCAGGCGCAGGCTCTCGCTGAGCGCCGTATGCCAGGACTGGCGCATGTCGATGCCGACGCGGAATCCCGCCTTGCGCAGGCGCGCCACACGGCTGGAGCAATCCACCGTTTCGCCCGCAAAGGCGGCGTCAGAAAACATGAGGCAGAACTCCTGCTGACACATCGTCGTGCGGCGCACGGCAGCGTCACAGGCAACAGCGGTGTTTGCATTGGCGAGCGCGGCCATCGGCGCAGGCACCAGGATCGGCCGCCCCGTCGCGCCATCCGCCCAGGCGGCTGAAGCCACGCGTCCCAACCGGTCAGCCAGCCATTTGGCCGGGTCAGTATCGGCGGCGGAGCCCGTCACCGGCCCAAAGCGCACGCGCTCTTCAAACTCCATCGCCTCTTCGGCAACCATGCCCAGCATGTCTCCGGCCACAAGATGCACAACCGGCAAAAGGCGAACACGGCTCTGCTCAAGGCGCGGGGAAGCGGAATGGGTATTGAGGGAAGTCACGCGGGCGTCTCCGAAACAGTTTCTAAGCTATTGCCTTCCCTAACGGAGCAAGCTGAACATCACGCGGAAGAGACCCGGTGAATTTGCCGGAAATTGGACATAAAGAGGCATCAAATGACCGCCCAGACCCTGCCAGAAGCCCGCCTTTCCGCAACAATTCTCCTTATGAGAGAAGGGGTTAGCGCGCCTGAAGTCCTGATGGTGAAGCGCCATTACGAGATCGACTTTGCCGCTGGCGCGCTGGTCTTTCCAGGCGGAAAAGCCAATGCGGGCGACACAGATCCGGGCTGGGATTCGTATACGGACGGCGATTTCGGCCCCATCCAGCAGGACGCGCGCATCGCCGCCATCCGCGAGGCATACGAAGAATCCGGCATCGTCCTCGCCCGCCACCGCAAATCGCTCGGGGCAGGGGCGCCGCTCGTGGGCGCAGACATTGCCGACAAGCTCGCCCCCCACCGCGCCGCGGTCGACCGGGGCGAAATCCCGTTCCTCGATCTCGTGCGCGAGCATGACCTCGCCCTGGCGCTCGACCGGCTCGTCCATTTCGGCCACTGGATCACGCCGGTGATGATGCCCAAACGCTTCGACACGCACTTTTATATTGCCCGCGCCCCCAGCGGTCAGATCGCTGCCCATGATGGCCGCGAAACGACGGACGCTGTGTGGCTGTCGGCAACTGAAGCGCTGGAACAGGAAAAATCCGGCAAAGCCACCATCATCTTCCCCACACGGATGAACCTTGTGAAGCTCGCCCAGGCGCAAACCCTGTCAGATGCTGAAACACGCTTCTCCAGCCAGCCGGTGGTAACCGTCCTGCCAGAACCGGGTAAAACCGAAACCGGCGCGCCCTGCCTCTTCATTCCCGAAGAGGCTGGCTATGGCCAGACGGTCGAGCTGCTGTCGAATGTGAAGGTTTAGCCCGCCGAGGAAACTTTGAGCGCCACGCGCTTTTCCAGCGCCTCGCACACGGCGTCGGCAACCGACTCTGAGCCCTCGCCCTGAGGGCCCGCGCCAACGGCGGCGCGGCAGGCTTCAATATGCAGGTTGATCAGCGCGCTGTTCTCGCCGGGGCGCGTCCCGCTCAGCAGGTCGCACAGCGATCCGCAGAGGCGTGAGGCGGCCGGGTATCCGTAGGACGACGCCGCGCCGCGAATATTGTGCGCGCAGGTGTAAAGCGTGCGGTAATCGTCGGCGTCGGCTTCCGGCTTCTGCGCAATCCGCCAGGCGTCGCGCATCTTTTCCAGATCGTTGCGCATCCAGCCTTCAAATTCTTCGGTCAGTGCGTCGAGCGCTTCCTCAGCCTGGGTCTCCATCACCTGGGGATCGGTAATGAACTCGGCCAGCGCGAAGGCGGCTGGTTCAGGCGCGTGCGCTTCCTCATCGTCGGCCTCATACCAAGCGGCAGGCATGGGCTCATGATAAGTTGTAGCCAGGGAAGGTTTGATGACGCGCGAAATATCTGGCGCGGCTACGGCCTGTGCCGGCTTGCGGCCAAGTTTGCCCGTTTCGAGACCTTTCAGGAATTTACCCAGCATCACTCCACCCTCGTTTCTTGAGGGGCAGGATTAACCAACAAGATTTAACATTACGCTGACGCGAGCCGTTGAAACTGCTTCAGAAAGCAAACTGCTCCCGCAAAATTCGCTCATCCAGCGCATGGCCGGGGTCAAACAGCACCTTCAGGGTGCGCGCTGGGTCAGTTTCCACCGTCACCTTGGCAATATTGCGCACTTCTTCATTGTCCGCAGACGCAGACACCGGCCGCCGGTCAGGCGCCACCACTTCAATGTCTACCCTTGCTTCAGCCTTCAGCAGCGCGCCGCGCCAGCGCCGGGGCCGGAACGCGCTCACCGGCGTCAGCGCCAGCAGCTTTGCCCCGATCGGCAGGATCGGGCCATGGGCGGAGAGATTATACGCGGTCGATCCGGCGGGCGTCGCGACCATCAGCCCGTCGCACACCAGCTCCTCCATCCGCACCCGCCCATCCACGATGATCTTCAGCCGGGCCGATTGCGCCGTCTGGCGCAGCAGCGAAATCTCGTTGATCGCCATCGCCCGGTGAACCGTGCCGTCCAGGTCCGTCGCCTGCATCCGCAGGGGTGACAGCGTGGCCCGCTCGGCCGCCTCGATTCGCTCGGGCAGGCCATCGGCATGAAAGTCATTCATCAGGAAACCCACGGTGCCCAGATGCATGCCATAGACCGGCTTGCCATCGTCAAAGCGCCTGCGAAGCGTGTCCAGCATGGCGCCGTCTCCGCCCAGGGCGACGATCACGTCGGCCTCTTCCTCGGAATAATGGCCGTACTTGTCGCGCAGCTGCGGCAGCACCTGCTGCGCCTCTGGCCGTTTGGAAGCATAAAAAGCAATACGCAGCGGGGTCATGCGGCGGCATGTGGGAATGTTTTGCCCCACCCGTCAAGGCGGGCCCCGAACAGGGGCCGGGAATGGGGTCTGCCAAGCGGGGCAGGCCTTCCCTCGCGGCAAAAAGTGACGCGCGCGTCATCTGAATCTGGCGCTGACGGCCAAACTCGTTTACTTTCGCCTGCGAAACCGCAGATCACGCCCAGAGAAACGCATTGAGGGAGACTATCACCATGGCCGACGGCGCAGGTAAAATCGACATCCGCAATTCTGTCAGCGAAGCCGAATGGCAGGCGCGCGTAGATCTCGCGGCGATGTACCGTCTCACCGCGCTTTACGGCTGGGATGATATGATCTTCACGCACATCTCCCACCGCGTCCCCGGCCCGGAACACCACTTCCTGATCAATCCCTACGGCTATTTCTTCGAGGAAATCACCGCCTCCTCGCTGGTGAAGGTCGATCTGGACGGCAACATCGTTCAGGAAACCGATGCGATGATCAATCCAGCCGGCTTCACCATCCACTCGGCCATCCATGCCGCGCGCGACGACGCCCATGTCGTCATGCACGTTCACACCGATCAGGGCGTGGCGGTCTCCGCCCAGAAAGAAGGTCTCCTCCCGCTCAGCCAGACGGCCATGATCGTGCGCGAAGATGTCGCTTACCATGATTACGAGGGCATCGCCCTTGATCTGGACGAACGCGAGCGCCTGGTGCGCGACCTTGGCGAGAAGAAGCATTCGATGATCCTGCGCAACCACGGCACGCTCACCTGCGGCGCCACGGCGGCCATCACCTTCAGCCGCATGTTCTTCCTGGAGCGGGCCTGCACCATGCAGATCATGGCGCTTTCGGCAGGCCGCGACGGTGTTCTGGAGTGCGATACCGGCCTTCAGCAGAAGGTCGCCGGGCAGGGTGGGATGACCGAGCACAGCAACGGCATGGCTAAGCTGACCGACATGCTCGTCTGGCCCGCGCTCCTGCGCAAGCTCGACCGGGATCTGCCCGGTTATGCCGCATAGGTATTTTCCCTGATTAGACTAAATGGGTTGCCGGAATAAGCCTCCGGTAACCCAAGTTAAACATGGTCATAGTCGAAAAGAGTTCAGAGTAGCGCCATGCAGCATCTCAAAGCCTTCGAAGACGCCCTTGGCGCCATTCACAGCGAAGGACGGTATCGGGTCTTTATTGATCTTCACCGTCACAAGGGCCGCTTTCCAAAGGCCACCGCCCGGTTTGAAGCGGGCGAGCGCGAAGTCACCATCTGGTGCTCGAACGACTATCTGGGCATGGGCCAGGATGACGATGTCATCAAATCCATGCACGAAGCGATCGACAGCTTCGGCGCCGGTTCGGGCGGCACCCGCAACATCTCCGGCACCACGCGCTTCCACGTCGATCTGGAGCAGGAGCTTGCTGACCTTCACCGCAAGGAAGCCGCGCTCCTCTTCACCTCAGGTTACGTGTCCAACGAAGCGACCCTGTCGACGCTCGGCAAGATCCTGCCTAACCTGATCATCTATTCCGACGCGCTCAACCACGCCTCGATGATCGAGGGTATCCGCCGCTCTGGCGCCGAATACCGCGTCTTCCGCCATAACGACGTGGACCATCTGCGTGCGCTTCTGGAGCTCGACGACGCTGACCGTCCCAAGCTGATCGCGTTCGAAAGCGTCTATTCCATGGACGGCGACTTTGGCCGCATGGAAGAGATCTGCGACCTCGCCCAGGAATTCAACGCCATCACCTATCTCGATGAAGTGCATGCCGTCGGCATGTACGGAGAGCAGGGGGCAGGCGTGGCCGAAATGCTCGGGCTGGCTGACCGGATCGACATCATGGAAGGCACCCTGGCGAAGGCTTACGGCGTCATGGGCGGCTATATCGCCAGCCATTCCAGCGTCATCGATGCCATCCGCTCCATGGCCTCGGGCTTCATCTTCACCACTTCGACCTGTCCGGTCATGGCTGCCGGCGCCCTCGCCAGCATCCGCAAGCTGCGCGCCGATGAAGGCCGCCGCCTGCGCGCTATCCATCAGGACAAGGCCGCCACCCTGAAACAGAAGTTCCGCGATGCGGGCCTGCCTGTGATGGAGTCGCCCTCGCACATCGTCCCGCTGCTGGTGGGCGATCCCGAACGCTGCAAGGCGCTGTCCGACACCCTGCTGTTCGACTTCGGCATCTACGTTCAGCCGATCAACTATCCCACCGTCCCGCGTGGCACCGAGCGCCTGCGCTTCACGCCCAGCCCCGTGCATGACGAAGTGATGATGGATGAACTGGTCGCCGCCATCCTCGCGGTCTGGAAACAGCTGGGTCTCGACAAGGCCGCTTAAGGGCGCGTTTTGTCCCAAAGTGTCCCGGTTTGTCCTGGAAAGTGCTTAGAGTGGCCCGGTTCTGCCGGGCCATTTTGCGTTTGAAATCAACGCTTCTTGCCCAGCCCGATCTGCTTGGCGTGCTTCGACCGAAGCTTGGCATAATTGGGCGCCACCATCGGATAGTCCGCCGGCAGGCCCCATTTGGCGCGGTAATCCTCCGGCGTCATGTCAAACCGCGTGCGCAGATACCGCTTCAGCATCTTCAGCTTCGCGCCATCTTCCAGACAGATCAGAAACTCCGGCGTAACAGACTTGTTGATCGCAACCGCCGGCTCCAGCTTCTCGGCCGGAACTGGCACAGTATTCGTCAGATCGCTCAAGGTTGCGTGGACACTCTTGATCAGAGCGGGCAGCTGATCCGACTGTATCGCATTGTTCGCCACATAGGACGAGACGATCTCGACGGTCATGTCCAAAGCGTCCAAGTCTTCCGGATCAGTCATCGTCCACCCCATGCATCCTGTAATTGCTGCAACGATTCTCGCAATTCTTCGCTTGTCTAAGTATAATCGATACGGCTCGTAAAGTATCGGCCTATCTTTTTCATCGCGGCGGCGATTATTCTTCCACTCTAGTTGAATTTCTGTAGAACTTCGAGTCGCAGTTGCCGAGCCTGCCTGCACCGCGTAAACAGCCCCAGACCGTCGCAAAGGAGGCTCCCATGGCAGATTCGGCGCATGTTCCAGAAACGCTGGCCGGGGGCTTTTTCTCCGTTGGTCTTGCAGAGCGCGACCCCGAGCTGGCCGCTGCGATCAACCAGGAAGCCACCCGCCAGCAGCACCAGATCGAGCTGATCGCCTCGGAGAACATCGTCTCCCGCGCCGTGCTCGAAGCCCAAGGCTCGATCCTCACCAACAAATACGCCGAAGGCTATCCCGGCAAACGCTACTATGGCGGCTGCGAATTCGTCGACATCGCTGAGGAACTCGCGATCGAGCGCGCCAAGAAGCTGTTCAATTGCGGCTTTGCCAACGTCCAGCCAAACTCCGGCAGCCAGGCCAACCAGGGCGTCTTCCAGGCGGTCCTGAAGCCCGGCGACACCATCCTCGGCATGAGCCTCGCCGCCGGTGGCCACCTCACCCACGGCGCCAAGCCAAACCAGTCCGGAAAATGGTTCAACGCTGTCCAGTATGGCGTGCGCCCGGAAGACCACCTGATCGACTTTGATGAGGTTGAGCGCCTTGCCCGCGCCCACCGCCCGCAGATGATCATCGCCGGTGGCTCTGCCTATCCGCGCCAGATTGACTTCAAACGCTTCCGCGAGATTGCCGATGATGTCGGCGCCATCTTCCTGGTCGACATGGCCCACTTTGCTGGTCTCGTCGCCGGCGGCGCCCATCCCAACCCGCTCGACCATTGCCACATTGCCACCACCACGACGCACAAGACCCTTCGGGGCCCGCGCGGCGGCATGATCCTCACCAATGACGAAGCTCTCGCCAAGAAGATCAACTCGGCCATCTTCCCCGGCATCCAGGGCGGTCCCCTAATGCATGTCATCGCCGGCAAGGCGGTCGCCTTTGGCGAGGCGCTGATGCCGGAATTCAAGACCTATGTTGAGCAGGTCGTCTCCAACGCCCGCGCCATGGCCGCAGCCTGCCGCACGGCGGGCCTCGATGTCGTCTCCGATGGCACCGACACCCACCTCGCGCTGATTGACCTGCGCCCCAAAGGCGTCACCGGCCGCGACGCCGAAGCCGCTCTCGAGCGCGCCTACATCACCTGCAATAAGAACGGCATCCCGTTCGATCCCGCCCCGCCGACGGTCACCTCGGGCATCCGGGTCGGCTCGCCTGCGGGCACCACGCGCGGCTTCCGCGAGGAAGAGTTCATCCAGATCGGCACCTGGATCGGCGAGATCGTAGACGCTCTGGCCAATGGCAACAGCGACGCGGTTGAAGCCCGCGTCCGCGAAGAGGTGAAGGCGCTCACGGCGCGTTTCCCCATCTATGAGGGGCTGGGGGGCTGATCGGCTTTGCGCTGTCCATTCTGCGGTTCTGACAATACATCCGTAAAAGACAGCCGCGCCGCTGAAGACGATACCGCTGTGCGCCGCCGCCGCGTCTGTGAAAGCTGCGGCGCCCGCTTCACCACCTTCGAGCGTGTGCAGCTGCGCGAAATCATCGTCGTCAAACGCGATGGCAAACGCAGCCTGTTTGACCGGGAAAAACTGCAACGCTCCATCCTCATCGCCCTGCGCAAACGCCCAGTGGACCGAGACCGGATCGACCAGATGGTCTCCGGCATCGTCCGCAAGCTGGAAAGCGGCGGGGAAACCGAGGTGCCCTCCTCAGAGGTCGGCGAGTTGGTGATGGAAGCGCTCAAGCGCGTCGATCCCGTCGGCTATGTCCGCTACGCCAGCGTCTATCGCGACTTCAAAGACCCGAGCGATTTCGCCCAGTTCATCGAAAAAGCCGCCCTCGAAGACGAAGACGACGACGCGGACGGGAAATGAAAAACCTCCGCATCACCCTCAAGATTGCGTCCTCACTGGATGGGCGCATCGCGCTGGCCGATGGCACCAGCCAGTGGATCACCTCCAGCGCGTCGCGCGCCCGCGGCCACCAGATGCGCGCTGAAAACGACGCCATCATGGTCGGCATCGGCACAGCCCTGGCGGACGATCCGCTGCTCACCGCCCGCACCGTGCCGCTCCCGGCCAAACAACCCGTCCGCATCGTCGCCGATTCCAACGCCCGCCTGCCCACCGCCTCGCGCCTCGCCAGCTCCACCGATCTTGGCCGCGTTGTCGCCGTCACGGCGGGGCAGGGCAGCGACGCCCTCGCCGCTGCCGGGGTCGACATCTGGCGCTGCGGCAACGGTGTTCGCATGGACGCGGGCGAATTCGTCCGCCGCGCCGAAGCCGAGGGTCTGCGCACGCTGCTCATCGAAGGGGGCAGCACGCTGGCCGCCAGCTTCATGCGCGCCGGCCTCGTGGACGAGATCGCCTGGTTTCGCGCCCCCATCCTGATCGGCGGCGATGGCTTGCCCGCCCTCGGGGCGCTGGGCCTGTCAGACCTGAAATCTGCGGCACGCTGGCGCCCTGTCGCGACGGAACGGATTGGGGATGACGTCCTCGATACTTATGTTCGATCTGAGCAATAGGCACCCAGGATAAGAACCATGTTCACAGGTCTCGTCACCGATGTCGGCACTGTCCGCAAGGCAGAGCACCGCAACGGCCTCACCCGGTTTGAGGTCGAAAGCGGCTACCCGCTCGCCCAGATCGCCATGGGCGCGTCCATTCTCCATTCCGGTGTCTGTCTCACCGTCGTAGACAAAGGCGAAGCCGAGCGAGGCGCCTGGTTTGCGGTCGAAGCTGTCCCCGAAACCCTGTCGAAAACCATCCTCGGCGGCTGGCAGGAAGGCACACGCGTCAACCTCGAGCAGAGCCTCAAGCTCGGCGATGAACTCGGCGGACACTTCGTGTTCGGCCATGTCGACGGCGTCGGCGAGATTGTCTCGGTCGAGGCCGAAGGCCAGTCCTTCCGCGTCACCATCCGCCCGCCCGCCGCCATCTCGCGCTACTTCGCCACCAAGGGCTCGGCCGCCGTTGATGGCGTCTCGCTCACGGTCGCCGCCGCGCTGGAGAATGGAGACTTCCAGGTCGCCATCATCCCGCATACCTGGGAAGTCACCACGCTTGCCGCGTTGAAGCCCGGCACAAAGGTAAACCTCGAAATTGATATGCTTGCGCGCTATGTGGCGCGGATGATCGGTGCGGACGCGCCACAAGGGAGTTAGATAATGAGCAGCGAGTTCACCGCCGCCATCTCCTCGATTGAGGAAATAATCGAAGACGCCCGCAACGGGCGCATGTTCATCCTGGTGGATGCCGAAGACCGTGAGAATGAGGGCGACCTCATCATCCCGGCCACCTTCGCCACGCCCGAGGCGGTGAACTTCATGGCCAAGCATGGCCGGGGCCTCATCTGCCTCGCCATGACGCAGGAGCGCGGCCACACGCTGCGCCTCGACATGATGACCCGCAACAACCGCGAAAGCATGCAGACGGCGTTCACCGTCTCCATCGAAGCGAAAGAGGGCGTCACCACCGGCATCTCCGCCCATGACCGTTCCCGGACAATTGCCGTGGCCATCGATCCGACCAAGGACGATGACGACATCGTCAGCCCAGGGCATATCTTCCCGCTGATCGCCAAGGAAGGCGGCACGCTCGTCCGCGCTGGCCATACTGAAGCAGCGGTCGACATTTCCCGCATGGCCGGGCTCTATCCCGCCGGCGTGATCTGCGAAATCATGAATGATGACGGCTCCATGGCCCGCTTGCCGGAGCTCGTCGCCTTTGCCCAGCTTCACAATCTGAAAATCGGCACCATTGCCGACCTGATCGCCTGGCGCCGCCAGAACGACCGGTTCCTGGAGCGCCGCATTGAGACGGCGCTGGAATCTGACTATGGCAGCGGCTTCCGCACGGTCTGTTTCCGCAACACGATGGACAATTCCGAACACATCGCCATCGTCCACGGAGACATCACGCCCGACGCGACAACCCTTGTCCGCGTCCACCGTACAGACATCCTTTCCGACATCCTCGGCGAGAAGGGCCCGCGCTCTGGCCTGGTCGCCCGCGCCATGCGCCTGATCGCCAAAGCGCCCGAGCCCGGCGTCGTTGTGTTCGTTAACGCGATGCAGCCCGGCTCCATCGCAGAGCGCCTGGGCCTCAAATCCGGCGCCGCGCGCGACCCCTCCGCGCCCATCCGCGAATACGGCATCGGCGCGCAGATCCTGCGGGAACTGGGCGTGCGCAGCATGATTTACCTGTCCGATACGCAGCCCACCCGCCTTGCGGGGCTTGACGGATACGGTTTGACAATAGAGGGCTGGCGCCACCTGAGCGAGGAGAATACTTAAGATGGCTGACCGCGTTTTGATCGCGATTTCGCGCTATTACAAACACATCAGCGACGAGCTGGAAGCAGGCGCGCTCGAAGTGCTCGAAGCTGCCGGCGCCAAGATCACCGTCATGGAAGTTCCCGGCGCTTTCGAAATCCCCGGCGTGATTGCCATGTCGGCCGATTCCGGCCGGTTTGACGGCGCCGTCGCGCTTGGCTGCGTCATCCGCGGCGAGACGAGCCATTATGATTATGTCTGCGGCGAGAGCGCACGCGGCCTGATGGACCTCATCGTCCAGCGCCGCCAGGCCATCGGCTACGGCATCCTCACGGTTGAAAACGAAGCGCAGGCGCTCGCCCGCGCGGATCGCAAACGCAAGAACAAGGGCGCCGAAGCGGCCAATGCCTGCCTTGCGATGATCAAATTCCGCAAAGAGCTGATCGGTTGATGACCCAGGAAATGCCCTTCGACGTCACACGCGCGCGCCGCGCTGGCGCGCGCCTTGCGGCGGTTCAGGCACTCTACGAAATGGAGCAGACGGAGAAATCCGCCCGCGCCACCATCCGCGAATTCATGGAAGACCGTCTGGGCCTCGGCCCGGATGGCACGCCCGTTGAAGACGCAGACCCCGACCTCTTCAAATCCATCGTAAACTCCGTGGTCGAACATCAGGCGAAGATCGACACCGCCATCCTCGCGCGCCTCGCCGAGGGCTGGAAACTCACCCGCCTCGACGCCACCATGCGCGCCCTCCTGCGCGCCGGCGCCGCCGAATTCATCGCCCATCAGGAACTCTCTGACGCGATCATCCTCAGCGAATACGTTTCCCTCGCCCACGACTTCTTCGACGAAGGCGACGCCAAATTCGCCAACGCCGTGCTGCAAAACATGGGCCGGGATTTGCGCGCTTAAGGAGCGTTTCCTACGCCTCCCTCCACTCCATCGTCACCCTCGACCGGTGCAGCGCGTCTGAGGGCCCATCGCCAGACACCTTCGCAGGTGCAATCGGTGAAGTCAGAAGCTGGGCGCTCAGATGGCGTTTGGCCATAGAGCGTAACGAAGCCATGGGGGGCTGAGAAGCAACAGTTCAGGGTTGCCTGAAGGCGCACCCTGCCATCTGTCAGTTCTTCAACGACGTATTACCTAGAAAGTGGTTTCGACATTCTCGTCGATCTCGGGGGGGGCTGCCTTTGCCTCGGCAAGCAACTCTTCGGTGACTGCCGCTGTCCGGCGTATGCTCCGGACTGCATCCCAGTGAGTCCAGTGCGCCGTGATTTCGATGCTGGAGTAATAGCTGTTGCTGCCGATCCAATATCTCGCAGTAAGATTCGCCGGCCGGCCGGCCAGGTAAGCGTAATGCAATTCAGCCTCCTTGAGTGAACATTCGAACTTGGCGATGCGTTCAGCTCTCGGCAGACCGTCACATTGTTTCTCTTGGTCTGTGTAAGCGGCGTGCCTCTCTTCGAGATCAGGGGAAGAACTTCCGGTCTTGGACCACGTCTTGTTGTAATTGTTATAGTCTAGTTCCCCATACTTGCCGGTGAGGCGCGCATTCATCGTCTCGATGTTTGGCTGGTCGGGGTAGTTCTCGCTGAATTTGATGTAGGTGGCGAACACCTTGCTGGCATCCGTTCCGGTCCCGGACAGATCAAGATTGCCGAAATCCAATGTCATTTCGGCCCTGTGAATCGGGCCTCGGTGGCTCTGAACATGATCGGTGGTCTCGCACTCCATCGTCCCGGCATGTCCATTGGAATTTATAACAGTGCCATCGGAATTCATCATCTTGGAAAAATCGCATTCGAACCCTCTTTCGGTGAGCGTGGCGATGATGGTATCCGGCGAATCGCCGAGCTTCACGCCTGAGATGTCAAAGCGGTTGAAGGATTCCGGCAACTCCACAACCTGCGCATTAGCGACTGTTGCCAGAATGGATGCGCCCAGCGCGAAAATGGCGAATTTTTGCATGAAGTTCCCCTACGTGCTTACCATAGTTGTTCCACACCAGAAATCGTAAGTCGGGTCAGCTGAAGGTGCAACCCATTACCCGGCGCACTATGGAAAGCGCGGCGTACAGATGGAATTACCCCACCTCCCGCGCCCAAGCCCGCACATCTTCCACATAAACCTCCGGCGCTTCCATCGCCGCAAAATGCCCCCCGCGCGGCATGTCCGTCCACCGAGTAATATTATACGCCCGGTCCGCCCAGCTCCTCGGCGGCGCCACGATGTAGCGTTCACCTGGATAGCTCGCAAAAGCCGTCGGCGTCTCGCAGCGCTCGCCCTCGGGCAGGCCATTGCCGCCTTCCTGGAAGAGGGCGTTATAATACCAGACGCTCGTCGCAATCGCGTCATTGACGAGGTAGATCATCACATTCGTCAGCAGCTGGTCGCGCGTGTAAACCTCAAAAAGGCCGCGCTCCGTAAGATCGCTCCAGCCGTGAAACTTCTCCAGAATCCACGCCGCCGTGCCCATCGGCGAATCCATCAGCGCCATCGCCAGCGTTTGCGGCTTGGTCGCCTGCTGCATCAGGTAAGCGCCCTCTGCCTGCATCATCATTTGCGAATGCTGCAGCCATTTCGTTTCCTCCGCCGTCTGAGGAACTGCCGGTGTCGGCCGGAAGCCCATCATATTGAGATGGATCGCCTTCGCCCCGCCTTTGCCCTCGCTCAGCCCATGGTTCTTGCCGATCCAGGACGTGACCATCGACCCCCAATCCCCGCCCTGCGCCAGATAGCTGGAATAGCCCAGCACCTCCCGCATCAGCGTGTCCCACATCGCCGCCGTCGCCCGCTGGCCCAGCGGCGAGGCAGGCTTGCCGGAAAAGCCATAACCGGGCAGGGACGGGATCACGAGATCAAACGCATCCTCCGCCTTGCCGCCATGCTGGGACGGGAAGGCCAGCGGCCCGATCGCCTGCCAGAATTCATAGATGCTGCCCGGCCAGCCATGCGTGATCAGCAGCGGACGCTTCCCCTTTGCCTCCCCCACCACATGCACAAAATGGATCGGCAGCCCGTCCACCTCAGCCCTAAATTGTGGCCACCGGTTCAGCTCGGCCTCGGCCGCCCGCCAGTCATACGTCTCCAGCCAATAACGCTGAATGTCCTTCATCACCTCGGTCGACATGCCATAGGCAAAGCCCTGCTCATTGGCCGGGGCAGGGAACCACCGATACCCCTCCACCCGCGCCCGGATCTCGGCAAGCTTTGCGTCTGGAACCTGAACTTTGAATGGTGTCGGCACTGGCATGGCATGTCCCCTCATCTGGCCAGACGAGCCTAGCCCACACCCTCGTTCCAGCTAAGCCATCCCCCAGCGGCAAGACCCCTTAACCCCTCGCCCATGAAGTGGGAGAGGAGGGACCCGCGCTCGAAAGAGCGTGGGAGGTGAGGGGCGCCCGAAGGGCGCGAGATGTCCCACGGTGTCCCAAGATGTCCTAAAGTGTCCCGATCTGTCCCGGCGGTGTCCCCCGTGTGACCAAAACTGCCACACAAAAAAACTCCAACCGCGTTGGAGTTTTTGCCCCCTCGTTGGAGGAACCGTTGGAGTTTTTTAGAGCTTTTTCAGACCGAAAAACTGGTCCCGCAGCCACAGGCCGCGGTCGCGTTCGGGTTCTTGATCTTGAACGCCGCGCCGATCAGCTCTGTGGAAAAGTCGATCTCCGACCCCTGCAGAAACTCCAGGCTCATCTCGTCGATCAGCACACTTGCCCCGTCGCGTTCGATCACGACATCATCCGCATTTACAGCAGGCGCGAAGTCAAACTTGTAGGAAAAGCCCGAACATCCCCCACCTTCTACGGACACGCGCAGATAGGCGGCGCCGTCCTGTTTGGCGAGAATCGCATTAATCCGCTTCGCAGCAGAAGCAGTCAGTGTCACATCCGGGGCAATGGTCTCGGTCATGGGCCTAACATAAGGACGAATTCCTGAATGGAAAAGAGAGCCCCTTACGCAACACGTCACGAAGACAGCCGTGGGCGCTTTTTTGAGGAGGCCCCCTCGGCCACCCGTACCCCGTTCCAGCGGGACAGGGACCGGATTATCCACTCCACCGCTTTCCGCCGCCTGAAGCAGAAAACCCAGGTTTTCGTCGCCCATGAGGGCGACCATTTCCGCACGCGCCTCACCCACTCCCTTGAAGTCGCTCAGATTTCCCGGTCCATCGCGCGCACGCTGGGGCTCGATGAAGACCTCGCCGAAACTCTCGCGCTCAGCCATGATCTCGGCCATCCGCCCTTCGGCCATGCGGGAGAAGACCAGCTCGATGCCTGCATGGAGCCCTATGAGGGCTTCGATCACAATGCGCAGTCGCTGCGCATCGTGACGCGTCTGGAGCGCCGCTATCCCCTGTTTAATGGGTTGAATTTGACCTGGGAAACCCTCGAAGGCCTCGTCAAACACAACGGCCCGCTGACCGGCCCGGACACCCCCGTCACCGCCCTCCCCATCGCCTTCCGCGACTTCGCCCCCCTCGAACAGCTCGAACTCGACCAGTTCGCCGGCCCAGAAGCCCAGGTCGCCGCGCTCTCGGACGACATTGCGTATAATAACCACGATATAGACGACGGCATCGCCGCCGGCCTCTTCACAGTCGATGACCTGCTGGAACTCCCTGTTGTTGGGGATGTTTTTCGCGGCGTCCGCATGGAATTCCGCGATCTGGACGACCGGATGGTGACCTATGAAGCCGTCCGCCGCCTCATCGGCCTGTGGATAAACGACCTCGTTCTGGAAACCGGCGCACGCGTAAAACGCCTGAAGCCGCATTCGGCCGCCGAAGTGCGCGCCCTTGGCGAGCCGCTGATCGGGTTCTCCGAGGGCCTCGAAGGCCCTCAGCGCGCCTTGCGGACGTTCCTCTATTCCAGAATGTACAAGCATTACAGGGTCAACCGGATGCGCTCGAAGGCCAAGCGCGTGTTGGCAGACCTGTTTGAGGTGTTCCTGAACGAGCCCCAGACCCTGCCGCCGCCCTGGAATGGCGCCGCCATGAAGGAAGAGGGGGCCCGTAGAGCCCGGATCGTCTGCGATTATATGGCCGGAATGACCGATACCTACGCCCTGGAAGAGCATCGCCGCCTGTTCGATACCAGCGCCCTGACCTAGGCAAAAAGCCGGTTTTCCACGGTTGTGAGGCGGCCTCTTCAAGGCTCGTTAAGGAAACTCCCGTAAAAATTAACCTAGGTGATTGATTCCAAGGAGTTCTTCCATGAGCCGATCGGACATGGCAGGCCGCGAAAACCCGTTCGAGGACGATTATCGCGGATTCGACGTGCGCGAAGACGAAGCCGCGCGCGGACCGCTGATTCTTACATTGGCGATCGGCGTTCTGCTGATCTTCGGCGGCGTGGTCTGGAACACCTACCGGCAGGGCGTGCGCCCCGCCACAGACGGCCTGCCCAGCGTGATCGCCGAGCCGCAGCCTTTCAAACAGCTGCCGGCCGATCCGGGCGGAAATCCCATCGAGCATACTGACAAACAGTTTTACGACGCCATGGATGCTTCCGAGCGCGAGGCGGACGTTACGCTCGCTTCTGCTGCAGGTACTACAGGAGGCGCGCTGGCAGGTGGCCCGCCGCGCGACCTGCGTCCGGCCCCGCTGGATGCGCCGGCAGACGAAGCCGTCAGCACCGCGCCGCAGCCGCTTCCGGTCCAGGAGCTGCCACCCGGCCCCTCCGAGTCCAAGCAGCAGATCGCCGCTGTGACGATCAAACCGCCTGAGCCCATCGAGCCTCTGTCGTCGCAGGCGCGCTTCACCTTCACCGAATCTGGCGCATTCCTCGTCCAGATTGCCGCTCTGCGCTCGGAAGAGGCAGCGGAAACTGCATGGAACCGCGTGACCTCTTCGGCCCCGGAGCTGTATCATGGCGCGTCGAAACGGATTCAACGGGCAGATCTCGGCTCTGAAGGTGTCTTCTACCGTCTCCGCGTTGGCGCATTTGCCGAACGGTCCGAAGCGGTCGCCTTCTGTGACGCGATTAAGGAATCCGGGGCAAATTGCATCGTGGTGACGGGATAAGACGTGAAAGCCTGTATTCTCAGCGTATCGGGGCCGGAACTGACCCCAGGCGAAGCTGCGCTTTTTGCGGCTGAAGATCCGTGGGGCGTGATCCTGATGGGGCGCTCCTGTGTCTCGCGTATGCAGGTGCGCAAGCTAATAGCAGACATCTGGAATGCCACAGGCCGGGAAACGCTGATCTTCATCGATCAGGAGGGCGGCCGTGTGGCGCGCCTAAAGGCGCCCGAATGGCCGCTGTTTCCCCGCGGCGCCGACTATGCAGCTCTCTATGAGCGGGACAAGGCACTCGGCCGGGAAGCCACCTGGTTGGGCCATCGCCTGATTGCCTCGGAGCTGGCGGCCCTCTCGATCCATGCAGACTGTTCGCCGGTCGTCGACCTGCCTGTGCCCGGCGCCCATGACGTGATCGGCGACCGGGCCTTCGGCACGGAGCCTGAACAGGCCGCAGATCTCGCCCGCGCGGCCCTTGAGGGCCTCACAGCAGGCGGCGTCGCCGGCGTCATCAAACACATACCTGGTCATGGCCGGTCAGTTGCTGACAGCCATCTTGAGCTTCCCCGCGTCACCGCCGGGCAAAATGAACTCGCCAAGGATTTTGACGCCTTCGCCCGCGTGGCTGACGCGCCGATGGCGATGACGGCGCATATTGCCTACGAAGCCTACGATCCCGGCCGGGCCGCCACGGTCTCCAAGGTCATGATTCAACAGATCATCCGCGACCGAATCGGCTTTGATGGTCTTCTGATGACAGATGATCTGGGGATGAAGGCATTGGGTGGCAGCCTGACAGAACGCGCGGACGCCTCCATCGTGGCGGGCTGCGATGTGTTGCTGCATTGCTCGGGCTTTCTGAAGGACGCAGGCGCCATCCTTGCCGAGATGACAGAAGTAGCCCAGGCCGCTCCCCATCTCTCCGGCAAGGCTGCATCCCGCGCGGCGGCGGCTGACGCCATCGCCAAGAAAGTCCAGCCTTTCGAGCCCGCCCCCGCCTGGGCGCGGTTTCACGAACTGATCCCTCCGCCGGGAGCCATGGCATGAGCAGCGACACGATCTCCATTGATGCCCTCTCCGCCGGGGCGGAAGACGCCGAAGGCGTCAACATCTTCAATGTCGAGATCGGCGGCTATGAAGGCCCGCTCCACCTGTTGCTGGAACTTGCCCGCCGCCAGAAGGTAAACCTGCTGCAGATTTCCATGCTGCGTCTGGCCGAGCAGTATCTCTCCTTCGTCGAAGACGCCCGCACCAAGCGGATCGACATCGCGGCAGACTATCTGCTGATGGCCTCCTGGCTCGCCTTCATGAAGTCGCGCCTGCTGCTGCCCAAGCCCGAAGCCATTGAAGAAGACGAACCCACCGGCGAGGAAATGGCCGCGCGGCTCGCTTTCCGCCTGAAGCGCCTTGATGCCATGCGCCAGGCCGTGCGCGAGCTCGAAGCGGGCCCGGTGCTCGACCGTGTGGTCTTCCTGCGCGGCGAGACCGAACAGCCCAAAGTCGTCAAGCATATGGAATACACCGCCTCGCTCTACGACCTCTCCACGGCGCTGGGCACCATCCGCGACCGCCGCGAGAAAGAGCGCCCCCACCGGATCGAGCAGCAGCTCGTCCTGCCGCTGGAACAGGCGCGCACCACCCTGCGTGGCCTGCGCGAACAGCTCGACCAATGGGCAAGCCTGGCTGACATTCGCACGGCGATGACCGACATCAATCCCGAAGTGCCCGAACGCTCGGTGACCGCCAGCGTCTTTTCCGCCGCGTTGGAGCTGACGCGCGACGGCGAAGTAGACCTGCGCCAGGACACGCATTTCGCGCCGATCTATATGCGCCGCATCGCCGTCCGCCCGTCGGAGATGGCCGATGCAGTCGCTTGAGATGTACCAGATGAACGATGACACCGCACAAGAGCAGAACGCTCACGATCCGCAGGCGGAGTTTCCGGGACTGACGACACCTGCCTTTGAAGGCACGCGCGAGGAGCTCGTGGCGGAGGGCGTTCGCCGGGCTGAAGCCGTGCTGTTTGCTGCGGGCCAGCCACTTTCGGCCGAGCAGGTGGCACAGGTGCTGCCCCAAGGCATTGAGGCGGGCGAAGTGCTCATGGCGCTGCGCAGTCTTTATGCCAAGCGCGGCGTGAACCTCGTCGAGGTCGCCGGCAAGTGGCGCTTCCAGACAGCGCAGGACCTTTCCTGGCTGTTTGTCGAGGAACGTCAGGTCCAGAAGAAGCTCGGCCAGGCCGCGATGGAGACGCTCTCGATCATCGCCTATGGCCAGCCCGTTACACGCGCCGAAATCGAAGCGGTACGCGGCGTTGCTGTCGCCAAGACGGTGATTGATACACTGCTGGAAACCGGCTGGGTGCGCACACGCGGCCGCCGCAAAACGCCCGGCCTACCGATCTGCTACGGCACGACTGACAAGTTCCTTGAGCATTTTGGCCTCGAAAGCCTCGACACCCTTCCGGGCAAGGCGGACCTTGAAGCCGAAGGTCTGCTCTCTGACGTGATCCCGTCGGGTTTCCAGATGCCGGATGAAGAAGCGCTCACCGAAGATGATGTGCTGATCAATGATCTCGGCGAACTGGCCGATACTGAATCCTTCGTGACTGACTTTGTGTCCGACGAGGATGGAGTTGAAGACGAGGCCGTCGCAGAAGCGCCGCAGGCGGAGCAGGTTTCTGCCGCTGAGCCGGAAGCCATCGAGGAAGACGAATTCGAGGATGACGGCGCTGTCAGCGTCTTCGCCTACACCCGCGCGCCAGAACGCACAAAAGAAGAGACGGACGAATTTGACGGGGCCGACATAAAGGCCGCTGTCATGCGCCTGCGTAAGGAAACCCGCGTGCCGCAGCAACCGATGGATAGCTGGCGCGACGACGAATAGGCCCGCCCCGTGCAGCAAGAGAGCCCCGTGATCCCCGCCGATGAACTCCCCGTCAGCGTCTGGGTGTGGGATCTCGACATTGACGCACCCACCGCTGCGGCGCTGTCAGGCTGGCTTTCCCCGGACGAACGCCAGCGCGCCGCCGCTTTCGCTACGTCAGAATTGCAGCGCCGCTGGATTGCTGCGCGGGCAGGGATGCGCGGAATTCTCGGAACTGTGCTCAACGTGCGGCCTAACGCGCCGGTATTTGCTTTGGGAAAGCATGGGCGGCCATACCTGACATCACCGGATTGTCCGTACTCGTTCAACTTAAGTCACAGCAATGCGCTTGCGGCCTTTGCGGTTTGTGACGCTGTTGTCGGGGTGGATGTAGAGCAGATCAAAGCCTTGCCAGAGGGCGTGGCCGGCATGGTGTTTTCGCCGCCGGAAATTGCTGCGCTTGAGGCCGAGCCCGAAACCCGCCAAGCGGAAAAATTCTTCCAGTTCTGGGCCGCCAAGGAAGCCGTGCTCAAGGCGCTCGGAACCGGGCTTACAGTGTCCGGGCGCAGCTTCACCCTTGATGTGTCGCAGGCCGCCGCCCCTCGGCTCATCGCAGCCGACTGGGCGAACGAAGACACGCAGGCCTGGCGGCTTCTGGCGTTCGACCCCATGCCCGGCTTCACGGGTGCCATTGCGGTGCGGACAACCCGGCCGCTGCGCCTCACGCTCAAGCACTGGGTGTTCGATCTCTAGCGGCGCCCCTCACGCCTCCGGTGGCGGAAAGCGAAACCGCATGGGGCTATCATAATCGGTGCGGATTTCTTCCTCCCGCGTGCCCCCGCCGATATTATGGATGTAAAGCGCACGCTCCGTAAGCAGATCATGCCCTGAGAAGATCGCAATATGAGGCAGGCGCCCACCAAGGCGCATGGTCACCAGATCGCCCGCCTGCCAGTCCTCGCGCCGTCCTGGTGCCTCGCGCTTCAGGCCCTGCCGTTCAAAGTAGCGCTCCAGGTTAGGCACCCGGCGATGGTCGATGTTCCGGTCGGCGCGCGTCAGGCCCCAGGTTCGGGGATAGCTTGGGAAATTCGCCTTCATGTCCATGTGGACAAGTTCCTGAAGGTCCATGTCAAAGGCGTCGCGATAGGCGCGGATGATCACATCCGTACACACACCGGTTTGGCGGGGAATGTCGCCGCCGGGATAATCGAGCGTCACATATGCCGGGTCATACCCCGTGGTCACACCGATTTGTGCCCGCGCCGCGCGTAGCAGTTTTCCCGTCCAGTCTGGCGCTGTATCTGCAAAGCCCGCTGAAGGCAGCAGGGGCAGGGCAAGGCCCGTGGCCAGAAGGGCGCGGCGCGTGATCATGATAGAGATCAAACCGCGCCCTTGTGGCGGTATTCAGGCGGGCCGGTGTCTAGAAACCGCGGAACTCGGCGATTTCGTCGACAGAGGCGCGCTCGGCATACAGCGTATTGGCCTTCTCATTCGGGTCGGGCTTGCCCACGGCGACCCCGCACCAGATCATCTCCGTCGGGCCAAGCCCGAAATGCTCCTTCAGCGTCGGCCGCAGGATGCCCCAGCATTCCTGGAAACAGGTGCCCCAGCCGCGTTCTTCAGCGAGTAGAGCAAGCGTCTGCAGATACATGCCCGCATGGCCCCACTGGCCATGGCCCATCCGCTCGTCGATCACGAGGAACACCGCCACCGGCGCGCCAAAGAAGCGAAAATTGTTGGAGAACCAGCGTAGGCGCCCGGCCTTGTCTTCACGCGGAATTTCGAGGGCTTCATACAGCATTTCGCCCACGCGGCGGCGGCGGGCTTCATGCGGTTCCCAGAGGCCCTTGGGATAGATCGGCCGGTCGGTTGGCTCGCCACCCGGATTGGCGGCAAGTTTCGCCTGCGCAATCTCGATCACCTTGTTCTTCTCTTCGCCGGTCACAACGATCACGCGCCATGGCTGCGTGTTGCCGCCCGAAGGCGCGCGCTGGCCGGTTGTCAGCCAGGCTTTGACCTCTTCAAGCGGAAGCGCGTCGGGAAGAAAGCCCCGCGTCGAAATCCGCTGCTCAACGGCTTTGGAAACGTCCATGAAAAAAAACCTCCTGTCAGATCTGACAGGAGGTCTAATCAGGAGAGGCAGCTACCGCCAAGCCTTACTTCGGGTGAAGCACGACCGGCATCCAGTTGTAGCCCTTCACGAAAGCGTTCTGGTTCAGGGAAGGTTCGGCCAGAACTTCGATATGCTCGAAGCGTTCCATGATCTCTTCCCAGAGAATGCGCAGTTGCAGTTCGGCAAGACGGTTGCCGACGCAGCGGTGGATGCCGAAGCCGAAGGAGATATGGCGGCGCGCCTCGGGGCGGTCCGCGATAAAGTCGTTGGGCTTGTCCCAGAACCGCTCATCGCGGTTGGCGGAGACATACCACATGGCAACCTGGTCGCCCTTTTTGATCGTCTTGCCGTGCATCTCGACATCTTCCAGCGCGGTGCGGCGCATGTAGGCGAGCGGCGTCTGCCAGCGGATCGTCTCCGAAACCATGTTGGGGATGATGGAAGGATCAGCTTTCAGCTTCTCATACTCTTTGGGGAACTTGTTGAGCGCAAAGACCGAGGCGGTCATCGAGTTGCGCGTCGTGTCGTTGCCGCCCACGATCAGCAGGATGACGTTGCCGAGCAGTTCCATCGGCGTCATGTTCTTGGTCTTCTCGCCATGGGCCAGAAGGCTCATCAGGTCTGGCTTTTGCGGCTGTTGCTGGCGCTCCTGATAGATGCCCATGAACGTCATGAGGCATTTCATCATGGTGGCCTTCCACTCTTCCTCACCGCCGGGGCAGATGTCGGGATTGTGCATGCCGGTGGCAACGTCTGACCAATGGGTCAGGTCGCGGCGGTTTTCGAACGGATAATCAAACAGCGTGGCCAGCATCATCGTGGTCAGCTCGACCGAAACTTTGTCCACCCAGTCGAACGGCTCATTCACCGGAAGGCTGTCGAGCAGGCCCTGCGTGCGCGAGCGGATCAGGGGCTCGTAAACTTTCAGCATGTCTGGCGCCACGGCAGGCTGCACAGTCTTGCGCTGCTCCGAATGGCGCGGCTCGTCCATGGCGATGAACATCGGCATTTCGAAATCGCTGATCGGCTCGCCCAGCGTGATGCCGCCATATTCCCAGCTGGAGGAGAAGCGTTTGTGATCGGTGTCGATCGCCATAACGTCTTCATACCGGGTGACAGACCAGAATGGTCCGGGGAAGCTGTCCGGGCAATAATGCAGCGGGTCTTCGTTACGCAGACGCTCGAACCGGTCCCAGTATTTGCCCTGGCGCCACAGTTCGCCATCGATCAGGTCGAGCGTCGAAAGGTCGATGTCGGCGGCGGGCGGAATGTTCGCGCCAAAGCGCAGATTGTGCGGGTGGAGCGGCTCGCGCTCCGTCACCTTGGGGCGCTCAAGCGCCGGGTGATTGACGAAAGAAACGGTATCGGCGGCCATGTTCAATCCTCCAGGAATCCCACCCTCTTGGCGGGGCGTATCGCGTCGCTGGGGAAAGTTTTAACACAGGCTTTTTCAAAAAACCATGACGCTTGCGTCATTTTTTTGAGTTTCAGGCAGGATAACGCTCTGCTCTGGCCGCCAGAAGGGCCTGCCGCAGGGCTTTGGCAAAGTCACTCCGCTCTGGCGGCGTCAGGAACCGGCCGATGATCCAGGCGGTTTTGCCATGCTCGATTCGCAGCCAGCTCGCCGGGCCAGCGGGCTCTTCCAGCTCGACGCGGGCAAAGGCGGAGGGAAGTTCGGCGCGTTTCTCCCGGCCCTTGGCGTCCTTGTGATGCAGGCAGATGGCGCGCGCGGTCACGGTTACCCGCGTCTCTTCCTGCTGCTGCCGGAAGGAAATGCGAAATGCCAGCCAGATCGCCAGAACATCCAGCCCCATGAAGCCCAGAACCGGTAGCGCCCCCATCGACAGGAACATCAGCCCCGTCATGAAGAAGGTAACGGCAATCGCCGTCATCGCGATCAGAAAGCCTTTCCGGCTGAGCGACCGGTTGGGGGTCAGCACGGCGTCCATGTAGACGGTTTCATGCGGGGGTGTCATGAACGGAAGAAATAGCACGCCCTTGCGCTGCGGGAAGGGCGCTCTATGCCTCAGCCTATGCCTGATGCTTCCAAACCTGCCCGCAAGCCCGCCAAAGCCGTCCCGCGCTCAAAGTTCACCCGCGCGAGGGCGGCGGAGCTCTTTGCCGCGCTTGCCGCAGACCGCCCCGATCCAGCGACCGAGTTGGAGTTCGTAAACCCCTTCACCCTGCTCGTCGCCGTCGCCCTGTCCGCGCAGGCCACCGATGTCGGTGTGAATAAAGCCACGCGGAAGCTGTTCGCTGTCGCCGACACTCCCGAAAAAATGCTCACCCTTGGTGAGGAAGGGGTGGCCAGCCACATCCGGACCATCGGCCTCTGGCGCAACAAGGCAAAGAACGTCATCGCGCTCAGCCGCAGGATCATCGAGGAATACGGCGGCGAGGTGCCGCGCACGCGGGATGAACTCACCACCCTGCCGGGCGTGGGCCGCAAGACCGCAAATGTCGTCATGAACGAAGCCTTCGGTGAGCCCACGATCGCCGTCGACACTCACATCTTCCGTGTTTCCAACAGAACCGGGCTCGCGCCCGGCAAGACGCCCGACCATGTCGAGACGGGCCTCGAGCGCATTACCCCGCCGGAATTCAAGAAGGGCGCCCATCACTGGCTGATCCTGCACGGGCGGTATGTGTGCAAGGCGCGTACCCCCGAATGCTGGCACTGTGCGATCAAGGATCTCTGTGATTTCAAGCCGAAAACGCCCGACCCGGCGGCCCAGGCCGCGTTAGGGCCGAAAAAACCCCGCAAATCCGCTGGCGCCGCAAAGTGAATTGACCTTGCGGGCTGCCTCGGCAAACCTTTTTGAGGTGTGATGTGAAAAGGACTGGAACCATGCGCAGCAAGCTGTTCGGGGCAGGGGCTGCCAAAGTTATTGCGCTTGCGCTGCTGACATTCACCGCGCCTGTCTGGCTGGCGGCGTGTGGGGGCGGCGGCGGTGGGGGCGGAAGCGGCGGCACCGCCATTTCTCCGCCTCCACCCCCACCGCCGCCGCCCCCTCCGCCAGCGGGCCCGAGTTGGACCCAGGGTGTGTTTGACCCCGCCAGTACCTTCAAGAACCGCTGCGAAGTCCGCCGCGTTGGCCAGGATATCGAAGGCAACACCTACCCGGATGTTCAGGGCACGCTTCTGGAAGAACTCTTCTGGCTGCGCTCATGGACGAACGAAACCTATCTCTGGAACACCGAAGTGACGGACCGGAACCCGGCAGGCTTTTCAGACCGGCTCGATTATTTCGATGTCCTGCGCACCTTTGCCACCACCGCGTCTGGTAAGGAGAAGGACGACTTTCATTTCAGTGAGCCTACGGAGGAATATCTCGCCGCGCGCAATGCCGCGCCCACGGCCACCTATGGCGCAAGTTACATCGCCTTCTCCACAACGCCCCCGCGCGACTTCCGCATCCGCTACACCGAACCGGGCTCACCCGCTTCGGCGCAGACCGGCGGCCAGTCCAATTTGGAGCGCGGCTCGCGTATTCTCCAGATCAACGGCATCGACCTTGTCAACACGGCGTCACAGACAGAGATCAACCAGCTCAACGCCGCCCTGTTTCCCGCCACGCCGGGCCTCACCAACAGCTTCACGGTCGAGGACGCAGATGGTGCTAACCGCACCGTGTCCCTCACTTCCGTCAACCTGGCGCCCAAACCTGTAAACCGTACCCGGATCATCAACACGCCATCGGGCGATGTCGGCTACATCCTGTTCAACACATTCAGCCCCTTCGCCAGCGAACAGGAAATCTATAACGCCATGCTGCAAATGCAGACGGCCGGCGTCAGCGATCTCGTCCTCGACCTGCGGTACAATGGCGGCGGGCTGCTCGCCGTCGCCTCCCAGCTCAGCTATATGATCGCCGGCAATGCGCGCACCCAGAACCGCGTGTTCGAACGCCTCCGCTTCAACGCCGCTGCCGGCAACCGCAACCCGGTGACCGGCGAGGTCAACAATCCCATCCCGTTCTATTCCACTGGCGTCGGGTTCACGCTCGCCGACGGCACACCGCTGCCAGCGCTGAACCTGCCGCGCGTCTTCGTGCTCTCCACATCCGGCACCTGCAGCGCCAGCGAAGCGGTGGTCAACGGCCTGCGCGGCGCCGGCGTCGAGGTCATCCTCATCGGCGACACCACCTGCGGCAAACCCTTTGGCTTCTACCCCACCGACAATTGCGGCGAGACCTATTACACGATCCAGTTCCAGGGCGTGAACAATGCCGGCTTTGGCGATTATGCCGATGGTTTCATTCCGAACAATTCATCCGCGTCCTTCGGCGTTCGCCTTCCAGGTTGCCAGGTCGGGGATGACCTCAGCCATGAACTGGGCGACGAGAGTGAAAGCCTGCTGGCGGCAGCGCTCAGCTATCGCGGATCACTTGCCTGTCCGGCTGTGCCGTCCCAGGCCACGCGGGCAGTCGCCAGCGCAAATGAAAACCAATCGTTCGGCGCCGGCGCGCCCTTGCGCCTGCCGCCACCGTCCACGCTTGAGATAAATCGCGACATGACCATGCCGCCCGGCAGATAAGGACCTCTCCGTCATGAAATACCGTATCCTGAGTGTTTCGGCATTGGCTGGCCTTGCAGCCTGCCAGACGGCGCCCCAACCCGCCATACTGACCGATCCGTCCCCCGAAACCGTTGCGGCGGTGACCGGCGTTTTGGCAGCGGCCGTTGACCGCGCCGAGATACAACTTGGGCCCGGCGACCTGACGAGGGATTCGGTGATCTCCGTTCTGCCGCCCCGGCCCGGCCCGATGGAGGGCAACAGCCCGGCTGTACCCACCATCTTCGACATCGTCCTGATGGACGGGGATTGCTATGTTCAGGAGCGCGCCAGCGGTGAGCTGTTTCCGCTCACCGGCATAACGTGCCGCTCCACAGACTAAACCGCGCTGATCCGCCGAGCGATCGCCGCTGCCATCCGCTCGCCCAGCTCCGGGCCTTCCTTGGGATAGAGGTACGGCTCGATCACTTCGAGTTCCATCAGCAGAAGCTCGCCATCCTCGCCGCGCAGCATGTCCACGCGGCCATAAAGCGGCGCCTCGTCCAGCGCGCCCAGAATGGCGCGCGCCGCCGCCAGGTCTTCCGCCGACGGATGAAGCACTCCCTCCCGCCCGCCATAGCTGGACTGGATGCGGTAGTCGCCTGGCTGAGCGCGCTTCACCAGCGCATGGCAGAATTCCCCATCAATGAAGATGAATGAGAGCTCACCCTCCTTCTGGATCATTGGCAGGAAAGGCTGCGCCATCATCTTGTGTTTCATCTCGGGGATGGCGTCGCCCCGGCTCAGCTTGTGCTGATCCTTGGCGCCCGCGCCCACCTGGCGCTTGAACACGACCGTATCCGCGCCCAGCGTATCAAACGCGGCGTTGACCTCTGCCTCGCCGCACTGGTCCAGCCACAACGTCGGGATCAGTTTCGCCCCGCGCGCTTCCAGGTCCCGCAGATACGTCTTGCGGCAGTTCCAGCGCACCAGCGCCGCCGGATTGAACAGCCGCGTCTTTGCCTCGATCGCGGCAAGCGCAGCCAGGAACTCCTCCAACCTGTCCCAATAGTCCCAGGTCGTGCCGATGATGGCCGCCTCGAAGCTCGCCCAGTCCACCGTGTCATCATCCCAGCAGACATCCACCATCTCCATGCCGCGCGCGGCAAAGGCGGGGCGCAGGGCATCCATCGTGTAGTCATGCTCGAAGGAATCCGTGCGGCGAATGATTGAACCGGGAATGGTGACGCGGCTGGCCAGATAAGCGATCTTTTTCATGGGGCGGGCAGGGCTCTTTGTGCTTGTGCCGGGGGCGATCCCGACCTGCGCTGCGCTCTAGCGGCCCGCAGGCCTTGTGTCCACGCGCCCCGTCTGGCAAGGCGCGGTCCACCTGAGTTTTCACGAGTTTCCAAGGAGCCGCTCCCCGTGACAGCAGCAAAATTTGACGTCGTCGGCCTCGGCAATGCCATCGTTGATGTTCTTGCCCGCGCTGATGACGCGTTCCTCGCCCGCCTCGGTATCCACAAGGATGCCATGCAGCTGATCGAGGAGCCGCGCGCCGAAGAACTCACCGCGCTGGCGAAAGATGCTGTCATCACCTCCGGCGGCTCCGGCGCCAATACGATTGCGGGCCTCTCCAGCTTTGGCGCAAAGGCGGCCTATATCGGCAAGATTTCCAATGATGAGCTGGGCCACCAGTTCATGCGCGAAATGATGAAGGCTGGCGTACCCTTCCACACGCGCCCGCTGGAAGAAGGTCCGGCGACCGCCCGCTCCATCATCTTCGTCACCGAAGACGGCCACCGCTCCATGAACACCTTCCTGGGCGCCTCCGTCCTCTTCTCGAAGGAAGATGTGGACGCAGACCTCGTGCGCAGCGGCCAGATCCTTTACCTGGAAGGCTATCTGTTCGACCGCGACGAAGCCAAGGAAGCGTTCGTCCATGCCGCCGAAATCGCCAAGGCAGCGGGCCGCAAGGTCGCAGTCACCCTCTCCGACAGCTTCTGTGTGGATCGTCACCGCGCCAGCTTCCGCAATCTGGTGAAGGGCTTTGCCGACATCGTCTTCGCTAACGAAGCTGAGCTTCTCTCACTTTACGAAACGGAAGATTTCGACGCGGCGCTGGCCGCGCTTCACGCCGACTGCGCCATTGCCGCTGTCACCCGCAGCGCCAAGGGCTCCGTCGTCATCGGCGATGGCGCGCCCATCACCGTACCGGCCGAGCCGGTTGCATCAGTTGTTGATACCACCGGCGCCGGTGACCAGTATGCGGCAGGCTTCCTGTTCGGCGTGGCGCGCGGGCTGCCGCTGGCCACCTGCGCCCGCCTCGGCCACATCGCAGCGGCTGAAGTGATCTCGCATATCGGGCCCCGCCCGGTTGTTTCTTATAAGGAATTGGCCGAAACGGCAGGAATTCGCGCTTAAGGCGCCAAATACGCCCGCCCGGCTCGCGTTTCTTTCTGGAACTTTCCGTAAGGTGCGGTACACTTGCGGAATGAAATGGTCAGAGCTGAACGATAACTGGTGCCCGGTTGCCCGGACCCTTTCCGTCGTCGGGGACCGTTGGACATTGCTGATCCTGCGGGACTGCTACCTTGGCAAAACCAAATTCGAAGAGTTCGCCCAGTCGGGCGGCATGACTCGGCACATTCTTGCGGACCGTCTAAAGCGCCTTGTCGAAGTCGGCATCCTGGAACGCAACGCCTATTCCACAGCGCCGAAACGCTATGATTATGTGCTGACCGCGAAGGGCGAGGAACTCCGCCCAGCCCTCACCATCATGAAGGAATGGGGCAAGAAAAACCTGCCGATCCGGCGGGCGGCAATCGAGAGCTGAGCCCGCCAGGCTACAGAATAAACTTCGACAGATCCGCATTCCCGGCCAGGCTACCAACTTTCTCGTCCACATAACTTGCCGTGATCGTGAAGGTCTCGCCGCCCTTGTCGGGGGCGTCAAAGCTGATGTCATCCAGCAGCCGCTCCAGAATGGTCTGCAAACGCCGCGCGCCGATATTCTCGATGGACTTGTTTACCGCCTCGGCCATATCCGCGATCCGGTCGATGGCACCGTCCTCGAAGGTCAGCGTGACATTCTCCGCCGCCATAAGTGCCTCATACTGACGGATCAGGCTGGCCTGCGGCTCGACCAGAATGCGGCGCAGATCGTCCCGCGTCAGCGGCTCCAGCTCCACGCGGATCGGCAGGCGGCCCTGAAGCTCGGGCAGCAGGTCTGATGGCTTGGCAACGTGGAACGCGCCAGACGCAATGAACAGAATATGGTCGGTCTTCACCGCGCCGCGCTTGGTCGAAACGGTCGTGCCTTCAATCAGCGGCAGCAGGTCGCGCTGCACGCCCTCGCGGCTTACGTCCGCGCCGCCCCGGTCCTTGCGCGCGGCAATCTTGTCGATCTCGTCGAGGAAGACGATGCCATCTTCTTCCACGGCCATGATCGCTTCACGGACGATCTGTTCCTCATCCACCAGCTTGTCGGCTTCCTCGGTCACTAGCGGCTTGGCGGCTTCGCGCACTGTCGTTCGCACCCGACGGGTGCGCCCGCCCATCGCCTTGCCCAGCATGTCGCCCAGATTGATCATGCTCATTGAGCCACCCTGGCCGGGCAGGTCTAGCATCTGCATCGGGTTGTTCGTGTCGGCAAAGTCGAGATCGACTTCCTTGTCGTCCAGCTCGCCCGCGCGCAGCTTGCGGCGGAACACTTCACGGGTCGAGCTTTGCGCCTCGGCGCCCACCAGCGCGTCCAGCAGCCGCTCCTCCGCCTTGTCCCGTGCAGCCTTGTCGACGCCCGCGCGCTTCTGCTCGCGGATCATGCCGACGGCTGCCTCAACCAGATCGCGCACGATCTGCTCAACATCCCGGCCGACATAGCCAACTTCAGTAAACTTTGTCGCTTCCACCTTCAGGAAGGGCGCATTGGCCAGTCGCGCGAGGCGTCGGGACACTTCCGTCTTACCCACGCCCGTCGGCCCGATCATCAGGATGTTCTTCGGCGTAATCTCGCCCCGCAGATTTTCCGGGGCCTGCTTGCGCCGCCACCGGTTGCGCAGGGCAATGGCCACCGCGCGCTTGGCGGCGTTCTGGCCAACAATGTGGCGGTCCAGCTCGGCAACGATTTCGCGGGGCGTCAGGTGTTTCATCTAATCGATCTCATCTTGTATCTGGTGGGGGCCTTATGATGGCCGCTCTGAATGGAGCTTATGGGCGCCGCCCTTGGAGCGTTATCCGCTCCGGCGCCGGCCTCAGATTTCCAGGGTTTCCACGCTGAAATGGCCGTTGGTGTAGACGCAGATGTCGGCAGCAATCTGCATCGCCTTGCGTCCGATCGTTTCGGCGTCCTCCTCATAATCATAGAGGCCGCGCGCCGCGGCGAGGGCATAGTTCCCGCCAGACCCGATCGACACAACATGATGTTCGGGCTCCAGCACATCGCCCGCGCCGGTGATCACCAGCGTGCTGTGCTTGTCAGCCACGATCAGCAAAGCTTCCAGTTTCTGGAGGTATTTCTCTGTCCGCCAGTCCTTGGCCAGTTCCACCGCCGCCCGCTGCAACTGGTCGGGGAAGCGTTCCAGCTTCGCCTCCAGCCGCTCGAACAGGGTAAATGCATCGGCCGTCGCCCCGGCGAATCCGGCGAGAATCTGCCCGCCCGCAATCCGGCGCACCTTGCGCGCATTGCCCTTCATTATGGTCTGACCCATCGACACCTGGCCGTCGCTGAGCATCACGAGTTTGCCATTCTTGCGCACGGCGAGCACCGTCGTTCCGTGCCAGATGGCCTTTGAATCCTGAGGGTTGGTCATGGCGAACACATGGCGTCTTTGACGCGCCCACGCAATAGAGGGCCCCTGCGTCAGGAAATACAGAAGATTGTCACATAACTGTCGCGGCCTTCTTCTATTTGGGGCTCGTATCACCCCGGAAGGAAGTTCATGCTTCAGCAGCTCGGTCTCCTGCCCATGGGCTGGCTACTGATCGCGCTTATCGCGGTCTTTGCATCCGTAGCGTTCTTCGTCGGCCGCGTCCGCGCCGAGCGTCTTCTGTTGTCTGGTGCCCCCGAGCTACACTCCCGGCCCAACTATCACGGCTATTTTGTCGCCATGTGGGCGGTCCTTCCGGCCATTCTGGTGGCGCTCGCTTATGCCCTGGGCGCCGAAGCGGTCTCTCGCGGCCAGCTGACAAGTGAACTGCCCCCCGCCTTCGAGCTTCTCTCCGCCGCCGAAATGCAGACCTATCTCGACTCCGTGGCCCAAGCGGCCCGGTCGACGGACTATGCCGGCACGGATCTGGTCTTCACGGCGGTCACCAATCGGTATCTCGAGATTCAGGGCGGCCTGAACATCGGCGCCCTGGCGCTGATGGTGTTTGGCGCGCTGGGCGGGCTCGTCTTTGCCCGCCGCCGCCTTGCCGCCAGCTTCCGGGCACGCTCGCTGGTCGAGCGGGGCATGGAAAGCGTGCTGTTCCTCTGCGCCGTCGTCGCCATCGCCACCACGGTCGGCATCGTGGTGTCCCTGTTGTACGAAAGCATCCAGTTCTTCCGCGTCGTCCCGATCTGGGATTTCCTCTTCGGCACGCGCTGGAACGCCCAGACCGAGGCAGAGTTCGGCGCCCTGCCACTCTTCTTCGGCACCTTCATGATCGCCCTGATCGCCATGGCCGTCGCCGCGCCCATCGGCCTCTTCTCGGCGATCTACCTCTCCGAATATGCCGGCCCCAGGGCCCGCGCGTGGATCAAGCCGATCCTGGAAATCCTCGCCGGTATTCCCACCGTGGTGTACGGCTTCTTTGCGCTGCTGGTCGTCGCGCC
This sequence comes from Hyphomonas neptunium ATCC 15444, assembly GCF_000013025.1. Lineage (NCBI taxonomy): Bacteria > Pseudomonadati > Pseudomonadota > Alphaproteobacteria > Hyphomonadales > Hyphomonadaceae > Hyphomonas > Hyphomonas neptunium. The sequence goes on along the minus strand of NC_008358.1, from coordinate 2,109,237 downwards.
CGCGGTGCGCTCCGTGGCGATCTGGATCAACGAGACGCTCATCAATACCGGTCTCGCCACCGAACCGCTGCTGGCGGCCCAGCCGACCAGCGCGCTCGCCGCCGGTCTTGTCATGGGCATCATGGTCATACCGTTTGTGTCCTCGCTCTCCGATGACGTGATCAACGCCGTGCCCCAGACCCTGCGCGACGGCGCTTATGCGCTCGGCGCCACCAAGTCCGAGACCGTCCGCAATGTCGTGGTCCCCGCCGCGCTCCCCGGCATCATCGCTGCGCTGCTGCTGGCGGTCTCCCGCGCCATCGGCGAAACGATGATCGTGGTCATGGCCGCAGGCAAAAGCGCCCGCATCTCGATGGACCCGACGTCTGACCTCACAACCATCACCGTCCAGATCGTCTCGCTGATGACCGGCGAAACGGGTTTTGACGATCCCAAGACCCTCTCCGCGTTCGCCCTTGGCCTCGTTCTGTTTGCCGTAACGCTGATCTTCAACGTGATCGCCCTGCGCGTGGTCCAGAAATACCGGGAAAAGTATGACTGATCCGGCCGCCTCGCCCTTTTCAAAGCCCGATGCCCTGAAACGCCTCAAGCGCCGCCGCGCGTCGGATGTGCGCTTCCGCCTGTATGGCATGGGCGCGATCTTCCTGGCGCTCGGCGCGCTGGTGATGCTGGCGCTGTCCATCGGCTCGCAGGCCATTTCGGCGGCAACCTACCATGTCGCGCGCTACGACATCACGCTCGACCCCGCTGTCATCGCGCCGCCCGGTGAAAACACGCCCGAAGAGATTGCCCGCAATGTCGATGGCTTCTGGGAACTGGTGCGCGACAATCTGATCGCAACCTTCCCCGAATCGGACCGCGACCGCGCCACGCGCCTGGAAGTGTCAGAATTCATTACCCGTCTGGCCGTGCTTCCCGCCGCCCGGAAAGTCGCCGCCCGGCCCCAGCTGATCGGAAACGAGATAGAGCTTGCTGCGCCGCTGAACGACGATCTCGACCTTTACCTGAAAGGTCAGGCCTTCGCCGAGCGCCGCGTACGCGTCAGCGGCATCACATCGGTCGCCGCGCAGGAAGATGGCAGCGTGCTGCTGACAGGGCAGGGCGCTTTCACGCCCATCCGCACGGCCATGACCACGCTGGAATCAGATGGCGTAAACCTTGAAGATGGCTCGGTCCTACTCACCGCCGGCGCGGCGACAGGGCGCCTGCAAGGCATCGAGCCTGGCACCGCTCGCCTGGAACTGCTCACCGGCACGCTGGACGCATTTCAGGGCGCCACCGCGACCGCTCGCATCATCGCGCTCCCCGAAGCTCAGCGCGTTGTCTCCGACCAGCAGATCGCCTGGACGCTTGCCCTTCAGGAGATGGGCCGGATTTCCCGCGTGCCCCGCTGGAGCCTGCTGACCCATTCGGACTCCACCTATCCCGAGCTTGCCGGCGGCCTCGCCGCCCTGGTCGGCTCCCTGTTCACGATGCTCGTCACAGCGCTGGTCGCCATTCCGATCGGCATTCTGGCGGCGGTCTATCTGGAAGAATTCGCGCCCAAGAACCGGCTGACCGATTTCATCGAGGTGAACATCAACAATCTCGCCGCGGTTCCCTCCATTGTGTTCGGTCTGCTCGGCGCGGCGGTCTATATCAACTTCCTCGGCATGCCCCGGTCTGCGCCATTGGTTGGCGGCCTTGTGCTGGCGCTGATGACGTTCCCCGTGGTGATCATCGCCGCGCGCGCTGCGCTCAAGGCGGTTCCGCCGTCGGTGCGCTCGGGCGCGCTGGCCATTGGTGCCTCGCAGATGCAGACCGTTTTCCATCATGTGGTGCCGCTCGCGGCGCCCGGCATCCTCACGGGCGCCATCCTCGGCATGGCCCGCGCGCTGGGTGAAACCGCGCCGCTGCTGTTGATCGGCATGGTCGCTTTCGTGGGCGATGTGCCTTCCAGCCCGACGGATGAGTCCACCGTCATGCCGGTGCTGATCTTCTCCTGGTCAAACAATGCAGAACGCGCCTGGGAGCCGATGACATCCGCGATGATCGTCATTCTTTTGGCGGTGCTTTTGCTGATGAACGGGTTGGTGGTATTCCTCAGACGTAAATACGAGCGGAGATGGTAATGGATACGGATCACAGACCGCAGGCCGAGGGGGCTGTGCTGACGCCCTCCGCCGAGGCCCCGCCAGTCGCCGCGCCGCGGATTGATTGCCGCGACATCCGCGTTTTTTACGGCGCGGATCAGGCAATTCACAATGTCTCTCTGTCATTCCCGGACCGCGCGGTCACCGCGCTGATCGGCCCGTCAGGCTGTGGCAAGTCTACCTTCCTGCGATGCCTTAACCGCATGAACGACACGATCGAGAATTGCCGTGTTGAAGGCCAGATCCTCATGGACGGGCAGGACATCAACGATCACTCGATTGATCCTGTGCTCCTGCGCTCGCGCGTCGGCATGGTGTTCCAGAAGCCAAATCCGTTCCCCAAATCCATCTACGACAACATCGCCTATGGCCCGCGCATCCACGGCCTCGCCTCCAGCCGCGAAGACCTTGACGCCATCGTCGAGAAGTCGCTCCGCCGCGCCGGTCTCTGGGAAGAGGTGAAGGATCGCCTCCAGGCCCCCGGCACCAGCCTCTCGGGCGGCCAGCAACAGCGTCTCTGCATCGCCCGCGCCATCGCCGTGCGCCCCGAAGTGATCCTGATGGATGAGCCCTGTTCGGCGCTCGACCCCGTGGCAACGGCCCGCATCGAGGAACTGATCGACGAGCTGCGCAAGCGCTACTGCATCGTCATCGTCACGCACTCCATGCAACAGGCTGCCCGCGTCAGCCAGCGCACCGCCTTCTTCCACCTAGGCAATCTCATCGAGATGGGAGAGACAGAACAGATCTTTACCAATCCGCGCGAAAAGCGGACCGAAGACTACATCACCGGCCGGTTCGGTTGAGGGAGAAGCATATGTCGGATCATATCGTCTCTGCCTATTCGGATGAGCTGGACAAGCTCTCCTCGGACATCATGCGCATGGGCGGCATCGTGGAAACGATGATCGCGGACTCCTGCCGGGCGCTCAGCATCAATGATCCCGTCCTTGCCAGGGAAGTCATCGCCCGCGATCCGCAGGTCGATGTCATCGAAGCCGAAGTCGAAAAGCAGATCGTCAGCCTCATCGCGCGCCGCCAGCCCATGGGCCACGACCTGCGCATGATCCTCTCTGCCCTGAAAACGTCCAACGAGCTTGAGCGCATTGGCGACCTCTCCAAGAACATCGCCAAACGCGCCCTGCGCCTGGATGATTTCGTCAGCGCGGAAATGCGCAACGCCATCCTGCGCATGTCGCGGCCCGTCGCGCGCCAGCTCAACGAAGTGCTCGATGCCTACGCCTCCAGCAATTCGGCGCTCGCCAAGAACGTCTGGTCCAGCGACGACGACATCGACCAGCATTACAACGCGGTCTTCCGCGAAATGGTCACCTACCTCATCGAAGACCCCCGCCGCATCAGCGCCGGGGCACATATGCTCTTTATAGCGAAGAACCTGGAACGGATTGGCGATCACTGCACCAACATCGCCGAATTCGTCTACTACCAGGCAGTGGGAGAATACCTGTCGACCATGGAACGGCCGAAGCTGGACCAGGTCTGACGTCCATCGGAACAATTTACGGAGCCGAATGATGAAACCCTACGTGCTTGTCGCAGAAGACGAAAGCGCCGTCTCCGAGCTGCTGCTCTACAATCTCAAGCGGGAAGACTATGACGTCGCCATCGCTGCTGATGGCGAGGAAGCGCTGATGATGATCGACGAACGCATACCAGACCTGCTGCTGTTGGACTGGATGCTGCCCAAGGTCAGCGGTATCGAAATCTGCCGCCGCGTCCGCGCCACCGGTGTCAATCCAAACCTCCCGATCATCATGCTCACCGCGCGCGGTGAAGAGAGCGACCGCATCCGCGGACTTGATACAGGCGCGGACGATTACGTCACCAAGCCTTTCTCGACCACCGAGCTGATGGCCCGCGTCCGCGCGGTCCTGCGCCGCATCCGTCCCGGCCTCAAGGAAGACCGCATCACGGTCGGCGACATCGAGATCGACCGCGTCGCCCACCGCGTCTCCCGCAACAATGAAGACATCCACCTCGGCCCCACGGAATTCCGCCTGCTGGACTATTTCATGCAGCATCCGGGCCGCGTCTTCTCGCGCGAACAGCTCCTCGACACAGTATGGGGCTCGGATGTCTATGTTGAAGCCCGTACGGTGGACGTGCATGTCGGCCGCCTGCGCAAGGCGCTTCGCCAGAGCGGCGGGGAAGACCCCATCCGCACCGTCCGCTCCGCCGGCTACGCCCTCCGCGCAGACTGAGCCTCAGAAACAACCAAAGAAAAAGGCGGAAAACCCTGATGGGTTTTCCGCCTTTTCCGTATTCAGATAATCCGATTCCAGATTAACCAAACAGTTCGGTCAGGAACGTCTTGAGGTACGCAAAGCTGCGACGGTCAGCGTCGGCATTGTAAACCGTGCCCATGTCCGGATTGTTCGCGCCCACCGTCGTGAACGAGTGGTAGCCATTGCCGTGCACATGCGCCTGCCAGTCTGCGCCTTCAAACTCCTTGGAGATTGCCAGGAAATCTTCCGGCGTCGCCATAGGGTCCAGCCAGCCATGCTCGATCAGAACCTTCGCCTTGATCTTCGGCTGCGGAATATTCTCCGCCGGGCGGAAAAGTCCGTGGAAAGACGCTACGCCCAGCACGTCCTGGTTCGCCCGCGCCATGTCCAGCACGCAAAGACCGCCAAAGCAGAAGCCGATCGCGGCGGCTTTCGACGGGTCTACGCCTGTCTGCGCCTTGGCTGCGGCCAGCCCGCCCGCAAGGCGCTTCTGCAACTCGGCCCGGTCGCCCACCAGCGGGTTCATCAGCGCCTGGTTCTCTTCCACATTCGTGCCGCGCTTGCCCTTGCCGTAAACGTCCACCGCGAAGGCGGCATAGCCGAACTCCTTCGCGATGATGCCGGCTTTCTGTTTTTCATTGTCGGTCAGCCCGCCCCAGGCATGGGCGATCACCACGACCGGAACATTCGTCTTGCCCTCGGGCATGACCAGCCAGCCCTCATAGGTCTTTCCGTCCACCTGATAATCAACTGCGCTCATGGGAGGTCTCCTTTTGTTTCTCTGCCACAGTGGATAGAGGCCTTCCGCGACGGGATTCAAGCACGCAGCCGCGATTAGTATGCGCTTTCTAGACTTTTTCCCTAAATCCCATCCCATGAACCAAGCCGCCAGGGAGAAACTCATGGCTACCAAGACCCCCAAGACCGCCGCTCGCGCCAAAGCAAAGGCTGCAGGCAAGGCAATCGAGGCCCAATCCACCGAGATGGCCTACAAGATCTGGCTCGCCGGTGTCGGCGCCTATGGCAAAGCCTATGACAGCGCGCTGGCCGGTGCCACCGTCGTCAACAAACAGTCCGCCGAAGTCTTTGAAGACCTCGTCAAGCGCGGCGCCGAAATCGAGCAGGACGTTCGCGCCCGCCTCGCCGGCAACGAAGGCTTCACCAAAGCCAGCGGCCGCATGTCCAAGGCCGTCGAAACGGCTCGCGACTTCCAGTCGAAAGCCCAGGGCCAGTTCGAATCCCGCATGGACCGCATGCGCGACCTGCTCGGCGTCAAAGGCATGGGCACCGCCCGTGAAGCCTTCGCCCGCCGCGTAGAAAAGCTGGAAGATGAAGTCGCCACCGTGTCGGCCAAGGCCCGCACCAAGGCAAACGACCTTCACCTGAAAGAACGCATCGCGCGCCTCACTGCTGAGATCGAATCCGTCGCCACCGAAACCGGCGCAGATGTCGCCAAGACCGCCAAGCGCGTCGCCACGCGCGCCAGTAAGGCCGTCAAGGCCGCGATGGAGCCCATCGAAGCGGAAGTCGCTGACGATCTCTCGCAGATCAACGGCGTTGGCCCGGCCATGGTGAAGAAACTGCACGCAGCCGGCATCACGCGCTTTGCTCAGATCGCCGCCATGAAGAAAGCCGAGCTTGAAGCGCTCGACGCTGAAATCGGCGCCCGTGGCCGCGTGCTGCGGGACGAGTGGGCCAAGCAAGCGAAGAAACTCGCGAGCTAAAGCCAGTTCCGAGACGGGGCGGGGAGCCAGAACGGCTTCCCGCTCTTCTCAAACCGTCCTTTTCAAGATTGCGTTTCCTTGAAGTGGCGGATCATGCCGCTTAGCGCGCCATGTCCGTCCTTGCCCATATACGGCACGATCAGACACATCACCTGGAATACGGTTTTATGGATCAGGGCAGGGCCATCATGGCTTTCCCGGGTCAGACTGTCCCCCGCCAGCCAGAAGGTCAGTGTGGTGATGATCTGATCGGTCAGGGGCGGCATCAGGCGCGGATCTATATCGATCACGTCCAGCCGCGCCAGATCATCCAGGATGCGTAAGATAGTCTGCCGTTTTTCGGCGATCAGCGCGCGAAAGCGGCCAGCCAGATCGGGGTAACGAGCAATCAGCCCGGCAAGGTCGCGGTAGAAGAAGCGGAAGTCGTATATCTCTTCCAGCAGGATGTAGATGTAGACCCAGTTGTCCTCAATCGAGGCAACGCCCCCGCTGGAGCCGCGCAGGATGACGCGCATCTCCTCTTCAAACCGCTCGTAAAGGGCGCGGATAATCGCGTCCTTGCCCTTGAAGTGATAATAGAGGTTACCCGGACTGATCTCGAGCGCGTTGGCCACATCCACAGACGAAAGCTGCGCCTCGCCCTCTTCATTGAAGAGAAGCAGGCTCACCTGAAGGATACGGTCGCGCGTTTTCATGGCCACAACTGTAGTTTGACAGAGAAAACTGACTGTGGAACGAATTTTGTCATAAACTTTGTCATGTTCTCTTTCAGGAAAAGAAAGGGATCATGGTTAAAACCGGCGGCTGGGTAAGGAACCCGGTGAACGTCCGGAAGCCTTTGGGGAGGAACTACCATGACGTCACCGAAAGACGAGATTGCCCGCAATGCGGCTGAAAACACCGCCGCGCTGAACCCGCTGCTGGGCGGCTTCAACCGCCAGGAACTGCTCGGCGCCGTGGGTCTGATGCTGCGCTCCACGATGACCAACCCGGTCACCACCGCCAGGACCGCCGGCAAGATCACGGCCGAAAACACCCAGATCCTGCTGGGCAAGTCCAAGCGCGAAGCCGACAAGAAAGACCGCCGCTTCAAGGACCCCGCCTGGGAGCATAATCCCTTCTACAAGCGCGGCATGCAGACCTATCTGGCCACCCAGGAACACCTCCACGCCTGGGTCAACGAGATCAAGATGGGCGAGCTGGAACAGGCGCGCGCCAAATTCGTCATGGGCATGATCACCGATGCCCTCGCGCCCACAAACTCCCTCGTGGGCAATCCGGCCGCCACCAAGCGCGTCGTGGATTCGGGCGGCCTCTCCCTGCTCAAGGGCATGAAAAACCTCTACGACGACCTCACCAAGAATGGCGGTCTCCCGTCCCAGGTCGATAAACGTCCCTTCAAGGTTGGTGAAAATCTCGCCGTTTCAAAAGGGCAGGTGGTCTGGAAAAACGAGATGCTGGAGCTGATCCAGTATGCCCCGCTCACCGAGAAGGTCCACAAGACCCCGATCCTGATAATTCCCCCACAGATCAACAAATTCTACGCCATGGACCTCACGCCGATGACGTCGATGGTCCAGTTCCTCCTCGCGATGGAACAGCAGACCTTTGTGATTTCGTGGCGCAACCCCACCAAGAAGCACAAAGACTGGGGGATGAACGACTATATCGACAGCCTCGTCCAGGCCAGCGAAGTCATCCGCAAGATCACGAAGTCGCCTAAGATCAACGTCTCCGGCGCCTGCTCGGGCGGCATCACCACGGCCACCTTCGCGAGCCTTCTTGCCGCCGCCGATGACAAACGCATCAACTCGCTCACCTTCATGGTCTGCGTGCTCAACCCCCAGCGCGACGACAGCGACATTGGCCAGATCGTGTCGGATGGCAGCCTCGAAATCGCGCGCAAGTATTCCAAATCCCGCGGCATCCTGAAGGGCGATGACCTTGCCCGCATGTTTGCCTGGATGCGCCCGAACGACCTCATTTGGAACTATGTCGTCAACAACTATCTCATGGGCGAAGATCCTCCGCCCTATGACGTTCTGTTCTGGAACAACGACACAACCAACCTCCCGGCCCAGCTGCATTCAGATTATCTGGATATTGCCCTCAGCCAACCTTTCGATAATCCGGGTACGGTTGAAGTCTCCGGCCATATGGCAGACCTCAGCAAGGTCACCGCAGATGCCTTCGTCGTTGCTGGCGTCACAGATCACATCACCCCCTGGAAAGCCTGCTACCGCACACCGTCTCTGCTCGGCTCGAAGAATGTCGAATTCATCCTCTCTTCCAGCGGTCACCTCCAATCCCTGATCAACCCGCCCGGTAATCCGAAGGCGAAGTATTTCCGGGGCAAGGAGATCAAACCGACGGCGGATGAATGGGCGCTGGCCGCTGAAGAACAGGCCGGCTCCTGGTGGCCGCTCTGGGGCCAATGGCTCAAAGAACGCTCCGGCGCCCTGAAAGCTGCACCTAAAGTGCTTGGCAACGAAGCCTTCCCCCCCATCTATGCAGCGCCAGGCCGCTACGTCTTCAACGACTAGGCCGTTTGAGAAAGATACGCTGATGCCCGCCACCGCCCGCAAACCCGTCATCACGATGGAAACCATCGACGGTATCACCCTGCGCGTCGCTCATTGGCCCGCGACAGGGCAGGCGGGTGGCCGCCCGCTCGTCTTCTTCAACGGCATCGGCGCCAATCTGGAGCTGGCCTCCGGTCTCGGCGGCATGTTCCCGGACCGGGAAATCCTCACCCTGGACGTCCCCGGCGTCGGCCTTAGCCCCGTCACCCAATGGCCCTACCGCCACTGGATGCTCGCCCGCTGGATTCGCAAACTGGTCGACCGCTACGGCATCGATGAGATGGACGTCATGGGCGTCTCCTGGGGCGGCGCGCTCGCCCAGCAATTCGCTTTCCAGTATCGCAGCCGCGTCAAACGTCTCATCCTGTGCGCCACCACAGCCGGCGTCACCATGATCCCCGGCCGCCCGGCCTCGCTCTCGAAAATGGTCGATACGCGCCGCTATTCAGATCCCGAATTCATGCGCGAAAACTTCGCCAAACTCTATGGCGACGCGGCCGATGAATCCGCAGGCGGACATATCGACAATCTCATGCCGCCAGACCCCAAAGGCTATCTCTACCAGATCCTCGCCTTCGCGGGCTGGTCGAGCCTTCCCTTCATCCGTTTCCTGAAGATGCCAACGCTGGTCATCATGGGCGATGCAGACTCCATCGTGCCCGTCGCCAACGGCCACATCCTGAACTTCGCCCTGCCAGATTCTCGGCTGCGCATCATTAAGGGCGGCGGCCACCTCTTCCTCGTCACCCGCGCCGAGGAAACCGGCGCGCTGATCCGCGAATTCATGGATGAGGAAAACGCGGCGCCGCTGAGCAACGCCGCCTGAGCCGCGCTCAGTCGTTCATCAGCCGCTCGGCCGCAATCCCCACGGCGCCATAATCCACCTTGCCCGTCCCCAGCACGGGGATCTCGGCCACACGGAACACCCGGCGCGGAACGGAAATCTCCGGCACGCCATGCTGCTTTGCCCAGCTCAGGATCGGCTCCCGCGTCGCTTCCGGCGCGTCGGTCAGCAGGATCACCTGCTCGCCCTTCTTCGGGTCGGGCAGGGTAACCGCCGCATGCATATTGTCCGGCCACACAGCCGCCGCGCAATTCTCCACCACGGCGAGCGACACCATCTCCCCGCCAATCTTCGCAAAGCGCTTCACGCGGCCCATGATGCGGATGAACCCGTCCTCGTCCACGGTCACGATGTCGCCGGTATCATGCCAGCCATCGATCAGCTTCTCGATCACGCCGGGATTGGACGGGCGCAGATAACCCAGCATGATGTTGGGCCCGCGAATATGCAGCTTCCCGCCCTCGGGCATGCCCTCCACCGGCACCAGCCGCGATTCCATATCCGACATCAGCTTCCCAACCGTACCCGGACGGTTATCTTCCCACTGATTGGCCGCCACCACGGGTGACGCTTCGGTCGCGCCATATCCTTCCAGAATCTCGATATCAAACTTCCGGCGAACATAAGCCCGCGTCTCATCCTTCACCCGCTCTGCGCCGCAAACAGCGAGGCGAATGGAACTGAGATCGCCGTCTTCCGCCGTCCGCGCATATTGCGAAATGAACGTATCGGTCGCCAGCATGATCGTGGGCTTGTGCTCGCTGATCCGGCGCACGATTTCCTTGGGCTGAAGCGGGGAGGGGTGAAAGAACACCTTGATGCCCGCCACAATAGGCAGGATCGCGCCCACGGTCAGCCCGAAACAGTGAAACATCGGCAGCGGATTGAACAGTACATCCGTATCAGGACCAAGCCCGATATGCGCGCGCACCTGCTCGACATTCGCCATCACATTCTCATGGCTCAGCACAACGCCCTTGGGCTCGCCCTCGGTGCCGGATGTGAACAGGATCACGGCCGGCTTCTTGTGGCTCGGCCCCGCCGCCACCAGCCCCGGCAGCAGCGTCCCGGCCACCGCCGTCAGCTTGTTGCCGAGCGACAGATTCTCCCGCACATCCTCAAGATAGATGATCTCGGCAACCTTCGAGAGATCCTCGATCAGCGTCTCCAGCCCGCCCAGTTCCACAAATTTGTGCGCCGTGATGATCCGCTTCACCTTGGCGGCCTTCATCGCCGCCTTCAGGTTTTTCGAGCCAGCGGTAAAATTCAGCATCGCCGGCACGCGCCCGAACGCGCTGACGGCATAAAACGCGATCACCGCGCCCACGCCGGTCGGCAGCATGATGGCCACCGCCTCGCCTTTCCTGGTGCCTTTTTTCAGCGCCGAGCCCAGCCCGAAAGCCGCCCGGATGATTTCCTTATAGGTCAGCGCCCGCTCGTCGCCGTCCACCACAATCGTCTTGCCGCCGCCAAACTCGCGTGAGGCGCGAAGCAGCGCGGAAAACAGGTCCGTGCGGGTGCGCTGCGGCTTGTAGGCAAGCGGTGCGGGCACCAGTGGCTGGATCGATTGCTGCATAGGTTTCCGCCCTGAATCATACCGGCTTGAGCCGAATTTTGTAATATTCTGTCATGTTGCGTCATATCTGCAACAGATATTGCCAGTGCGCCCCACCTCCTGCATGGGTCGTCTGCAGACGCTGACGCTTGATGGAATCGCCTCGAAGGTCCATTTCCTCCCCATGGCCAATCTCATAGACACCCGTTCCGGCGCCCCGCGCCCGCGCCATCCCGAAAAGCAGGCCCGGCCAGACACGCCCGTTCTGCGCAAGCCGGACTGGATTCGCGTCAAGGCGCCCACCTCGCAGGGCTATAACGAGACCCGCAATATCGTGAAGTCGAAGGGCCTCGTCACTGTCTGCGAGGAGGCCGGCTGCCCCAATATCGGCGAGTGCTGGGACAAGAAACACGCCACCATGATGATCCTGGGCGAGGTCTGCACCCGCGCCTGCTCCTTCTGCAACGTCGCCACCGGCAAGCCAAAGCCCGGCGTGGAAGAAGACGAGCCCGCCCGCGTGGCCGAGGCCGTCGCCGAAATGGGCCTCTCCCATGTCGTCATCACATCCGTTGACCGCGACGATCTGGAAGACGGCGGCGCCATGCACTTCGTCAATACGATCAACGCCATCCGCGAACGCTCGCCCGGCACGACGATTGAAATCCTCACGCCGGATTTCCTGCGCAAGGATGGCTGGGAAAACCGCGTCATCGATGCGCGGCCCGACGTGTTCAATCACAATCTGGAAACCGTCCCGCGCCTCTATCTCACCATCCGCCCCGGCGCGCGCTATTTCCATTCCCTCCGCCTGCTGCAAAAGGTGAAGGACCGCGACCCCGCCCAGTTCACCAAATCCGGGCTGATGGTGGGCCTGGGTGAAACCAAGGAAGAGGTGATGCAGGTGATGGACGACATGCGCTCTGCCGGCGTCGACTTCCTCACCATCGGCCAATATCTTCAGCCCACGCGCAAACACGCCGCGATTGACCGCTTCGTCACGCCCGAAGAGTTCAAGGCGTATGAAGAAATCGCCCGCGCCAAAGGCTTCCTCATGGTCTCGGCCAGCCCGCTCACGCGCTCCAGCCACCATGCGGGCGAAGACTTCGCCCAGCTGCGCGCCGCGCGCGAAGCCTTTCTCGCCGCCCGCAAAGCGTAAGGCATGCCGCGCTTCACCAAGACCCTGCGTGTGCCTTACGGGCCGCCGCAATGCTTTGCGCTGGTGTCAGACATCGCCCGCTATCCTGATTTCATAAAATGGATCACCGCCCTGCGCGTCTCTGAAGTGCGCGCCGCCGGCCCCGGTGTCATTGAATGCCTCGGCGAAGCGGTCGTCGGCTTCAAGGGCTTCACCGAACGCTTCACCACCCGCGTGGTCGCCGACGAACCGGCCCGCCGCGTCACTGCCTCGCTCGTGCGCGGTCCTTTCCGCAAACTCTTTGCCGAATGGCGCATCACCGAAAGCGTCCACGGCGCCTCCGATGTGTCGCTGGAAATCAACTACGAATTCAGAAACCCCATCATCGGCTTCCTCGCGGCTGCAAACCACGACCTGGCCGTAGACCGTATACTGAACGCCTTTCTGGAAGAAGCGCAGCGGCGCTACTCCGCGCCCAAGGCATAAAGCCCCTAAATTCCTCTCCCTGTGGGAGAGGCTGCAAACGCCCGGAGCAGGCCATCGCAAAGCGATGGGAGGTGAGGGCTTCCACCCTATCCAACAAATCGCGGCCCCTCCGCCCAAAAAATCCCCATCCCGATCAACCCCCTACAAAAAACTCCCGGAAATCCTGTCCACCCCCTCCGCCGCCGCGCGTAAACTCCGCCCATGTCGCACTTCAACCGCCTCCGCGCACATCCGGTGTTCGCCAGCTATTTCAAAGCTGTGCACCCGCTGTTCTGGTGGTTCCTCTTCCGGGAATTGTGCAAGCTGCCCGGCCGGCTCGATGCGCTCGGCCGCGGCGACGCCCTCATCTCGATCACCTGGTGGGGCCGGATCGACATTCACTATGTCGCCGGAACAGAACCGGCAGGCTACGGATTAATTTCCCCGACACGCAAACCGTGGAGCGATCCATGCTAGTCTACCTCTGTCCCGGCAGACTTTCTCCCCGAAGCACAACGCTTTATCTTCCCCTGCGCAAGCGGGGGAAGTGGCAGGCCGCGCAGCGGACTGACGAAGGGGGAATGCGCCCTCGTGGCAACCGCCGACACTTCCTAGCTATAAAGCCACCCCGAATTTGAGCTTCCAAACCGGCCAGCGCCCGCTGCGTCCGGCCAAACGTGCTGCGTGAAACACGTCTTGGGTATCAAGCCGAGAGCCACCCCACTGTGCAACCGGGGACATAGGTAACATTTGAGACCGGGGAGATGGGTTACAGTTTTCATGGTATGTTCCGTGGTCTGCCAGGCTTGATGCGGTTCATGCGTTTTTTCGGGTCGATGTGTCCGAGGAGGATGGGGCCGAAGTAGACGTCGTATTGGTCTTCGCCGGTCCGGAAGAGGCCAACGCGCTCCCCGATCAGCACTTCGGAGATGAAGGGTTCCGCGCCGCGCCATCTAATGGTGCCGGCGTGCCTGACCGCGCGGGTTTCGGTGGCGCCAGGATAGTCCGGGGCGCGAAGCTTGCCGTCCCATACGCGCGGGCTTGGCACATAGACCGCCGCCGGGGGTTTCTGGCCGAGCGCCTCATGCGGACGCTCATGATTGTAGGATTTCCGGAACCGGACAAGGCGCGCGGCCTGCGCCCGAAGTGTGCGGGAGACCGGATCGGCCGCTTCGCGCTTCAGGGTCAGATGCAGACGCTCATGGCGCCCATTCTCCTGCGGCTTTCCAGGGGTGATCCGTTCCGGGAAGATGCCCATCTTCACAAAGTTGACCGCCAGACGGGACAGGCCCCCGGCCGCCACAGACCCGAAAGGCGGACCATTGTCTGACCGGATGGCGCGCGGCAGGCCGTGGTCCCGGAACGCCTTTGCCAGTACCGGCCAGACCGTATCATAGCCCGTGCGCGCGACAGGCTGGCAGACCAGAAGATACCGGCTCAGGGCGTCCGAGACCGTGAACGGCTCACAGCGTTGGCCATCGCCCGTACGCCACCAGCCCTTGAAGTCCATGCACCAGACATCGTTGGGGGCATGCGCCTGCGCAAAGGGCGTTGTCATCGGCGCCGCGCGCCGGCGAAACCGCCGCGGAGATACAAGCCCTTCGCGCTTGAGAATGTCACCGATCGTCGAAGCCGCTGGCCAGGCAACACCCGGATCATCCATCTCCAGACGCGCCTTCAACTTGCGCGGCCCCCAGGCAGGATGCGCCCGCCGGAGCGTCACCACACGGGACGCCAGCTCCGGTGGCGTGCCGCCCGCCGGGCAAAGCGGGGCTCGAGACACATCATAAAGCCCCGCTGGCCCCGCAGCCTTGTAACGCTCAATCCATTTGTAGGCCGTCTTGCGCGATATATCGAACCGCACAGACAGCCCTGTCACACTGTCCTCACCCTTCAGCCACGCCGCGATGAACTCAACACGCTCGTTCATCGGATCTGTCCGCCTCCAACCCATGACCATCTCCTCCAGATGGTCATCCTCGCAAATCTGTTACCCATGTCCCCGGTCTGTTTTGTTACCCATCTTACCGGATTGGACCCCACCCCAACCCTCCCCATAGTCATGGGGAGGGGGCACGTCGCTCCAAGTCGAAACATTACCTCTCCCAAAACGCAACAGGTCCCCTCCCCATGACTATGGGGAGGGCTAGGGTGGGGGCGCTCTCAGCCCTGAAAACCGTTTGAATGAATCAGTTGGCAGCCAGCCCACCCTACCGCGTCTGCGCCTGAATCAAGTTCAGCGCCGTCTCAACCGCCGCCATGCGGATGCCCTCGCGGCCAATGTCGCCCAGTTGCAGCATTTCGTGCAGCACGGCCCGGTTCTCCCGCGCGCAGGCGATGTGGACGGTGCCCACAGGTTTCATCCGTGTACCGCCGCCCGGCCCCGCAACGCCGGTAATCGCCACGGAGATGTTCGCCCGGCTGTTGGCCATCGCGCCTTCGGCCATCATCCGCGCCACCGGCTCGGAGACCGCCCCGAAATCGGCCAGCACATCGCCGGGCACGCCCAGCATCTCTTCCTTGGCCTTGTTGGAATAGGTCACAAAGCCCCTCTCGAACACGGAGGAGGAGCCGGCAATATCGGTCAGCAGCGCCGCGACGAGCCCCCCGGTACAGCTCTCTGCGGTCACGATCTTCAGGCGGGCCCGCTCGGCATCATCGAGCACCAGCATGGCGAGGTTACGAAGGCGATCTGGAAACATGGTCACCTGTCTAGCGCCCGATCAGTTGCCCGTGAAGACCGGCGTTCGCTTTTCGATGAAGGCCGCGGCGCTTTCCTTCGCGTCGGCGGTCTGCATCAGGCGGCGGATTTCGGTAATCGCCCATTTGCCCGTATCGCGCCAATCCGGGTCCAGCGTCCGGCGCAAACCGGCTTTCAGCGATTTGACCGCTTGGGGCGGGTTCGCCGCGATCTTCTCCGCCAGTGCCAGCGCCGTCGGCATAAGGTCCCCCGGCGCCACCACCCGGCCCACCAGGCCAATCGCCTTGGCCTCGGCCGCGTCAATCACGTCCCCGGTGAACAGCAGCTCGCTTGCCTTCTCGCGGCCCACAAGCTGGGCCAGCCGCCCGAGCCCCGGCGCGTCACAGCAGAGCCCCCGCGTCACGAAAATCTCGCCGATCTTGGCGGTGTCAGACATCACCCGCATATCCGCCATGATCGCCAGCTCCGCGCCCCAGCCGAGCGCAAAGCCATTGATCGCCGCAATCACCGGAATATCCGTATGCAGAAGGGCGTCGGCCGCAGGCGTCAGCCCGCCGGTATCTTTCGCCTTGGCCGCCCGCTCCGGCGTCACCGGCGCGCCCTTGGAGAGGATCTTCTTCACATCGTCCCCGGCGCAGAACGCCCGCGTGCCAGACCCCGTAATCACAATCGCCCGCGCGTCCGAGGTGCGCACCGCATTCTCCAGCGCGTCATAAAGCTCATAATCGAGCGAATTCATCGCCTCAGGTCGGTTCAGCGTCAGCACCGTCACGTGCCCGCGTTTCTCGGTGATCAGAATATCGTCCATGTCTTCCTCCCGGCTATCTTTTGCCGGGGAAGCTCTCATGAAGGCGCCGCCTTGAAAATAATGCCGCGAGGTAAGGGCAGGGGATGCCGAAAATATCCCCACGCTGTTTTTGTTCGTCACCCTCGATGCGCGCCAGCGCATCTGAGGGCCCATCTCCGGAACTTTCCGTCAGATCAGTCGGCAATGGCAGGAGCTAGGCTCCTAGATGGCCTGCGGCCATCGGGAGTGACGATACCCAAGAGGGCTTCGCTCGCTCCGTTGCCTCACCCCTTCGGCATCAGCAGCGCCACAGCCTCCGCCGCAATCCCCTCGCGCCGCCCGGTAAAGCCCAGCCCCTCCGTCGTCGTCGCCTTCACGCTCACAGCGTCCAGCGGCAGCCCGAGCAGCTCCGCCGTCCGCGCCCGCATCGCCTCGCGGTGGGGCTTCACCTTGGGCGCTTCACAGATCACCGTGATGTCGCAATTGGCGATGACATAGCCCTTCGCCTCGGCGAGCCTCTGGGCCTCTTTGAGAAAGAGGCCACTGTCAGCCCCCTTCCACTGCGGGTCCGATGGCGGAAAGTGATCCCCAATATCCCCCAGCGCCACCGCGCCAAGGATCGCATCGGTCAGCGCATGCCAGGCCGCGTCCGCGTCCGAATGGCCCTTGAGTTTGGCGATGTGGGGAATGGCCACCCCGCACAAGGTGACATGATCCCCCGCCTCAAACTCATGCACGTCATAGCCCTTGCCGATGCGCGGGGCGCCGGTGGGGGAGAGGAGGCGGGCCAGCATGTCGAAATCCTCTGGGTAAGTGATCTTGGTCAGCCGCGCCGAGCCGGAGACGATCTCGACCCTCCCGCCGGCAGCCTCGATGGCGGTCAGGTCATCGACCAGATCGGGACCGGCCGCGGAAAGCGCCGCGCGGATCTCGCCGAGGCGGAAGGCCTGCGGTGTCTGGACCCGGACGAGGCCGGTCCTGTCCACATTTGTCCAGCTTTGTCCCGAGTTTGTCTTCAAAGCGTCCGCAACTGGCATCGCGGGGGCCGCGCCTGACACAGATGGGTCCTGCAGGCGCGCGATCAGGCTGGAGATAGTTGCCGCATCAATACCCGGCCGCGCAGCATCATGTATAACGACAGTGGCGTCTTCCGAAATAGTCGCCGCCGCCAGCCCGCTCAGCACAGATTGGGTGCGCGTATTGCCCGGTTTTGCTTGAATAATTTTGGGCTCCGCGGAACAGTCACCCAGCTCATCCCCCGCCACGATCACCACTTGCGAGATCTGCGGATGGTCCACAAATGCGGCAATTGACCAGTCGATCACCCGCTTTCCCAGCAGCATTTGCCACTGTTTCGGGCGCTCTGCGCCTGCGCGCTGGCCCCGGCCTCCGGCAACGATTATGGCGACGGTCTCGGTCATGATCTGGCTTGTAGGCGACCCGCACGCGGCTGGCTACTCTCCGAAATGTCCCGAAAAGGGAAAGAAATGCCCATGATTTGTGCGCTTGCGAAAAAATGAAAAGTGAGAAACAAAAGGATATGATCAATTTTGAGGCACCTCGGGTCTGGCTGGCGCCAATGTCCGGCGCAACGGACGCCCCCATGCGGCGGCAAGCGGTGCATTTCGGCGCCCCGGCCGTAGTGTCGGAGATGGTCGCCGGCGAAATGCTCGCCAAGGCCCGGGCAGACGTTGTGCGCCGCACATGCCGCCATGAAGGTGCAGGCTACTGGATCGTCCAGCTGGCCGCCCGCCGCCCTGAAGACATGCTCGCAGGCGCCGTTCTGATGGCCGAGGCGGGCGTCGATGTCATCGACATCAATATGGGCTGCCCCTCCAAACAGGTCACCGGTGGCCAGTCCGGCTCCGCGCTGATGCGGGATCTGCCGCTGGCAGGCGAAATCATCGACGCCGCCCTCCAGGGCGCTGCAGGCCGTCCCGTCACGCTGAAAATGCGCCTCGGCTGGGACGATGAAAACCTCAACGCCCCCGAGCTCGCTGTCATGGCGCAAGACCGCGGCGTGCAAATGCTCACCGTCCACGGCCGCACGCGCTGCCAGTTCTACACAGGCGGCGCCAACTGGGCTGCTGTCCGCGCCACTGTGGACGCCGTCAGCCTGCCCGTCATCGTCAATGGCGACATCTCCGATACCGCCTCGGCCCGTGAGGCGCTCGCGCAAAGCGGCGCTTACGGCGTCATGCTCGGCCGCGCGGCCATGGGCCGGCCCTGGCTGGTGGGCGAAGTCGCCGCCGCCTTGGAAGGCCGCGCCTGGCGCAGGCCCGCCCTCAATGAACAGCTCGCCAGCCTCTGCGAGCAGATCACTGACTCGATCGATCTCTATGGGGCCAGCCTTGGCCTCAGGATGGTGCGCAAGCATGTCTCTGCCGCCATCGACGAACTGGAAACTGACCTGCCGGCCACAGAACGCCGGCAGCTGCGCGCCGATCTCTGCCGGATAGGGGACGCCGGAGAGCTGATCGCTGCGCTGCGTAAGGTCTATCTTGGAAAGGTGTTGGAGAAGGCGGTGTCCTCATGACGACTTTGACTGGCGAGCGGCCCTCCGGCCTCGCAGATCTGTCCCCCATCGCGCTGCTGCATGTTGATCAGCGCCGCCGCATCGCGAATGTGAACCCGGCGGTTGAGGACATGTTCAAGCTCTCGCGCCGCGCGCTGGTCGGGCGCCCGCTGAGCGAAGTGGTGTTTCACGACTCCATTCTCTTCGAGCTGATCGACCGGGCCGAGCGCGATCCGGCTGAGATCACCGCGCCCTCCACACCGGTGTCCGGCCCCTCCATGCAGGTCCGCACCATCTGCGACGTTCGCATCCGCACAGTCGAAGGGGGTAATTTCATCCTCGCCATGGCGGAGGCCCCGTCGCGGGATTCCGGCGAAGGCGTCGCCGGCGCAGCCGGGTTCGGGCGCATCCTCGGCCATGAAGTGAAAAACCCGCTCGCCGGCATCATCGGCGCCGCCCAGCTGCTCGAGCGCCAGGCCCATGCCGGTCAGAGCGAGCTGCTCGACATTATCAAGGACGAAGCCCGCCGCATCGAGCGCCTCGTAAACCGCCTCTCGGCGTTCGAGCTGTTCTCCGCGCCCCGCATGCAGGCCTGCAACGTCCACGCGCTGCTCGACAAGGTGATCGCTTCGGAACGCGCCGCGATGGGCGCGCGCGTTGAGTTCCGCCGGGACTTTGACCCCTCCTTGCCAAACATGATGGGCGATCCCGATCACCTTCAGCAGGCCTTCCAGAATATCGTCCGCAACGCCGCCGAAGCTGCCTCCGAAGGCGGACGCAAAGGCGAGGTCGTCCTGCGTACCGCCTATGCCGCCGGCCTTGCCGTGCGACAGGCCCGGCTCGGGTCCGGCCTGCGCCGCGCGATGCTGATTTCCTTTGAAGACAACGGCCAGGGCATCCCGCGCGAGCATCAGGCCACGATCTTTGACGTGTTCCAGAGCACCAAATCCGGCGGCCGGGGCCTCGGCCTCTCGATCGTCAGCGAAGTCGTCAATGCCCATGGCGGCCAGATCCGCGTCGACAGCCAGCCGGGCGCTACCCGTTTCACCATTCTGTTGCCGCTTTCGGAGGCGTAAATCTCATGGCCGACAAGACTGTTCTCCTCGCTGAAGACGATGCCAGCATCCGGCTCGTCGTGAACCAGACCCTGGTGTCCGCAGGCTATGAGGTGCGCGCCACCAGTTCCCCGGACGCGCTCCAGCGCTGGGTGCGCAATGGCGAGGGCGATGTTGTCGTCACCGACGTCTATCTCGGCGACACGTCGATCTTTGATCTTCTGCCCTCGATGAAGCTCGCCCGGCCGGATCTGCCTTTCATCGTGATGAGCGGCCAGAACACCATCCTGACCGCCGCTTCTGCTGCCGAGCATGGCGCCTTCGATTACCTCCCCAAACCCTTCGACATTGATGTCCTATCCAGCCTCGTTCGCCGTGCGCTCAAATCCTCGCCGGCGCCGGAGCGCGCCATCCACCCTGACGCCCAGAAGGCGGTCGCCGATGCGGGCCTGCCGCTGATCGGCCGGTCGGATGCGATGCAGGAGGTCTACCGCCTCGTCGCCAAGGTGATGAACACCGACCTCACCGTTCTGATCGAAGGCGAAAGCGGCACCGGCAAGGAACTCGCCGCCCGCGCCATCCACCAGCTCGGCCAGTCCAAGCGCGGCCAGTTCATCGCGCTCGACCTTGCCGCTATGCCGCCGGCCGAAATCAACCGCGAACTCTTCGGCACAGATGGCAATGACGGCGCGGTTCACCTGAAAGGTGGCACGCTCTATCTCGACGAGATTGGCGACCTTCCCGCTGAAGCCCAGGCCCAACTCGTCAAGCTCCTGCGCGAGCCCGGCGGCGCCCGCCTCATCGCCTCCACCCGGCGCAATCTTGGCCGCCTCGTGGAAGACGGCAAGTTCCGCGAAGACCTTTATTACCGCCTCAACGTGATGCGCCTTGCCATCCCGCCGCTGCGCCAGCGCAAGGAAGACATCCCCGAACTCGCCCGCGCCTTCCTGATCCGCGCCCAGCGCCAGGGCCTCGCCGCGCGCACCTTCGACAAGTCCGCGCTCGACCTGATGGCCGCCTATGACTGGCCGGGCAACGTGCGCGAGCTCGAAAACCTCGTTCTGCGCCTTGCAGTGCTCAGCTCCGATTCGGTCATCACGGTGATGGATGTCGAGCGCGAGATGCGGATGGGCGTCGCCGAGCAGACCGGCGCCAGTCTCGGCTTCGAGGCCGAAATCGAGGGGCTCCTCCACCGCTATGTGATGGGCGATCTGGTTTCCGGCGGTGAAGGGGAGGGCTCAAATGTCCACGAATCCGTTGTTAACCGCGTGGAACGGCCGCTGATCCGGCTCGCGCTGTCGGTTACCTCGGGCAACAAGGTTCGCGCGGCGCAGCTATTGGGGATGAACCGGAACACGCTGCGGGCCAAGATCAACGCCCTCGGCATTGCAGAAGACTGATTGACGACACCCCAATCTGTGGCTCAAGTGCACCACTGTTGCTGGCAGGACACTTAACTGTGTCCTGATTGCAACGGGGCGGGGCCCCAACAGAGCCGGAATTGAGTGTCGACGACCGCAGCTAACTCTCAGGCCAACAAGGCAAGCTGGGCCCTGTTTGAAGGGCTCTTCATCATTGCGGCCCTGGTCGCGGTGTTTGCGACCTTTATTGCCATTTCCGGGGTCGTTCCCGACGATCCGACGGCGGGCGCAACGCCCTGGCTGCTCGGCCTGAACTTCATTCTCCTCATCGTACTCGCCATCATCGTAACGCGCGAATACCTGCAGATCCGCGTCGGCAAGGAAGATGGCAGTGGCAAACTCGCCCGCCGGTTCGTGCTGCTGTTCGGTTTCTCGGCGCTGATCCCGGCGATGGTCGTGGCCGTGTTCATGGGCACCTTCATCACGCGCGGCCTGGACCGCTGGCTGGGCGAACGGGTCGACCATCTGATGGAACAGAATGCGGAAATCTTCCGCACCTATGTCGAAAACTTCCAGGCGACCTTTGATTCCGACATGCGCCTCGCAGCGCTCGACGTGGAAAGCTTCGCCCGCCAGGTGGACCAGAGCCTCGCCATTGCCCCGCCCACCGAAGATGGGGACGGGGCCATCTATGACTATGCCTCCACCACCTTCTTCGACGGTCTGCGCTCCGAACTGGCCAGCCGCGAGTTTCTCACCATCGCCATTCTCGGCGCAGACGGGGTCGATCTCGTTGCCGAAGCGAGCGTTCAGGAACCCATTCTCCTGCTGCCACCCAAGTCAGCCTATCTCGAGGCCGATGAAGGCGCGGTGGCGACCACGCTCTATGAGGGCCGCGGCCTTGCAACGGCGCTCATTCGCATCTCCGCGCCCACGGACGGCTATATCTATGCCGTGAAGGTGTTCGACCGGAACGCGGCGCGCTCGCTGCGTGAAGCCGAAGCCGCGCTTGAAGAATACTACGCCGCTAAACGAAGCGGCGGCCGGCTGCAAATCATCTTCGTGATCGGCTATGCCCAGATTGCCGGCCTGGTTCTGTTGCTGGCCGGGCGTCTTGGCCTGGAGGCAGCCGGGCGCGTGACGGGCCCCATCGGGCGCCTCGCATCGGCCGCGCATACCGTGCGCGACGGCGATCTCAGTGTCCGCGTGCCGGTCTCCGGCCCGGTCGACGAATTGCATGCGCTGGGCCATTCATTCAACGCCATGACCGAGCAGCTAGCCAACCAGCGCGAAGCGCTCATCCGCGCCCGGAATGACGAAGAAGACCGGCGCCGGTTTGTCGAGACGCTGTTGGCCGAACTGGGCGCGGGGGTGATGCGCGTCGGCCCCGATGGCATGATAAGCTTGGCCAACCGGTCGGCCGCTGAAATGCTGGGCCTGCCAGGAATTGACGAAGGCGCGCCGCTCTCGTCGGTCGCGCCGGAGTTTGAGCGGTATGTCCGCGATACGATCGAGCGTGACGCGCCGGTCGATGCGACGCTGGACCTCAGCATCGGCGGAGAGACGCGCAACATCCGCCTCAAGACAGCGCTTGGTCCTGAAGGCGGCTGCGTGATCACATTTGACGATACCACCCGGCTCGTGAACGCCCAGCGCCAGCTCGCATGGCGCGATGTGGCCCGCCGGATTGCCCATGAAATCCGCAACCCCCTGACGCCGATCATGCTGTCTACGGAACGTCTCAAGCGCCGCTACGGGCCGAAAATCGACGATCCCGACGGTGTGTTTGACCGCTGCATCGAGACGATCCTGCGCAAGGTGGATGACATCGCTCGCATGGTGGAGGAATTCTCCTCGTTCGCCCGGATGCCCAAGCCCAGCGTCGCCCCGTTTGACATGCGCGACCTGTTGCAGGAGGCAATCTTCTCGCAGAGCGTTGTCTCCCCTGACATCGATATAATGCTGGAAACAGACCTCAAGACCGCGCCCTATCTCGGGGATGACCGCCTGCTTGGCCAGGCGTTCGGAAACCTCCTCAAGAATGCGGCAGAAGCCATTGAGGGGCAGCCCATCGAACATGATGTGTCCGGGCATATCCGGATCATTCTCCAGCAGGAAGTCCGTGGGCTGGAAATCATCATAGAAGACAATGGCCCCGGCTTTCCGGCTGAAGTCCGCAACCGGCTGCTCGAGCCCTATGTGACAACGCGGGAGAAGGGGACAGGCCTTGGCCTGGCCATCGTGAACCGCATCATCGTCGATCATGGCGGCTCCATTTCCCTTCAGAACCGGCCCGACGGACTGCGCGGCGCCCGTGTGCGTGTGGTCCTGCCGGAGAACGGCGCGCTGGTGATGCAGTCAGAAGACAATTCCGCAGACGAGGTGGGCGGGACTGACCGCTTACCTTATCCCTTGAGTTTGTAGAGGAGAGTAGCGCATGGCACTCGACATCCTGGTAGTGGACGATGAGCCTGACATCCGTGAGCTGATGGCAGGTGTCCTCGGCGACGAAGGTTATGCTGTCCGTACCGCAGACACCGCCGAGCGCGCGCTGGAGGAAGTCCGCTCGCGCACGCCCCGTCTCGTGATCCTCGACGTGTGGCTGCAGGGCAGCGGCATGGATGGTCTCTCGCTCCTGAAATATCTCAAGTCGATTGACCCGATCCTTCCGGTGATCGTCATCAGCGGGCACGGCAATATCGAAACGGCCATCGCCGCCATCCGGCGCGGGGCATTCGATTTTATCGAAAAGCCGATCAAGGCAGATCGCCTGATGCTGGTTGTGGAGCGCGCCATCGAAGCGGCCGCGCTGCGCTATGAGAATGCCGCGCTGCGCAATCGCACGGGCGATGAGGAGCGCTGGATCGGCAACAGCCAGGCCGCCGCTGCCCTGCGCGCGTCGCTGGACAAGGTCGCGCCGACCAATTCGCGCGTCCTCATCACTGGCCCCGCTGGCGTCGGCAAGGAGCTCGCCGCCCGTCTTATTCACAAGAACTCCAGCCGCGCCGATGGCCCGTTTGTCGTCGTCAATGCCGCTACCATTGCGCCCGATCAGATGGAGATTGCCCTTTTCGGAGAGGAAGATCAGACCGGGCGGACCGTGCGCGTCGGCCTGTTCGAGCGCGCGCATACCGGCACGCTGCTGCTCGACGAAGTCGCCGACATGCCCATCGGCACGCAGAACAAGATCCTTCGCGTGCTGACAGAGCAGCGCTTTCAGCGCGTCGGCGGGCGGTCCGATGTCAGTGTAGATGTCCGCGTCATGGCGGCCACCACCAAAGACCTCAAAGCGGAGATCGACGCCGGAAATTTCCGCGAAGACCTCTATTACCGCCTCAGTGTCGTGCCGCTGCGCGTGCCCTCGCTGTCCGAGCGCCGGGACGACATTGTCGAGCTCGCCAACTATTTCTGCGAACGCATCGCCGAGACCTCCGGCCTCACCTATCGCAGTTTCACGACCGAGGCCCTGGCCGTGCTCCAGTCGATGGAGTGGCCGGGAAATATCCGCCAGCTTCGCAATATGGTCGAGCGCATCCTGATCCTCTCGCCGGCGGATTCGCCCCGTCCGATCAGCGTGGATGAGCTGCCGCGCGATCAGGGCCGGGGGCCGTCGCCCGCGGCAAAAGCGGGCTCTGCCGAGCTGGTGGGCCTCTCCCTGCGTGACGCCCGCGAGCAGTTCGAGCGGGAATATCTTACCCTGCAGATCACCCGTTTTAACGGAAACATCTCGCGGACGGCCGAGTTCATCGGTATGGAGCGCTCAGCACTGCACCGAAAATTAAAGGCTTTGGGAATATCCACGGGCGTTCGTCACGATACCTGAGCCAGACGCTGAAGGCATGAAGATATGCACGTTCTGATCTGCGGCGCCGGGCGGGTGGGGCAGGGCATTGCCCGCCGCCTCGCACGGGAAAAGCACGAGATTACCATCATTGATGAGAGCCCGGACCTTGTGGACCAGGTATCCATCGATCTGGATGTCCGCGGGGTCGTCGGGCATGCAGCCCACCCGGACGTGCTCAAGCGCGCGCGGGCGGCCGACTGCGAAATGATCATCGCCGTCACGCATTTTGACGAGATCAACATGGTGATCTGCCAGATCGCTCACACATTGTTCTCGGTGCCCTTCAAGATCGCCCGTGTCAGGGACCGGTCTTATCTGGAGCCCGCCTGGAAGAATATCTTCTCCCGCGAAGGCCTACCCATCGACATGGTCATCTCCCCGGAGGCTGAGGTCGGCGACGCCATCCTCCAGCGCTTCCGCACGCCGGGCACGATCATGAGCGCCAACTTCGCCGGCGGGCACGTAAAGCTGCTCGGCTTTGAACTGCGTGCTGACAATCCGCTGATTGATGTCGCCGTCGACCAGATCAAAGGTCTGTTCCCGGATCTTTCCGCCCGTATCATCGGCATCGGCCGGGGCGACTCGATCCATG
Organism: Hyphomonas neptunium ATCC 15444; assembly: GCF_000013025.1. Taxonomy (NCBI): domain Bacteria; kingdom Pseudomonadati; phylum Pseudomonadota; class Alphaproteobacteria; order Hyphomonadales; family Hyphomonadaceae; genus Hyphomonas; species Hyphomonas neptunium. Next base: position 2,083,699 of record NC_008358.1, on the reverse strand, counting down.
CGCCGCGCGGCAAGGACGTCCTCAAGCCTGGTGACCGCGCCTATGTCGCCGTCCTCGACGCGCATGCCAGCCGTCTCACCTCCATCTTCAACACCGAGCAGAGCCGGCTCGATCACGTCGTCATCGTCGGCGGCGGCAATGTTGGCCTTCATGTTGCCAAGATGCTGGAGCGCGAAAGCCATATCCGCGTCCGTCTGATCGAGCGCGACCCCGAGCGTGCCAACAAGGCAGTCGCCGCCGTCAAGCGCTCGATCGTCATTCAGGGCGATGGTCTGAACCCGGACATTCTGGCCGAAGGCGGCGTGGACCGCGCAGATTTCATCATCGCCATCACCGATGATGACAAGGCCAACCTCCTGATCAGCAACCTAGCCAAGCGGGCTGGCGCGAAACGCGCGCTCGCCCTGATCAATTCGCCCGAGCTCGCCGGCCTTGCGTCCGACATGCGCGTAGACACGGTGCTCGACCCACGCGCCCTCACGGTCTCGCAGATCCTCATGCGCATGCGCCGGGGCCGCATCCTCAGCCTGCAATCGCTGGAAGACGGGATGGCGGAAGTCGCCGAAGGCGTCACGCTCGAAACCTCCTCCCTCATCGGCAAGCCGCTTGGTTATGACGATCTGCCTGAGGGGATGACCGCTGCCGCCGTTGTGCGCGGCAATCAGGTGATCATGGCCGATGATGACGTCACGGTTCGTCCGGAAGATCACCTCATCCTGTTCTATGAGGCGGAAATGGTGCGCGCGGTCGAGAAGTTCTTCCGGGTGAACCCGGACTACTTCTGAGCCATGAACTACGCGTCGGTCATCCGTGTTCTGGCTTTGCTGATGCTGATCCTGGCGGGCTGCGCGGCTTCGGCGGCGCTGCTCGCCTGGGCGCTTGGTGAAACGCCCCAGATCATTTCCTTTGGCGCGACCGCTCTGGGTATCTCGGTATTCGCGTCCAGCGTCCTGCTGCTGGCGCCCAAGCCTCGCCGCCGCGCGCGGCCGTCCGACGCGTTGGCGGTCACGCTGATGTGGTGGTTCCTGTCGCCTGCGGCTGCGGCGATGCCGTTCGTGTTCGGTGTCGCGAACAATTCGGTCTCCGTGGCCCTGTTCGAGGCGGCGTCCTGCCTCACCACAACCGGTCATTCCATTCTCGACTTTCCGGATGGGGCCTGGCCGGTCAGCCTGCTTTATTGGCGCGGCCTGTTGCATCTTCTGGGAACCTACGCGGCCGTCATCATGGCAGCCGGCGTATTCGCGGCAATCAATCTCGGTGGTCCGGGTGTTCATCGCACGGTCCTCTTCACGGTGCCCGATGCCAGCTATTTTGACGCCATGCCCCGCATCTATACCGGCGTCGGCATCATGCTGGGCATCACCATCAGCTTCATCCTGATCCTGCTCCTTATGGCCGGCGTGCCGCCCGTCCGCGCACTAGCGGATGCGGTGAGTGTCATTTCGACGGGCCTTGTCCTGCCCGATGCGGAGACCTTCCTGCCGGTAAACCCGGTCGCCGGTATGATCATGGCGTTTGGTCTTGCCATCGGCGCGCTGGGCCTGGCCGTATGGCTGCCCCTGCGCATTGGCGCCGTCAAAACGGCCATAACTGATCCGGAAACGGTGGTTTTCATCCTGTTGATGGTGATCTTTGCCGCCGCGGTGATCCCGGTTGGCATTTCCCTTCAGGATGCTTTGGGCTGGTCACTATCCAGCCTGTCCACATCAGGCATCCCACTGTCGGCGGCGGCGCGGGAGCAGCAGATTCCCCTGACCATCGCCGTCCTTCCGGCCCTGATTGGTGGCTCAGCATTGTCAGCGGCTGGGGGCATCAAGATCGCCCGCTTCATAGTCCTGGGTCAGCGCGCGGGCCAGGAATTCCGCCAGCTTGGCTATCGCCGCTCGATCCTCAGTTTCCGGTTTCGTGACCGCGAGCTCGACGAGCGCAGTGTCATCGGCGTCTGGGTCTATTTCATTGTGTATGCCGGGGCGGTCTTTTCGGTCATCACGGCCTTCGCTTTTTTCGAGGTGCCGTTTGAGGATTCGATTCGCCTCTCGATCGGGGCGCTGACGAGTTCGGGCGGGCTGATCGGGCAGGCTACGGATAATCTGGGTCCGGCGGGCCAGATACTGCTCAGTATTGCCATGGTTTTGGGCAGGGTTGAAATTCTGACCGTGCTTCCGGCCCTTTCCCTCAGCTTCTGGCGGGGGTAAAGGGGGAACGCCCTTGCGCAGGGGAAGCAATTTCATTAGCTGCGCAGGATAAATAACAAAACAAGAAAGAAAAAAGATGTCCGCCGATAAGAAGCAGAACCTCCAGGACACATTCCTCAATGCAGTCCGCAAATCGCGTACGCCGCTCACCGTCTTCCTCGTAAACGGCGTCAAACTTCAGGGTGTTGTCACCTGGTTTGACAACTTCTGTATCCTGCTTCGGGGCGACGGGCGCCCGCCGCAACTGGTGTACAAGCACGCAATCTCCACCATTGCGCCAAGCGCGCCTGTCCAGCTCTTCGACGAGGAAATGGGCGGAGACTGATTCCGAATTGACCGAAAAACTGATTGACCGCCTTCCGGCGCCGGAAATTGCCGGCGTCGTGATCCCGTGGTTCACGCCGAGAGATCGGCCGGGCCCGGACCGTTTGTCCGAAACGGCCGGCCTCGTCGAGGCTTTGGGGTGTGAACTCGGTTTCATCCGCCCTGACCATGTCCGCCAGGTAAACTCTTCCTTCCTTCTGTCGGGCGGCCTGCTCGACCGGATGGCGGAAGATATTGAGCAGACCAACGCAACGCTGGCGGTGATCGACGCTTCGCTCACGCCGGTCCAGCAGCGCAACCTCGAAAAACGCCTCGGCGTGAAGGTCATCGACCGGACCGGGCTGATCCTCGAAATCTTCGGCCTGCGCGCGCGGACCAAAGAGGGGCGGCTTCAGGTCGAACTTGCGCGCCTCTTGTATGAGCGCTCGCGCCTTGTGCGCACATGGACCCACCTTGAACGCCAGCGCGGCGGCGGCGGGTTCCTCTCCGGTCCCGGCGAAAGCCAGCTGGAAGCAGACCGCCGGATGCTGGACGACAAGATCGTCCGCCTGCGCCGTGATCTCGATGACGTCAAACGCACCCGCGAAGTGCAGCGGCAGGGCCGCCGGCGCAGTGGCAAGCCTGTGGTGGCGCTCGTGGGCTATACCAACTCCGGCAAGTCCACCCTGTTCAACCGGCTCACCGGCTCTGACGTGTTCGCCAAGGATATGCCCTTCGCCACGCTCGATCCCACCATCCGCCGGCTCGACCTGCCGACGCTGGGCGAAGCCGCACTTATCGACACGGTCGGTTTCATCACAGACCTGCCAACGCACCTGATCGACAGCTTCCAGGCCACGCTGGAAGAGTCGCTGCAGGCAGACCTCCTCATCCATGTCCGCGACCGCGCAAGTGCGTCGGATATGGAGCAGGCGGAAGATGTCGCGCTGGTGCTGGAACGTCTGGAGAAAGAGTCCGGTCTTCCATTGCCGCCGATGATCGAAGCCTGGAACAAGATGGACGCCCTCGCGCCGGAACGCGCCGAGTCGCTCACGGGCCTCGCCGCCATCACGGATGATCCGCCCGCCGCTGCCGTTTCGGCATTGACCGGGGAAGGGGTGGATGCCCTGCTGGCGCTGATCGAAAAATCCCTCCTCCGGGGACGGACAGAAATCAGCCTCACCCTGGGCCCCGCAGACGGCAAAGCCCGCGCCTGGCTCCACCAGAACGGCGAAGTCCTCACCGAAACCCAACGCGAGGATGGCCAGACGGACCTCACCCTGCGCCTCTCCACCGAACGCCTCGGCCAATTCCGCGGCGAATTCCCGGAGCAGGCGGCGGGTGTGTCGATACTCTGAAGAGGGCTTGGTTTTAGCCCCGCTCCGCCTTCTTCACCGCCTGCCAGTACGCTTCCTGCTCATCCAGACTGAGCGACGCAAACGCCACGCCCGCGTCCGCCGCCGCTGTCTCCATCGCCCGGAACCGCCGCTCAAACTTGCCGTTCGCCCGCCGCAGTGCCTGCTCAGGATCAACCGACAGCCGCCGCGCAAGGTTGGCCGCCACGAACAGCAGGTCGCCAATCTCGTCCTCAATGGCGTCAGCGTCTCCGCTCGCGATAGCTTCCTTCACCTCAGCGGTCTCTTCTTCCAGCTTGTCGAAGATGTGCGCCGCCTCGGTCCAGTCAAAGCCTGTCCGCGCGGCCCGCTTCTGAAGCTTCTCGGCGCGCAGCAGGGCAGGCAGGGAGAGCGCCACGCCGTCCAGCGCGCTGGGGGCGGCCGCCGTCTTCCCCTTCGCGGCCCGCTCGGCCGCTTTCATCTCTTCCCACGCCACGGTCTGCCCATCGGCGTCTCGCCCGTCTGCGGCCTCGAACACATGCGGATGGCGGCGAATCATCTTGGTGTTGATGGCGTGGACAACATCCGCCAGCGCAAATGCGCCAGCTTCTTCGGCCATCCGGCTGTGAAAGATCACCTGGAACAGCAGATCGCCCAGTTCCTCGCGCAGGTCGCCCATATCCCCGCGCTCAATTGCATCGGCGACCTCATAGGATTCCTCGATCGTGTAGGGGGCTATCGTCGCGAAGGTCTGCTCCAGATCCCACGGGCAGCCTGTCTGCGGCGTTCTCAGCCGAGCCATGATGTCGATCAGTGTCAGCAGCGCCTCTGCGGCGCCAGCAGGCTTGGAATCGGGTGAGGACATGCGCTACGCTCCGCCTTGATCTTGGCCTCCGTGTTTAGGCTCCCGCGCCGGTGCAGCAAGAGCAATAGGTCATCTTGCAGCTTGCGCCCGATCAAACGCTGGCCCACACCGGAGCCTTGAGATCAGATGCGTCGGTCATCGGGAAGCAATTGAGATGAAAGACAGCCTCGCGCTGATTGGCCTGGATTGGTCCGGCTCCCGGCTTTCTGCCTGGGCGTATGATGGCGAGGGAGAGATTCTTTCTTCCGCCACCCTGCATGAACCTGAGCGTGTGCCCCCTGCCGAATATGTTTCGCGGCTGCGGTTTCATGTCACCGAGTGGCTCGGCGCGTGGCCGGAGGTGCCGGTCATTGTGTCCGGGGATGTCGGTATTCTGTCCCAAAATGTCCCGAATTTGTCATTGCCTGTCCTGCTTTCGGCGCTGCCGGGTCATCTCATGTCACGCGATGGCATTTGGATTGTACCGTGGATACGCCAGCTCTCGCCGCCCGACCTTTCAGGCGGATCAGAGACAATTCTCGCAGGATTGGGCGAAGATCACGCCGCCGTCTGCATCGCCGGCCGCCACACCCGCCACTACGATCTGGAGCACGGCAGAATCGTCAGCCTCTCCACGGAAATCACCTCGGAACTCCGCGATCTTCTGCTGACGGCAGGCTCCTTGTCGCTGAAGGATGGCCCGGCCCAGACGTTCGATCCGCGCGTCTTCCGCGAATGGGTCGAGCGGGCGCTGGATACCGACGATACCCCGCCCGTCTACTCGGTCGAAGCCGCCGTGTTCACCGGCCTGCTGGACCCCGCCAACAAGGCTGCCGCCATTGCAGGCCTCCTGATCGGTACGGATGTCGCCGCCCATTACGATCCGGGTGATGAGGTGCTGCTGGTCGCCGATGGCCCCCTGCGGGAAGCCTACGGTCTCGCATTCGACGCGCTCGGCGCCGATGTTGATGAAATCTCCGCCATTGAAGCGCTGCAGGACGGGTTGTTTGAACTCGCTGACCTTGCAGGCCTGCTCGGCGAGGATTAATCCGCCAATCCTGTCCACAACTCTGGTATTGCCGCCATGATCCTCTCCCCCGAATGCGTTGCCCCGACTGGCTGTATGCAGGGTGAGGCGCCCCTTTGGAGCCCGTCTGAGGGTTTCCTTTGGTGGGTGGATGTCCGCCGGGCAAAGCTGCACCGATACAATCCCAAGACCGGCAATACCCGCCGATACGATTTGCCCGTAAAGGCGAGCAGCCTGGCGCTCTATGGCGGCCACCTGTTGATGGCGGCAGACCGGGAGATCGGCTTCTTCGATCCCGCGAATGAGGCCTATGAGCGCCTGTCCATTCTGCCGGATGAGCCAGGCTCCAATCGGACCAGCGATGGCGGTGTTGCCCCGGATGGGTCTTTCTGGTTCGGCACCATGGATGATGCCGAGCGCGATCCGAGCGGCGTCTACTATCGCTACGGGGAAGACAAGTCGGTCACCTTGCTGCGCCTGCCATCGGTATTGGTCACCAAGACCCTGCAATTCTCGCCGGACGGCCGCACCTTCTACACCTGCGATACGGCCGAGGCCGAAATTCTCGCCTTTGATGTGCACCCGGAAACGGGCGCCTTGTCCGGGCGGCGCACCTTTGCCTCGACCTATGATCTGGGCGGATTGCCCTACGGCTCGACGGTGGACAGCGAAGGCGGCCTCTGGGTCTGCCTGCATGGCGCCTCCCGCGTCGTCCGCTACGCGCCCGACGGTACGCTCGACAAGACGATCATCCTCGCAGCGCCTTTGCCAACGGGCTGCGCCATCGGTGGTCAGGACATGCGGACCTTGTTCATCACAACGGCGCGCACGGGGCTCAGTTTCCCGCAACTGGATGCCCGCCCGCTGTCGGGAAGCCTGTTTGCGGTGGAGGTGGATGTTCCCGGCTTGGCGCCAAGAGCATTCGGAAAGCGCGAAACTGACCGATGAAGGGCAGGGCAGGGCTTGTTTCCCCGGCCAACTCACCGCACATCTGCAGCCAGTGGGGGCCTCTTAGCCAGGCTCCATGCATATTTGCCGTGGACGCGGGCGCCCAAAAGGGCTAATCGCCCGCCTTTCAAGTGAGTGGTGACATGGCCGTTAAGGACCAGAAGGAAAAGAAGAAGCGGATTGGACCGGTTACATTTCTGCGCCAGGTGCGCGCGGAAGGTAACAAGGTGACATGGACGTCGCGTCAGGAAACCATCCAGGCGACGATTTTCGTGCTCATCATGTCTTTCCTGATCGCAATATTCCTTTTCCTGACCGACACGGTCATAACCATTTTTGTGAATTTCGTGCGCGGCGCCTGATGGCTGTCGTGACGCCAACAGTCATTCCGGAGCGCGATCGCCCCATGTCCGATGCCAAGTGGTACATTGTCCACGCCTATTCCAACTTCGAAAAGAAGGTGGCCGCCACGATCCGCGAACAAGCGGAACGTAAGGGGCTCCTGCATCTGATCGAAGAGATCGAAGTGCCGACTGAAGAAGTCGTCGAAGTCGCTCGCGGCAAGAAGAAAACGGTCGAGAAGCGATTCTTCCCCGGCTACGTTCTGATGAAGGCGCAGCTGACCGACGACATCTACCACCTTGTGAAAGACACGCCGAAAGTCTCCGGCTTCCTTGGCGCTGAAGGTGGCAAGAAGCCTCTGCCGGTGCGCCAGCGCGAAGTGGACCGGATTTTGGGCAAATCGGTCGACCCGACCGCCGAGCGTCCGCGTCCGAAGGTCAGCTTCGAAATCGGCGAACAGGTTCAGGTCAACGATGGTCCGTTCCAGGGCTTTGAAGGCGCTGTCGAGGAAATCGATGAAGCCAATGGCCGCCTGAAGGTTACGGTCTCGATCTTTGGTCGTGGCACACCGGTTGACCTTGAATTCGATCAGGTTGTGAAAATCTGATCTCTTTTCGGCAGGGCGGGGGCTTCACCTCCCCGCTCGCCGCTTGAAACCCTTTGCCGGTGGATGTATGTCGCCGGAACAGATGCCGCCTTAGCTCAGTTGGTTAGAGCGCTGGTTTGTGGAACCAGAGGTCCTCCGTTCAAGCCGGAGAGGCGGTACCATCTCTCCCTCACCAGAATTGCCCGCCCTCTAGCGCCATTGATGGCGTCATTCCGGCATTTATGACGCGCAATCGGTATCGCCTTTGGGTTGTAATCCGGCGGTGTGCAAGATGACCTTCCCGTAAGCTCTCTCCAGCGCCATCCGGTGGCCAGACTCGGGACCTGGAACCGGTGTCTATTTTCAGCGTTGTTGAAACGATGAGTGATTCGTCGCGGCATCAAGCTTTTGGAAACCAAGGCCGTGTTTTGGCGCGTAGCCTGTGGAATTCAGTAGAAAAACGTAAAAAAGTGTATTCTGCCTGGAACCAATGATCGGTCACGGGCGTTTGATGATTGCTGTTCAACACACGTTCATAATGCGGTGTTTTATGGCCTTCGGGACCTGTTGCAAAAGGGTCTCGGTGACTAGGAATTTCCACTGCAAACGGGGTCATTTGAATGAATAATGCTCGCGGACGGCGGAAAAAACGTTTAACACCAAAGCATGCGGTTAATACCCGCTATGAACCTGCGGCCGAGGGCAATCCCGTCATTCGGCACACAAAAGGGGATTGAGTATGAAGAAAACTCTGTTGTGCGCGACCGCCGCGGCCGCTCTTGCGACTGTTGGCGCGACTGCGCACGCCGAAGACGGCTGGTATGGTCGCGCTGACGCGCAGTACACCTTCGACGGCATTCTGGATCACGACGGCGCGACTGACGTCAACGGCACGATCGCTGGTGATTCGTCGGCGACTGAAAACGGCGGCCTTGGTATCGGTCTTGGCTACGGCTTTGCAAACGGCCTGCGCCTCGAAACCGTTCTCGGCAATCGCAATGGCGGCATTGACGTCCCGACTGCAATCAATGGCGTGCTTCCCGGCACGGCAAATGCTTCGGGCCATGTCAGCGTCACTGACCTGATGGTCAACGGCCTTTACGACTTCAACAAAGGCGGCACGATCGTCCCTTACATCGGTCTCGGTGTTGGTGGCGCACGGGTTGATGCAAAAGCATCGAACCGCGTTCTCGTTGATGGCGACGATTCCCACGCGCTGAACGGCTTCTCCGACAAAGCAACCGGCATTGCCTACCAGGGCCTGCTCGGCGTCGGCTTCAAGCTGAGCGAGCGTCTCACCATGGACGTTGGCTACAAGTACTTCACCGTTGAAGATCTCGACTTCGCCGGTAAGCACGGTGGCCCAGGCTACGACGCGAACTATCAGGATCACTCGGCAACTCTGGGTCTGCGTTATTCCTTCGCAGCTCCTCCGGCGCCGCCTCCGCCACCACCACCGCCGCCGCCTCCGCCACCACCTCCGCCGCCACCACCGCCACCTCCGCCGCCTCCGCCTGAAGAGACGACGCCTCCGCTGGCTCAGCAGTGTTCTGCTCTCAGCCAAGAGTTCGTTGTTTACTTCGAGTGGGATCGCTCGGACGTGACGAGCCAGGCTGCGGCCGTTATCGATCAGGCTGTTGCCAACATCCGTTCGGTTGAAGGTTGTGCTGCTGGTTCGGTGACGATCGTTGGTCACACCGATACCTCGGGTAACCCCGACTACAACCAGCGTCTGTCGGTTCGCCGCGCTGACGTGGTTGCAGCTGCTCTCTCCGAGCGCGGTATTGCCAACACGCTGATCACCCAAGACGGTAAAGGCGAGACCGCCCTGGCGAAAGCCACGCAGGATGGTGTTCGCGAGCCTCTGAACCGTCGTTCGGAAGTTACGATCATCGTTCAGTAACGGCGATTGATACCCTTAAGGAAACGGCCCGGCGAAAGCTGGGCCGTTTTTTGTTTTCGTGGGGTAAGGGCGAAGGCTTGCCGGGTGGCTTCAGCTGTGAAACCAAGGGGCTATGAACCAACTCAGCTCTCTTACCCGCGAAGATGAGGCCGCTCGCGAGCGTCTTGCCGCGGCCGCAACGGATATGGTCACGCGCGCGCATGGCTGGTCCTCCATCAACACCGGCAGTTACAATATCGATGGCCTGAAGACGCTGGCCCCCAAGCTGGCGGATGCATTCTCGGCGCTTGAGGCCGACGTCAACCTGGTCGAAGGCCCCGGCTTTGAAACGGTCGGCGCTGATGGCCGGACGTCCGAAATGCACACCGGCCCGATCATCCAGGTCCAGTCGCGCCCCTCCGCGCCGATCCAGGTGGTTATGTCCGGCCACTATGACACCGTCTTTCCGCCGGGCACGTTCGAGACCATCCGGGATCTTGGCAATGGCCAGATCAACGGGCCGGGAATGGCCGACATGAAGGGAGGGCTGAGCCTGATGCTCGAAGCCCTCAAGGCATTCGAAGCTGGTCCGCTCAAGGATCGCCTCGGCTACCGGATCGTCATGACGCCGGATGAGGAAATCGGAAACTTTGCAAGCGCCGGCGCTCTCACGGAAGCTGCCCGTTCCGGCGCGCACATCGGCATGACCTATGAGCCCGCAATGGAGACGGGCGCCATGTCTGGCGGGCGCAAGGGCTCTGCCGTGTTCGACATCGTGCTCCATGGCCGCGCCGCCCATGCCGGCCGTGCAAAAGAAGAAGGCCGCAGCGCTATCGAGGCGGCCGCTGAGCTGGTGGTCGGCCTGGAAGGGCTGAACGGTCAGCGCGACGGCGTCACGTTCAATGTCGGTGCAATCGAAGGCGGCGGACCGGTCAATATCGTGCCGGATCTGGCAGTTGTGCGGTTCGGTGCCCGTGCGCCCGATGCGGAGGCCTCAGCCTGGGCAACCCAGCAGGTCGGCCGCCTCTTTGAACGCGCAACGGCGCGCAACGGCATTCACGGCCATCTGCATGGCGGCTTTTATCGCCCACCCAAGCCTCGCAATACGGCGCAGCAGGCCCTGTTTGACGCGGTCCACGCAACCGGCTGCGCGATCGGCCTGGACCTGGAATTCGTCGATACGGGCGGGGTCTGTGAAGGCAACAATATTTTCGCGGCCGGGGTTCCGAATGTGGATACGCTCGGCGTGCGCGGTGGCCGGATTCACTCAAATGAGGAGTTCGTCATCGTCGACAGTTTTGTGGAGCGCGCGACGCTCTCGGCGTTGATCCTCAACCGGCTGGCGGACGGCCGGATGGATGGGAAGCGCATCAAGGACCTGATGGGGCGCTGAATGACAACCGAATATGTGATGCGTCCTTCAAGGCTCGATGATCTCGAGGCCCTGATGGGGCTGGCGGAATTGTCCGGCCCTGGATTTACCAGCTTGCCGGTCGATGAGCCCATCCTGATGGAGCGGCTCGAAAAATCCGAGCGGGCATTTCATGGACGGCAGCAGAATCTTCAGTACGGAAAGTATCTGATGATGATGGAGCATGTGCCCACCGGCAAGGTGGTTGGCTGCTCCGCCGTGAAAGCCGGCACCGGGATTGATCAGCCCTTCTTCAACTATCGCATCATCACACTGGCGCAGGCGAGCCATGCGGCAGGAAACCTCCGCTTTGATATGGACGCGCTTATCCTGACGAATGAATATGTCGGCTACACGGAAGTCGGCACATTGTTTCTCAAGCCGGATCACCGGGGAGGGGGCGCGGGCCGCCTCGCCGCGCAATCACGGTATCTTCTGATGGCGGCTGCCCCGGAGCGCTTCAGCGACCGCGTACTGGCCGAACTTCGCGGCGTGGTGGATGATACCGGCGAGTCGCCCTTCTGGGAGTGTCTGGGCCGGCACTTCTTCCGGATGGACTTCGCCGAGGCTGACCGCCTTTCGGCGACGACCGACAACCAGTTCATCGTCGACCTGATGCCGCGCTACCCGGTCTATGTTGACCTGCTCCCGCCAGAGGCGCGCGAAGTCATCGGTCGGTGCCATTCTGAAGGCGTTGGCGCCTACAAGCTGCTGCAGTGGGAAGGCTTCGAGTTCGACCGGACGGTCGACATCTTTGATGGCGGTCCGCTGGTCGCGGCCCAGAGGCGTCATATCCGCACGATCCAGGAAAGCCGCGTTGTTACGGTAGAGGCCGGCGAGGTAGAAGGCGACAAGGATGCGCGCCAGGGTATGCTGTCGAGCAACCGTCTGCCGGATTTCCGTGTCTGTCTCGGAAAATTTGTGCGACGGGGCGACAGCGGTTTGGTGGCGTCTGCGGAAATCCTTGAAGCATTGCGGCTGAAACCTGGCATGCCGGCAAGGATCTGGGTACGGAGTAAGTAATGTCTGATGGTGTCTATATCGATGTAAAATGGCATGTCGGCGGCGGCGCGTCATTTGCGAAGAACTGTCCGGCGACGGGCGAAGTCAGCTGGCAGGGCGGCTCTGCAAATGCAGAAGATGTAAAGGCCGCTGTTGCCTCCGCCCAAGCTGCATTCTCCGGCTGGGCCAGAACGCCTGTTGCGGAACGCATCTCGATCCTCGAGCGGTACGCGGAGGAACTGGGAAAGCGCGCCGGGGAAATCGCCGAAGCCATCAGCCGGGATATGGGAAAGGCGCTGTGGGACTCTCAGGCAGAAGCGGCCACGATGAAGGCCAAGATTGCCGTATCTGTGGCCGCTTTGAAAGAACGTGCCGGCGAGCGTGATGAGCCCGCGGCGTTCGGGCAGTCCCGTCTCACACACCGGCCCCATGGCGTAATGGCCGTGTTCGGACCATTCAACTTTCCTGGCCATTTGCCCAATGGTCATATCGTTCCGGCGCTGTTGGCGGGAAACACCTGCGTTTTCAAGCCCTCCGAATTGGCGCCGTCCGTCGCCCGCCTGATGGCAGATGCGTTCGAGGCCGCCGGTCTGCCGCCAGGATGTCTCAATATTGTTCACGGCGGCCGCGATACGGGTGCAGCGCTCATCGATCAGCCCATCAATGGGCTTTTGTTTACGGGCTCTGCGGCGACGGGCGTGTTTTTTCATAAGCACTTCGCAGGCCGTCCAGAGGTGATCCTTGCCCTTGAAATGGGTGGCAACAATCCTTTGATTGTCTGGGAGCCTGCAGATGTTGACGCGGCAGCCGACATCGCGGCCCAGTCTGCCTATCTGACGACAGGGCAACGCTGTTCCTGTGCGCGCCGGTTGATCCTTCCCAATGGCGCATTCGGTGACAAGGTATTGGAGGCAATTATAGCGCGGGCCAAAGGCATTGAGGTGGGCGCCTGGGACGAGCCCGGCATCTTCATGGGGCCACTGGTGTCTCACACCGCCGCCTCGCAGGCCGTGGCGTTCTATGAGATGCTGCTTTCCAAGGGCGCCGCTTCATTGCTTCCGCTGGAGGCTGGACCGCAGGGCACCGGCTTTGTGTCTCCGGGCGTTGTAGATGTAACCGAAGCGCGGGATGTTCCGGATGAAGAACTGTTCGGTCCGCTCATACAGATTGTCCGTGTGGCGAGTTTTGACGAGGCGATAGCGCGGGCAAACGCATCCAGATACGGCCTGTCCGGCGGGCTTGTAAGTGACGATGACGCGCTATGGGCCCGTGCTTACAGCGAAATGCGGGCGGGTATTCTGAACAGGAACCGGCCAACGGCTGGCGCAAGTGGCGCCATGCCATTTGGCGGTCCGGGCTTGTCGGGAAACTTCCGTCCGGGAGCGTATTATGCGGCGGATTACTGCGCCTGGCCGCAAGCCAGCCAGCTGGCGCCGAAAGCTGCGCGGATGACGGCGCCGGGTTTCCCGTCCTGAGGAAAGAAAAAATGGATAACACCTCGCAGATTGAATACTGGAACGGCCCTGCCGGACAGAAATGGGTGCGTGACGCCGACAGAATGGATGTCATGCTGGCGCCCTTTGTGGATGCGATCATTGCATCGGTTCTGCCCAGTCCCGGCCAGTCTGTGATGGACATCGGCTGTGGCGCAGGCGCTTTATCGCTGAATTTGGCCGGCAGCGCTGTAAATGTCTCGGTGACGGGTGTGGATGTGTCTGCGCCGCTGGTCGAACTTGCAAAGCAGAGATCTGCTGCTGTCAGTGCGGGGATCGAATTTATCGTCGCCGACGCAGCCGTCTGGAGACCGAAAGAGCCGGTTGATCTTGTTATTTCCCGCTTCGGGGTGATGTTCTTTGCAGACCCAGTCGCGGCCTTTGCCAACATCCGGGCCAGCGTGAAGCCGAAGGGCCGTCTGCGTTTTGCCTGCTGGCGTCCATTGCAGGAGAACGCCTGGGCGCTGACGCCGTTGCAGGCCGCCATGCATCTTCTTACAACACCTCCAGCGCCCCCTCCACCCGGCACGCCCGGCCCCTTCGCTTTTGGGGATGCCGATTATGTAAACCGTGTGCTGATGGATAGCGGCTGGAGAAACATCACAGTCACGCCATGGGATGGTGACCTGGCATTGCCCGGAACAACAGCTGAAGAGAGCGCTGCATTCATGCTTGAGATGGGCCCTTTGTCGCGCGCAATGGGCGAGCAGGGGATTGATCCGGAAACGGTCAAGGGCGTTATTGTCGCCAAGCTCCAGGAGTTGGCTGGCGAGGATGGCCGTGTTCGCTTGAAGGCGGCAGCATGGATCGTTGAGGCTGAAGCATGAGGGATGCTGTTGAGGTCAATTTCGATGGGTTGATCGGTCCGAGCCATAATTATGGGGGCCTGTCGGATGGCAACCTTGCGAGTTCAAGGAATGCCGGTGATGTGTCCAATCCCCGAGAAGCGGCCGTGCAGGGGCTGGAGAAGATGCGCTTCCTTGTTCGAGCGGGGCTGGCTCAGGGCGTGCTGCCGCCGTTGCCGCGGCCGAATTTCGACATCCTTGTTTCGGCAGGTTTCACAGGAACTGACGCGAACATTATCGAGGCGGCTGGAAAGCAAGCGCCCCGCCTTCTGAAGGCTGCCTATTCTGCCAGCAGCATGTGGACCGCGAATGCAGCAACCGTTTCGCCCTCGGCAGACACGGGAGATGGCCTGCTGCATTTCACGGCGGCCAATCTCTCAACCATGTTGCACCGCAGCCTGGAACATCCTGATACGACAACAACTTTGATCTCCATATTTGCAGGCGATCACAGATTTTCAGTTCATGGGGCATTGCCGTCCCATCCGGACTTTTCTGATGAAGGCGCGGCCAATCATGTCCGTCTGTGTGCAGAACACGGCGCGCAGGGCGTGGAGCTGTTTGTGTACGGCCGCGATGCGGGGGAGCCGACGGCCGGGTTTCCGGCGCGCCAGACACGCCTGGCAGCTGAATCTGTTGCGCGGGCACATGAACTTGATCCCACGCGCACCGTATTCGCGCGTCAATCCAGGCGCGCTATCGAAGCCGGCGCATTTCACAACGACGTCGTTTGTGTTGGCGCGCTCGATACCCTGTTCTTCCATGAGGCTGCGTTTGAAGATACTGCCGCCACTCTGGAGGCCCTTCGCCGCGCTGCGGACGGTCTGTTCGACCTGAAGCCCGTGATGGTTCCGCAAGCGGATGTTCCGCTGGAGGACGCAATCCGGTCCTACCTTTTCAATTCCCAGCTTCTCCAGTTTCCGGGCGAAGACCGGCTGGTACTTGTTGCGCCGCTTGAGGCGCAGGAAACAGAAACGGCCCGGCGCTTCTGCGATCAGATGGTTGCGGGTAACGGGCCGATCGGCCGGGTGCAATATGTGGATGTGCGCCAGTCGATGCGAAATGGCGGCGGGCCTGCCTGCCTGCGGCTACGGGTTGTGATGACGCCAGACGAATTGGCCGAATGCCACTCCGGCGTGCTGCTGGATGAGGAGCTGATCGACGAATTGCAGGCCGCCGTGCGCCGCACCTATCGGGACCGTCTGTCTCCGGCAGATCTCGCTGATCCGGCCTTTGCAGATGAATGCCGCCTGGCGCGCGAAGAACTGTTGTCCATTCTGGAACTGGAGGATCTCGTGTGATCCGGCTTTATGATTATTGGCGGTCATCCGCCGCTTACCGCGTCCGCATCGCGCTCAATCTGAAGGGCGCCGATTACAGCCTGGTCCCAATCAATATTCTGAGCGGAGTAGATGAACAGCTCACGGATGAATACCGCCGGCTGAACCCTCAGATGCGGGTGCCGTCAATTGAGGTCGATGGGCGCATGGCGGGCCAATCGATGGCTATTCTGGAATGGATTGAAGAGAGCCTGCCGGGACCGGCTTTGCTGCCTGCCGATCCCTGGGCACGCCTTCAGGCGCGGGCCTTTGCTGACATTATCGCCTGCGACATTCACCCGCTCAACAATCTCAGCCCGCTTGCCTATCTGCGCCAGGAGTTTGGCGCGGACGATGCGGCGGTTTCCCGTTGGTATGCAGAGTGGATTGTCAGAGGTTTCCGCGCTCTGGAGGAGATGGCGCAGGCATCGGCCGGCCGGGATTTCCTGTTCGGAGATACACCGGGAATCGCCGAAATCGCACTCATCCCACAGATGGCAAATGCGCGCCGGTTCAAGGTTGATCTGGCGCCCTTCCTAAGGCTTGTGGCCGTGGATGCGGCGTGCCAGGCGCTTGAACCGTTCAAGCGCGCGGCGCCGGAAAACCAGCCCTCCGCGAAGCCAGCTTAACCTGGCGCTCTAGTCCGTTTGGCCAGGGCGGCGGATGTCGATGATCTCGACTTCTTCCAGATCGCCCAGCGGCTCTGCCAGTTTCGGCGCGCTGCCGTCGAGCCATTCGGCAAAGCCATCGAGCACCGCCTCGCCCGCCGGGCCTTCCTCGTCGATGACCCATTCGCCATCGGTGCGTTTGATCGCAACGGGCGCTGCGCAGACTTCTCCTGCGCCAAACCGGTCAGAGCAGACGCTCGCCGGGTTTACGCCCGGTGCGAAAGCCGTTTCCTGATCCTCCAGCAACAGCACGCCGCCAAATCGGGCGCGCACCATGGCGTCCGCATTGATGACCGGCACCGCGCTGGCAGGCAGGGGCTGATTGGTGGCGATGACGAAGGCGCGGCCATTATTACTGGTTTCGAGATATTCCTGCAGCGCGCTGGCGGCGTCTTCGGCAAAGTCCAGTGCGCGGAGTTTGGGGGCGTAGACGGGGCCGATGGAGCTGAGAGCTGCGACGAAATCCTCTGGATTGCGGCGGGTGTCGGCGGTGAGCTGAACAACATCAATCGCCCAGCCGTCTTCCCATACGGCCGCGGGCTGCTCGGTGGGTTTTGCATCCCAGCTTTCGACCAGCGCGTAGTCATAAGGATCAAGCGGGATGGGCTCTGGTTCCGGCTTGGATGTGATCATCCACGCGGCTACGCCGCCCGCAATCAGCACCGCTGCGCCCATACCCATCAGAACAAACTTATTCATCGCTACCCTCGCAACTTAGCGGGCAGCGGTCCGAAGTCCCGAATAGCCCGGCTGGTCGACAGACAATTGGTCAATTGTGGTCGATTTTAGGTGGGTCAACAGGCCCGGCGTCGCCAGGTCAACCCGCTTGGACCGGATTTCCTCACACAGTGCCCGGTTCAAGAGGCTGACATCTGTCTCTTTCGAGTTCAGAAGCGCCTGCAAGCGCTCGCGCTCTCTTGCTTCGGCGGCAGGGCGCTGCTCCATTTCGCGCAGCACGGTGGCGAGCGCATTGGACGCCACGCGGGCATGGAAGGCGGCATGGCCTTGCAGCTGGACCATCGCGGTCTTGTCGAGGAAGGATTTTACCGCTTCGATCAGTTCCTTGGCGGAGGGGGCGTCATGCATGGCGTCCAAGTCCCTCGAACAGGTTGATGAGATCAATCTCGTTTTCTGACACCCGCCGGCCGATGGCCGCACGCTCGACGCTTGGGTCGGCGCCGGTCTTGAAGGCGCCGTACATGGTCATGCACATGACGCCCCATTTCAGGCTGCCCATGATTTCCCACCAGTCGATGTCGGCCGGGCGGTAACGGGCGCCGCCAGCGCCAGCGTAGGCATCAAGCAACTCGTCGAGCTGGCCAAAGCCGCCAACGCGATTCTCGGTCTGCCCGAAACGCCAGGAGTTGACGCAGAGCCAGGCGATGTCTTCGCGCGGATCGCCGATATGGGCGAGTTCCCAGTCGAGCACGGCGCCGAGGCCGTTCTCGTCCACAATGAGGTTGCCGAGCCGGAAATCGCCGTGCACCAGCACCGGCTCGGCAGGCTCGGGCTCGTTTTCCTTCAGCCAGGCAAAGGCGAGTTCAAAGACCGGGCGCGGCAGATCAAACTCGCGGTAAACGGCCTCGTACTTGTCGATCTGATTGCGCCCGAGGCTCGTGGGCAGGTCGGGCAGCCCTTTGAGCGGCACCGAATGGATGCCGGCGAGCGCTTCGCCACAATCTTTCGTCAGCCTGGCGCGCGCGGTTTCGTATTCGGCATCCCGCAGGATCTTGCGGCCAAGGGTTTCCCCCTCGATCCGCTTCATGATGAACGCTTCGCCCAGGGTGCTTCCGGGCGCCGAGACATAGCGCACGCCTGGCACTCGCACACCGGCCTTGTCGGTGGCGCCCAGAAGGGCGGCTTCAGTGGCAAGGGTGACGGCTTCAGACGCGCGGGGCGTGGCCAAACCCCCCGGCGCGCGGCGGAGAATCAGCGCTTCGCTTTTCTCTCCTGCGTCCACTTCAAACGCCCATGTCTCCTGGCTTGCGCCGCCTGAAAGGCGCCGCAAGCCGGCAACGGCGGCGCCTGCGCCATAATGCGCGGTGGCCCAATCACTGAGGGCCTTTTCTATATCGGTTACGGTTCCCATCTTCGCCACAATTACGCGGAAGAAGGTGCGCGCCAAGCGGTAACGCTGAGGAAGGCCGCAGCGTCATAGGGTCAGATTCATGTCAGAGAATGAAAAGCCGGATTATGGCATCGTAGAAGTCCAGCCTCCCGCCAAGCAGGGACTGCTGGCCTGGCTGCGTGCGCGGTTTGTGGCCGGCATGCTGATCGCCTTGCCGATTGTCGCGACATTCGTGATTCTGGAATTCCTGATCAACCTGATCGACAGCCGCGTTGTGCCGTTGCTGCCGCCGAGTCTGCGGCCAGAAACCTATCTCGATTACGCCGTGCCGGGCTTTGGACTGATCATCCTGATCCTGTTCCTGACACTGGTAGGCGCGGTTGCCACAAATTTCCTCGGCAAATTCTTTGTCGATCTGACAGACCGGGTCCTGACACGTGTTCCCGTCGTGCGGTCGGTCTACTCGGTGTTCAAGCAGATCCGCGATGTTTTCCAGAACAATACGGCGGGTCAGTACAAAGAAGTCGCGATGGTTGAATATCCACGCGAGGGAAGCTGGGTCATCGGATTTGTAGCAGGACCGATCAAGGGCGAGATGCGCCAGAGGCTGGGTGAGAATTTCATCGGTATCTTTGTGCCGACGACACCCAACCCGACATCCGGATTCCTCCTCTACGTCGCCGAAGCCAAGATCGTGCGTCTGGACATGAGCGTTGAGGAAGGCGCGAAGATCATCTTCTCTGGTGGCCTTGTGGTTCCGGACTATCCGTTACCCGGCCAGCCTCTTGCGCCGAACTCGAACCCCGCCAAATAGCGGCTTCACGAGCCGGTTTCGGCGCCCTGCACCACGCGCGGCGTCAACAGTTCCCGCGCTATGCGCAGCGATTGCCAACGCTCACCCTTGCGGTCCGGGTCGCCTGTCAGAACGGCTTCGGCATCCTTGCGGGCGATTTCCAGAAGCGCGGCGTGTTTTGCCAGATCAATGATCCGGTAGTCGGTCATGCCCGCTTGCCGAACCCCCAGAACGTCGCCAGCGCCGCGCAGGCGGAAGTCGGCTTCGGCGATCTCGAAACCGTCTTCGGTGCGGCGCAAGGTGTCGAGCCGCTCCCGCGCCGTGTCCCCTAGAGGCGGGCGGTAGAGCAGCAGGCAGAAGGAGGGCTTGTCGCCCCGGCCCACGCGTCCGCGCAACTGGTGGAGCTGGGCCAGGCCGAAGCCTTCGGCGCGTTCGATCACCATGATGGTGGCTTCAGGCACATCGACGCCAACTTCGATGACCGTGGTGGCAACCAGGATGCGTGTGCGCCCGGTGCGGAAGTCTTCCAGCGCGGCGTCCTTTTCGGAGGCTTTCAGGCGGCCATGTACCAGGCCCGCCTTCACATGCAGCTCTTCTTCCAGGGCGGCATGGCGCACGACGGCTGAGGAATCGTCGTCCTCGATATCCACGCGCGGGCAGACCCAGAACGCCCGCTCGCCGCGCTTCAAGGCGCGGCCGATGGCTTCGATCACATCTTCCAGCCGCGTATCGGGCACGGCGCGGGTTTCGACCGGTTTCCGGCCCGGCGGTTTCTCGTCGAGGATCGACACATCCAGATCGCCGTGAACCGCCTGCGCCAGCGTGCGCGGAATGGGCGTGGCGCTCATCACCAGCATGTGCGGGTTTTCTGATTTGCCTGCGAGCTTCATCCGGTCTGACACGCCGAACCGGTGCTGCTCGTCCACGATGATGAGGCCCAGATTCCGGAAGTTCACCGCCTCCTGAAAGAGGGCGTGCGTGCCTGCCACGATCTGGATCGACCCGTCGGCGAGGCCCATCAGCGTGGCTTCGCGGGCGCTGCCCCGGTCGCGGCCAGAGAGTGCGGCCACAGTGTAGCCAAGCGGCGAAAGCAAGGCGTCGAGCGTGTCATATTGCTGGCGGGCCAGCACTTCGGTGGGCGCCATGAAAGCGGATTGAAAACCCGCTGCGGCGGCCTCAACCGCGGCAAAGGCGGCCACCAGTGTCTTGCCCGCGCCCACATCGCCTTGCAGCAAACGGCGCATCGGATAGCCGCGCGCAACGTCCGAGCTGATGTCGGCCGCCGCCCGCATCTGGGCGCCCGTGGGGCGATAGGGCAACGCGTCGATCAGGCGGTTCACGGCGCTGGGCGGGGCCTTGATGATAGGTGCCGGGCGCTGGCGCCGCGCGGCTTGGGCAAGGGCGAAAGCCGATTCGCGGGCGAGGGCTTCGTCATAGGCGAGCCGTTCCCGCGCCAGGGCGAAGCGGTCTTCGTCATAGACCTTCGGATCATGCTGCCAGCTGAGCGCTTCCTTGAAAGCGGGCCAGCCTTTCTGGGCGACAAGATGCGGATCTGCCCATTCCGGCAAATCATCGGGCACGAGGCTCAAGGCCTGCAAGGCGAGGGTATGGACCCGGCGGTTGGTGAGGCCGGCACTCAAGCTGTAAATCGGCTCTACGGCTGGAGGGGCTTCCCCCTTGGCAGGGTCGACCACGAAGTCGGGATGGGTAATCTGGCGCTCGCCGCGATATTCCTCCACCCGGCCCGAGACGATGCGGGTGGCCCCGATCGGAAACTGGGACTTCATCCAGCGCGGGTCGGCGCGGAAATAGGAGAGCGTCAGAAATCCCGTAGAATCAACAAGTTGGACGCGGTGCGGGGAGCGGTCATTGAAGGGCTGGTGATAGGCGTGCACCTCGCCTTTCACGGTGACGACTTCACCAGGCACGGTTTCGTCAAAGTTTGCCCGCACGCGCCGGTCCAGCCAGCGGTCAGGCAGGTGGAGCACGAGGTCCCATACCGTTGTCCCGCCCACCAGCTTCTGCAGCAGGGGCGTCATTTTGGGGCCGACGCCGGTAAGCGTCTCAAGGCCGGCAAACAGCGGAAAGAGTCGCTCGTCTCGCATCGTGGGGCGAGTTTAGGCGGCGCGGGCGCGCGGAACAATCTGCTGCGTTTCAATTGCCTTCGGGGCCTGCCGAACCTAGTTGAATAGCGCCGGGCCAATCCCGTGGATAAGGGCCCGAAAAAACTCCAACCGTTCCTCCAACGAGGCGGCAAAAACTCCAAAAAAACTCCAACGGCGTTGGAGTTTCTGGCGGACCCGAGAAGGACCCGAGCTCTGATGGACGATACCCGCCGCAGCAAACTTAAATTCCGCGCCTGGCGCCGGGGCTTCCGGGAGCTGGACCTTCTGATGGGCAGCTTTGCCGACCAGTCGCTCGAATCGATGAGCCAGGATGGGCTCGACGAGTTTGAGCGTCTGCTGGACGTGCCCGACTGGGAAATCTTTGCCTGGCTTGTGGGGCAGGAGCCTGTGCCTGACAAACACAAGGGCCCGGTGCTGGACCAGCTGATCGGCTTCCGCTACGCCCCTCGCGGTGGCTGACCGCACCGGCTGGCCACCCAGAACGAGATTGCCATGACACCCGCTGATGTCCTTTCATCCTCGAGCGGCCCCACCGCTTTTGCCGGGGCGCCGTTTGGCGCCGACCTGATCGTCTTCTGCGAGGCTTTGCTGAAGCGTGGCGGGATCGGTGTTTATGTGGCGCGGGATGACCGGATCGCGCAGGCGGCAAGACGGATGGCGCTGTTTGCGGCGCCGCGGCTGGAGCAGGTGGATCTGCCCGGCTGGGACGTACTGCCCTATGACCGGATCAGCCCGACCCCTGCGGTGGCCGCGCGGCGCTGCGCGGGCCTCGCCCGCATCTCGCGCTATGAGAAATCGCAAGGCCCGCTGCTGGTGATCACGACCGCGGGCGCCCTCGTGCAGCGCTCGGCGCCGGTCGAGACGCTGAAGAAAGCCTCGCTCTCGATCCGCGCCGGAGAGACGGTGAAGGCGAACGACCTCACCGAATATCTCGCCTTCAACGGCTATGTCCGCTCCGGCACCGTGCGCGAGCAGGGCGAGTATGCGGTGCGCGGGGGCATCATCGACATTTTCCCGCCGACGGCGGCTGAGCCTTTCCGGCTCGACTTCTTCGGCGACGTGCTGGAGACGATCCGCACCTTCGATACCGAAACTCAGCGCTCCACCGGCAAGGCCGAGGCCGTCACCTTCGCGCCCGTCAGCGAGATCCTTTTCAATGACAATGTGCTGGCCGCCTTCCGCGACCGGTTTCTGGAAACCTTCGGGCCGCCCTCGGGCGACCAGATGTATGAAGCTGCGCGCGCCTCGATCCGCCGGCAGGGCGTGGAATCCTGGCTGCCGCTGTTTCATAAACAGGTCGACACGCTGTTTGACTATGTGGGACCCGGCGCGCTTTTCGGGCTGAGCCACCTGACCAGCGAAGCGGCGCATGAACGCCTTACGCAGGCGGCCGACTATTACGCTGCGCGCCTTGAGGCAGGCGGCGGCGACATCCGCAAGGCGCGCGTGCTGCCGCCGGGCCGGCTCTATCTGGACCTGGAGGAACTCGACGATCTGCTGGCGACGAACGCAGTCGTGCGCTTCTCGCCGGGTGAGCCTTCGCCCAACGCCTTTGACATGGGCGGGCGCCGGGGGCGGGACTTTGCGCCTGAACGTCAGCGGACGGACGAGAACATCTTCGAAACCGTGATCGCCCACGCCCGCGCGCTCTATGCCAGCGGCAAGCCGGTGGTGTTCGCCGCCTGGTCGGCGGGGTCGGCTGACCGTCTGATCAACGTGCTGAGCGATCACGGCCTGACCGCGCTGGCGCAGGTGCATTCCCTCGACGCAGCGAAGAAGACTGACTTCACGGTCGCCGAAGTGCCGTTGGAAGAAGGCTTCAACCTTCCGGATGTGGCGATGATTTCGGAAGCGGACGTGCTGGGCGACCGCCTGGCCGCGCCGCGCCGCAAGCGCAAATCCGCGAGCTTCATCACCGACGCCACCTCGCTCACGCCCGGCGATCTCGTCGTGCATATTGACCATGGCGTGGGCAAATATATCGGCCTCAAGACGCTGGAAGTGACCGGCGCGCCCCATGACTGCCTGCAGCTTGAATATGCCGGCGGTGACATGATTTTCATCCCTGTAGAGAATATCGACCTCATCAGTCGCTATGGCTCGGAGGAGTCCGAGAGCCAACTCGATCGCCTCGGCGGGGCTGGCTGGCAGACGCGCAAGGCGAAAGCCAAGAAGCGCATCCTTGAGATGGCAGCCGAGCTCATGCAGATCGCCGCAGCCCGCGAACTCAAGCGCGCCGAAGCGGTGCAGAGCGGGCAGGGCCTCTATGAAGAGTTTGCCGCGCGCTTCCCCTATGAGGAAACCGACGACCAGCTCTCGGCCATTGAAGATGTGCTTGGCGATCTCTCGTCCGGAAAGCCGATGGACCGTCTCGTCTGCGGCGATGTGGGCTTTGGCAAAACCGAAGTGGCCCTGCGCGCGGCCTTCGTAGCCGCCATGAGCGGCAAGCAGGTGGCGGTGATTGCGCCGACAACGCTGCTCGCCCGGCAGCATTTCAAGACCTTCGAGGAACGCTTCGCCGGCTGGCCGCTGAAGGTCCGTGCCCTGTCACGTTTTGTCGGCGCCCGCGAGGCGGCGGAGACGCGCGATGGCCTCGCCAGCGGCAGCGTGGATGTCGTTGTCGGCACCCATGCCGTGCTCAGCAAGGACATGAATTTCAAACGGCTCGGCCTGATGATCGTGGACGAAGAACAGCGTTTTGGCGTGAAGCACAAGGAGCGCCTGAAAGAGCTGAAATCGGACGTGCACGTCCTGACGCTGTCTGCCACGCCTATTCCGCGTACGCTGCAAATGGCACTCACCGGTATTCGCGATCTCTCGATCATTGCGACGCCGCCGGTGGACCGCCTCTCGGTGCGCACCTACATCACCGAGGAGGACACCGTCACGCTGCGCGAAGCCCTGCTGCGCGAGAAGTATCGCGGCGGTCAGGCTTTCTTCGTCGCGCCGCGCATCACTGATCTCGACAAGCTGGAAAACTTCCTGCGCACGCATGTGCCCGAAGTCTCCTTCATCGTGGCCCATGGCCAGATGGCGGCAGGAGAATTGGAAGACATCATGACGGCCTTCTATGAGGGCAAATATGATGTGCTGCTGTCTACAACGATTGTTGAAAGCGGGCTGGATATTCCACGTGCCAACACGTTGATTATCCACCGCGCCGACATGTTTGGTCTCGCCCAGCTCTACCAGCTGCGCGGGCGCGTGGGCCGCTCGAAACTTCGTGCGTATGCCTACTTTACGACCCCGAAAGACAAGGTGGTGACCGAGAGCGCCGAAAAGCGCCTCAAAGTGCTCCAGTCGCTCGACTCGCTCGGTGCCGGTTTCCAGCTTGCGAGCCACGATCTCGACATGCGCGGCGCAGGTAACCTGCTGGGCGATCAGCAATCGGGCCAGGTCAAAGAGGTTGGCGTGGAGCTCTACCAGTCGATGCTGGAAGATGCCGTGAAGGCGCTTCAGGCCGGCGCGCGCGATGACGCGGATGTGGCCGACGATTGGTCGCCGCAGATCAATCTCGGCGTCGCCGTTCTGATCCCGGAAGATTATGTGGATGATCTCAACGTGCGGCTGTCGCTCTATCGCCGCCTATCGGACATCATCACCGCGCAGGATCGCGAAGCCTTTGCGGCAGAGCTGATCGACCGGTTTGGCCCTCTGCCGGAGCCGACGCGCCAGTTGCTGGATGTGACGGCGATCAAGGTTTCGTGCAAGGCGCTGGGCATTGCCAAGTTGGACGCGGGCGAGAAGGGCGCGCTGTTCACCTTCCGCAGTGATACCGTGATGGACCCGCAGAAGCTCATGCAGATTGTCCGCACACGGCCAAACCAGATGAAGCTGCGCCCGGATTCGAAACTGGTGCATTCCGGGCTGGGCGGCACGCCGGAGCGGCGGCTATCTGGCGCCAAGGCGTTCCTGCGCGAGCTGGAAGCGGCCTGCGGCATTGTCTCGCCCGCCTCCACGGACGCGGTGGCCAGCATGCCCTCGCGCAAGGCGGCGGCGCCGGAAGACAAATGGGCAAAGCCGATTAAAAGCGGCCTGCTGAGCGAGGATTGAGGTCCGGTCCTTAAGCCGCAATCCGTATCCGGACGAATGGTCCGATAAGGGAGGCGGCAAGGAATGTCTGTGGCGTGTGATAGCTGCGCTTCTCTGTAACGCGCCAGCTGAGGCCGGGATGGTTGCCCGCCCGGCTCATGGCGTCATTGATCCGTTCGGCAAGGCGCACGCCGCCGCGATAGGGCGTGGCGGGCAGGGAGATCGCATAGACGCCCGGCTGGACGAGCGCGGCGCAGTCTGTGTCGCGGATCTGGCTGCGGATGATGTCGCCTGCGGCGTGCTGGGCGGGGCGGGAGTTTGAAAACTCGACATCCAGACGAAGCGTGAGAACGGAGAGCGCTTCGGCCTGCTCACTGGCGATTTCCATCTGGCGCGGCAGATGCGCCTCAAAGAAACCGCGTGTGAAGAGGCCGGAAACAAGATCGGTTACCGCCAGCGCGGACAGGCCGGGCAGGGGCATCATCGGCGCGCTGGCGTGCAGGCGGCGGCATTGGGTTTCTATCGCGGTGACGATGGTTTCATCGTCCGCGGCCGGGTCGATGATTTCCGTAGCGTGGCTGAGCAGCGCAAGTTCGCGCTCGGTAAAGTCTGCCTGCGGACGGCTGAGAACAATCAGGGGCAGCCCAGCGAGGCCGTCTTCCTCTGAAATCCAACGGCCCATGCCGCTGGCATCTTCATGCGCCATGCTGAGATCGATCAGCGCGGCGGCAAAGCGTTTGCTGGTCATGTGCTGGCGGGCGGTGGGCCGGGAGAGGGCGGCCGTAATCTCCACGCCGCGCTGGCGCAGATCGCCCTGCAGCGACAGGAAGAAGGGCGAGCCGTCGCCAAGATAGAGCAGCGCGGGCACGGCATCGACATCGACTGGGGGCAATTTGGCGCCCAGCTCGATCGCCGTGGCGCGGCGGATGGCGGCCTCGCGCTGGCGGCAGGCGCGGCGGGCGAGCGCGGCCAGGCGGCTGCGCAGGGAGGTGAGGTCTTTATCGAGGCGCAGATGGATCGCGCCATCGATTCGCGGCACGGGCAGTCCTTGCGTGTTCAGGATAACGATCTGGCGGGGCACGCCGATCATCGCCGCGCGGCTGAGGCGTTCCAGCGCTTCGGGCGAAACGGATTCGCGGTCCACGATCAGCGGATCGGGCGCGGAGAAGTCGATGCTGGCGGAAGCCGTATAAGGGCGCAGGCCGGACACCTTGAGGCGCGATACGATCATCTCGAGGCGGGGGCTGGATGCAGCCACCTCGATGGGAGGATCGTAAAACGAAAAATCCAGCATGCCGGTACGCGCCTGAAACTCGGTGAAAATGGGCCGGGAGCTACGTCGCGGCACCCCTTCCTTTTGCGCCTGCCACCCTTAAAGTTCCGCTAACTCGACCATTAACATCAGGACATGAGGGAGACCTATCATGGCTCAAGGGCCGCTCGCGGGCGTAAAGATTGTTGAATTTGCGGGCATCGGGCCTGGGCCGTTCTGCGGCATGCTTCTCTCGGATATGGGCGCGGATGTGATCCGCATCGACCGTCCGGGCAATGGCAAGCCGGGCCGGGCCGAAGATGTGGTCGGCCGTGGCCGCCGCTCGATTGGCCTCAACCTGAAAGATCCGGCAGATGTCGAAGTCGCCCTGAAGCTGATCGCGCAGGCCGACGCCCTGATCGAAGGCTTCCGCCCCGGCGTGATGGAGCGCAACGGCCTTGGCCCGGATGTGGCGCTCGCGCGTAATCCGAAGCTCGTCTACGGCCGCATGACCGGCTGGGGCCAGACCGGCGCGCTCTCCCATTCCGCAGGCCATGACCTCAACTACATCGCGATCACCGGCGCCCTCCATGCGATGGGCGATGGCGATGGCCGTCCGCGTCCGCCGCTGAACCTTGTCGGCGATTATGGTGGCGGCGCGCTCTATCTCGCGATGGGCGTTCTGGCGGCGATCATCAATGTGAAGAATGGCGGTAAGGGCCAGGTGATCGACGTGGCGATGTCGGACGGCGCCGCCTCGCTGACGGCCATGTTCTGGGGCATGCGCGCCATGGGCGTGTGGACCGACGACCGCGAAGCCAACATGCTCGATGGCGGCGCCCACTTCTACGACACCTACGAAACCAAAGACGGCAAGTGGATCTCGCTCGGCTCCATCGAGCCGCAATTCTACGCCATCCTGCGCGAAAAAGCCGGCCTCACCGACGCCGCCTATGACGCCCAGATGGACCGCTCCAAATGGCCTGAGCTGAAGAAGAAGGTCATGGCGGCCATCAAGACCAAGACCCAGGCCGAGTGGAACGAGATCATGGAAGGCACGGACATCTGCTACGCGCCGGTGCTCTCCATGGCCGACGCGCCGACCTACAAGCACAACGTGGATCGCGGCACCTTCGTCGAGATCGAGGGTGTGGTGCAGCCTGCGCCCGCGCCGCGTTTCTCGGAGACGCCGGGCGCTATTCAGGGCCGCCCGCCGGGCCTGGGTGAGCATACCGAAGCGATCCTCAAGGATTGGGGCGTTTCCCGCTGATGAGCGCGCTGCCCGGCACCACCGGGCGGCGGCGCATCTATCTGATGCGGCACGGCTTTGTGGACTATACGTCCGCAGCCGTGCGCGCCGCGCGCGATCCCAAGGTGGCGACATTGACCGAGCGGGGCGAGCAGGAGGCGCGCGCCGCCGGTGTTGCCTTGTCCGAGGTACATTTCGATCTCGCCCTGTGCTCCGGCCTCGCGCGCACGCGCCAGACGGCGGAGTTCGTGCTGGCCGAGCATCCCAACGCGCCCGCCCTGGAGGAGGACGGGCGATTCGGGGAGCTGCGGTCGGGCAGCTATATGGATTTCCACTCGGCCGAACACCTCGCCGCCGTGATGACCTTCACCTTCGAGCAGGCGGGCGAACCGGAAGCGGCGTTCCTGCCTGGCGGCGAGCGATTCGCCGACGCGCTGCTCCGGATTCGCGAGGCTTTGGCAGACCTTCTGGCCCGTCCAGACTGGGCGACAGCGCTGGTGGTCGCACACGAAGTCGTGAACCGGATGCTTCTGGCCGACGTGATCGGCGCGCCGCTGGGCGCCAGCGCGGGCTTCGAGCAGGATACCGGCTGCATCAACATTCTCGATTTCGACCTTGTCCCCGCCGAGAGCGGGCAGGGCACCAAGGTCGAGCGCGGCGTCATCAAGGCGGTGAACCTGACGCCTGCTAACTACCTGAAAAATGGAATGAATTTGCGCAGTCTCGAGGCGATTTTCACCCGGCCAGCCGAAGAGTGAACTGCGCTTCAGACCGGCTGTGGTGACCCCCTCCGGAGGCCCCCGGCAACAGGATATCGCGGGCCAACTGAGTGCCCGCCCATTCCCCTCCCGCGCGAGTTTGGCCGAAGCTGAACACCAGACAACACCATCGATGCGCCGCTATTCAGACTCAATCCCTTATTAACTACACCTGTCAGCGCAGAGCCAATCGGGCAATTGCCAGGGCAAAGCGCGGACGTCCTTCTTGCATACCTTGGCCGGCCTTATGGGCCGGCCATTTTGTATCTTGCGGGACATAAGCGGCGCCGGGCTGAAAAGATGCCGTTTCGCGCTTGCCATCCCCGTTAGGCTGCGTTAACAGGCGCCCTTTCCCGCGATCCCTCTGGGACAGCGGACCCACCAGATTCCGGAAGCAAGTGCCATGGCAGTCCCAAAGAGTAAGAAATCGAAATCGCGCACGCGCATGCGCCGCTCGCACGACCGTCTGGCGATGAACACATACATCGAAGACGCGACCTCCGGCGAACTCCGCCGTCCGCACCACATCGACCTGAAAACGGGCATGTACCGCGGTAAGCAGATCCTCGAGCCGACCGACGACATCTAGTTCCCCGGTTGCGCTCAGCAGCGCACCAGCCTAAGGGTTCCGGCGCCTCCTGCACCTTGCAGGGGGCGCTTTTCATTTGCACGACATATGCCTTTAAGGGGACGTTCCCATGAGCGAAATCATCGACATTCACGCCCGCGAAATTCTCGACAGTCGCGGCAATCCGACGATCGAAGTCGATGTCACGCTGGACGACGGCTCCACCGGCCGCGCCGCTGTGCCATCGGGCGCTTCGACAGGCGCCTATGAGGCCCACGAGCAGCGCGACGGCGACAAGGCCCGCTATAACGGCAAGGGTGTCCTGAAAGCGGTTGACGCGGTCAATGGCGAGATCTGCAACGAGCTGGCCGGCATGGACGCAACCGAACAGCGCCTCGTCGACACGCTGATGATCGACCTGGACGGCACCGAGAACAAATCCCGCCTCGGCGCCAATGCCATTCTCGGCGTGTCGCTGGCCGTGGCCAAGGCAGCTGCCGAATCGTCTGCCCTGCCGCTCTACCGCTATCTGGGCGGCGCCAATGCTCGCATCCTGCCGACCCCGATGATGAACATCATCAATGGCGGCGCGCACGCGGACAACCCGGTCGACATCCAGGAATTCATGATCATGCCGGTCAGCGCCGAGAGCATCTCGGAAGCCGTCCGCATGGGCGCAGAAGTGTTCCACGCGCTGAAGAAGACGCTGCATGACGCTGGCCACAACACCAATGTCGGCGACGAAGGCGGCTTCGCGCCAAACCTTGCCTCGGCCGACGAAGCCATCGGCTTCATCATGAAATCCATCGAGAAGGCAGGCTATCGCCCCGGCGAAGACATCGCGCTTGCCCTCGATGCCGCCTCCACCGAGTTCTACAAGAACGGCAAGTATGAGCTGGCCGGCGAGGGCAAGTCGCTCTCGTCCGAACAGTTCGGCCAATACCTGGCAGACCTCTGCGGCCGGTACCCGATTCTCTCCATCGAAGACGGCATGGCCGAAGACGATTGGGATGGCTGGGTCGCGCTGACCGAGCTCCTCGGCGACCGGGTTCAGCTCGTTGGCGACGATCTCTTCGTCACCAATCCTGACCGCCTTGCCATCGGCCTGCAAAAGGGCGCTGCCAACTCCATCCTCGTGAAGGTCAACCAGATCGGCACGCTGTCGGAAACGCTGGACGCGGTCGAACTGGCTCACCTGCACGGCTACACGGCCGTCATGTCCCACCGTTCGGGCGAAACCGAGGATTCGACGATTGCCGACCTCGCCGTGGCCACCAATTGCGGCCAGATCAAAACCGGCTCGCTCAGCCGGTCTGACCGGATCGCGAAATACAACCAGTTGATTCGGATCGAGGAAGAACTCGGCCCTATTGGCATGTATGCCGGCCTCGCGCGCATCAATGCGGGCTGAGGCAGGTAGCCGAGCCTGCCTGGTTAAGAAACGGCTAAAGTCACACCGCAAACAGACCGAAGGGGTTAGCTAGCGGAACACGATGTTCTGCTAGACCTCTTCGGTAGGTCGGCAGGTTGAGTCGTATGCTTAAAACTATTCTCGGTGCGGAATGGACTATCGAGCAGGAGTTGGCCACCACGCTGGACCTGGTGCGCAGGCTGGCCGCTGACAGCGCAAGCCGTTTGGTTACATGCCTAATCATCACTGCAGTCGTCGCTTATACAGCGTCGGCTCAGCTCGCAATTATTTGGGGGCTGCTTGTAGTATTAAACGAGTACGGAGAATTTCGGCTTGCCCGGCGTGTGCGCAGAACGGATCTTTCGGTCCACAGCCGCTTGGTGACTTACTTCGTTCACTTGTGGATCGGCGCCTGCCTCTGGACTTCCATCTGTCTCCTTCTGTGGATACCGGGAGACATAATCGACAAGCTGACAGGGGGCGCCATTCTGCTCGGCATACTGATCAACGGGTCGCTCTCCTACAATGAGAGCCGGCTGCAAGCCATCGCAACTTGTCTTCCGGCAATCATCGGTGCAGCCATCATGATCGGCTGGGCTATTTTCGATCCCCATCTGGGGGAAAGAGAGAAGGTTGTCGGCTGTGCAGCCCTTTTCACGCTTGTTGCTTACCTTGTCACAGGCGCACACAAGAGCGTTAAAACGCGCGAAATCCTGCGTACGCTTGTAACGAAAACGACGCGTCTCGCTGCGGAAGACCCCCTCACGGGGCTGCGTAACCGGCGGTCTTTCCTTGATGTGGTCGAGGCCCACGCCGGGACGGGCGCCGACTACTTCATCGCTTTCGTAGATCTGGACCGCTTCAAGCCTTTGAATGATGAGTTTGGCCATGCCCTCGGTGATGAAGTCCTGAGGACGGTCGCCAATCGTCTTGAAGATCACCCGTTCGTGCTGGCCGCAGCGCGCCTCGGGGGGGACGAATTTGCGGTGCTGTGTGCGGTCCCCGGAGAGCCAGGGGAGGCCGCCCGGCAGATGTCCATCCTGCATAGCGGCCTCTCGGCGCCCATCCGGTCCGAGGCAGGATCTGTCTCCGTCGGTGCATCAATTGGTTGGGGCCGGGCGGGCATTGCGGGCACGCAGGTGTCAGATGTTCTGCACTCGGCTGATGTCGCGATGCGCCGCGCCAAGGTGGAGCACCTCGGCGTGGTCGAGTTCGACCCCGTTGCCGATTCTGCCGCGCTGACATCTTCCGCCATTGAGATCGCTTTTCGCCATGCGCTGGCAACCGGCCGCATTCGCGGAGCGCTGCAGCCAATCGTATCGGTAAATGACGGCCGGATCGTTGCGATGGAGCTACTGGCGCGCTGGCCCAAGAGTGGTTTCCCGCGAGATCCCGCGCCGCAGGACTTCATTCCGATTGCCGAACGCCTCGGCCTGCTGAATGACATTCTGTGGGCAACCCTGCGCCAGGCGCTCCCCTCGCTTACCGGGACGAGCTGGTTGCTCGCCATCAATGTCTCACCGTCCCAGCTCATCTCCAGCCAGTTCCTGCCAAAGCTCAGTGCCATCATAGCGCAGCATGGTATCCCGCCAGAGCGAATCGAACTTGAGATCACAGAACAGGTCGCCTTCCGCAATGTCGACCAGAACTGCGCCGTGCTTGACGAGGCCCGGGCGCTCGGCTTCCGGGTCGTGCTGGACGATTTCGGCGCCGGCTATTCGTCTCTTGCCATGCTCGACAGGCTGCCGCTCGACAAGATCAAGCTTGATCGTGCCTTCGTCGGTGAACTCAGGGAGCGCACGGAAATCCAGAAAATCCTGAAAGCGACGGTGTCGCTGGCGCATGAGCTGGGCATGACGTGTTCGGTTGAGGGAATCGAATGCGCCGAGACGGCGGCCATGGTCGCCGCTTTTGGGTGCGATCAGATGCAAGGCTACTGGATCGGGATGCCGGAGCTTATCGAGCAAGCCCCTGTTTTGCTTGAGCTTGCGAGCTGAACGCAGGCTTGGCGCCGCTCTGCCGACCCACCTGTTCGTGCCCGTCAGTAAGGGTTTGGTTACCACGAGCCAGTAGGCCTATGCATATGGTTTCACGGCTCCAGGCCCTCGGGCTCAGTCTTCTTGTGCTCTACTTTGCCTTCCACGCGTTCGCGGGGGAGAAGGGGCTCGGACGTTGGACGGATGCCCAAATAGAACTCGAAACCCGCAAGACCGAACTCGTTGAAATGCAACAGGAAATCGAGCGCCTCCGCGTCGACATCCGCCGGTTGACGCCGGGTTCTGTCGATCCCGATTATGTCGAAGCGCTCGCCCGTGATAAGCTGGCATTCGTATATCCGGGAGAGATCGTTCTCCTTACACCAGAACGTAGCTCTGCAAATTGACAACGATGCTCTGACTTGTCGTTGCAAAAATGCAGCGCCATAAAGGCCTCTGGGAGGCACAGAGTCATGGCAACAAAACCAAAGAGTGCAAAAAAGGCACCCGCTAAGGCCACTAAGGCCGAAATGCTTGCCTTCTACCGGGAGATGCTGCTGATCCGGCGCTTCGAGGAGAAGGCTGGCCAGCTTTACGGCATGGGCAAGATCGCCGGCTTCTGCCACCTCTATATCGGGCAGGAAGCGGTCGTTACCGGCATGCAGGCCTGCCTCAAAGAGGGCGACCAGGTCATTACCGGTTACCGCGACCACGGCCACATGCTGGCCTGTCAGATGGACCCCAAGGGCGTCATGGCCGAGCTGACCGGACGGGTCGGCGGCTATTCGCGCGGCAAGGGCGGCTCCATGCACATGTTCTCGAAAGAGAAGAATTTCTATGGCGGCCACGGTATCGTCGGCGCGCAGGTGCCTCTGGGCACGGGCCTTGCCTTCGCCAACAAGTATCGCGGCAACGATAATGTCAGCCTCGCTTACTTCGGCGACGGCGCAGCCAATCAGGGCCAGGTCTACGAAGCCTTCAACATGGCCTCCCTCTGGAAGCTGCCGGTTGTCTACGTGATCGAGAACAACATGTACGCCATGGGCACGAGCGTTGAGCGCCATGCCTCGGAAGTCGAGCTGTTCAAGCGCGGCATCTCCTTCGAGATCGAAGGCGAGGAAGTCGACGGCATGGATGTGCTGGCGGTGCGCGAAGCCGGCGAGAAGGCGGTGAAGCATGCGCGCGCCGGAAAAGGCCCCTATATCCTCGAGATGAAGACCTATCGCTATCGCGGCCACTCGATGTCCGACCCTGCGAAGTATCGCAAGCGGGAAGAGGTCGACGACATCCGCTCGCACCATGACCCGATTGAGGGCCTCAAAGGCCAGATCCTTGAGCAGGGCCACGCCACCGAGGACGAGCTGAAAAAGATCGACAACGAGATCAAGGCCATCGTGAAGGAGGCTGCGGATTTCTCCCTGGAGAGCCCGGAGCCCGACGCGAGCGAGCTGTGGACAGATGTTCTGATCGAAGAGGCGGTGTGATGCGCGTGAGTGCGCTTCGTTTGCTGCCCGCCCTAAATTCATTCCGTATTTCGGAGTTCAAATAATGTCCGTAGACATCCTAATGCCTGCGCTGTCGCCAACCATGGAAGAGGGCACGCTCTCCAAATGGCTGAAGAAAGAAGGCGATGCCATCAAGTCCGGTGACGTGATCGCCGAAATCGAAACCGACAAAGCGACGATGGAAGTCGAAGCGGTCGATGAGGGCGTCCTCGCAAAGATCGTCGTGCCCGAGGGCACCGAGAATGTGAAGGTCAACGCCGTTATAGCCGTCCTCGCCGAAGATGGTGAGGACGTGTCCAAAGAAGCGTCGTCCAAACCCAAGGAAGAGAAAGCCGAGGCGGCTTCCGAGTCTGAAGAGGTGAAGGAGTCGAAGCAGGCCGTTCCGGAACAGGAAGATCCCAAACCCAAAGCGCCCGAACAGCCCCGCGCTGCAATTGTCAAAGACCCCTCGCTGCCCGAAGGCACCACCTTCACCGAAACGACCGTGCGCGACGCCCTGCGCGACGCGATGGCCGAAGAGATGCGCAAGGATGAGCGCGTCTTCGTCATGGGCGAGGAAGTTGCGCAATATCAGGGCGCCTACAAGGTCACCCGCGAACTGCTCCAGGAATTCGGTGATCGCCGCGTGGTGGATACACCGATCACGGAGCATGGCTTTGCTGGCCTCGGTGTTGGCGCTGCCTTTGCGGGCCTTAAACCCATTGTCGAGTTCATGACCTTCAACTTCGCCATGCAGGCCATCGACCAGATCATCAACTCTGCCGCCAAGACGCTCTATATGTCCGGCGGTCAGATGGGCTGTCCCATCGTGTTCCGCGGCCCCAATGGTGCGGCCAGTCGCGTCGGCGCCCAGCACAGCCAGGACTACTCTGCCTGGTACGCCCAGATCCCCGGCCTCAAAGTCATCGCGCCCTATGACGCGGCTGACGCCAAAGGCCTTCTCAAGGCCGCGATCCGCGACCCCAATCCGGTCGTCTTCCTTGAGCATGAACTCCTCTACGGCCAATCCTTCCCGGTACCCGATATTGACGATCACATCGTCCCCATCGGCAAGGCGGCGGTGAAGCGTGAGGGCACGGATGTCACGCTGGTGGCCCATTCCCGCATGGTCGGCTTTGCGCTTCAGGCGGCCGAGCGCCTCGCCGAAGAAGGCATCAGCGCCGAAGTGATCGACCTGCGCACCCTGCGCCCGCTCGACACTGACACCGTCATAGAGAGCGTGAAGAAAACCAACCGCCTCGTCTGCTGCGAAGAAGGCTGGCGCTTCATGGGCGTCGGCGCAGAAATCGCCGCCACCGTGGTCGCCGAAGCGTTTGACTATCTCGACGCGCCCCCCATCCGCGTCCACCAGAAAGACGTGCCCCTGCCATACGCCGCAAACCTCGAAGCGATGAGCCTTCCGAATGCGGACGACATCGTCGCGGCGGCGAAGAAAGTCTGCGAGGGAGCGTTCTGATGGCCATCAACATCACCATGCCCGCTCTCAGCCCCACGATGGAAGAGGGCACGCTCGCCAAATGGCTCGTCAAGGAAGGCGACACCGTCAAGTCCGGCGACATCATCGCCGAGATCGAGACCGACAAGGCGACGATGGAAGTCGAAGCCGTCGATGAAGGCACTGTTGCAAAAATCGTCGTGGCCGAAGGCTCCGAAGGGGTAAAGGTCAACGCCGTCATCGCCGTCCTGGCCGAGGACGGCGAGGATGCCTCATCCGTAAAGACGCCGTCGGCCGACGCTGCGCCGAAGAAGGAAGAGAAGAAGGAAGACGCTCCGAAGGCTGGAGAAAAGAAGCCCGACGAGAAGAAGCCCGAACCGAAAAAGGAAGAGGCCAAACCCGAGCCCGCTAAAGCGGCCGCTCCGGCCAAGTCGGATGATGGTGCGCGCCTCAAAGCCTCCCCCCTCGCCAAGCGCATCGCGGCAAATAAAGGCATCGACCTCAAAGCCCTCAAAGGCTCCGGCCCCCATGGCCGCATCATCAAACGCGATGTGGAAAGCGCCAAGCCTGGCGCGCAGGCGGCTACTGCTGGCGCCGCAGCGCCTGCTTCGCCCGATGGGCTCATCCTGCCGCAGATCCTCGACGACCGGGTCTATGCGCCCGATACCTACGAGCTGAAACCGCTCGATGGCATGCGCAAGACCGTCGCCAGGCGCCTGACGCAGAGCTTCATGCAGGTGCCGCATTTCCCGCTTAACATCGACATCACGCTCGACAATCTGCTGACCAGCCGAGCCTCGATCAACAACGCTGCCCGCGAAGGCGTGAAGGTCTCAGTCAACGACCTCCTCATCAAGGCCGCCGCGCTCGCGCTGATGGATGAGCCCGACTGCAATGCATCGTTCACGGACAAAGGCATCGCCTATCACAAGCATGCCAACGTCTCCGTCGCCGTCGCGGTCGAAGGCGGCCTGATCACCCCGGTGATCTTCAAGGCCGAAACCAAGGGCCTGGCTGAAATCTCCGAAGAGATGAAAGACCTCGCCGCCCGCGCGCGCGAGCGCAAGCTGAAGCCCCAGGAATATATGGGCGGCACCTTCTCCATCTCGAACCTCGGCATGTTCGGCATCAAATCCTTCGCCTCGATTATCAACCCGCCCGAAGGCATGATCCTTTCGGTCGGCGCCGGCGAAAAACGTGCCGTGGTCGACGAGAAGGGCAATGTCGCCGTACGGACGATCATGAGCGTCACCCTCACCTGCGACCACCGCGTCATCGGCGGCGCAGAGGGCGCCAAATGGCTGACGGCGTTCAAGCGCTATGTGGAAACGCCCGAAGCGATGCTGCTTTAGCTGGTGAATAAGAGGATCTAGGACATGTCCACCCAATACGACCTCATCGTCATCGGCTCCGGTCCGGGCGGCTATGTCGCGGCGATCCGCGCGAGCCAGCTCGGCATGAAGACAGCCATTGTGGAGCGCGAGAGCCTCGGCGGCATCTGTCTCAACTGGGGCTGCATCCCGACCAAGGCGCTGCTTCGCTCGGCCGAAGTGCTACATCTGGCCAAGCACGCCAAATCCTTCGGCCTGAAAATCGAGAAGCCGGAATTTGATCTGGAGGCCATCGTGAAACGCTCGCGCGGCATCGCGGCGCAGCTTTCGGGCGGCGTCAAATTCCTGATGAAGAAAAACAAGATCGACGTGATCGAGGGCGCAGCCCGGCTCGAGAAAGGCGCGCCCGCGCCCAAGGTTATCGTCAAGGGCAAGGATGGCAAGGATACGCCGTATACAGCCAAACATGTCATGCTCGCCACAGGCGCGCGCGCCCGCGATATTCCGCAGGCTGGCTTGAAAGCTGACGGCAAGCTTGTTTGGACCTATCGCGAAGCGATGACGCCGGATGTGATGCCCAAACGCCTGCTCGTCATTGGATCGGGCGCCATCGGCATCGAGTTTGCGAGCTTTTATAATGAGCTGGGCAGCGACGTGACCGTCGCCGAAGTGATGGACCGCATCCTGCCCGTCGAAGACGCCGAAATCTCCGGCCTCGCCGAGAAGGATTTCAAGAAACAGGGCCTGAACATCCTCACCGGCGCCAAGGTAGAAAACGTAAAGCCCGGCAAGAACACCGTCACGGCCGACATCACGACCAAGGATGGCAAGAAGGAAACGAAGGAATTCGACCGCGTCATCCTCGCCGTCGGCATCGTCGGCAATGTGGAAAATCTAGGCCTCGAAACGCTCGGCGTGAAGGTGGAGAAAACCCATGTCGTGGTCGATGGCTTCGGGCGCACAGGCGTGCCCGGCCTCTATGCGATCGGCGATCTCACCGGCCCGCCCTGGCTTGCCCACAAGGCCAGCCATGAGGGCGTGATGTGCGTTGAAGGCATCCATGGGAAAAACCATGCCGAGCCCTTTGACGCCTCAAATATTCCGGGCTGCACCTATTCCCATCCCCAAATCGCCAGCGTTGGGCTCACAGAGGCCGCCGCGAAAGAGAAGGGCTATGACATCAAGGTTGGCCGCTTTCCTTTCTTGGGCAATGGCAAGGCAATTGCTCTGGGGGCGGAGAATGGCCTCGTCAAAACCATCTTCGACAAGAAGACCGGCGAGTTGCTGGGCGCCCACATGATCGGCGCCGAAGTTACCGAGCTGATCCAGGGCTATGTCATCGCCCGCCAGGGCGAGCTGACGGAAGCGGATCTGATCCACACCGTCTTCCCACACCCCACGCTCTCGGAAACGATGCATGAAGCGGTTCTGGATGCAGAAGGCCGTGTGCTGCACATCTAGCCTTCTCACCTCGACTGCGCTTCGCGGCCCTCACCTCCCACCGCCAAAGGCGGTGGGAGGTGAGGGCCGCCCGAAGGGCGCCCGCCTCAGAAAGTATACCGCAGCCCCGCGCGCAGATTGCGCCCCGGCAGCGGCACAGTATCGCGCAGAACAGACGTTGCCAGCCGCGCTTCCTCGTCGGCAATGTTGCGCACCTCAACAAAGAACTGCGTGCCTTCGCGGCCAATTCCGTATTCGGAGAGTTTGAGCGCCGTCTTGAGGTTCACCAGCGTGTAATCCCCGGTGCCCAGCTGGCCTTCGCCCACGCGGCGCTGGTTGTCTGCCCATTCCACGCTGGCGCCCACCATCACGCGCTGCCAGTCGGCGTCAGCGCCGGCGGTCACACGCAGAGGCGGAATGAAGGGCAGGTTTTCGCCGCCATCAAGTTCGCCGCGCACATAATCAATCCCGGAGCGGAATTTCCAGTCGGCGCCGAGCGGGCCCTGATTGATATAATATTCGCCATAGATTTCGCCGCCATAAAGGGTCGCGTCCTCCTGAGAGAAGGCGAAGACAGGCAGGCCGTCCTCTTCGGTCACCAGCTCGCCGTCTTCCTCGATGCTGCCGGGGGCAAGATAGATGAAGTCGCTGAAGCTCGTATGGAACACGTTCGCGCCAAAGCTCGCCTTGTCGCCGCGCCAGCGCAGGGTGCCTTCCAGGTTCAGCCCGCGTTCCTTGTCGAGGTTCGCGTCGCCCACTTCGAACTGTTCAGTGGCAAGGTGGGGGCCAAAGGCGAAGAGTTCGCTCTCATTCGGGCCGCGTTCGGTATAGGCCACCTGCGCGCCGCCAAACCAGCCATCGCCGAAATGCTGATGAACGCCGGCCGAGGCGCTGTAAAGGTCAAACTCGGCCTTTCCGGCCACGGCGTTGTCATGCTCTAGCTGCTCGACGCGCAGACCGCCTTCGATGCCAAAGCCGCTGTCCCAGTCGCGCGTTTCATAGAGGAACACCGCCCAGGAGGTCGTGTCCGTGGGCGTCAGAAAGGCTTCACCGCCGCTCGCGTCCAGCGATTTGTCGAGGAACTGAAGACCAACGGCGCCTTCAAAGCCGGCGAGCGCGTGATCGAGCTCAACGCGCCCTTCAACTCCGTCGGATTTGAAAACAGAGCTCGCTTCGTCGCCTTCGACTTCGCTGTGCTCGTAATCGGAGTAGGAAAGCGTGCCGGTGACGGCTTTCAGGACGGGGCCATCCAGATTGATCCCGGCACGGAAATCATACCGCGTCTGCTTCAGATCAATGAACGGCGCGCCTTCTTCCTCGTGCGCATGATCGTGGTCATGCTCTTCGTCTTCGTGGTCTTCGCCGTCTTCATGGTCGTGTTCTTCCTCGCCATGGGCGTGGGAATGGCCGGGAAGACCGTACTTTGATGTCTGCTGGCGCACGGCAAATCCGGCAAAGGCGCGCTCGCCAACCCAGCTGATGCCGCCGCCGAAGGTTTCGGTATCGAGGAAAGAGTTGGGGAGGGAGCCTTCCACCAGCGCTTCTTCCTCATGCTCGTGGTCTTCGCCTTCGGCAGCTTCTTCGGCCTCATGCTCCAGCTCTTCGCGGTGGCGAAGCTGGCGGGACTCGGCCAGGCCGGGAATGTCATAGTCGCCAAACTCACGCTTTGAGGCGGAGAGGGAGAAGACGAGGGGCCCGGCCGTGAAGGCGGCGCGCCCGCCCAGCTCGGTGCCATCGTTCACGCCGTTATACGCGCCATAGGCTTCTCCGCTTACCGCGCGCTCGGGCAGCGTCTCGACGATCAACCCGTCGATGACGTTGACCACGCCGCCGATCGCCTGGCCGCCATAGGCGAGCGCTGCCGGGCCGCGCAGGATTTCGATCTTGTCGGCGTCAATGCCGTCGGCGGCGACCTGGTGGTCCGGGCTTGCGGCGGAGACGTCGATCACGCCAATGCCGTTGGTCAGCACCTGCACGCGCTCGGCGCCAAGGCCGCGCAGCACAGGCCGGCTCGCGCCCTGTCCGAAGAAGGTGGAGGAGACACCCGGTTCACCTGACAGCGTGTCCCCCAGCGTGCCGGAGAGGCGGCCGATGATGTCGGCGCGGTCCAGCGCCGTGGCGTTGCCGATCAGCTCGTCGCTGGAGCGCGCGGGACCGGGCGCGGTGACGATGATGGGGGCTTCAACGCGGGGCGTGTCGGTTTCCTGGGCCAGGGCAAGGCCGGTGAGAATGTGACTGGAGAGGGCGGTCAGCAGGAGCGTGCGTTTCATCTGGGAGGCTCACTTTTTTGCGTAATGTAATAATATTGCATTACTCATGAGGCGTGGCCGATGCAAGGGGCGCAGGTGTCCCAATTTGTCCCGTTTTGTCCAAGTTTGTCCGGGCGGTGACGCAAAAAGGCCCGCCAGAGGCGGGCCTTGTCACAGTTTTGACGCTGTTTTTCTAAGGTTTTTCAGGCGGCGCTGCCATCCACGCGCAACAAAGACCCTGTCGTGAAACTTGAGGCCGGACTCGCCAGATAAAGAGCCGCCGTCACGATCTCCTCGGGGTAACCCGGACGCCCAAGGGCGTTATCCGCAGACTGGCGCATCTGTTCGGGCCAGGCCTTGGCAATGTCGGTCAGGAACGGCCCAGGGCAGATCGTGTTCACCCGCACCTTGGGCGCATACTCATGCGCCAGAGACAGGCTCATGGCGTTGATTGCTGCCTTGGCCGAGCCATAGGGCACCACATGGGGCAGGGGCACTAGGCTGCCTGACGACGAGATGTTGATGATCGAGCCGCCATCGCCGTCTGCCATGCGCTTGGCGACCTGGCTGGCCAGACGGAACGGGCCTTTGAAGTTCAGGTTCAACACGGAATCAAAGAGGTTTTCTGTCACCTCATCGCTGGCCATGCGCGGTCCGGAGCCGGCATTGTT
The DNA here is from genome assembly GCF_000013025.1 of Hyphomonas neptunium ATCC 15444. Taxonomy (NCBI): domain Bacteria; kingdom Pseudomonadati; phylum Pseudomonadota; class Alphaproteobacteria; order Hyphomonadales; family Hyphomonadaceae; genus Hyphomonas; species Hyphomonas neptunium. Next base: position 2,042,636 of record NC_008358.1, on the reverse strand, counting down.
CACGAGAATATCGACCCGTCCGAAATGCCCGTAGGAGGCCTCGATCAGGGCGTCGATGTCGTCCCAGCGCCCGCAATGGGCGGCAAACGCAAAGGCCTTCCGGCCGAGCTTTCGCACTTCTTCAGCGGCCGCCTCACACGCATCCAGCTTGCGGCTGGCGATGATCACATCGGCGCCATTCTCCGCAAAAGCCTTCACCATCTCAAAGCCGAGACCGCGGCTGCCGCCGGTTACAAGGGCGACTTTTCCAGTCAGATCGAACAGGTTGCGGGCCATCGGTTTCCTCCAGTTTCTGCTTGCGCCAGACCATCAGGCAACCAGCGAACGCCATCAACCGCCAATCGGGCGGCCTGCCGCGAGGTGAGGCGTCAGGCCGTCAAACCTGCCACAACGTAAAGCAGCGTCGCGGCCCCGCCGGCGAGCAGAGCGTAGGGCAACTGGGTGCGCACATGATCGAGGTGATCACATCCCGAGGCGAGCGAGGCGATGATCGTCGTGTCGGAAATAGGTGAACAGTGATCGCCGAATACGCCCCCTCCCATAACGGCGGCTATAACAAGGGGAAGCGGAATGCCCGCCCCAACCGCCAGAGGGATCGCAACCGGGATAAGGATTCCATAGGTGCCCCAGCTGGTGCCTGTCGTGAAGGACGTCACTGACGCAGTCAGGAACAGGGCGGCCGGGATCAGCCAGGGCGCTGGCAGGCTGCTGGCCAGGTTTGACAGGAAGAGGCCCGTGCCCAGCGCTTTGAGGCTGTCGCCCAGGGCGAGCGCCATGAAGATGATGATGACAGCAGGCAACAGTTTACCCATGCCTTCAAAACCGGTGTCCAGCAGAGTGCCGCGCAAAGCCGGATTGCTCGTGGCAAGAAGGAACGCCGCTGCGGTAGCAAGGATCACGGACCAGAGGATCGCCTTGGAGCCCGACCCTGCGAGAATGTTGCCGCCCCCGGTCCACCACATGAAACCGATGGAGCCGCCGACCAGGATCAACATCGGGAGGATGAAGGTCAGCAGCGCGCCGGGTTGGGGATCGGGATCTTCATCCAAGGTTTCTATTTGGGCGGCCGCCGCATCAAAAGCCCGCATTGGGCCGAAGGTCCTGTTGGTGACGACCGTGAAAAAGACCAGTGCCAATGTCAGAAAGGCATAGAAATTGAGACCGATGGAACTGACAAGAACCCCAAGCGGCGCGTCTACGCCATTGGTTGCCAGCAACCCGAGTATGAAAGCGCCCCAGCCATTCAACAGGATCAGCACACTGACGGGCGCGCAGGTGGAGTCGATGATGTAAGCCAAACGCACACGGCTTAGCCTCACTTTGTCAAACAGGGGTTTTCCCAGAAGACCTGTGGCAAGAAGGCTGATGTTCGTTTCTATAAAGAGGATAATCCCAGCAACGGCTGTGACGCCACTGGCGCGCTTGGGGCCGGAAGCCACGCCGCTTCGCATCAGCCATCTGACCATTGCCGCAAAGGCGCCCGCCCGTTCAAGATAGGCAATCAGCGCGCCGATGATGAGGCAGAATAAAAGAATGCGTGTATTGCCGGGGTCCGCAAAAACACCCGTTGCCCTGTCAATGCTACCCAGCGCGCCAAGCGCCGGGTTCAGTCCAACCTGCAGTGTTTCAGAAAGAAGAATGGCGAGGCCGAGCGCCCAATATACGTTCCGTGACCAGATGGCGACGATAATAGCCGCTACTGGCGGAAGGACGCTCAGCCATTCCATCGTCAGTTCAGGACTTGCGGGGAAGAGAGATCAGCGCTTCGCGCGGCATCCACTTCCGACATAAGCCGCAGGACGTTGCCGCCCCAGATATTTGCAACGTCTTCCTCAGAGTAGCCCGCCTCAACCAGCGCTGCGGTCACCTTTGGAAGGTCGACAATGTCCTTCATTCCATCAACGCCGCCGCCGCCATCCCAGTCTGCACCGACGCCGACATGTTCCGGGCCCACGAGTTCGAGCGTGTAGAGAAGATGTTCCATGAACTTCTCAAAGGTGGAGCGAGGCGCCGGGAAGGACGTGTTCACCGTTTCATACGCGGCGCGATAGGCCGTCATGGTTGCTTCATCCATTGCGGAGGTGTCGCTGCCAAATTCGGCTTCGAGCTCGGCAAGTGCCGCCAGGCGCTCTGGGCTTGCGGGCAGGGCTTCCAGGTAGCTGCCATAAGCATTGATCTGAATGACGCCGCCGTCCTCTGCGATAGCGATCAGCAGGTCGTCGGGAACGTTGCGAGGGTGGTCGTAAACCGCCTTTGGGCCGGAGTGTGAAAGGATCAGCGGCGTCGTCGAAATCTCCAGCATGTCGCGCACGGTTCCGTCAGATGCGTGCGAGCCGTCCAGAATAAGGCCAAGCCGGTTTGCTTCGCGCACCAGTTCCTCTCCCAGAGGGCTGAGGCCACCGAAAACTTCATTCACATCGGTCGCGCTGTCCGCAAACTGATTGTTACGGAAGTGTACCGGGGCAATCATCCGAAGGCCGCCGACATAGAAGGTGTCGAGCATCGAAATATCAGTGCCCAGCGGATAGGAGTTCTCCATGCTCTGGAAGACGATCTTTTTGCCCGCTGCTGCGATGCGCTCTGCATCGGAGGTCGAGAAGGCGAGTTCGACATCGCCTGCATACTTCGCCGCAAATTCCCGGATCGACATCTGGCGGAGCACCGCCATGTTGCGGGCTGCCAGATAGGAGGCTTCATCCAGCGGGCCTTGCGGGGTGAAGATGACCCAGAAGCCACCATCCAGGCCGCCTTCATTCATGCGGGGCAGGTCCACATGGGTGCCGTCTTCGTCGAAGCTGCCCTTCTTTGAGAAGGTGTAGCTGGGATCATGGAAATAGGCGGGGGTATCAAGGTGAGTATCCAGCACCAGCGTGCGGAAGTGCATCTCCTCAGCGGCGGACCGCTCTTGCGTTGGAGCTTCTGCTTCGGCAGCCGGTGCCGCGGCAGTATCCGCCGTCTGCGGCACGTCGGGCGCGCAGGCTGTAAGAAGTGCGCCAAACGCCACGCTCAGGAGTAGTTTCTTCATCCGATCAAGCCCCGCAAGAATATGAGTCCAAAGATTGCGGGATGTTCACCCGTAAGCGCGTGCGGTCAACCGCCGGGCATGCAAAGAAAAGGTCAGGCCCGAAAGCCTGCCCTGATTAATGCGTTCTGTTGCAGGTGCGTCAGGCTTTGCCAAAAACGCGGGCGAAAATCGTGTCGACATGTTTGAAATGGTATTCCAGATCGAACAGATCATCGATTTCGGCGGCCGTCAGGCGGGCGGAGACATCGGCGTCGCCCTTTAGCAACTCATTGAGCGGGCCTTCCTTCTTCCAGGTGCGCATCGCATTGCGTTGCACGAGGCGGTAGGCCTCCTCGCGGCTGACGCCCTTCTCAACAAGCGCCAGCAGGATTCGCTGGGAATTGTGCAGGCCGCCCATGGAGTTGATCGTCGCCAGCATGTTCTCCGGATAGACGACCAGGTTTTCGACAACACCCGCGAGGCGGTGAAGGGCAAAATCCAGGTGGATCGTCGCGTCCGGGCCAATGCCGCGCTCCACGGAGGAGTGGGAGATGTCCCGCTCATGCCAGAGGGCGACGTTTTCCAGCGCCGGGGTGACCGCCGAGCGCACGAGGCGGGCAAGACCGGTCAGGTTTTCGGTCAACACCGGGTTGCGCTTGTGGGGCATCGCGGAGGAGCCCTTCTGGCCGGCGGAGAAGAACTCCTCGGCTTCCAGAACTTCGGTGCGCTGAAGATGGCGGACTTCCGTTGCGAGGCGCTCCACAGATGAGGCGATCACACCGAGCACGGCGAAATACATGGCGTGGCGGTCTCGCGGGATAACCTGCGTCGAGACAGGCTCGATCGTCAGGCCGAGCTTGGCGGCGACGTGTTCCTCAACCTTCGGATCGATATTGGCGAACGTGCCCACCGCGCCGGAGATTGCGCAGGTCGAGACTTCTTCCTTGGCCAGCAACAGGCGCTGACGGGCGCGCTGGAACTCGGCATGAAAGGTGGCGAGCTTGATGCCGAATGTGGTCGGCTCGGCATGGATGCCATGGCTGCGGCCAATGGTGGGGGTGAGCTTGTGCTCGAAGGCGCGCTTCTCGAGCGCAGCAAGCACGCGGTCGATCCCGGCAAGCATCAAGTCTGCGGCGCGCACCATCTGCACATTCAGGCAAGTGTCGAGCACATCCGAAGATGTCATGCCCATATGCAGGTAGCGGGCTTCTTCGCCAACATGCTCGGTAACGTTGGTGAGGAACGCGATCACGTCATGCTTCACCTCGCGCTCGATCTCGTCGATGCGCTCAACCTCGAATTTCGCGCGTTCCCGGACGGCAGCGGTCGTGCCCTTGGGAACCTGACCCATCTGTTCCATGGCTTCGGCAGCCAGCGTTTCGATGTCGAGCCAGATCTGGAAGCGGGACTCCGGCGTCCAGATGGCGGCCATTTCCGGGCGGGTATAACGGGGGATCATGGTTCGCTCTCGTTCGTGGTTTCAGGCGTGATTTTGGGCGTGATAGTTGGCGTATTGCTTTGCGCAGCCGTCTAGGCCGGTTGGCACAATTTCGCCACCCCTGTGCAGCGATCGATTTCACGTGCGCGCTGGTTGGGTTTAGTCTGGGCAACTGATTCTCTCGAAGGTCATAAAATGTCCCAGCCCGCCACAGTTCAAGCCGCGCCATTTCTGGGTGTGGAACGCTCCGCCGGTGGGCGCCGCTGGCGGCTGGCCGATGTGGACGAAACGATGGTACGGCGCCTGATGCCGGCGGCTGCGGGGTCGGATCTTGTTGCGCGGCTGCTTGCCGGGCGGGGTGTTACACCAGAGACGGCGCCCAGCTATCTGGCACCTACCCTGCGAGACCTTTTTCCCGATCCGAGCCTCTTTGCGGACATGGACAAGGCGGCAGGCATCATTCTCGACGCCATTGTTGCCGGAAAACGTGTCTGCGTGTTTGCAGATTACGATGTCGACGGCGGCACATCTTCAGCCATACTCGCGCGCTACTTCCGCGCCTGGGGCAGGGAGCTGGGGCTTTATGTGCCAGACCGCCTTGAGGAAGGTTATGGCCCGTCGCCCGAGGCATTCAGGTGGCTCAAGGCCCAGGGCTATGACCTTGTGATTACCGTCGATTGCGGCGCAGCAGCGGTCAGGGCCCTCGACGAAGCGGTGTCGATAGATCTGCCGGTTGTCGTGCTGGACCATCACCTGATGTCGGGCCACCTGCCGGAAACGGCGGCGCTAGTGAATCCCAACCGTCCGGACTGCACATCGGGGCAGGGCCACCTTGCGGCGGCGGGCGTGGTGTTCGTCTTTGCGGCGGCCATGAACCGCCTGGCGCGGCAGCGGAATATCGCCCCGCCGGCGGGCTTGCCGGATATTCTGCCCTATCTGGATCTCTGCGCTCTCGGCACGCTGTGCGACATGTCTCCGCTGACCGGCGTCAACCGGGCATTTGTGCGCCAGGGCCTCACGATCATGTCTCGCGGCGAGAATGTCGGGCTAAGGGCGCTGGCAGATGTGAGCGGGATCGGTGAGATCGACAGCGTCTATCATGCGACGTTCCTGCTGGGGCCGCGATTGAATGCCGGGGGACGGGTGGGTGATCCATGGCTGGCGGCGAAGCTGCTGGCAACGGATGACCGGGGCGAGGCGATTGCGCTCGCAGAGCGTTTGCATACCCTCAACGACGAGCGCCGCGCTGTGGAAGCAGCCATTCAGGACGAGGCAACGGCGCAGGCTGAGCGGGCGCTGGCAGCCAATCCGGATCGCGGCATTATCATTGCGGCAGGTGAAGGGTGGCACCCCGGTGTGATCGGTATTGTGGCCGGCCGCCTGAAGGACCGGTTCCATTTACCTACAATCATCATCGGATGGGGCGAAGGCCTTGGACCGGTGGCCAAAGGCTCTGGCCGCTCTGTGACGGGTGTAAATCTGGGCGATGCAATCTCTGCTGCGGCAAGAGAAGGGATCATCCTTTCCGGAGGTGGCCATGCCATGGCGGGCGGTCTCAGCCTTGAGCCGCATCAGATCGCAGCGTTTGACGACTGGATGGTCGCGCATATGGCGCAATTCACAGCCGAGCGGGACGCGGCGCTGGACCTGCATATCGACGCCGTTCTTTCACCCGGCAGTGCCACGACCGATCTCTACGATCTGATTGCGGCGCTTGGCCCATTTGGCATGGGCGCGCCAGAGCCCGTCTTTGCAATGACGGATGTAATGCCGACGGGCGTCCGCCGCATCGGTGCCAACCACCTGCGCTTCACGGCGGAGAATAATACGGGACGGATCGAGTGCATTGCCTGGCGTGTGGCGGACGAGCCTATGGGCGATCTTCTGCGCACGGGGCAGCGTGTCGGCCTCGCCGGACGCCTCAAGTCTGACCAGTGGAATGGCCGGCGCCGGGTGCAACTTGAAATCCTGGATGCAGCAATGCTGTGAATCTTCTGCAAAACAGCGTTGGAAACGGGTTGCGGTGTTAGAATTCACCCGCTATATGCCCGGTTCTCAAGCCGGTGCGGTCCCTTCGTCTATCGGTTAGGACGTCAGGTTTTCAACCTGAAAAGAGGGGTTCGACTCCCCTAGGGACTGCCACCAGACTTCCCCCGCATTGGTCACTTTCTGGACGCTTGTGTCATTTCTGACCCGGTTTCTGGGTTAAGATTGGGTGACAAGCGTTCTGTCACGCTCTAGATTTCCCAATTGGGGAATGTGGGTTGATGACGAAGATTGCAGCCAAAACCGAATCGGAGGCCACGGCCAGCGAGCCTGCTGTGCGCGTGATCGGGCGGATCAAATGGTTCGACAGTGCCAAAGGCTATGGATTCATCGTCGCCGAGTCTTCCTCTGAAGCGGATATGACCGGCGATGTGTTGCTGCACATCTCTTGCCTGCGCGATTATGGCGAGAACTATGCCGATGAAGGCGCCAAGATCGTCTGTGATGCCGTGCGCAAGGAGCGGGGATGGCAAACCGCTCACATCATCGAGATGGAGCGTCCGCGCGCTGTGGTGGCGCAGGAAAAGGGCCTTCGGCCCGATTATGAGACCGTTACCCTGAAATGGTTCAACCGGACGCGGGGCTATGGGTTCGTTCTGCGGGATGGGCAAGAGACTGACATATTCGTGCACGCCGTCGCTTTTCGGAAAGCAGGCTACGAAGACATTGAGCCAGGCACGCGGATCGACGTGATTATTGAGGTTGGCGCCAAGGGCGAACATGTCTCATTCGTAAAACCGCGCCGGTAGAACCGCGCTCGGCGCTTGCCGCCTGCAAAAGGCATGGATAAACCAGCGGCATGATGCGCTTCATCCTTTCCTTCGTTTTCGTCGCGGCCCTGTTTGTTCAGGCCGCTTTTGCCCAGCTGGAAACTTCGCCGCTCAGCGTGCAGTCCGGCGAGGAAACCCATGCTTTCACGGTGGAACTGGCTGTAACGCCGGAAGAGATCCAGCAGGGCTTGATGTTCCGCGAGGAACTCGCCCCGGAGGCCGGCATGCTCTTTGACTTCGGCGTGACCCGTCAGGCCAGCATGTGGATGAAGAACACGCTGATCTCGCTCGACATGCTGTTCATTCTCGAAGATGGCCGCGTGATCGCCATTGCGCGCAATACTCAGCCAGGATCACTCCGTTCTGTGGGGCCAGGCGTTCCGGTCCGTGCGGTGCTGGAGATTCCAGGTGGCCGCGCCAAGGAACTTGGCATCGAACCGGGCGACACGGTGGTCCACCCGATCTTCGGTAATGCCGGTGGCTGATAGCGAAACGGCGCAACAGGAGCCGCGCGAGGGATTCGCGCCGTCTCCGTCGCGCGGAAAGTTCACGATCCATAACGGACCAAGTTACCGGGCGACCGCGCCGGGAGACATGCGGACTGGTCTCTGGATTCTGGACCGGCACTGCAACGGCATGGGTTTCCTGCATGGCGGCATGATGTCTGCTTTTGCAGACAGCGCGCTGGCTTGGGCTGTGTGGAGCGCCACGGGCAAGATGTCTGTCACCATCCGCCTGACCTTGGAATTCATGGAGATTGCGCGCGAGGGGGAATGGATCGAAGCCCATCCCGAAGTGTCAGCGGTTGACGGCGAGTTCATCCATGTCAACGCAAGGATCGTCAAGGAAGATGGTGGCCTCGCGGCACGGGCCAGCGCGGTATTCCGCACGGTGCGCCGCAAGGCCGACTAATTCCTTCAGCCGGGGATGCCGAGTTCCTGCAGCGCAAAGGCCTTGATCGACTTGTAGTCCGCCTTGCCGTTCGGCGCGCGGCCAAGATTGTCCTTGAACAGAATACGCTTGGGCGCCTTGTAGCGGGCGATCTTTGACTGAACGAAAGCGCGCAGCTCGTCTTCGGTCGCGTTCCCATTCAGAGATACGACGGCCGTAATCGCCTGACCCCATTTGTCATCCGGAACGCCCACAACCAGGGCGTCGGTGACCGATGCGTGAGATTTCAGCGCTTCTTCGACTTCCTCAGGATAAACTTTCTCACCAGCCGTATTGATGCAGTTTGAACCTCTGCCAAGGAGGGTGATCGTGCCGTCAGCTTCAACGGTGCACCAGTCGCCCGGTACGGCGTAACGCACGCCGCCATACACCTTGTACGTCTTTTCCGTTTTCTCTGGGTCCTTGTAGTAACCCAGCGGAACAGCGCCGCCACGCGCGATGTAGCCTGGCTCTCCGCTGCCGGGCAGAACTTCGCGACCATCTTCGGTGAACACCTTGCAGCTTGGGCCGATCTCGAACTTTGAGGTCTTGGTGCGGCCATCGGCGGTTGTGATCGAGGAGCCGAAGCCGACGGCTTCGGACGCGCCGAAGCTGTCGGTCAGCGCAACTTGAGGCATATGGCGGAGAAGCCCTTGCTTGACTTCCGAGCTCCACATCACGCCAGACGAAATGATGGCGAGCACGCTAGAGAGGTTCCAGCGACCGGGATTCTCGTCGAGTGTCTTGAGCATTGGTTTGGCAAACGCATCGCCGACAATGGCCATGCTCGTGACGCCATTGGCATCGACAGTATCCCAGAGGTTCACGGGATCGAATTTGCGTTTGTCGGTGAGCGTTACAATGGCGCCGCCATTCAGCATGGCCCCCATGGCGGTAAACAGGCCGGTGCCGTGCATCAGCGGGCAGGCGGGGATCTGGCGCGAGAATTTGCCCACGGTCAGCGCGTTCTGGACATGCTCTTCGAGATTCTCCGGAACCGGGCCCCCCATCTTGCGCACGCCTTCCATGCCGGCTTCGCGCCAGATGGAATGGGTCCACATCACGCCCTTGGGCATCCCGGTGGTGCCGCCGGTATAGAGCAGCAGCATGTCGTCACCAGAGCGGGGGATATTGAGTTTGGAGGCATCACCTTCTGAGGCGAGCTTTTCATAATCATGGGCGAAGGGGAGGATGTCGCCACCACCGATCTGGACCCAGGCGATCACCTTGGGCAGTCGTTCGCGCACGCGTTCGACTTCCGCAGAAAATTCGGTGTCGAAGAACACGACGGTCGAGTCTGAATTGTCGAAGATGTAGACAAGTTCATCGTCACGGTAGCGATAATTGACGTTCACATGGGCGAGTCGCGCTTTGAAGCAGGCGGCGAGGGCTTCCATATATTCGGGTTGGTTGCGCAGGTAGAAGCCTGCTTTATCGCCAGGTTTTGCGCCGAGGCTGTGAAGCGCTCTGGCCATACGGTTGGAGCGCGCCATCATTTCTGGCCAGCTGACCACTCGGTCCCCATGGATCAGCGCCGGGTCATTGGGGCCTAGCGCATCGCCGACCGCGTCGAGCATGTCACCGAAATTCCAATCCATCGTTTCCTCCGCCAGTATCATTTTGCGCGATGCTAAGGAGGGCTGAGCGGGCCTGCAATCATGACCCGAAGTAAACAGCCCCCCGGATTGCTCCGGAGGGCTGCTGAAGTTTTCGCTAGGTTGCGAAAGGCGGGACTTAGAAGTCCATACCGCCCATGCCACCCATACCGCCGGGCATGCCACCGCCGCCGGCTGACTCTTTCTTCGGAGCTTCGGCAATGCCGGCTTCCGTCGTGATCAGCAGGCTGGCGATCGAGGCCGCGTTCTGCAGAGCCGAGCGGACGACCTTCACGGGGTCGATAACGCCCATAGCGACGAGATCGCCATACTCTTCAGTCTGAGCGTTGAAGCCGTAAGAGCGCGACTTGTTGTTCAGGATCGTGTTGACGACCACCGAGCCTTCAACGCCTGCGTTCTCTGCGATCTGACGGATCGGAGCTTCGAGTGCCTTGCGAACGATGTCGATGCCGGCTTTTTCGTCGTCGTTGAGACCAACAACGTCGATGTTCTTGGAAGAACGGAGCAGGGCAACGCCGCCACCTGGCACGATGCCTTCTTCGACAGCCGCGCGCGTTGCGTTCAGGGCGTCGTCGACGCGGTCCTTACGCTCTTTCACTTCGACTTCGGTTGCGCCGCCAACTTTGATAACGGCAACGCCGCCGGCCAGTTTCGCGAGACGCTCCTGGAGCTTCTCACGGTCATAGTCGGAAGAGGTGTCATCGATCTGCTTGCGGATTTGCGAAACGCGCGCTTCGATCTCTTTCTTCTTGCCGCCGCCATCAACGATCGTGGTGTTGTCTTTGTCGATCGAGACGCGTTTGGCTTTGCCGAGCATTTCCATGCCGACGTTTTCAAGCTTGATGCCGAGGTCTTCAGAGATGACCTGACCACCGGTAAGGACGGCGAGGTCCTGCAGCATGGCTTTGCGGCGATCGCCGAAGCCAGGAGCTTTCACAGCAGCGATTTTCAGGCCGCCACGCAGCTTGTTGACCACCAGAGTTGCGAGGGCTTCGCCATCAACGTCTTCAGCGATGATGAGCAGCGGCTTCTGCGACTGAACAACCGATTCGAGGATCGGAAGCAGCGGCTGGAGGCTCGACAGCTTCGACTCGTGCAGGAGGATCAGAACGTCTTCGAGTTCAACGATCATCTTGTCCGGGTTGGTGATGAAGTACGGGCTGATATAGCCGCGGTCGAACTGCATGCCTTCGACGACATCGAGTTCGGTTTCCAGCGCTTTGGCTTCTTCAACCGTGATGACGCCTTCGTTGCCGACTTTCGCCATGGCTTCAGCGATCATCTGGCCGATTTCGGTTTCGCCGTTGGCCGAGATGGTGCCGACCTGGGCGATCTCTTCGTTCGTCTTCACTTTCTTGGAGTGATGAGCGAGGTCGGAAACGACTTCAGCAACGGCCTTCGAGATGCCGCGCTTAAGGTCCATCGGGTTCATGCCGGCGGCAACGCGCTTCATGCCTTCGCGAACGATGGCCTGAGCGAGCACGGTGGCAGTGGTGGTGCCGTCACCGGCGGTGTCATTGGCCTTCGATGCGACTTCGCGCAGCATCTGGGCGCCCATATTTTCGAACTTGTCTTCCAGTTCGATTTCTTTCGCGACGGTGACGCCATCTTTCGTGGAGCGCGGAGCGCCGAACGATTTTTCGATGACCACGTTACGGCCTTTAGGGCCGAGTGTGACCTTCACAGCATTCGCGAGGGTGTCGACGCCGCGGAGCATCCGCTCGCGGGCTTCGGCGCCGAAAACAACGTGTTTTGCAGCCATGTGAGTTACCTCTTGTGTTTATATCTTGGTTTCAGGGAGCGGGACGGGGCCGGACTTACTTGTCCAGAATGCCCATGATGTCGCTTTCCTTCATGATCAGCAGGTCTTCACCGTCGATCTTCACTTCGGTGCCGGACCATTTGCCGAACAGGACGCGGTCGCCTTTTTTGACGTCGAGCGGCACGCGCTCATTGTCGTCACCGATTGCGCCATTGCCGACGGCGACAATGATGCCTTCCTGCGGCTTTTCCTTGGCGTTATCGGGGATAATGATCCCGCCTTTGGTTTTCTCTTCTTCTTTCACACGGCGCACGACAACGCGGTCGTGGAGGGGGCGAAGTTTCATCTTTACTGCCTCTTCGATCAAAGCTTCCTCGGGTGAATGAGATTGACGGAGATCCCGCCGGCGCAGCCTGGGGCGCGCGTCTGTTAGCACTCGCCCGAGCCGACTGCTAACGATGTGCCGGAAATAGGGTGTCCCAACCGCGCCGTCAACAGGGACTAGATGAAGGTTTTTATACCGGCGCCGGAATTAGAGCGCCGGTATGTTCGGAAAAGCCAACATTCTGAAATTATTGTAGTTTGGGGATCGCATGGCCCACGCCCCCCGTCCTGGCTCAATCGGCGGGGCGTTCGGCAGACAGCCTGAACAGGCGCCCGTTGCTGGGGAACGGGGGCGGCGGGCTCTCCCCCAAGCGTGGCCCGGAAAATCGTGCTGGTTAATTTTGGCTTGATCGCAGCCTGTCAACTGAAGGTCGCGCGAAAGGTCGAAGTCAAAACTATTGCGATAGGTTTGCAGACATCAGCCTGCCGGAGCCGCTTTCAATGACAATTTCTCGCCGTGACATCTGGAGCGCCGTGAATTTCTTCATGCTCGTTGCCTGCACGGCTCTTTCTTTGTCGTTCACTGTTTCGCTGTTGTTCTACAAAATGGGTTTGCCGACCGATATCAGCTCGTATGTCCGGCTGAACCTGTTCGTCTCGGGCTGCGTCGCACTGCCGACTGCGATCATCGCTTCTCTTCATGATTTCCATATGCGCGCATATCAGCGCCGGCTTGAAGAGATGGCGTGGACCGATGCCCTCACCGGCCTCCTGAACCGGCGTTTCTTCATCCATGCCGCCGAAGAAGAGCGCTCCCGCATGCGCCGCACCAAGCAGAGCGCCGCTATTGTTCTAATCGATCTCGACCACTTCAAGGAAGTAAATGACCTTTACGGCCATTCCGGTGGAGACCTCGTCCTCAAGGAAATCGCCGCCATTGCCCACTCCGAGCTGCGCGGACCATTTGATCGCCTCGGTCGCTGGGGTGGCGAAGAATTTGTCGTCCTGCTCAGCTGCGTGAGCAAGGAACATGCGATGATTGTCTGTGAGCGTCTGCGCCGGCGCATTGAAGCGGCAACTATATTTGTGGGCGATAAGGAAGTTTCCGTTACCGCCAGCTTCGGCCTCTGTATGATGAGCCCTGAGACGCCGCTCAACGCCGCGATCGATTGCGCTGATGGCGCGCTCTATGAGGTCAAACGTCTCGGACGTAACAAGGTTCTCTTCCGGGATGTGCCTGAAGGAGAAGCCGCCCCCATCGTTACTAGCCTCCCGATACGGCGCCGCTTCGGGCAGCGCATACCGCAAAATGCGGTCGTGCAGCCACCCGCCAATGACGGTGCCGGGGAGCCTGTGCGCAAAGCTGCGTCCAGCTGATCTACCGCTAACCCTTCCTGTAGCTTGCCGCCCCGCAGATTTCCTGATTGGAACGCAGGGCCGCATCCGGGAGGAACACCATGCCATCATTGCCGCCCCGTACAGGCCCGCTTACCGATTTGCGGGTCATAGAACTTGGACAGCTGATCGCAGGTCCATTCTGTGGACAGATATTTGCCGACATGGGCGCCGACGTGATCAAGGTGGAACCGCCTGGGCAGGGCGACCCGCTGCGTGACTGGGGCCGGGAAGGATTTCCGCTCTGGTGGTCAGTCGTGGCGCGCGGCAAACGCTGCATCACCTCGAACCTTCGGGAAGCAGAAGGTCAGGACATCGTGCGCAAGCTCGTCGCGCAGGCTGATTTCCTCCTGGAGAATTTTCGCCCCGGAACATTGGAGAAGTGGGGGCTGGGCTATGAGGCACTCAGGGAAATCAATCCGCGCCTGATCATGATCCGCGTTTCAGGTTATGGGCAGACGGGCCCCTATGCCTCTCGCGCCGGCTATGCCTCGGTGGGCGAAGCAATGGGCGGACTGCGGTATGTGATGGGTGAAGCAGACCGGCGCCCTTCGCGGGCGGGCATTTCCTTGGGCGACAGTCTGGCCGGTGTGTATGCCGCGCTCGGCGCTCTGGCGGCTTTGCATCACCGTGAAAAAACCGGCGAAGGCCAGATGATAGATGCGACGATCTACGAGTCGGTGCTCTCGGTCATGGAGGCGCTTGTGCCCGAACACCAGTTTGAGGGCTATACGCGCGAACGGTCCGGGTCGATCCTGCCCAATATTGCGCCCTCCAACATTTATGAAGGCTGTGATGGCATGGTCATCATCGCAGCTAATCAGGATACGGTGTTTGCCCGGCTTTGTGTGGCCATCGGCCTGCCAGATCTGAAGGACGACCCCGAATACAAATCCCACGTCGCACGCGGGCGCAATCAAAAGGCGCTCGACGACATGATCCAGGCTTGGGCCGCGTCGCGCACGATCGATGAGATCGAGCAGATTATGATCGAGAACGGCGTGCCGGTTGGCAAGGTTTACCGCGCCGCAGACATGCTGAATGATCCCCACTACGCTGCGCGCGAGTCCCTCACCGAAGTGCCCAGCCCGCGTTGGCCGGGCATCAAACAGCAGAACGTCTTTCCCAAACTGTCTGCGACACCCGGTAAAATCCGCTGGGCTGGCCCGGAGTCCATCGGTCAGCATACCGAAGAGGTTCTGACAGAGCTGCTGGACCTGACCCCAGAGCAGGTCGAGAAGCTTCGTGCCAGCGGGATAATCTGAAACGAAGGTAAAACAGATGCCAAAGATCGATATCCCTTCAGCGCCACAAGGTAAGGGAACGCGCTATCCATCTCCGCATGGTGATCCGTGTGCGCAGCGTCATTGGAGGGCGCTCGGAAATGCGGCTGGCCTCACGCAGTTCGGTGTGAATCTCTTGACGCTTGAGCCCGGCATCTGGTCCTCCCAGCGGCACTGGCACACCCATGAGGATGAGTTTGTATGGATCGTTGAGGGTGAGGTCGTTATGGTGACGGATGCCGGACGGGAAACCCTGCGAGCGGGGGATTGCGCGGGGTTTCCCGCCGGATCAAAGGACGGCCATCATTTCATCAATGAGGGGAGCCGGCCGGCGAAACTCCTGATCGCCGGCTCACGCGATAATCGTGACGAGTGCGGCTATTCCGATATCGATATGCACCTGCATTCGGGCCGGTATGATGACACGCCGCCTCTCTACACACGAAAGGATGGCACGCCTTTCTAGCGTGCTGTCAGCCCGCCATCCACAACATGCTCCTGACCCGTGATGTAGCTGGAGGCATCCGAGGCGAGGAACAGGATCAGCTCAGCCACCTCGTCCGGCGCGCCGGGCCGCCCCATCGGCGCGCTGCCCGCCGCAATTACTTTCGGGTCCAGTCCATTGCCACCGAAGGCCGCCGTGATCACAGCCGATTGTTCTTTCTGCATCGTCTCGGTCATGCGGGTCAGCGATTTCTGCCAGATCGGCGTGTCGATGATGCCGGGATGAACCGAGTTCACGCGGATATTCAGGCCAAGCTGCGCGCATTCCATAGCGGCAGCCTTGGTGAACAGGCGCACGGCCCCCTTGGAGGCACAGTAGGCGCTTGCTCCGGACGCGCCGCGAAGACCCGCCACAGACGAGATGTTCACGATTGATCCGCCGGTGCCCTTCATCGTGCGCATCGCAGCGCGGGTGCCCAGAAACACGCTGTCGGTATTTACCTCCATCTGCTTGCGCCAATCAGCCAGCGAATAGTCCATGATGGCCCCGCCAATGGCGATCCCGGCATTGTTGACGAGGATGGACGGCATGCCGAGCAGGCTCTTGGTGTCGGCAAATACGCCGTCCCAGACAGCTTCGTCGGTCACGTCCTGCTTCATGGCAGCTGCTTTGCCGCCGGCCTTGTTGATCTCGGCGGCTACCGATTGCGCCCCAGCCTCGTCGATGTCGGTAACCATAACGGCCGCGCCTTCACGCGCCAGAACCAGCGCAGCGGAGCGGCCTATGCCGCTCGCTCCGCCAGTGACGATTGAGACCTTGCCTTTAACTGATGCCATTGAGTCCTCCCTACCTATGTTATGTTTTGCCCAGTTCTGGCCAGCTTTTGGGCCGAAGACCAGCAGCCAACGCGCTTGACGCGAGGGTATTATTGGTGTTTTACCCGCCGCTTCATGACGGGGTGATGCGGTGCCGCCGTTGTAATCGTGGGCTCTTTATATCGAGCAAAGCCCACCGGCCCGCGTTGAGAATGAGGACATTGATATGTCTCGTCGCCACAGTGCGAAATACAAGATCGACCGCCGCGTCGGTGAAAACATCTGGGGCCGCGCCAAGTCGCCCTTCAACAAACGCAACTACAAGCCAGGTCAGCACGGCCAGAACCGCCGCAACAAAGTCTCCGACTTTGGTATGCAGCTCATGGCGAAGCAGAAGCTGAAGGCTTACTACGGTGACATCACCGAGAAGCAGTTCGCAAAAACCTATGTCGAAGCCGCCCGCATGAAGGGCAACTCCGCCGAGAACCTCATTGGTCTCCTGGAGTCGCGCCTCGATGCCGTGGTTTACCGCGCGAAATTTGTACCGACCGTCTTTGCGGCTCGCCAGTTCATCAACCATGGCCACGTCATGGTGAACGGTCGCCGTTGCAATATCGGTTCGGCCCGCCTGAAGCCGGGCGATGTGGTTCAGGTTCGCGAGAAGTCGCGCAACCTCGCCCTCGTGCTCGAAGCTCTCGGCAGCCCAGAGCGTGACATCCCGGAATATGTGGAAGTCGACCCCAAGGCGATGACCGCCACGTACAAGCGCGTACCGGCCCTGGCCGACGTGCCGTATCCGGTGAAAATGGAACCGGCTCAGGTGGTCGAGTTCTACTCCTCGTAAGAGACCTGTTTTTCTTGTACTTTCGGGAAGGCCGCGCCAGACTGGTGCGGCCTTTTCATTTTCGGGGAGATCTCCTTGGCCATTCCGTCCATAGCAGCAGTTCGCAAGACCCTCATCGCGCGGCCGGGCAAGCCATTCGAGATCAAGGATCGGCCGACCGCCGATCGCGAGTTGTTTGACGACAAGGAAGAGGCCAAGACCAGCCTCAAGAAGGATGCGGCCTGCATCAATGACCTGAAAGACAAGCTTTATGCCGAGGGCAAGCGCGCGCTGCTTGTTGTGTTGCAAGGTATGGATACGGCGGGGAAGTCGGGCACCATCAAATCTGTTTTCGCTGACACAACGCCGCTCGGCATGGAAGTGAAGGCATTCAAGGCGCCGAGCAGTGAGGAAATGGCGCGCGACTATCTTTGGCGCGTTCACAACGCAGTGCCCCGGCGGGGGCATGTCGGCATTTTCGACCGGTCACATTATGAGGATGTGCTGGTGGCGAAAGTGCGTGGCTTTGCCCCGGCAGACGCCATTGAGCAGCGTTACAGCCAGATCAACGCGTTTGAGAAGCACCTCTCGGAGAACGGCTACACGATCGTCAAATGCATGCTGAACATCGGCTATGAGGAACAGGGTATCCGCCTCAAGGAGCGCCTGGTTGAGCCGCACAAGCTGTGGAAGTTTAATCCGGGCGATCTTGATGATCGTTCGCTCTGGCCACAATTCATGCAGGCCTATGAGACCGCTGTTACACGGTGCTCCACCAAGCATTCCCCCTGGTACGTCATTCCCGCTGACAGCAGAACGCGCCGCAATGCGATGATTGCGCGTCTCGTGCGAGGCGCGCTGGAGGACATGGACCTCAAATGGAAAGACCCCGGACTTGATCCGGGGTCCTACGAGATTTGAAAGTACAATCAGACGCGTGATGTTCAGTTGAACGACACGTCTCCGCCGCTGGACTCTCTGGCCTCCTTTTGCGCCGGCGCGCCATCAAAGGAGACGTCCCCGCCGCTCGATGCGCTGCCATCGGCCGAGACAGATGCAAAGGCATCAACATTCGCGCCGCTGGAGGCGCTCGCGACAGCCGTTTCGCATTGCAGCTTGCCCGCGTCTACGTCGGCGCCCGAAGAGGCCGAGATGTCGATGCTGGCGCAGACACCTGCAAGATCGACTTCACCGCCGCTGGACGCGCTTACACTGAAGCTTGCGGCTTGGGTGGAGCGGAGAGAGACTTCGCCCGACGAGGATGCCGACACTATCACCTCTCCTGTGCCCGCCGCCGTAGCGTCGACTTCACCGGAAGAGGAGGCGCTGACGTCCAGCGATCCGGTCTCAAAATTGACAGCGTCAACGTCAGCGGATGAAGAAGCCCCAATTTCGGCGCTTGTTGCGCGGCCAGACAATGTCAGCGATGCGGAAGACGACGCCTTGGCGGTGAATTCAGCCGAATTGATGCCGCTCGCATTGCCGCTTGAGGATTGCGCAACCTTGATGCCGCTTAGGTCCGGGCTGGTGACGCGCACGGTATAATACGGCACTTTCTTGCCATTTACACGGACGGTTCTGCCGTCATCCGAGATCTTCAGATTGGCACTGCCGCCGAAGAAGCCGCGCTTATCTATGCTCACGCGCGTAATGACCAGAGTATCTCCGTCCACGGACACTTCCGCATCCGAGAAGTCGTTGCCGTCCGTTTCGATCACCACTGAGGTTTCAGGGCCGGCGGTATAGACCACGTTCATCGCGCCTTTGGCTTCGATCCGGTCGAACCCGTCAACATTGACGGCTTTCGTGCCGGCATAAGCGAGCGGCGACGTGGCAAGGGCGATGATTGCCGTGGCTGTGAGCGTTTTCAACATTTTGGCCTCCTGGGGGCTGGGAGCTTGTTGAAGTCCATATGAATTATCGAAATACGATATGTCAATCGTTGTTTTTCGATAATTCTGGGATTTCTCAAATCCTTTTGCTCTGACGCCTTAGAACCATCGGAGGCTGCCCATAAGCCTTTACGAAGGCAACACGCATCCTTTCAGGATCGCAGAACCCGGTATCCGTTGCGATTTTCTGGAGGGGCAGCCTCGTCGTTTCAACGCTTTGGCGCGCCGCTTCCAGCCGCAGTTTTTCAACGAAGCGGGCGGGGGTCGTTCCGGTTTCGGTTCTGAACACCCGGGCAAAGTTTCGCGGGCTCATGCCGGCCTGTTCCGCCATGGTTTCCACACGGATGTCTGCGGGGAGGTTCATCCGGATCCAGCCGATCATCTCGTCAAACCGCCCTGAGGCGAGCTTGACGTCCTGCATGACCGAGAATTGCGACTGACCGCCATGGCGGCGCTGATGGACAACAAGTTCCCGCGCGGCGCGCAGGGCTACGTCATCGCCAAGGTCGTCTTCCACCAGGGCCAATGCCAGGTCGATGCCCGCCGTGATGCCGGCCGACGTCCAGAATTTGCCATCGCGCACGAATATTCTGTCCGCATCCAGATGGATGCCCGGATAGAGCCTTGCGAACCCTTCGGAGCGCCGCCAGTGGGTTGTCGCGCGGCGTCCCTCCAGCAGGCCGGCGGCAGCAAGCAGGAAGGCCCCCGAGCAGACAGAGCAGGTTCGCCGCGTGCGTTCGGAGAGCGCGCGTATGGCGTTGAGGAGGGCCTCGTCGCTCATGGCTTCCCGTGTGCCTTCACCGCCTGAAACGATCAGCGTGTCGAGGGCCAGGCCAGGGGGTAGCTTTTCTGAGTGCATCTGAACGCCGGAGGAGGCCCTGACCGGACCGCCCTGAAAGGAGTAGAGCGTAAGCCGATAGGGCGAAGGGGTGATCCCGCGGGCGGGCATTTCAAAAACGCTGATGGGCCCGGCGGCATCAAGTAGCTGGAATCCGTCAAAGATGAGGACACCAATCTCCAAGGGCGCGTGTTTGGCGGAAAACATGGGAACAATGTCCTTTCTGCCAGTCGGCTTTTAAGCGACAAAAGCCTTGTCAGCAAGGAGGCCGCCATGAGCCAGAAACCCTTCACCACCGTTTTCGCGATTTACCCCGATCTTACCCATCTAGATTTTACCGGGCCACATCAGGTGCTGTGCCGCCTGCCCGGTGCAACAACCATCGTTGCCAGCCGGGATGGCGGGGAGATAGTGGCGGAGGGCGGGCTTGTCATCGGCCGCACACGGAAATTATCGGAGATTGAACAGTGCGACCTGATCTGCGTGCCCGGTGGAATGACGGCCACCGAAGTGGCGCTGGATGAAGCGTTTGTTTCGGAAGTGCGCCGTCTGGCGCTCGGCGCGCAATATATCACATCGGTTTGTACCGGTTCGTTGATCCTGGGGGCGGCAGGGCTTCTGCAAGGTAAGCGCGCAGCGTGCCATTGGGCGTGGCGGGGTCTGTTGCCGGAGTTTGGGGCGATCCCGGATGATGGCCGCGTGGTGCGCGACGGCAATGTGTTTACCGGTGGCGGCGTTACGGCGGGGATCGACTTTGCCTTCACGATGGTCGCCGAGATCGCCGGGGAGGGCTATGCAAAGGCGCTTACGCTTGGTCTGGAATATGCGCCGTCGCCGCCGTTCAGCGCAGGGCGGCCGGAGCTGGCCGACCATGACACACTTTCACGCGTTGCCGCCAATATGGACAAGGCGATGGGGCAGAGGCTTGCCGAAGCGCAGGAGGCGGGCGCCCGGATGCGGGCTCGCCCATAATCAGGCGGGCGTTGCGTAGAGGTCGTAATCGTCGGCGCCGGTGATTTCTGCCCGGATGATGTCGCCTGCCTTCAGGTGGGCGGCGTTTTCCAGATAGACCACCGCGTCGACTTCGGGCGCATCGGCCTGCGTGCGGGCGATCATCTCGCCGGCCTCTTCGCCGGGGCCGTCGATGATGACGTCCAGCGTGCGGCCAACCTGGGCTTCCGCGCGGGCGGCAGAGACTTCTGCCTGCGCCGTCATGAAGCGGTGCCAGCGTTCTTCTTTGACTTCTTCGGGAACATGACCCTCCAGCTTGCCGCTTTCGGCATGGGCGACGTTCTCGTATTTGAAGCAGCCGGCGCGGTCGATCTTCGCTTCACGGATGAAGTCCAGCAGGATCTGGAAGTCTTCTTCCGTTTCACCGGGGAAGCCGACGATGAAGGTTGAGCGGATGGCGAGGTCTGGCACCTGCTCGCGCCATTTGGCGATGCGGCCGAGCACTTTATCCTGATTTCCAGGGCGTTTCATGGCTTTGAGGACGGGCGCGGAGGCGTGCTGGAACGGGATGTCGAGATAGGGCGTGATCAGGCCTTCGGCCATCAGGGGGATGACATTGTCCACATGCGGATAGGGGTAGACGTAGTGCATCCGTGTCCAGACGCCGAGGCTGCCGAGGCCTTTGGCAAGATCGAGGAAACGGGTTTCGTATTCGCTGCCGCGCCAGGTTTCCGGCTTGTAGCGAATGTCCAGTCCGTAGGCGGAGGTATCCTGGCTGATGACGAGAAGTTCCTTCACGCCGGCGGCGACCAGTTTTTCCGCTTCCATCAGCACGTGATGAATGGGGCGTGAGGCGAGATCGCCGCGCAGTTTCGGGATGATGCAGAAGGAGCAGCGATTGTTGCAGCCTTCGGAGATTTTCAAATACGCATAATGGCGGGGTGTCAGGCGCAGGCCGCTCTCGGGCACCAGGTCCATGTGCGGATTGTGCGGCGGGGTGAGGTGGGTGTGGACGGCGTCCATCACCGCTTCGTACTGATGGGGGCCCGTGACGGCGAGTACCTTGGGGTGGGCCCGCTGGATCACCTCCGGCTCAGCGCCGAGGCAGCCGGTGACGATGACTTTGCCGTTCGCTTCGATTGCCTCGCCGATGGCCGCGAGGCTTTCATCGCGGGCGGAGTCGAGGAAGCCGCAGGTGTTGACCAGAACAAGGTCCGCTCCCGCATAGTCGGGCGCGATCTGATAGCCCTCGGCGCGCAGGCGCGTGATGATGCGTTCGGAATCGACCAGCGCCTTGGGGCAGCCAAGGGAAACGATGCCGACTTTCGGCTGGGTTTTGGGGCGCAGAGGCGCCGGGCGGTCGAGATTGAGGGTCATGGGCGCCCTGCTATCCTGAAACAGGCGCTTAGAAAAGCGCTACCCGCACGGCTTTGCAATGAGGAGTGGGTATCAGGATTTGTTACCGAGCCGTCTGAGGATGTCCTCTGCTCTTGAATTCATCAGGGCGGCCAGGTCTGTGCTGCCCTGTTTTTTGGCAGGGTCGGCGACAACGCGAATCGCGTGGGATGCCTGGCCGAGAACGTTGCCGAGCTTGTCCATGAACTTGGCGTAGATGGTTGCCGTGCCTTCCGAATTCAGCCGGACTGAAGCGCTGGTGGAACCGCCCGGCGAAATCTGCACCGGCATCATCCAGCCCATATCAGCGTTGGAGGCGGAGAATTCGACCTGTTCTGCTTCGCCGCTGCCTTGTGCGTAAATGTCCGTCAGAGTGCCGACGATGGCTTCAGAAATTCCGCTGAGCGAGCCGCCCATTCCGAAACGGTGAAGTGGCGCGGCGGCTGCGTCAAAGCTTTTGTCTTTGACGGAGATCGCGTGGCTGATGCTGGCGAGGGTGCCGCCGTATTTGTCCTGCGCAATGGCCTCGATCGTCGTGGTGCCGGGCAGGTCGAGGGAGATTGTGAAGCTTGCGCTGCCGCCGGACGCGGTGACGATGTCGATCCCTGAATTGCCCGAGGTGATGAACTTCACGCCTTCGGTGCCGTTTGGCAGTCCGTTGACGGTTACCTGGATACGATCGCCCTGCTGGGCGCTGGATGGTGCCGTGAAGTACATCGCTAAGGTCTCCTTGTAACCCTACAAGGAGAGGCGCAGCTTTTGACAAAAGCAGGTCAGGCGGCCCTATAAATTCCCGCCATAACGGGACGGGCGAGACCTATTCGGCCAGTTCGATGCCGTTTTCGGCCATCAGGTCGCGCAGTTCGCCGTTTTCGAACATCTCTTTGAGGATGTCGCAGCCGCCGACGAATTCGCCCTTCACGTAGAGTTGGGGGATGGTCGGCCAGTTGGCGTATTGCTTGATGCCTTCGCGGACGTTCTGGTCTTCCAGCACGTTGGTGGCGACATATTCGACGCCCAGATAGTCCAGGATCTGCACCACAGTGGAGGAAAATCCGCATTGCGGGAAGGTGGGCGTGCCCTTCATGAAGAGGACAACGTCATTGCTTTTGACGGCTTTTTCGATGGCGTCGAGGGTGGCCTGGTCAGTCATAGGGGTGTCTCCGCGTTCAGCGCACATGTGATGCGGCGAGGCGTGAGGGTCAAGAGGGCGCGCCATATGGCAGTGTCCGGACTGGCGGCGCCATCCGGGTTTGCGGAGTGTTCAGGTGGCTCCGCGAGGTGGAGCCTGTGCGCGGCGGGCGCCGCGGCGCCCTTTGGTTAGGTTAGTGTTGCGGATTGGGCGCTATCGCCCGCCGCGCACTGCCGCCGGAGTTTCGGGCAGTAGGATTCGGGATGACTTCGGCGCTGCCAGGCCTTGACCACTTACCATCAACTCTCGTGACCTCTCAGATGAGAGGCGGGCCAGTGGGGATTCTCTACCGGCTTTTTGGTCCGGCTTGCCTGGATCAACGTCCCTAGAGAGAAGCTGGACCGTAACACCCAGCCGCTCCCATCCTCCGGGGCGACCTTCCCACAAACCGAACGGTACCGGCGCGGCTCCTGTGAGGAGGATGCGCTTAATGTGGGGGAGAAGGGGACCCCGGCGGATAAGTTTTCTGGAAAATCTTTCGGGTCGTCTTCCCGATTTTGCCCTAGGCAAAGACCGGGACCCAGAGAGGGCTTGATATTGCTGGGTTTTCTGGGTCCCGGACATTTGCTTTGCAAATTCCGGGATGACGGGGGGAGGGGTGGGCGCGTGTTGGATAGGGGCGCGCTTCTCCTCCCGCAGCCCCACCCTTGTATTGTGATTTTGGTGTAGGGATTGGGTGACAGGCGGGGTCTGTCCCCACCCTTGGTCTTTGAGGACCGCGAGTTAGCGAACGGCCCGCCTGTCAGTTTGAGTTCGCCCTGAACAGTTGACAGGGGCGGGTGTTGGAAGCGCCCGGCCCCGCATGACAAGGACAGGAACACCATGCCTCAGAATGTCATCGGCGTCGATATTGCCAAAGACTGGATCGACACCCATTGCCTCGACAGCGGCCGATCGGGCCGTCTGGAGATGACGCCCCGCGCCCTGAAAGCCTTTGCCCGGCGCTGCGGCGGCGCGCTCGTCGTGTTTGAAGCCTCCGGCGGTTATGAGCGCCCGCTTGCTGAGGCGCTGGGCGCGGCTGGCGTCGCCCATGCCCGGATCAACCCCCGGCAGGCCCGCGAGTTTGCCCGCGCCACCGGGCGCCTGGCCAAGACCGACCGGGTGGATGCCCAAGTCCTCGCGCGCATGGGCCGGGCGCTGGAGCTGTCACCGACGCCGCCGCCCGATCCGGCTCGCACCCGGCTGGCGGCGCTGATGGCCCGGCGGGACGATCTCACCGGAGAAGCGGCGCGGGAAGCCTGCCGCCTGAGGCAGGCACGCGATGCGTTCGTGCGCGCCGACATCACCAGCCTGATCGGGATACTCAAGCGCCGCATTGCCCGGCTTGAGGCGGAGATCACTGCCCTGATCAAGGCCCATGCACCTCTGGCCGAGGCCGAAGCGCGCCTGCGATCAGCCCCCGGCATCGGTCCCATCACAGCCGCCAGCCTGATCGCCCGGCTGCCGGAGCTTGGCCATGTCAGCCGCGGCGCTATCGCCAACCTCGCGGGCCTCGCCCCGCATGCCTGCAACAGCGGGCAGATGCGCGGCCAGCGCCGCATCTGGGGCGGACGCAAGGACGTGCGCACCAGCCTCTATCAGGCCGCCTTCATCGCCAGCCGCTACGACCCCGCCCTGAAGGCCTTGCGCCAGAGACTGCAGGACGCCGGAAAACCCTTCAAGGTCGCCATAATCGCCGTCGCCCGCGTCCTTCTCACCCAGCTCAACGCCATCCTCCGAGAACAGAGAAACTACCGCCCTGGAATCTGACCCGAACAACAGTTGCTATCCCTCCCCATAGTCATGGGGAGGGGACGTGGTGTGCAGTTGGAGAGGTTTGTTTTTCTCAGGGCGCGACTGGCCCCCTGCCCACGGAGGTGGGGAGGGTTGGGGTGGGGGGGCTCTCAGTTTGGGGACTGGTTTTGGTGTCAGATCACCAGCCGCAGCTTTGCCCGGCGTTTTCTTCCTTCAGGTAGACCATCAGCGGGTCGAAATATTCGATGATGGCGCTGCCGTCCATTTCGCGGGTGCCGGTGAATTTTTCGAGCGTGTCGGGCCAGGGTTGGGACATGCCGGCTTCCATCATTTCCTCGAAGCGGCGGCCGACTTCCTTGTTGCCGTAGATCGAGCAGCGGTGGAGCGGACCTTCCCAGCCGGCCTGTTCGCAGGCGGCCTTGTGGAACTGGAACTGCATGATGAAGCTGAGGAAGTAGCGCAGGTACGGCGTGTTGCCAGGGATGTGGTATTTCGCGCCGGGGTCGAAGGCGTCCGCCGGGCGGGGGCCGGGCGGGATGATGCCCTGGTTTTTCAGGCGGATGTCGGTCCAGGACTGGTTATAATTCTCAGGCGCGGTTTCGCCGGAGAGCACATCCCAGCGCCAGCTGTCGACCGAGAGAGCGAAAGGCAGGAAGGCGATCTTGTCGAGCGCGGTGTTGAGGAGCAGCGCGGTGTCGGCGTCTGCGCCGGGCTTTTCTTCCGCCGTGATCAGGCCGATCTGTTCGAGATATTCCGGCGTGATCGACAGAGCGACGAAGTCCCCGATGGCTTCGTGGAAGCCGTCATGGGCGCCGTTCTTGTAGAGGTGATCCTGGTTGCGATAGGCGAGCTGATAATAGTTGTGGCCGAGTTCGTGGTGGACCGTCTGGAAGTCTTCGGCGTTCACCTGCGTACACATCTTGATGCGGACATCTTCGAAATCATCGAGATCCCAGGCGGACGCGTGGCAGACCACCTCGCGGCCTTCCGGCTTGGTGATCATTGAGCGCTCCCAGAAGGTCTGGGGCAGGGCCTGAAGGCCGAGCGAGGTGAAGAAAGCTTCGGCGGTCTGCACCATCTGGAGCGGGGTGTAGCCCTTTTCGTTCAGGCGTTCGCTGAGGTCATAGCTGGGGCCGGGGGTGTCGGTCTGGAGGATGTCGTAGACGCCCGACCATTGCTGGGCCCACATATTACCGAGCAGGTCTGCCCGGATGGGGCCGGCGGCAGGCTGGACGGCCTCGCCATAATAGGAGTTGAGGCGGCCGCGCGTGTAGCAGTGCAGCTCCTTGTAGAGCGGCTCTACCTGCGACCAGAGGCGCTGGACTTCGGCTTCCATCTGGGCGGGCGGCATGTCGTAGTTGGACAGCCACATCTGGTCGAGGCTGGGATAGCCAAGTTCGCGCGCGCCCTCATTGGCGATTTCCACCATGCGGGTGTAATCGGGCGCCATGGGCGCGGCGATGGAATGCCAGCCTTCCCATACGGCTTTCAATTCCTCGGGATCGCGCGATTCCTGGATGATGCGGGAGGCTTCCAGCAGGTCGATCTCGCGGCCCTGGAACATGAATTTGCCGGTTGAGTAGGTGGCGTCCAGCTTTGTGGTGATGTCCGCCAGTTCCTCGGCGGCGCCTTCGCGGGAGGGGGCAGGCAGGGTGATGCCGCTGCGCAGGATCTGAAGCTTGCGGGCTTCTGCGGGTGGCAGTTCTGACACGTCGAAGTCTTTCGAGGCGTTGGCGAGACTTACGACCAGCTTGGTGAATTCGGCGCCCTGCTGGGCAGCGGCCGCGCTGGTTTCCGGGGTGATATTGGTGGCCTGGTCCCAATAGGCCTGGGCAGCGATGTGGCTCTTGGCGGCGATCTGGCTTTCCGCGTCGTCCAGGAAGGCGCGGGCTTCAATGGCGCGCTCTTCCATGGCGATGGCGTCAGGGTCGATCGTTGTTTTCGCCGGGCCGCATGCGGCGAGGGCGAGCCCGATAGCGATCAGGCTGGCAGACTTCAAGGCAGGTTTGAAAACGTGACGCATCATGACAGAGCCCTCCCAAGGCATATGCCAATCAGGAGACCGTGAACTGGCCCTTGCGTCAACCGCCTCTCTTGAAGGATCAGGCGGGTGCGCGGGTCTTCAGGGCGAGGGCGTGCAGCACACCGCCCATTTCTCCCTTCAGGGCGTCATAGACCATCTGATGCTGGCGCACGCGCGGGACGCCGGCAAATTGCGCGCTGACGATCTCGGCCTGCCAGTGATTGTCATCGCCGGCGAGGTCGGTGAGCGTGATTTCAGCATCCGGGAACGCTTCTGTCAGGTATTTCGTCAGCGTTTCGCGGCTCATGCCCATGGCGGGTCTCCGGGTCAATCAGGTGACTAGGCACATGCGGCGGCGCGTCTTAAGGGTCAAGGCATGAGCGACAAGAAACCCTTTAAACCGCACTTGCGTTTCGGCGCGCGGGACATGCTGATCGGCGGCGGCGTGGTGCTGGCCATCATCCTAGGCGCCTGGCTGTTCTGGCCGGATGGCGAAGAGGCGCTGCCCGGTGTCAGCTATCGGCCCGTGTATGTTGATGCCGGGGAGATGCTGCATCTGGCGCAGGTGCTGTCCTCCGACGCGCTGGAGGGACGGGCGAGCGGCACGGGCGGCAATGAGGCAGCGCGCGGGTTTATCCACAAGCGCTTTGAGGAGATCGGCCTGCTGCCCCTGCCGGGGTTCAGCGCCTATACGCACACCTTTCCCATCGTGCCGCGGGAGGCAGACGCCGCGCCGATCATCGGAGCAAATCTGATTGGCTACATCCCCGGCCGGACGCCGGGCGAGGGGCCGGCGCTGCTGATCACGGCGCACTATGATCATCTGGGCGTGCGCGAGGGCGAGATATACAATGGCGCGGATGACAATGCCTCGGGGGCTTCGGCCCTGGTGGCGGTGGCGGAGTATTTCGCGCTGCACCGGCCCGAGCATGACATCATCATTGCGGCGCTGGACGCCGAGGAAATCGGCCTGCTGGGCGCACGGGCGCTGGCACGGATGGAGGGGCTGAACCTTTCGCGGGTGGCGCTGAACATGAATTTCGACATGGTGGGGCGTTCCGAAGCGGGTGAGCTTTATGTGGCGGGGACGTATCATGCGCCCGAGCTGGTGCCGGTGATGGAGGCGGTGGCCGAGGGGGCGCCGGTTACGCTGCGGATGGGGCATGACCGGCCGGAGGACGGCCCGAATGACTGGACGTTGCAGTCCGATCATGGGGTGTTTCATCAGGCGGGGTTGCCGATCCTCTATTTCGGGGTGGAGGACCATCCGGGTTACCACAATCCCGGCGATGACTTTGAATTCCTGACGCTCGACTTTTTCGTGCGCGCTGCCGACACGCTGGTTATGGCGGCACTGGCGGTGGACGCCGAGCTTCCCCAGATACATTCCCTGCGCCGCAGCCCGGTCGCAGAAGCAGATCAACCAGAAGGAAACGCTCAATGACCACCACGACGGTCTCCCACATCCTCAAGGCTTCGACGGGGCAGACCCTCGGCGCGCTGAAAGGCATGCTGATCAAGGGCGAGGCTTATGCCCGCAAGCTGAATGTTGAGGACGGGGTGATCCTGTCCCATCGCCTCTATCCGGACATGTTTGCCTTGACGCGCCAGGTGCAGATTGCGTGCGATACGGTGGCGCGCGGCGCGGCGCGGCTGGCCGGACTCGACATGCCGGAATTTCCGGATACGGAACAGACCTTCGCCGAACTGATTGCGCGGTGTGACAAGGCGATGGCGTATGTGAAAGGCATCGACGATGCCAAGATCGATGCCAATACCAATGTGACGCTGCAAATTCCGATGGGCCCCAATACAATGCCGATGGAAGGCCGGGCCTATCTTTCGGGCTTCATTCTGACCAACCTGCATTTCCATGCCGCTATCGCCTACGCTCTTCTGCGGGCGCAGGGTTTGAACATCGGTAAACGGGACTATCTGGTGCCGGTTGAATGACATCTCTGTCATTAATCTGATTACGGAATAGTCAGAAATTGAAACGGCAGGCTGAGGGGCCTGCCGCTTTCGTTTGAAATCAATGCTTTGCTGGCTACAACTGCAAAAATATCCGCAAATACAGGGGTGTGGCCTTCCTGCAACACATGAGTTTTGCTGATTTTTCACTGGAACTTCTTCTCCACTCAGCCCGTTGTCTGCCTGTCTCGCCCGAACGGCGTGCACGAAACTCAAGTAGCGTTTCTTGAAGGAGAAAACATGTTCAGATCCCTGCTTATTGCGACGGCTGCGACCGGTCTTGCTGCTGCAGCTCACGCTCAGGATTCCGGCCTCTATCTGGAAGGCGGCTACCAGTATCTCGACATCAAGCCCGATGGCGCAGAAAGCGGTGTCGACACGAACGGTATTGCGGCACGCGCCGGGTATCAGTTCAACAATGTATTCAGCCTCGAGGCTGAACTTGCGACCGGTATTGAAGACGGCGAATTCGACTACAATGTCGATGAAGACGAATTCAATTTTGACGACAACAATGATGGTGACCTCGGCGATGTTATTGGAGCTTCCGGCGATGTTGGCCTCAACTATCTGACCGGTATCTATGGCAAGGCAAACCTTCCGCTCACTGAGCGCCTGGATGCCTATGCCCGCGCAGGTTATGCCTATGTTGACCTTGACGCATCGCTTGTGACCCCTGGTGGCAACGTGATCAGCGTTGAGGACTCTGCCGACGGCCCAGCCTTCGGCGCCGGCATGAGCTATGACCTTTCGGAAAATCTCTATCTGAAAGGTGATTACACCTACTACTCGTTCGACAATACCGACACGAGCGGTGTGATGCTGGGTGTTGGCTACAAGTTCTAATCAGATCCTGATCAGGCTTAGCTGACAAAAGGGCGCCCCCTTCCGCTTATCCGGGAGGGGGCGTCATTTGTGTGATGCTTCAAACAGCGTTCATGTAGCCGGGCAGCCAGCCTTCATGGGCTGCGCGGAGATCCTGCAGCGGCAGGACAGTTTTTTCGCTCTTGCGCAGATCATGGATCAAGGTGATGGCGCCGGTATTTTCCACTGTGCCTGCAAAGAGGGCCGGGATGTCGCCGAGCAGGTCGAACACTTCGTCTTCATTCTTTGCGGCAACGAGGTAGCGGCCCTGCGTTTCGCTGAAGAGGTATGCCAGTGGGCTGAGGCTGCCTAGGCGGTCGGCCTGCGCGTCGAGCATGATGCCGACATTGCCGGCCAGCGCCATTTCAGCAGCGGCGACTGCCAGGCCGCCATCGCTGATGTCGTGGACTGCGTGGACCAGTCCCTTGGCAATCAGCTCGCGGACGATGGCCGAGGTCTGGATTTCGTCTTCGAGATCAACCGGCGGGGGCGGGCCGAGGTCGTCGCCCTTCAGGCCAAGCCATTTGCGGGCATAGAGCGAGGCGCCAAAGTCAGCTGCGTTTTCGCCAATGATAATCAGCGCGTCGCCCGGCTGGGCGCCTTTCAGGGTGGCAATTTTGGAGAGGTCGTCGATCAGGCCGACGCCGCCGACGACGGGGGTGGGCGGAATGGCCTTGCCATCGGTCTCGTTGTAGAGCGAGACGTTGCCCGAGACGACCGGGAAGTTCAGCACCCGGCACGCTTCGGCCATGCCTTCGATGGCCTTGACGATATAGCCCATTGTGGCGGGCTTTTCGGGGTTGCCGAAGTTGAGGTTGTCCGTGATCGCAATCGGCGTGGCGCCGACGGCGGAGAGGTTGCGGTAGGCTTCGGCCACGGCCTGCTTGCCGCCTTCATACGGGTCGGCAGCAACGTAATGGGGGTTGCAGTCCGAACAGATGGCGAGGGCCTTGTTGGTGCCGTGAACGCGCACGATAGCGGCGTCGCCGCCCGACTGTGACGAGTCGATCGTATCGTTCATCACGTGCCGGTCATACTGTTCCCAGACCCAGCGTTTGGAGGCCATGTCGGGGGTCGACATCAGCTTCGTCAGCACTTCGGCATAGTTCGCCGGGGCAGGATGTTTTGAAATGTCGAAATCCGGGCGTTTCGGCGGCTCCGTCCACGGACGGTCATAGTTGGGCGCGTCTTCGCCGAGCGGCGCGACCGGAATATCGCACACCACTTCGCCGAACTGTTTGAGTACAAGGCGTCCGGAGTCTGTGGTCACGCCGATCACTTCGGCGTCGAGGTCCCATTTGTCGAAGATCTTCTTGGCCACGGCTTCCTTGCCGGGCTTGAGGATCATCAGCATACGCTCCTGGCTTTCCGACAGCATGATTTCATAGGCCGTCATGCCGGTTTCGCGCTGGGGCACCTTGTCGAGATCCATCTCGATGCCGACGCCGCCTTTATCAGCCATTTCGACCGAGGAGGAGGTGAGGCCAGCAGCGCCCATGTCCTGGATGGACTGGATGGCGTCGGTGGCCATCAATTCGAGGCAGGCTTCGATCAGCAGTTTTTCCGTGAAGGGGTCGCCGACCTGGACCGTGGGGCGGTTGTCTTCCTCGCCTTCGGTGAATTCTGCCGAGGCCATGGTGGCGCCGTGGATGCCGTCGCGGCCCGTCTTGGAACCGACATAAAGGATCTGCAGGCCGGGCAGGGCGCCGCGGGCGTAGAAGATCTTGTCCTGATCGGCGAGGCCAACAGCCATCGCATTGACGAGGATGTTGCCGTTATAGCCTTCGTCGAACTGGGTTTCACCGGCAACGGTGGGCACGCCGACACAGTTGCCATAGCCACCGATGCCAGCGACGACACCTGCCACAAGCTGGCGGGTTTTCGGATGGCTGGGGTCACCGAAGCGCAGGGCGTTGACGAGGGCAACGGGCCGGGCGCCCATCGTGAAGACGTCGCGCAGGATGCCGCCGACGCCGGTCGCCGCGCCTTGATACGGCTCGATGTAAGAGGGGTGGTTGTGGCTCTCCATCTTGAAGATGGCGGCCTGGCCATCGCCGATGTCGATGACGCCGGCGTTTTCGCCCGGCCCCTGGATGACGCGGGGGCCTTTGGTCGGGAATTTCGACAAGTGGCGGCGGGAGGATTTGTAGGAGCAGTGCTCTGACCACATCACCGAATAGATGCCGAGTTCCACCAGATTGGGATTACGGCCCAGGCGGCTGACCAGGCGTTCCCATTCATCGGCCTTGATGCCGTGCCCGACACCGGAGGCGGCGTCCTGCTCGGCTGTGAGATGGGAGAGAATGGCGGCAGTATCGGTCATCACATCAGCCCGTGTTTGAGATTTGGCGCAGCGCTAGGCCGGTTTGCCCGGCTGTTCAACTGCCAGCAACGCATCCAGCGCAGCATGCGAGGGCAGGGAACGCAGGTAGGTTTCATAATGCTTCCAGCGGCCGATCGAACGATCGTGCAGCGCTTCGCGGACCTGCCAGACGGAGGCTGTCTTGACCGGGCCGCTGGCCTTGTGGAATTCGAGGCAGGCCGGTTCAAAGGGCAAGCCCAGGAAATCCAGCACGCGGCGCACTTCCTGCTCGGGCTGGCGGATCACGTCTTCGTATTTCACAGACAGGATGGTGCCCGGATAAATCCGGTTCCAATGGATCATCATGCGCCGTTCGGCATGAATGCGGCTGGCGATGTCCTGCGGCGTAAAGCCGTAATTCTGGGAATTGTCGAGGTGCAGGCCCCAGACCGAGATCAGATTGTCCAGCGGCTCGCGCACGGTGTTGATGATCCTGGCATTCGGGAACATCCGGCGGATGAGGCCGATTTGCCAGAAATTCTCCGGATGCTTGTCTGTCACCACGCTTGCACCGGGATGCAGCGTGCGGAGATGTTTCAGATAGGCTTCGGCATATTGCTGGATGGTGGATTCCGGCGCCGCGGCCACCCGCGCCGGTGTGCCGCCGAGATTGCGATAGATTGTCTGGATCAGGCCCAGCTCACCTGCCGGGGTAACTTTGGAATGGGCGCCGATGATCTGTTCCACGAGCGTAGAGCCGGAGCGGAACATGCCGAGGATAAACACCGGCTGCGGGTCTGGTTCTGTTATGCCGCTTTTGGCTTCCCGAAGGCTGACGAAGGCGCGGCCGGTCTGATCGGCGCGGTAGAGGTCGGCTTTCAGCTCATACGGCGCAACGCCGCCCCCCGCCGCAATGCGCGCGCCGGCATTCGCCGCTGCAAAAGACTGCGCCGCCGCGTCATAGGCGCCGCAGCTGTCATAGAGGCGGCCAAGTGCGTAGTGAGCGACGGCCAGATCGGCGGGAAACAGCGTGCCGCCGGCAATCAAGGCGCGCAGCTTGGCAATCATCGGATCGTCCAGGGAGGTGGCTTTCCCCAGGCCGGCCAGGCGGGAGAGGATGACGGCGCTGCCGGGATTGATGGCGTGGGCCTTGTCATACGCGGCTTTCGCCTCTGCCCGCTCGCCCAGGTCTTCGTGCAGGTTACCGAGGTTCAGATAGGCGGCGGCGTAGGACGGGTTTGCCGCTACGGCTTTGAGAAGTTCCGCCTTGGCGTCGTCCGGCCGGGCCAGCAAATCGGAGAAGATGGCGGCGCGGTTGAGGTGAATTTCTTCGGCCCCTTTGACGCCCTGGCTGAGGGCCTCATCATAGGCGGCCAGAGCCTCTTGCCCGCGTCCTGCCTGACGGAGCAGCCAACCCAGATTGTACCAGCTGTCAGGCAAGGCGGGATAGGCGCTCAGAAGCGCCTGATAGGCTGTAATGGCTTCAGGAACCCGCCCCTCGGCGCGCAGGCGGGAAGCGGTGGTCAGGAGTTCTTGCTGGCGAGCGTCTGTCATAGGGTGCCGTTTAGCCTCGAAAGGCGAATATCGCCATAGGGCACAATGCGTTGAGTTCGGGCAGATGCGCAAATTACCCTTGCCAGTCCTGACACCAAGGTTGGCGGGCGGCATCGGGGGCGGCTAGACAGGAGCTTCATTTGGAGTGCTGACCGATGCCTGAGCTTGCCCGCCGATCTGTTCTTCTTGGCCTCGGGGCCAGCGCGCTCACCGCCTGTGTCAGCCAGCCTGCTGCCATGGCGCCGCCACCGGCGGCACGGACCTTTCCGAAGGTGTTGTCCCAGCGCGACCGGATAACGCGGACAGTGGTTGGCCTTCGTCCCTTCCGCCCGCAGGGGTTTCGCCTGGAAGCCGAGCGGTTCGGGGACAAAACGGTCATTCACAATTACGGCCATGGCGGCTGCGGTGTGACCCTTTCATGGGGCACCTGTCAGCGCGCCGCCGTGATGGCCGGAGAGACGGGCCGGCAAGATGTGGCCATCCTGGGCGGGGGTGTCATGGGGCTGACCAGCGCGCTGATCCTCGCGCGGCGGGGCCATGATGTGACGGTTTATGCGGATGTGATGCACCCCAACACGACCTCGAACATCGCCGGCGCGCTCTGGCTGCCCTCCAGCCTGTTTGACCGCGATGTGGCGAGCGAGGAATTCCTGCGCCTCAACTGGCAGGTGACACGCGAGGCGCATCGGGGGTTTCTGCCCTATGTGAACCGGCCGGGATATGGGGTGAGCTGGGTGCGCCACTCGGAAGTATCTCCGCGCGTACGCGAGCCGCGCTGGGCACTGCCGGGGGGTGATGATCTCTATCCGGATCTGGATGTGCGCACGACCGAGACACGCTTCGGCTTTGCGTATGAGGAGCGATACAACACGCTGATGATTGATCCGGATTATTATCTCGACATGCTGATGAAGGATGGCCAGCTGGCGGGCGCCAGATTTGTGGCGCGCCGGTTTGAGAGCCTTGAGGAGGTTCTCGCCCTGCCACAGCCTGTGATCGTCAATTGCACCGGCCTGGGCGCGGCAAAACTGTTCGGGGATGAAACCCTGATGCCCATCCGGGGGCAGCTGAGCCATCTGCTGCCGCAGCCGGAGGTCGATTATTCCTACACTGCTTCAGGGCAGGGCGGCGTGCTTTACATGTTTCCCCGCAAAACAGGATTGGTCCTCGGAGGGAGCCATGGGCGGGGTGACGCGTCGATGGACATAAGCGAGGCGGAACTCACCCGGATGGTGGACGGGCACGCGGCGCTGGCGGAACGGGCGAGCTTCGTGACATTTGCAGGCTGATCGTCAGCGCGGCTGGGGAAACATGGCGTTTTCGGGGTGATTTTGCGGCGGGCGAAACCTGAGGTCCCTTGATGCGTTCGGCAATGGGAAGCCACGCATCACAGGAGCAATGTCATGAGAACCCCATTGATCGCCCTTATCCCTGCCGTGCTGATTGCCGGCGCGGCCTATGCGCAACAGGAAACGCAGCCTGCCGATCCGGCACCGGCTGAGCAGCCTGATGCCGCGACTGAAGCAGAGGCCGGAGCGGAGCCGGATGCTGAAGCTGAAAAGGCGCCGCCGCCCCCGCAAGTGCAAACGACTGAAGCGGCAGGATCGTGGACGCGCAGCACTGAAGGCGGACGTGAGACGGTTACATACACCTCCAACGAGGGCGAAACCCTGTTCTCCGCAACCTGCATGATCGCCGATACTGAATTCGGTGATCGCATTGTTCAGATCAAGGCGGCGTCGAGTGACGACACGGTCGGTGCGATCGACATTTTCACCTCGGCAGGCAACGCGCGGGTGCCCGCCGGGCCGGATGTGGCGCCTGATACCGCCGCAGGGATGACGGAAACCGTCAGCCAGCCGACCTATGTTCTGGCCTCCGGCGCGGGTGAGATGCGGATTGTTTCGGGCTCACGCGGTATCATTTTCGACACCGACCCGATGCTGAAAAGTCTGATCCGCGATTGCCAGCCTGACCATATGGCGAATCTCGAAGCCGCGCAGGCTGAAGCCCCGGATGAAGAGGCTGAGGCCGATTCAGAAGACGCGGCTGAAGAGGCCGAAACCAATAGCTGACGCAGTAAGAAAGCGGCCGTCTGTATTTCAGGCGGCCGCGTCTACTTCAGCCAGGTGACGCTGTTTGTCTGCATCGAGAAGAAAACTGGCTGTGAAGCTATTACGGGCGAGCTGGATAAGCTGACTGTCTGACAGATCAAGCGCCGCTGCGGTTTGCTCGTAATTGCGGCCGATATAGCCGCCGAAATAGGCCGGGTCGTCAGAATTGACTGTGACCAAGAGACCTTGTTCGAGCTGCGCTTTGACGGGGCTTTTTTTCAGATCATCAATGACGCAGAGCGACAGGTTCGACAGCGGGCAGTTGGTCAGCGGCACCTGCATTTCGCGGAGGATACTGACGAGTTCGGGGTCTTCCATACAGCGGTTGCCGTGGTCGATCCGGTCGACGCCGATGTCGAG
The DNA here is from genome assembly GCF_000013025.1 of Hyphomonas neptunium ATCC 15444. Lineage (NCBI taxonomy): Bacteria > Pseudomonadati > Pseudomonadota > Alphaproteobacteria > Hyphomonadales > Hyphomonadaceae > Hyphomonas > Hyphomonas neptunium. The sequence goes on along the minus strand of NC_008358.1, from coordinate 2,006,795 downwards.
CAGGGCTTCGCGAACGTAGGACGGCGGGCCTTCTTCGCCGGCATGCATGCTCAGCTTGAAGCCGATTTCGCGGCAGCGCTGATAGAGCCGCTCGAACTTCAGGGGCGGGTGGCCCATTTCTGAGGAGTCGAGGCCGACGCCGATAAACTTGTCATGCCAAGGCTCGGACTCGACCAGCAGGTCAAAGCCGTCCTCTTCCGAAAGATGGCGCAGGAAACTCATGATGAGGTAGGAAGTGATGCCGAGTTCCTGCTCACCCTTCTTGATGGCGGCGAGGATGCCGTCCGTGACCACGCCGAAGGGCACGCCCCGCTCGGTATGGGCCTGGGGATCGTAGAACATCTCCACATGGCGGACATTGTCGGCCTTGGCCCGCTGGAGATACGCCCAGGTCAGGTCGAAGAAGTCTTCCTCGGTGCGCAGCACCTGCATGCCCTGATAGTAGAGGTCGAGAAATTCCTGGAGGTTGGAGAAAGCGTAAGCCGCTTTTGCGTCTTCCAGCGTCTTGAAAGGCAGGACGATCTTGTTGCGCTCTGCCAGCGCCATCATCTGTTCTGGTTCGAAGCTGCCTTCGATGTGCAGGTGAAGTTCGGCCTTGGGCAGGCGGCGGATCAGGTCCGTCTGGCTGCCGGGCGCTTTCATGCCGCCGCCATCAGGCTTTTGAAGAGTGCCGCGCCGTCGCTGCCGCCTTCATGGTTGCCGATAGCGCGTTCCGGGTGGGGCATCATGCCGAGGACGCGGCCGTTTTCCGAGAGGATGCCGGCAATGTCGCGAGCAGCGCCGTTGGGGTTTTCGCCGCTGGCATAGCGGAAGGCCACGCGGCCTTCGCCTTCGAGACGATCAAGCATGGTGTCGTCGGCAAAGAAGTTGCCTTCGGCATGGGCGATCGGGATGACCACTTCGCTGCCGCCGGTATAGGCGCTGGTGAAGGCGGTGTTGCTGCTCTCGACCTTCAGTTTCTGCGGGCGGCAGACGAAATGGAGCGAGGCGTTACGCACCAGCGCGCCGGGCAGCAGGCCGGTCTCGGTGAGGATCTGGAAGCCGTTGCAGACGCCGAGGATATAGCCGCCGCGTTCGGCATGGGCTTTCAGCTGAGCGATGATGGGCGAATTGCCCGCCATGGCGCCGCAGCGCAGGTAATCGCCGTAGGAAAAGCCGCCGGGCACCATCACCAGGTCTGTTCCGGCAGGGATTTCCCCATCCTTGTGCCAGACCATCGCGGGCGCATTGCCGGTCAGCTTCTTCAACGCGTCATGCGCGTCACGATCACAGTTGGAGCCTGGAAAGACGATAACAGCAGATTTCATGGGCGCTCTTTAGCAAAGAGTCGGGCGGTTTGGAAACGGGAATGACGGGCGCAGCACAGTGAGGCTTTTCAGCCACATAACCCGTTGTTCGTAAAGTATATGGCTTGCCGAAAATAGAGCGGCACGCCATCTTCAACCCACCACAAACGGGAGATTCTCACCATGAAAAAAGTAGTTGCTGCTCTGCTCGCAGTTGCCGTCCTGCCGGCGCTTGCCGCCTGCAACACGATTGAAGGCGTTGGCAAAGATGTTAAGGCCGGTGGCCAGGCTGTCGAAGACACCGCTGTCGAAGTCAAAGAAGACATCACCGAGTAATGTTTCCTCAGGCGGCGGCGCGCTCTGTGCTGCCGCCTGATCTTACTTTCCCTGAAAGATGAACCAGGCGCCCAGCGCAATCAGGCCGAACCCGACTGCGTGGTTCCAGCCGAGCGGTTCCTTCAGGACCCACACCGAAAATCCGGCAAACACGATCAGGGTGATGACCTCCTGAATCGTCTTCAGCTCTGCAGCTGAATAGACCGAATTGCCCCAGCGGTTGGCGGGCACGGCGAAGATGTATTCGATGAGGGCGATGCCCCAACTGGCCAGAATGACCAGCACCAGCGGTGCGGCTTTGAACTTGAGATGACCATACCAGGCCATGGTCATGAAGAGGTTGGAGATCGACAGAAGGACAATTGGCAAAACATGCGGGGGCATGCGGGGCTCCGGAAGCTAAACGGGGTCAGTCCTCAAATATCGCGATCATCGGCACATGGTCGGAAGGTTTGTCCATCGCGCGGGCCTTGCGGTAGATTTCGATGGCGGTGAGCCGGTCGGTCATGCGGGGGCAGGCGAGGATATGGTCGATGCGGATGCCATGATCTTTCTGGAAGGCGCCGCCCTGATAATCCCAGAACGTGTATTGATGGGCGCGCCCATCACAGACCTCGAAGGCATCGGTGAGGCCGAGATGCTTGAGCTGGCGCCAGGCGGCGCGTGTTTCGGGCAGGCCGAGGGCGTCGGTGTTCCAGACCGTATCGTCCCAGCAATCTTCCGGCGCAGGGATGGCGTTGTAATCGCCGCAAAGTACGAAAGGCTCCTCGGCCTTGAGCAGACTGCGGGCGTGGTCTTCCAGCGCGGCGACCCATTCGAGCTTGTAGTCATATTTCGGGCCGGGCGCCGGGTTGCCGTTGGGCAGATAGAGACCGCCGACGCGGACCGGCTTGTCGGTCAGCACGGTGGCCTCGATGTAGCGGGCCTGATCGTCCTTCAGGGTGGACATCTCCCGCGTGACATCCTGCAAGGGGAATTTCGAGAGCAGGGCGACGCCGTTATAGCTTTTCTGGCCGTGAACCGCGCAGTTCCAGCCCAGCTCCTCTATTTCGAGATAGGGAAAGGCGTCTGTCTCGCACTTCAGTTCCTGCAGGCAGACAACATCTGCATTAATATCGGTCAGCACCTGCAGAACAGTCTGCAGGCGGGCCTTCATCGAATTGACATTCCAGGTCGCTATACGCATGCGGTAACCTCTTAAGCAGCTTCGTCCCATTGTTCCAGCAGCAGTCGGGCTCTATATTCACCCAAACCTGAGGAGTCGCGTTCATGGCGCCAAGCTGGATTCAATTGCTGATCGTGGTGGTCGTTGCCCTGCTGTTGTTTGGCGGGCGCGGGCGCATTTCCTCGATCATGGGCGACATGGCCAAGGGTATCGGTGCTTTCCGCAAGGGCCTCAAGGATGAGGAAACCAAGCCGGTGGCCAAAGAAGACCTCATGGACATCACGCCCAAGAAGGACGAGTCGAAGACTTCGTCCTGATGACTGACGCGGAGGGCGCATAGCCATGCTGCCCGGCATCGGGTTTTCCGAATTATTGCTGATTGGTCTTGCGGCCCTCATCATCATTGGTCCCAAGGATCTGCCGATGATGATGCGCACGCTGGGCCAGCTTATGGGCAAAGGCCGCCGTATGGCGCGCGAGTTTCAGGCGGCGTTCGACGACATCGCGCGCCAGAGCGAGCTGGACGAGCTGAAGAAGGAAATTCAGGACCTGCGCCAGTCCAACACCTTCAAGTCGGCGCAGGATGATCTGGCGGCCTATGAGGCGGATGTGAATTCGGCGGTGATGCGGGAGCATCCTGTTTCGCCCCCGCCGCCAGCTACTCCGCCAGCCCCTCCGGCGGAGCTGCCCCCTGAGGCTGCCCCGCATGCTGACAGCCAGAATGCGCCGCCGGAAGCTGATCCGGCAAAGGGCGACCGGACATGAACCAGTTGCCGCCAAAAGATGAGCAGCCAGAAATTCTGGATGATGAGGTGGAGTCGAGCCGCGCGCCGTTGCTGACCCATCTGATCGAGCTGCGCGGGCGGCTGATCAAGATTCTGCTGGCGCTGGGCACGGCGACCATCTTTGCGTTCTTCTTCGCCGATCAGATTTACAACCTGCTGGTCGCGCCCTTTGCCTCGATGGCGGAAGATGTACGTGGCTCGAAGCTGGAATTCATCTTCACCGCGCCGATGGAATTTTTCTTCGCCAAGCTGAAGCTTGCGCTGTTTGCGGGCGTCTTCCTCGCATTCCCCGTTATTGCCTGGCAGGTCTATGCCTTCGTCGCGCCGGGGCTCTATAAAAACGAGCGGGGCGCGTTCTGGCCCTACCTGGTGTTCGCGCCTCTGTTGTTCTCACTGGGAGCGGCGTTCGTCTATTTCATAATGCTGCCGATGCTGGCGCGCTTCACCATTTCGATGGAGCAGGTCGACGCGGCGCAGACGACGATCAAGATGATGCCGCGGGTGAGCGATTACCTGGCGCTGGTGATGTCGCTGATGCTGGCCTTTGGCATTTCGTTCCAGCTGCCGGTGATCCTCACATTGCTGGCCAAGATCGGGATCGTGACGTCCGAAGGCCTGGGCAAGGGGCGCAAATATGCCATCGTTGGCATCCTGGCTTTTGCTGCGGTGTTCACGCCGCCGGATGCAATTTCACAGCTTCTTCTCGCGGTGCCGGTCTACTGTCTCTACGAGATTTCGATCTTTTGCGTGCGCCTGATCGAGAAGAAAGCCGAGAAGGAAGAGGCCGCTACGGCCGCAGAGTGATTTTCCCTGCAGCCGCGGCGTTGCCTTTTGCGGTGAGGTGTTGAACTTAGGCGACGGATAGAAACCCAACGTCTCCCGAGAAACGAGGAGCCTCTTAGTGTCGCGCGTTAAAAGCGTCCTGCTCGTCGATTTCGACAACATCTATGGCGCGACCAGTGAAGAGGTTGTCAGCGGGCTGTCCAATTGGCTGCTCTGGCTGGAGGATGGTGCGTTCTCCGTAAAGAACCGCCGCCGCCGGTTCATCGACAAGCGCGTCTACTGGAATCTCCAATTCGACAAATACCGCCCGGAGTTTGAGCGGGCAGGGTTCTCCGCCTTCAACTGCCGCGCGCTGGCCAAGCGCAAGATCAGTGCGGGCAAGAGCTCGGCTGACATCGTGCTGACGATGGATGCCATCGAAATTGCGCTGGTGAACGAGGATGTCGAGGAGGTCGTGATCCTGACGACCGACTCCGATTTTGTCCCCGTTGTGAACCGGGTGCAGGCAGGGGAGCTGCGGGTAGTGACCTGCGGCAAGGAAACCGATCCGACCTATGACCTGTTCAACCAGTATGCCGACGCCGTGATGCATGTGGGCGCGCTGAAGGCGGCGTTCAACTATGAGCGCGCCAAGCGCAAATGGTATCGTTTCCGCTCGCCGCCGCCGGTGATTGCGCCGTTGACGCTCCAGAAAGAGCGCCGCTCGGCCCTGATGGGGCGCGTGCGCTCGGCCCTGGCCACGAGCGAAACGCCCAAGGACGGGCCGCCGCCCGAAGTGATGCGCGCGGTCTCCCTCATCAAGGAAGTGGGCGAGCGGATGCCCGACCAGCCGCTTTCCAAGACGCGGATCGTGCGGGCGCTCAGCGTGATCCAGGAATTCTCGCCGACCTATCAGGCGGGCCTTCGCCCCTGGTTTGGCCACAAGAACTTTGCCGCCATGATGCGCCGCCTGTCGCAGATACAGCCCGCAATCGAAGTGACCACTGTGGGCAAGAACAAGGTGGAGACGATCTGGCGGGAGCCGGCGGAGCTGCCCCCGGCGAGGGCCAGAGCGCCGGAGCCGGAGCCAGAAGCGGAGGAGGAGCCAGAGCTGCGCCTGCTGCCGCGCGAGCGGACGCCGCTGGCGCTGTTGGCGGAGGCGGCCAAGGACGCCGATCTGCCGGAGCCGGCCGATGAGATGGAAATCGAGGCCGACTACGAGGCTCAAGACGAGGCCGAAGATGGGGCCGCCGATGAGGTAGACGAGGACGAAGATGCCGAGGCCGAGGTGGCCAACAGCCGGGCCTGACCTGTGGACAGGAGGGGGCGGCGCAGATTAGACGCTTCCCCGATACCCACTGACACCAGAGCCTGAGGCTTCCCATGTTCGACATCCGCGCCATCCGCGACAATCCCGACGCTTTCCGCAATGCCTGGAACCGGCGGAAGTCTGGATTGGGCTCCGTGGTGGACGACATTCTGAAGCTGGATGCCCAATGGCGCGAGGCGACCACCGCCAAGCAGGACGCCGAAAGCGCCCGTAATGCCAATTCCAAGCTGATCGGTCAGGCGAAGGCCAAGAAGGACGAGGCGGAAGCCGCGCGCCTGATGGCGCTTGTCGCCGAAGCGAAGACCACAATGGAACAGGCCGGTGAAGCCGAGGACAACGCCCGCAAGGCGCTGGACGATCTGCTGATGGGCCTGCCGAACCTGCCGCTGGATGAAGTGCCCGAGGGCAGTGACGAGCATGGCAATGTTGAGCAGCACACATGGGGCGAGCCGAAGCTCATCAATGATCCCAAGGACCATGCGGATCTGGGCGAAGCCCTGAAAGGGCAGGGCGGCTTCCCGATGATGGACTTTGAAGCCGCCGCCCGGATGAGCGGCGCGCGCTTTGTGGCCCTACGCGGCAAGCTCACCCGGCTGGAGCGGGCGCTGGCGAACTTCATGCTTGACCTTCAGACAACGGAGCATGGGTATGAGGAGATGAGCGTGCCGGTGCTGGTGCGCGATCAGGCGCTCTATGGCACGGGGCAGTTGCCGAAGTTCGCGGAGGATTTGTTTCGCACGACTGTAGATCATTGGCTTACACCAACCGCAGAAGTTTCTCTAACAAATCTCGTCCGTGAACAGATCCTAGATGCGGCACAACTCCCCCTCCGCTTCACCGCCCACACGCCCTGCTTCCGCTCCGAAGCGGGCAGTGCGGGGCGCGATACCAAGGGCATGATCCGCCAGCACCAGTTCAACAAGGTGGAGCTGGTCTCCATCGTGGCGAATGAGGCAGAGGGGCTGGCTGAGCTGGAGCGGATGACCGGCTGCGCTGAAGAAGTGCTCAAACGCCTGGAACTGCCCTTCCGCCGCATGCTGCTCTGCACCGGCGATATGGGCGCTGGCGCGCGCAAGACCTATGATCTTGAAGTCTGGCTGCCCTCGCAGAACACCTATCGCGAGATTTCGTCCTGCTCCTATTGCGGCGACTTCCAGGCCCGCCGCATGGATGCGCGCTATCGGCCCGAACCCAAGGCCAAGCCCGAATATGTTCACACGCTGAACGGTTCGGGCCTCGCGGTGGGCCGCACGCTGGTGGCGGTACTTGAAAATTATCAGAATGCGGACGGATCGATCACTGTGCCCAAGGCGCTGGTGCCCTATATGGGCGGGGTTGAGGTTATAAACTAAGTCCCTTCTTCCTTGGGGAGGGGGAACGAAAGGACGGATATGAGAATTCTCCTGACCAATGATGACGGCATCAACGCCCCCGGCCTCTCCGTGCTGGAGGAGATTGCCAAGGAAATTTCTGACGACATCTGGATTGCCGCGCCTGAAGAGGAACAGTCCGGCAAGGGCCGCGCGATTTCGCTGACCCATCCGGTGCGGGTGCGCAAGGTGGGCGCGAAGGCGTGGGCCGTTTCGGGCACGCCGTCGGACGCGGTGCTGCTGGCCACGCGCGACCTGATGCCGGATATGCCCGACCTGGTGCTGTCGGGCGTCAATCGCGGCCAGAATATTGCCGAGGATACGAGCTTTTCCGGCACCATCGCGGCGGCCATGTTCGGCATGCAGCTGGGCGTGCCCTCCATCGCGCTCAGCCAGGCGCAGAATTTCCGCGAGCGCGGGTCGCTGTCCTGGGAGACCTCGAAAGCCTGGGGCGCCAAGGCGATCCGGCCGCTGCTGGAGATGCGCTGGCCCAAAGACGTTGTGATGAACGTCAACTTTCCGGATGTGGAGCCCGGCGATGTACGCGGTATTCAGATCACCCGGCAGGGTTTCCGCGATGAGGCGATTATCCACACCGACCGGCGCGAAGACCTGCGCGGAAACGATTATTACTGGATCGGCTATCGCGGGAAGCTGTCCAAGCCCGACGAAGGCACTGACATCCGGGCAATCTATGACGGCTACGTCTCGATCTCCCCGCTGCATGTGGACTTGACGCATGAGCCGTTCCTGAAAACGCTGAAGGAGTCATGGCAGAGCTGATCGCTGATCCCTTCCGCGCCGCGCGGCTGCTGCTCTCGCTGAGGCAGGAGGGGGTGACTGATCCCAGCGTTCTGGCGGCCATGGAAACGATCGGCCGGGCGGCGTTTGTGGACGATGCCGGGCTTGAGGCGCTTTCCTTCGAAGATTCGATCATCCCGATACCTTGTGGCCAGGTGATGTTGCGCCCCTCGGCGACGGGGCATCTGATCCAGGCCATGGGATTGAAGCGCGGCCAGGAAGGGCGCGTGCTGCTGATCGGTTTTGGTTCGGGCTATATGGCGGCGCTGCTCTCCCAGCTTGCCGCGCATGTGTTTGCGGTCGAGCGCTTTGCCCGTCTGACGGAAGAGGGGCGGGTCCGGCTCGCGCGGCTTGGCGTGGAGAATGTGACGCTGTCCCATCGTGATGGCCTGCATGGATGGGCCGAGCAGGGCCCATTTGACGCGATCGTGCTGGCGGGCGCCGTTCCCGCCGTCCCGGAAGGGCTGACCGCGCAGTTGACGCGGGGCGGGGTGCTGGTGGCCCCCATCAATGAGGGGGCTGGGCAGGCGAATCTTTTGCGCGTGACTGCCTCGGGAAGCGAGCTGGACAGACGGCCGCTGTTTCAATGGGTGCCGCCGCTTATCGAGGGACGCGCGCAAGTGCTTTGATTGCAGGGGGAATCGCCTGCAGGGGTAGTTTGCCAAGGCGCAGCCGCGCCGCTATACGCCTCAAGTTCCCTGTTACCGCCGCAGAATTTTCTGGAGAATGCCGACATGTCCGCCCGTTTTCTGACACTTGCCCTCATCTCCACGGCGATGGCCCTGCCGGCCGCAGCGCAGGCTGCGCCGGCTGCTGCGCCTGGCGGCGGCCTCATGATGCAGCTGGTGATGTTCCTCCCGCTCATCCTGATCTTCTACTTCCTTCTGATCCGCCCGCAGCAGCAGCGCGCCAAGAAGCACACCGCCATGATCAGCGCCATCAAGCGCGGCGACACGGTCGTCACCTCGGGCGGCCTGATCGGCAAGGTGAACAAGGTCAGCGACACAGAGATCTCTGTTGATCTTGCTGAAAACGTTCGCGTTCGCGTCATCAAGTCGATGGTGATCGAAGTTCGCAACAAGGCTGAACCGGTTCCAGCGAACGACTGACCTTCTGGCCCTCGGCCAAAGCTATAGGAAAGCGCAATGCTTCAGTTCCCTGCGTGGAAAGTACTGCTTGTATTAGGGGTGCTCGTGTGGGGCGTCGTGATGGCGCTCCCGAATGCCGTGAATATGTCGAATGCGCCGGGCTTCATGCCCAAACAGGCGGTTAACCTCGGCCTGGATTTGCGCGGCGGCGTGTACCTCGAAATGGAAATCCCGCCTGCGGAAGTCATCAGCAGCCGTCTCAGCGTGTTTGCGCGGGATGTGCGCTCGGCCTTTGCCCGCACCGCGGACCGCGAGCCGATCTATTTCCAGCCGGAACTGCGCGGCCGCACCATGCTGATCAAGCTCAGCCGGCCCGATGCTGATGGCAACTATCCGGTCGAGGAAGCCTTGCGGCGGCTGGACCGGATCAATGGCCCGATTGAGGGCGGCCTCGCCGGTGGCAAGACCTTCGAGATTACGCGCGCAGGGCAGGATGGTATCCTCGTATCGGTCTCGTCGGCGTCTGAATCCGCCATGCTGGAAGATGCGCTGTCCAAAACCATGACGATTGTTCGCCGGCGCGTGGACCCTGAAGGCGTCGCCGAGATTTCGCTGACCCCGTCGGGCAACAACCGGATCGTTCTTGAAGCGCCGGGCGAGCCTGATCCAGAACGGCTGAAGACCCTGCTGAGCCGCGATGGGCGCATGACGTTCAATCTGGTCGAATCCAGCCCGGCAGAGATCGCTTCGGCGCAGGCGGGCATCGTCAAGCCGGGGTATCGCCTGCTGGAAGGGCCGGAGACAGGCCCGCTGCTGGTCCGGGAAATCCCGGAAGTCGTCGGCTCTGATATCGCAACGGCCAGCCAGGGGAATGACGAGGCCAATCGCCCGCAGATCAATTTCCGTCTCAACGCCAATGGTGCGCGCAAATTTTACGAAACGACGCGCAACAATTCCGGCCAGCTGTTTGCCATCGTTCTGGATGACGTGATCATGTCCGCGCCGCGGATCAACGAGCCCATTCCCGGCGGGAGCGTTCGGATTACCGGCACCTTCACGATGACCGAAGCGCAGGATCTGGCAGCGATCATTGCCGCCGGTGAGATGCCCGCGAAGGTACAGTTTCTCGATCAGCGCGTTGTCTCGTCCACGCTGGGCGAGGACTCCATCGAATCCGGATACCGCGCCGCGATCGTGGGGTTGGCGCTCGTGGCGTTCTTCATGATCCTTGCATATGGTCTGCAGGGCATTTTTGCCGTCTTCTCACTGGTCGCCAACATCGTCCTCATCTTCGCCGCGCTCTCTCTGCTCGGGGCGACGCTGACCCTCCCCGGCATTGCCGGCATCATCCTGACCATCGGTATGGCGGTGGATGCGAACGTGCTCGTGTTCGAGCGGATACGTGAAGAACAGCAGAATGGCCGGTCGGTCTGGACGGCTGTGCAGGCGGGTTATGAGCGGGCGCTGATCACCATTCTTGACGCCAACATCACGACATTGTTTGCCGCTGTGATCCTTTATTCGCTTGGGTCTGGTCCGGTGAAAGGCTTTGCCGTGACGCTGGCACTGGGGATCATCACGTCAGTGTTCACCGCCTTTGTGTTCACCCGGATGCTGACGATCTTCTGGATGAAGACCTTCAAGACCAAACGCTTCGCTATCTAGGCCGTTGAGGACAGACACATGCTGATCAAATACTGGCCAACTGAAACCAAAATTCCCTTCATGCGGTATCGCTATGTCGGGGTGGTGCTGTCCGTGATCATGATGGTGGCTTCGGTCTATCTCGTCATGACACGGGGGCTGAACCTCGGCGTCGACTTTGCCGGCGGTTCGGTGGTCGAACTGCGTCAGACCGACAGCGTGACGGTTGCTGATGTCCGCGACCGGATACCCGGCGGCCTGACGGTGAACTCGGCGACGGACAGCAATGGCGCCGAACTGGTGGTCATCCGGTTCGGTGAGGTCGATGCATCCCTCCTGGGGCCGGAATTCGCCGAGCTGACAGATGAGGAAAAGGCAGATCGCGCATCGGCGGCCTCCAACACCTTCGTTGTGAACACGCTCAAGCAGGAGTTTGGGCTGACCGACCAGGACATCCTCCGGAACGATTCAGTTGGTCCCAAAGTGTCGGGCGAACTTTTCCGTGAGGGTCTGATCGCGCTGGGCGTGGCGACCATCATGATGTTCCTCTACATCGCCTTCCGGTACAGCTGGTCGTATGCTGTCGGCGGTATTGCGGCGCTCATCCATGACGCGATCGGAACGATCGGACTGTTCTCGCTGCTGCAGATCCAGTTCGATCTGACGACGATCGCCGCTCTGTTGACGATCATCGGCTATTCGGTCAACGACTCGGTTGTCGTGTTCGACCGGATCCGCGAGATCCGCCGGAAATATAAACAGATGCCGGCGACCGAAGTTATCGACATTGCAACCAACCAGACCCTTTCGCGCACCTTCCTGACAGGCGGCACGACGCTGATCGCGATCCTGGCGATTGCGATCTTTGGTGGCCCGGTGCTTCAGGGCATGAGCGTCGCCATGATCTGGGGCATTATCATCGGCACGTATTCGTCGATCTACTTCGCAGCGGCCATCGTTCTGATGCTCGGCGTCGACATCAATCGCAAGCCGGTGGAAGATACGCCGGGCTTTGAGGCAATGCCGTAACGCGGACGCATTAACTGGTGCACAAGAAAAAAGCCGGACCTCATCGAGGCCCGGCCTTTTTCTTTGGAAAGCGTTCCTGCTTCAGACGTTGAAGCGGAACAGCATCACATCGCCGTCCTGAACAATGTATTCCTTGCCTTCCGAGCGCATCTTGCCGGCTTCCTTGGCGCCCACTTCGCCGCCACAGGCGACATAGTCTTCAAAGGCGATGGTTTCGGCGCGGATGAAACCTTTCTCGAAATCACCATGGATCACACCGGCAGCCTTTGGCGCCGTCCAGCCCTTCCGGATGGTCCACGCGCGGCTTTCTTTCGGCCCGGCGGTGAAATAGGTCTGCAGGCCAAGCAGCTCATAGCCGGTGCGGATGAGGCGCGTGAGGCCAGGCTCTTCCAGGCCAAGGGTTTCAAGGAATTCCTTGCCCTCTGCTTCGTCCAGCATGGCCAGTTCGGACTCGATCTGCGCCGAGATGACGACGGCCAGAGCGCCTTCCTTCTTGGCGCGCTCTTCAACAAGCTTCGAGAAGGCATTGCCCGTCGCCGCGCTTGCCTCGTCCACATTGGCGACAAACAGGATCGGCTTTGCCGTGAGGAGCTGGAGCATGTTCCAGGCTTTGACGTCGTCGGCCGGCACTTTCGCATAGCGGGCAGGGCGGCCTTCACGCAGCTCGTTCAGCGCCAGATCCATCAGGGCGACCTGTGCCTTGGCTTCCTTGTCACCCGTGTTGGCGCGCTTGACGATGTTGGCCTTGCGCTTCTCGAGGCTCTCGAGGTCGGCCAGCATCAGTTCGGTCTCGACGATCTCGAAGTCTGCGATGGGGTCCACCTTGCCGCGGACATGGGTGATGTCGTCATTCTCGAAACAGCGCAGGACGTAGATCACGGCGTCCGTCTCGCGGATGTTGGCGAGGAATTTGTTGCCGAGGCCCTCGCCCTGGCTGGCGCCTTCGACCAGGCCGGCAATGTCGACGAAGTTCATGCGGGCGGGAATGATTTCCTTCGACCCGGCCACGGCGGCCAGCTTGGTCAGCCGGGCTTCCGGGACTGCCACTTCTCCAACGTTCGGCTCAATGGTACAGAACGGATAATTGGCGGCCTGAGCGGCTGCTGTCTGCGTCAGAGCATTGAAAAGGGTGGACTTGCCGACATTCGGCAGGCCAACGATACCGCATTTGAAGCCCATGGGGCGAATACCTCTAAAATTCCTGAAAGGGCGCCTTAGCCGCTTTCGCAGCTGAAAAACAGGCACAAAAATCGCTAGGATGCAGCGGGACTGGCGTTCAGGCGTTGTGTAGTATCGTCAGGATGAGCCGTATGCGAGGTAGAGTGCGATGAGTTATGATGTCTTTCTGGTTTCTGCTGTAGCAGACCGGGACATTGCCAAGCTGGTGGTGCGCCGGTTGCGGTCGCTGAAATTCCGCGTGGCGTTCAATCAGAGCCAGGTCGATGAGACTTTCGACCCCAAAGATGCCCGAGATGCCACCAATTCACAGTCCGTTCTGGTCTTGTGGTCTGAAAATGCTGTGAAAAGTGATTGGGTGCGGGCCGCTGCGTCGGTTGGCAATTCCCGTCCCGGCACACTGATTCAGGCGGCGATCGATAAAACGATCCCCTATGAGCCCTTCCGGCAGGAGAAGCGCTACTCGATCGAGGGCATGACTTCGCGCAAGACGCCGGATGGATTTTTCCAGTTAATTGAAGAACTTGGCCGCCGGGATGGCCGCGCTGACCTGCGCGCCTGGATGAATTTCGGGTCCAAGGATGATGACAAGCGGGCAGACTGGGTTGCGGCCCACCCGAATGACCCGATCTCTGTGGATGCGCGCAAAAAACGTGAGAAAGATCTAGGTATTAAGCCGGCACCTGCCCGCGACGCCATCGGCGCTGCGGCACTGGCGGCGGCCTCGCTCAAGACGAATGGCACCAAGAGCCCTGCGCCTCAGTCCATGGCTATTCCCGTGGCGACAGCCCAGCCCAATCCGCTCGTTGAGCTGGGGGCAGGCTGGGGCGCGATTGCGGCTGTCTCTGCAGCGATTGTGGGGATGCTGGTGATGGCCTGGGTGTTCCGGTCTGATGCGTCGCCCGAGATGGCGGCGTCGGCCCATTCCATTGCCAATGCGCGGGTGGCGACGGTGACTTGCCCGGCCGGGACAGTGCCGAGATCGCTTCTGCATGTGTTGGAAACCGGGCCGATCGTGGACGATACCCAGCCCCAGATCATCGACGACACAAGCCCGCCAGAGTGAGCCAAATCCGGGTCACGGGGCGGACAAATCGGGACAAACTTGGACAAACCAGGACAAAATGGGACACTTCAGGACAGAAAAAAAAGCCGCCCGGAAGGGCGGCTTTTTTGCTCTCGCAAGGAGAGGTTGATCAGCTCAGCGCACGCTCAATGTCGCGGGCAGCTGCCTCGAACTGATCCACCGAGGTCTGCTCGGAGAGGATGCGGCGGGCGGCAGCGGTGGCTGCGTCAGCAGCTGCGCGGCGGACTTCGCTGGTCGCTTCGGTCTCGGCGCGTGTGATGCGGGCAGCGGCCTGGGCTTCGCGGCGGGAGATCTTCTCGGCGAGGTCACGGCGGGCCTCCTCGAGCATCGCCTTGGCGTCGCGCTTGGCCTGATCGATGATCGCTTCGGCTTCCTTGTCGGCATCCTGAGCGCGGCGCTCAGCCAGGGCCAAGGCCTCTGCGGCCTGCTCGCGCAGGCTGGCAGCTTCCTCGAGTTCCTTGCGGATGTTGGAGGCGCGAGTATCGAGGCCACCCAGGATCGTCTTGAAAGCGCCCATGCGGGCGGCGATCAGGAGGAAGGTGACCATGCACAGGAAGGCGACAAAGGTCACCGGGTCCGTTGCTGCATACATCAGGCCGCCGACGAAGCCGCCTTCTGCTGCATGGGCCAGCGGGGCAACCGCGAGCGCGGCGATCAGGAGAGACGTGGTCTTCTTCATCATGCCTGTTCCAGGGCCGCCGAGACGGCCTTCTTGAGGTCTGCCGGGGAAGCCTTGACGCCGAAACGGGCGATCATGGCATCGGCGGTATCCACAGCAATCTGCTCGACATTGGTCATGGCATCGGCGCGCAGCTTGGAGATGCGGGCGTCAGCGGTTTCGAGCTTCTTGGCGAGATCGGCGTCGACCCGTGCAGTTTCCGAAGCGAGTTCCGCTTCGGTCTTCTCACGGGCCTTCTCAGCCGTGTCGCGTGCTTTGGCGCGGGCCTGCGCCAGGCGCAGTTCCAGAGCCTTCTGGGCTTCGATGGCCTGATTGTTCAGGCGCGCTGCTTCGTCGAGATCGGAAGCGACGCGATTGGCGCGCTTTTCGATCGTATCCGACATCTTCGGCAGGATGAACCGCGAGAGGGCGATATAAAGTGCCGTGAACAGCACCGCCAGCCAGAACAGCTGGGACGGCATGTGCCAGGTTTCGAAGGGCGGGAAAGCCGCCGCTTCTGCGCCTGGAATGGCAGTCTCAGCAAGGAAAGCGATTATCATGGCGTATCTCCGTCGCGGTCAGAACCAGCCGAATCCGGCGGATGATTAGGCGACGAACAGGATCAGGATGGCGATCAGCACCGAGAAGATACCCAGAGCTTCTGCGAGCGCCATACCGATGAAGAGGTTACCGGTCTGCTGCGGGGCAGCCGACGGGTTGCGCATTGCGGCGTCGAGGAAGCTGGCGAAGATGTTGCCAACGCCAAGTGCCGAACCGATCATGCCGAGCGTAGCCAGGCCAGCGCCGACATACTTCAGGCCGTCTGTGATGTTACCTTCCATCAGGTATCTCCTTTGAGGGAAAAGGGTTTAGGGTAGTTTGACGCCCGTGAAGCGTGTTCGTTAGGCGCCGTCAAGCAGTTTGATGCGGGGTATCATGACGCACTCCCGCGGCTCCCTTAGTGGGCGTCCGCGTGAAGGGCGTCGTTGAGGTAGACGCATGTAAGAATGGCGAAGACATAGGCCTGAAGGCCCGCGACGAGGAACTCCAGCGCGTTGAGCGCAACGCCCATCGCAAATGCCAGAGCCGCAACCGGAATGTAGATGGCGCCTGCGCCGATCAGCATCACCGTGAAACCGGCGAACAGTTTCAGCATGATGTGGCCCGCCAGCATGTTTGCGAAGAGACGCAGGCCGAGCGTGAGGGGGCGCGCCAGGAAGGAGATGATCTCGATTGGCGTGAGAATGATGTAGATCGGCAGCGGGGCGCCCGAGGGGGCGAACAGCTTGAAAAAGCCAAGGCCATTCTTGATCAGGCCGACCACGATGACCATCAGGATCACGGTCATGGCGAGGGCGCCGGTGACGATGATGTGGCTGGTAGTGGTGAACGCATACGGCACCATGCCGATGAGGTTTGCGAACAGGATGAAGAAGAACAGCGTGAAGACGAAGGGGAAGAATTTCAGGCCTTCTTCGCCCGCCGCGCTGCGCACCATGTCGGCGATGAAGCCGTAGCCCATCTCTGCGACCGACTGGAGGCGCGAGGGCACAAGCTCGCCCTTGCGGGTGGCCATGCTGAAGAAGCCGATTACCAGCACGACGCCCAGGAGCATGAAGCCCGAGGCGTTCGTGAACGAGATGTCGATATTACCCAGGCGCAGATCGAGCCATTTGGTGACTTCGAACTGGTGGATCGGGTCAAGCGCGATGGCCGGCATCAGGTTCATGCGTCGTTCGTTCCGTCGTCGGGGGCCTTGGCCGGCCCCGGTGAAAGCTTTTGAGCCCGAGCATTCAGCTCATGATAGGCCCGGATGACTGCACGTATGCCCGCAGCGAGACCAAACATGCCCATCACCAGGAGACCCCAGGGATGAGTGCCGGCGAACTTGTCGATCCAGAAGCCCAGAAAGCCCCCGACAAAGACACTCGCGACAAATTCGATCCCGAAACGCAGCGCATACGCTCCGGCCGAGACGCTTACATCATCAGATGCCTGTTTCCGCCGCTTCGCATCCGCCTTTGCCTCACGTTCTTCCAGCGCCTTCGCGATACGATCGCTCAGATCATCTGGTTGCTCGCTCGACATGGGCTTTTGCGCTCCGTGCACGCGAATCCGCACCGATGGGAAGCCCCCCGGATTTCGGCGCAAACTATGGGCGCCCCCCTGCCAAGTCAACGGGGAATGGCAAAAGATATTGCTTTGTTTTTATTTGAAAAAATGACGAACACGGTGCGCTACTCCGCCGCAACAAGCTCCTCGGCACCGGCAAGGTCCACCGATACGAGCTTCGAGACGCCTTTTTCCCGCATGGTTACGCCGAAAAGACGGTCCATCCGGCTCATGGTCACCGGGTTGTGCGTGATGACGACGAAACGGGTATCCGTGCGCTGGCGCATTTCGTTCAGCATGTTGCAGAACCGGTCGACGTTGGCGTCGTCCAGCGGGGCGTCCACCTCGTCCAGAACGCAGATGGGCGCGGGGCGGGAGAGGAACACCGCGAAGATCAGCGCTGAGGCCGTCAGGGCCTGCTCTCCGCCGGACATGAGATTCAGCGTGCCGAGCTTCTTGCCGGGGGGCTGGGCATAGATTTCGAGGCCGGCATTGAGCGGATCATCGGCGTCGATCAGGCGGAGTTCTGCATTGCCGCCGCCAAACAGCGCGGTGAACAGGGCCTTGAAATGCTCGTTGACGGCTTCGAAGGCCTTCACCAGGCGCTCGCGGCCTTCGGCGTTGAGGGCTTCAACGCCCTGGCGCAGCTTGGCGATGGCGCCGGTGAGGTCGTCCCGTTCGGCAATCTGGACACCCAGGCGGGTTTCCAGTTCCTCGGCTTCTTCTTCGGCGTTCATGTTGACGCCGCCCAGCTGGTCGCGCTCGCGGCGCAGCGAATCGAGGCGCGTTTCAGCTTCACGGGGCGTGAACGCGCCCAGCGTTTCCGCGTCCAGGTGGCCCTCGGCGATGGCGAGCAGGCCTTCGGGGGTGCGCTGGAAGTGGTTGCGAGCAACTTCCACGACCTCGACGAGGCGGGCTTCGGACGTTTCCAGCTTCACCTTCCAGCCGGCGAGTTGCTCACGCGCCTGAGAGGCGGCGGCAGAGGCGCGGCGGGCGGCGGCGTCGGCTTCGCGGATGGCGGTTTCCTTGACAGCGAGGGCATCGGCGGCGGCCTTGCGCTCATTCTCGAACATGTCGAGTTCGCGGGAGAGGCCGTCGATTTCTTCGTTCAGGGCCTGCGGCCGCTGGCGGGCGTTCAGCGCGGTGGCGGCAACGTCTGCGCGGCGCTCAGAGAGGCGGGAGAGGCGCTCATCCGCGCTGCCCAGGCGGGCGGTCCAGTTGTCGATGTCACGCGCGAGCGCGCCGCGCCGGGCGGCGGCCTGTTCGCGGCCGCGGGTCAGGTCGGTCAACCGGCCACGCGATTCGGTTTCGGCGGCGCGGGCGGCGGTGAGTTCGTTCCGGGCGGCGCTGAGGGCGGCCTCAAGGGCAGCCTCCTCATCCGCAGCGAGCGGAGTGGCGAAGGACATGGCCTCGGCGATGGCGGCGAGCTCATTCTCGGCGCGGGTGAGGGCTTCGTTGCCGGTGTCGCGGCGCAGGCTGGCGCGTTCGGCGGCCTGGATTTCCTCGGCGGCGAAGGCGCGCGCTTCGCTGAGCGCTTTCTGGGCGGGGCCGATCAGCTGGCGGACATGGCGGAGCGCCTCTTCGGCCTGCTGGCGGGCTTTGCGGGCGGCTTCGAGGGCTTCGGTGCGGGCGATGAGATCAGCCTGGAGGGGGGCGAGGTCGGCGCGGGCGGTTTCGAGGCGGGCCTGCTGCTCCAGACGCGCCGCGGCGCTGACGGGGGCCTGGGGCGTGCGGGTGAAGCCATCCCAGCGCCAGAGGTGGCCTTCGCGGGAGACGAGGCGCTGGCCGGGTTTGAGCTCGGCCATGAGGCGGGGGCCATCGGCGGCACTGACGAGGCCACACTGGGCAAGGCGCGCAGCGAGTTCGCCGGGGGCGTCTACATAGCCGGTAAGGGGCTCGGCGCCGGCCGGGAGGCTGAGCGAGGTGACGCTGGCGCCGCCCCAGTAAAGCGCGGCGGCCTTGTCGGTGGAGGCGGAGATGTCGTCGCCCAGGGCGGCGGCGACGGCTTTTTCGTAGCCATCGCGCGTGCGGATGCGCTCGACCACGGGTGGGGCGCTGGTGGCGGCGTCAGCGCGCTGGAGGAGATTCTCGAGGCCGGCGATTTCCGCTTCGAGGGCGCGGACATTGTGGCTGACCTGTTCCTGCGGCGGCTGGGCTGCGGCTTCGGCGTCGCGGGCGCGGAGGATTTCGGCCTCGGCGAGTTCGACGGTGCGTTCGGCGTCGTTGAGGGCGGCTTCGGCTTCGGCCTCGGCATTCTTGGCCTGGCGGACGCGCAGGACGTGGATGGCGGCGTCTTCGAGGCCGGTCATCTCGTTCTTCAGGCGGTCGACTTCGGCGGTGAGCTGGGTTTTGCGGCGGGCCTGCTGGGCGGCGGTCTCTTCGGCGGCGCGGCGGCGGGCGCGGACTTCGGAAAGGCGGGCCTGGGCATCGTCGGCAGCTGATTCGGCTGCCGCGAGGCGCGCGCGGGCCGCTTCTAGCGCCTGCTGGGCTTCAGTTTCGAGCGCCTTGTTGGCGTCTTCGTCTTCTACCGGGAGGGCGGCGAGTTCGTTGCGGGCATGGACGAGGGCGGCGTCTGCTTCGGCGCGGCCAGCGGTCTCACGCTCGAAGTCTTCCTCAAGGCGAGCGGCTTCGGCTTCGAGGCGCGCAAGCGCGTCGGCGGCGATGCGGCGTTCGGTTTCGAGCTTGGCGAGGGTGATTCGGGTTTGCGAGAGGCGGCCAGCAGCGGCCATTTCCGCTTCGCGCAGCGGGGCGACGCCTTCGCCGGCCTCGATCCGCTCGCGTTCGCGCAGGGCGTCTTCGCGGGACAGGTCTTCCACCTCTCGCTTGCAGACTTCGAGCTGGGCGCGGGCGGTTTCGGTTGCCTGGCGTGCCTCGGCCCAGCGCAGGTGGGCGAGCAGGGCTTCGAGGCCGTGGATTTCTTCCGACAGGCGGCGGTAGCGGCGGGCCTTGGCGGCCTGGCGCTTGAGGCTGGTGAGCTGGCGCTCGACCTCGGCGGAGACTTCGGCGAGGCGCTGGAGATTGGCTTCGGCCGCGTCGAGCTTCAGTTCGGCTTCATGGCGCCGGGTGTTGAGGCCCGCGATGCCGGCGGCTTCTTCAAGGATGCGGCGGCGGTTCTGGGGCTTGGAGCCGATCAGTTCGGAGATCTGGCCCTGGCGAACGAGGGCAGGCGAGTTGGCGCCTGTGGAAGCGTCGGCAAAGAGGAGCTGGATGTCCTTGCCGCGCACGGTGCGGCCATTGATGCGATAGCTGGACCCGGCGCCGCGTTTCAGCTTGCGTTCGATCTCCAAGAGGTCTGCGCCGTTGAATTCCGGCGGGGCGGTGCGTTTGGAATTGTCGAGGACGAGAGTGACCTCGGCGGTCTCGCGTGCAGGGCGGGAGGCGGCGCCGGAGAAGATCAGGTCGTCCATCTCGCCGCCGCGCATGGCCTTGGCGGAGTTTGCCCCCATGGCCCAGCGCAGCGCTTCGAGAAGGTTGGACTTGCCGCAGCCGTTCGGGCCGACAATGCCTGTCAGCCCTGGCTCGATCGGTACGGTTTGCGGGTCAACGAACGACTTGAAGCCGGCGATGCGGAGTTCAGTTATCTGCATGCCGGTTCCTCATCGCTACTGGGCGCCCAGTTCGGCGAGTTTCGCGTCGATCTGTTTCGAGAAGCCTTCAGCGGTCGTGTATTCACCCTGGAAGTTGTGCTTCACGCCGTCGATGATGAAGGTTGGCGTGCCTTCAACGCCCCACTTTTCGGAGGTGGCGTAGGTGTCTGCGAGAGCCTGGCGGATTTCGCTGTTGGAGAGGCAGGCCTCGAAGGTGGCGGTATCGGCGATGCCGTGGCGCTGGCCAATGGCGCCGAGGGTGGTTTTCACAACGCCGTTCTGGGCGGCATAGCGGATGCCTTCCTGGTTCTCGAAGAGATCATCCAGCACGTCGAAGAACTTGTCGTCGCCGGCGCAGCGGGCCATCGCGTAAGCGGCCACGTCAATCTCGTTGAGCGGATATTCGCGGAAGACGAACTTCACCTTGCCGGTGGAGATGTATTTTTCCTCGATCGTGGGTTTCACCGTGTCGTGGAAATACTTACAGGCGGGGCAGGTGGGCGAGGCGTATTCGATGATCGTCAGCGGGGCGTCGGCTTGCCCCAGGACATGGCCGAGTTCGCCATCAGCATTTGCCTCGGACGGGTTGGCGCCAGATGTGCCGGCACCGTCGCCCGCCGCGCCACAGGCAACAAGTGCCAGAGCGGAGAACGCCACTGCTGCGAAACGCCGGGAAAGGGTGAGCATGATCATAAGCCTCGCGTTAAGGAATGAGTCGCGCCGGTTTCCAAACGGTTAACAAACCGGGCGATCCTGTTTACTCTGTGGCGGATAGCACAGCCTCGCCCAGCGCAACAATTGCCGCGCGCAGGCGCGGATTGTCGATCGGATCGGCATGTGCGGCGACTTCGGCTTTTTCGGCCGAGGTGAGGGTGCGGTAACGGCGGCGGAACTCGCTGGGGCCAATGCGGCGAACCTGCCCCTGGACAATGCGGATGGAGGTGATGTCGCCCCCCGCAGCCACCGAAACACGCTGGCGGATGATTTCCGACTGGTGCTGGATCATCGGGGCGGCCTGGGGAAGGACCATCAGCGTCAACACGCGGCCATCCTTCGAGGCGGTGATCTTCTCCGGCTGGCTCCAGCGCCAGATCTGCTCGCCGACAATCTGGCGCCAGTTGATCTGCATCTGCTTCAAGGGGGGCAGCTTGGCCGTGCCTGCCTTGCGGCCGACGCGCTCTGCCATCAATCCCAGCGGCTTCATCGGCGCGCGGACGGGCCGGGCGCGCGAATAACGCAGCTTCACCTGCGCGCGCGCTTCTGCGATGGGATCGAGGCTCGTAAACTGGACCATGGGCGCTACATTGCCCGGCTTCGCGCCCAAGGGAAAGTTATACGCATGACCCGCCGTTCAGATTTCCGTGAACTTGCTGCGATCCTTCTCGCCTGGTTCGACCAGAATGCGCGTGTGCTGCCCTGGCGGGCACCCATCGGCACGAAACGAGACCCCTACAGGGTGTGGCTGGCCGAGATCATGTTGCAGCAAACGACTGTGCCCCATGCGGCGCCGTATTTCGAGGCGTTTACGCGCCGATGGCCCACAGTGGAGGATCTGGCCGCGGCGCAGGACGAGGAAGTCATGCGGGCCTGGGCGGGCTTGGGATATTATGCGCGGGCGCGCAACCTTCTGAAATGCGCGCGGGAGGTGGCGGCGCGCGGCGGATTTCCGGAAACCTCTGCCGGTCTGCGGGAGCTGCCCGGCATTGGCCCCTACACGGCAGGCGCCATAGCAGCGATTGCATTCGGAGAGCGCGCGGCAGCCGTTGACGGGAATGTTGACCGCGTGTTTGCACGTCTGCTTGCCTTGAAGGGAGAGTGGGCGGCGGAAAAGAAGCGCATTGCTGCCGAGGTTGCCGCGCTGGTGCCCGAGGAGCGGCCGGGCGACTTTGCCGAAGCGCTGATGGACCTTGGCGCAACGATCTGTACACCCACTTCACCCAACTGCATGATCTGTCCCCTGACGGGGCTGTGTAAAGCGCGGGCAGAAGGGCGTCCGGCCGAGTATCCGGTCAAGCCGGCCAAGACCGCCAAGCCGGTGCGTCACGGTCATGCCTGGGTTTATGTGAAGAAAGACAAGGTGTGGCTGGTGCGGCGGCCTCCGGAAGGATTGCTTGGCGGAATGCTCGCGCTGCCATCGGGCGTCTGGAAAGAGGGCGCGGCCCAGGAGCCGGCGCCGCCTTCGGATGCAGACTGGCAGCCGGCGGGCGAGGTGCGTCACGTCTTTACGCATTTCACCTTGAGGCTGGCTGTTTGGCGGGCCAACGTTTCCAACAGCCCTGCGGGCGAGGGGACATGGGCTGATCCTTCAGAGGAGACCGGATTGCCGACTGTGTTCGCCAAGGCGCTGGCCCTGGCGACGGGCGGAACGGTCAGGCGCCGGTAAAGGCGGCAATCTGAACGAAGGCGGCCATGTTGATGGCAACGCTCATCCAGAACAGTGTACGGAAGGCGGGCTTTTTCGTCTTGTGACGGAAAAACTCCTGCGCCAGAATCGCCCCCGGCCAGCCGCCCACCAGGCCAACCATCAACAGGATGGTTTCTGAAACGCGCCATTGCTTGTGCGTGGCGGCGCGTTTGTCCAATCCATAACCGATGAAGCAGGCAATGCTGGCAACGCCGTATACGATGAACCATCCCGGCGAGACTGTCGTGGTAATGGCCACGGCGATCGCAATGAACAGGAATGCCGGTATTACCAGTATCCGCGGAGACCGCGAGAGCAGTTTGTGAAGCAGGCTGGGCTGAACCGGCTCGGGACGGACCGGGCGGATGGGGCGGATGTCTGCGGCGCGCAGACGGCCGGCCTCGTCGGTCTCTGTCTGATAGCTATACAGATGGCCTTCTTCGATATGGCGTTCTTCCTTGGCGAAGGCGCGGATATGGGCAAAGGCATCTGGCCCGCCATCAACGGCCTTCAGAAAGCCGAAGCCGCGAGCCTCGTTCCAGCCGGAAAGGTGACCCTCCTGACGAGGACTGCTTTCAGAGAAGGCGCGAGGCTCCGCTGGCTTGGTCATGCGTCCTGGTCCTTGCTTACCGATGCGGCCAGCGCCGCAGAGAGGAAACGGTCAATATCACCGTCAAGAACACCGGATGTGTCTGAGGTTTCGACCTCGGTGCGGAGATCCTTGACCATCTGGTAGGGCTGGAGAACGTAAGAGCGGATCTGGTGGCCAAATCCGATTGCGCTCTTGTCGGCATACTGAGCATCGGCCACGGCCCTGCGTTTCTGCAATTCCAGTTCGTAGAGTTTCGAGCGTAGCATCTTCCACGCTTCATCGCGGTTCTGGTGCTGCGAGCGGCCGGCCTGGCACTGGACGACGGTGTTCGTCGGGATGTGCGTGAGGCGGACGGCGGAGTCCGTCCGGTTGACGTGCTGACCCCCTGCGCCAGATGCGCGATATGTGTCTGTACGGACATCCGATGGATTGATTTCGACATCAATCTTGTCGTCGATGACGGGAGAGACCGCCACGGAAGAGAAAGAGGTGTGCCGGCGGGCGGAGGAGTCGAACGGCGAAATGCGCACCAGCCTGTGGACGCCCTGTTCGGACTTCAGCCAGCCATAAGCGTTTTCGCCCTTGATCTGCAATGTTGCGGATTTGATGCCTGCTTCTTCGCCGTCGCGCTCATCCAGAAGCTCAACGCCATAGCCGCGCTTCTCGGCCCAGCGGACATACATGCGGCGCAGGATGGAGGCCCAGTCCTGGCTTTCCGTGCCGCCTTCGCCTGCATTGATCTGCAGGTAGCAGTCGTTGCCGTCTGCTTCGCCCGAGAGGAGCGCGGCGAGTTCGGCTTCGGCGGCGCGCGCGGCAGCGCGGCGAAGGGTGGCTTCCAGGTCTGCCAGCATACTGGCGTCGCCTTCGGCGAGCTCCATCAGCTCGGGCGCATCGGCCACGTCTTTTTCAAGGGTTTGCACCAGCGCGATACCATCGGCGAGCTTCTGGCGCTCGCGCATCATGGCCTGCGCTTCCTGCGGGTCGTCCCAGAAGTTGGGGCGTTCGGAAAGGGCGGTCAGCTCATCAAGGCGTTTTGTGGCTGTATCCCAGTCAAAGACGCCTCCGTAGCAGGGCGGCGGAACTTTCGATCTTTTCGATCAGCGAACGGATTTCTGCGGACATGATGAACCTTTTGTAATTTAAGATTGAAAGAAGCAAGTATCTGCGGACCCTATAACCGGGCCGCCGCATGGGGTCAAAGCTGCGTTTGTCGCGCTAGAAGACGTCGCCGAGATCCGCGTCGGCCGTATCTTCCTCAACGGGCGAGGAGGGATCGCTCGACGGGCCACAGGAACCCGAGATCGAGAGGCAGTCCTCGGTGCTGTTGAAGGCGGTCAGACCTGGCTCTGTGCCAGGGCGGAAGGCTTCATCAATGACGATGGATGTGCCCGGCGTGGCGAGCGCGCCGGTCCGGGCATCGATCTTCACGAGGCGGACGCCCGGCGGAATGCGGAACGGCGTGGGCGGTTCCTTTTCCAGAGCTTTTTCCATGAAGTCGGTGAAGATCGGCGCAGCGACGGAGCCACCGGCTTCGCCTTCGCCCAGCGAGCGGTTGTCATCGAAGCCGATGCGGATACCGACCACCATGTCTGGCGAGAAGCCGACAAAGACTGCGTCGCGATAGTCGTCCGTTGTGCCGGTTTTGCCGGCGAGCGGCTTGCCGACGCGCAGGGCACGGCGGGCCGTGCCGCGCTCCACAACGCCCTCAAGCATGTGGGTGACCTGATAGGCGACGATCGGGTCGAGTACCTGTTCGCGGGTGTCGGGCAGGATGGGCGGTTCTCCGCCGTTCCATTCGTCGGCGTCACAGCCTTCGCAGGCGCGTGTGTCATGTTTGTAGAGGGTGCGGCCATAACGGTCCTGCACGCGGTCGAGCAGGGTGGGCGTGACGAGGCGGCCGCCATTGACGAAGGCAGCATAGCCTCGCGTCAGGTCGAGCATCGTCGTATCGCCGGCGCCCAGCGACATGGCGGCGTAAGGCGGAAGTTTTTCATAGACGCCGAGGCGCTCCGAGAGGTCAGAGACCGCCTCCATGCCAATATCCTGAGCCACCCTGGCGGTGACCATGTTGAGCGATTTCTCCAGCGCGACGCGCATGGTGACCATGCCGGAAGACTGGCCGGCCGTGTAGTTTTTCGGGGTCCAGTATTTCTGGGTCGACACGTCGAAGGATACAAACGGCGCGTCCAGCAGGCGGCTGGCGGGCGTGTAGCCTTTTTCCAGCGCGGCAGCATAGACAAACGGCTTGAAGCTGGAGCCGGGCTGGCGCTTGGCCTGGGTCACCCGGTTGAAGCTCGACTTGAAGAATGAGTAGCCGCCCTGCATCGCGAGAATACGGCCGGTATGCGGGTCCAGCGCGATGAGGGAGCCGTCAACTTCCGGGATCTGGCGCAGGGTGGCGTTGCCCACCGGCACCATGACCGGTTCGAGCGGGCCTTCTGCGGCCTCGTCTTCGGCGCCTTCGGTTGCGGCGGTGGCATCTGGTGTTGCCTTGGCGCCGTCCTTGGAGGGTTCACGCTTGAACTCGGCGAGGATGACGTGGCCCTTCTGGAGGCCGGCCGCGCCCTCTTCGGGTTTGTAGGTGGCGGCCCATTTCACTTCTTCGGCTGGCAGGCGGATCGTCGTGCCGTCGGTCAGCAGCAGTTCGGCGCTGTTGGCCGAAACGGAGGACACGAGCGCGGCCTCCCAGGTGCCGAAGCCGCCGGGCAGCTCGACGTCCTTGAGCGCGGCCGCAGAATTTTCATCCATCGGCAGCGTCGTCAGCGGCCCGCGCCAGCCATGGCGGCGGTCATAGGCCACAAGTCCGTCCTGGAGTGCTTGCTGCGCAGCCAGCTGGAGGCGCGTGTCGATGGTTGTGCGGATGGAGAGGCCGCCCTGTTCGAGGGTGTCCTCGCCATAGGTGCCGATCAGTTCACGGCGCAGTTCCTGCACGAAATAGGTGGCAGCGGCATATTCGGGCCCGCGCAGGCGGCGGGTGGTGGTTAGCGGGCGATCTTGCGCCTCGGCGGACTCTTCCTTCGTGATGTAGCCATCCTCGACCATGCGGCCGAGCACGTAGTTGCGGCGGGCGAGCAGGCGGTCGGGGTTGGTATAGGGGTTTACGGCAGACGGCGCCTTGGCCAGCGAGGCAAGGATCGCCGCTTCCGACAGGTCCAGCTCCGGCAGGGATTTGTTGAAATAGTTCAACGCGGCCGAAGCGACGCCGTAGGACTGGCCGCCCAGATAGATTTCGTTGAGATAAAGTTCGAGGATCTGCTCCTTGGTGAACTCTTTTTCCATGCGCTGGGCAACGATGGCTTCTTTTGCCTTGCGCTCGATATTCTGGTCGCGCGTCAGCAGCATGTTCTTGGCAACCTGCTGGGTGATCGTGGAGCCGCCCTGCATGCCGCCTGAACCGGTCACCTTGTTCTTGGCCGTATTCACGGCGCCGCGGGTGATGCCGACATAGTCGAGCCCGTCATGGGTGAAGAAGTTTTTGTCCTCGGCGGCGACGAACGCCTCGATCACATGGGACGGAATGGATTCGTAGGGCACGAACACCCGGTGCTGGCTGGCGAATTCGGCAATCAGTGCGCCATCACCGCCGTGTACGCGCGAGGTGATCGGGGGTTCATACTGTTTCAATTTCGCAATCGAGGGCACGTCTCGGCCAAGCGCGGCGAAGTAGACCCATACCGCGATGATGCCGATGACGCCCAGCACAAGGCCGAGCACGACGAGGCGGCGCAGCCATTTCCACAGATTGTCGTACTTGCCTGGTTCCCGATACGGATCGGGCTTCCGGGAGGGTTGGAATGTCGGTGGGGCGTCTGTCATCTGCAAACCTTGCGGCGAATCACGGGCCAGAGGCCACAGTCTACTCTACGAGCGTGGGAGGTCGCACGCCATTCCGGCTATACTAAGGCGTGCCGGTGGCGGGCAAAAGGGGCCGGTGTCAGATGTCGCGGCGGTTGATCTCGCCATCATCGATGCGGATTTCTGGCAAAGGCTTCTTTTCCGGCATCGGCGTGGTGAGGCCATCGGCCAGCTTTTGGCGGATCGTGTCGCCTTCGATCTTGGGCGGATGGTTGTCGAGAGCGATCTGCCAGGCTTCCCGCGCCTCGTCCTTTTTTCCCTGATGCCAGTAAATATCGCCCAGGTGATCTTCGATCTCCCAATGGCGATGGGGCATCAGATCTTCGCGTGAACCTTCGATGAGGCGTTGCGCCCGCTCCAGATCACCGAACTGGAAAAGGGCCCAGCCAAAGGAATCGGAAATGTAGGGGTCGCTTTCGGCCAGCAGCATTGCGCGGGCCAGGACACGGTAACCCTCATCGGCGCGGTCTGTCCGCGTAACGAGGAAATAGCCAAGCGAGTTCAACGTGTAAGGATCGTTCGGCCGCGCCAGGCGCTCGCTGCGCAGGATGACCAGGGCTTCATTCACCCGGCCTTCGCGACCGAGAAGATCGGCCAGCGTCATGCGGCGCTCGTGCGTATCGTCCAGGCGGCGGGCTTCTTCAGCATGACCGAGGGCCTGACCGGTCTCACCGAAATGGCTGTAGATAGAACTCGCAAGGCCGTTGGCAGCCGCCAGCTCGGCCGGATTGCCTGCAAGCTGCATCAGTTCGGGCAGCAGTGACATGGCCTTGTCGCGGTCATTCAGAAGTGTGCTCAATTGCAGCGCGCCATACAGCGTCTGAAGTTTTTCATCATCATCCGAGAGGGCGAGGGCCTGCGAGATCGCCTCGCGGGCTTCCGTTTCCCGGTCTGCCATGATCAGCGCCTGAGCGGCTGAAATCTGCAGGGCAGGTGTCATTTCCGGCGCAACGAGCGCGACATGCGCGGCGCCATCGAACAGGGCTTCTTCATACAGCGCATCAATAACCCCGCTGCGAACGGCTTCATTGGCGGGGTCGATCACCAGTGTCATCAGATCGAATCCGGCGCGCTCGACATCCAGGCCAACGAGGTCCCGGCCAGAGATGGCTGCCGTGATGTAGCGCTGCTGCTGAAGCGCGGTCGCCACATCGGAGAGGGATTGTGAAAAGCCTGTTACGAAGGTCAGCGGCTGATTGTCGAGGTTCTTGCCGGTCTCCAGGCTTTCTATCGCGGCGGCGTAGCTGGTGGCCTGTTCGGGCTCTGCGGTGGCGAGCTGTTCATAGGCTGCCTTCGCCTCATCAATCCGCCCGAGCCGTTGCAGCAGCAGTGCGTGCCGGACGATGACCGAACTCACATGCTGGAAAACGATGCTGCGCGGATCGAATTCATGTTCGGGCGCCTCAATCGTTGTCGGCGTCAGGGCCTCATAAACGGCGAGCGCCTCGTCCGTGCGGCCGGCGGCCTCGAGCATGGCGGCAAGCGAAAGATCGGCGGTAATGCCCGGCATGCTGCCCGCAACATCGCGATGACGTTCGATCGCGCCCGCCGCGTCGCCTTCCAGCGCGATGAACCAGGCGTCCAGCCAGAGATAAAATCCGGGCAGGTCTGCTTCGGTTTCCGGATCACCCGTAATGCCGAGATACGTGCGGGCGCCGGCAAAATCGCTGGCAGCAGCCCGGTCGAGCGCCAGGTAGGCGTTCGCAAAGTTGTCGGTTTGCCGCTCGTCCTGAGGCATTGCCGCCAGAACCGTGAGAAGGCCTGCCGTATCGCCTGCACGGATCGCGTCTTCGGCTGCCGGATATGTGGCGGCTTCGCCGCTCTCATCGGGGAGGGCGGTGACCTGCGCATTGTCTGACAGTTGTACAGATGCCGGGATGATGGCGGTGTCGGCTGCTGGTTCCACGCCCGATTGAGGCGGCGCCGCAAAATGGGGAACGCTGGAACAGGCAGTGGCGGAAAACGCCAGCAAACAGGCAAGAACGCCGGCGACGGCGTTGGAGTTGTGGCGCATGGAGATTCGCTCACTCCTAATCAGGGAAAGCCCAGTCAAGCAGTCCCTTGAGGCAAGAGCAAGGCGGCCGCAGCTCGAATGACGTGAAGGTGAAAACGCCGCCCGCAAAGCGGGCGGCGTCAGTCAGCCGTCAAGGATCAGGTATTGGAATAGGCGGGCCCGCCGCCGCCTTCCGGAACCGTCCAGTTGATGTTTAGGTTGGGGTCCTTGATGTCACAGGTCTTGCAGTGGATGCAGTTCTGCGAGTTGATCTGGAAGCGCATCGCGCCGCCTTCATCTTTGACCCACTCATACACGCCCGCCGGGCAATACCGCGCCGAAGGGCCGGCATACACGTCGTATTCGGACGATTTCTGCAAAGCCAGATCCTTCACCTTGAGGTGAACCGGCTGGTCTTCCTCGTGATAGGTGTTGGTGAAGGACACGTTGGTCAGCTTGTCGAAGCTGAGCACGCCGTCCGGACGCGGATACTCGATCGGCTTGAAGTTCTTCGCCGGTTTCAGCGAAGCGGCATCGGTCTTGCCGTGGCTGAGCGTGCCGAAGAAGGAGAAGCCGAAGAGGGTGTTCGTCCACATGTCCAGGCCGCCCATCGGAATGCCGAGCGCGGTGCCGAGTTTCGACCAGAGCGGCTTCACGTTCCGCACGGTCTTGAGTTCCTTGTAGACCGAGGAGCCCGCATAGGCCTCTTCGTAATGGTCCAGCGTGTCGCCCGAGCGGCCTTCGCGGATGGCTTCAAAGGCGGCTTCTGCGCCCATCATGCCGGTGAGGATCGCGTTGTGGCTGCCCTTGATGCGCGGCACGTTGACGAAACCGGCGCCGCAGCCGATCAGCGCGCCGCCGGGGAAGGCGAGCTTGGGGACCGACTGGAAGCCACCCTCGGTGATCGCGCGCGCGCCGTAAGCCACGCGCTTGCCGCCCTTCAGGAAGGGCGAGACGGCATCATGATGCTTGAACCGCTGGAACTCGTCATAAGGCGAGATGTAGGGGTTGGCGTAGTTCAGGTGGACCACGAAGCCGACCGTGATGAACGGCTCGCCATTATCACGGAAGTGATAGAGGAAGCTGCCGCCGCCGGTCTTGTTGTCGAGCGGCCAGCCCATCGTGTGCTGGACATAGCCTTCCTTGAAGTTCTCTTCCGGAACAGACCACACCTCTTTGAGGCCGATGCCGTATTTCTGCGGATCGCGGCCTTCATCGAGATTGAACTTGTTGATCAGCTGCTTGGTCAGCGAACCGCGGGCGCCTTCGGCGAAGAGGACATATTTGCCAAGCAGTTCCATGCCGGGCTGGTAGTCGTCCTTGGGCTGGCCATCGGCGCCGATGCCCATGACGCCGGCGACGATGCCTTTGACGGCGCCCTTGTCGTCATAGACGAGTTCGGAAGCGGCAAAGCCGGGGAAGACTTCCACGCCGAGCTTTTCCGCTTCTGCGCCGAGCCAGCGGGTGACGTTGGCCAGCGAGCCCGTGAAGTTGCCGTGGTTCTTCATGAAGGGGGGCATCGGCAGCCAGGAGATGTCGGCTGCGCCGCTGGGGCCTAGGAAGATGAACTTGTCATCATCCACTTCGGTTTTCAGCGGCCGGTCGTCGCGGGTCCGCCAGTCGGGAATCAGCTGATCGAGGCCGACCGGGTCCATGACCACGCCCGATAGGATGTGCGCGCCGATCTCGCCGCCTTTTTCGATGACGACCACAGAAAGGTCTTCACCGGCTTCGTTCGCGAGCTGTTTGAACCGGATCGCGGCAGACAGCCCTGCGGGGCCGCCACCAACGATAACCAGGTCGAACTCCATCGACTCACGCTCAGGGGTCTCCGCCATAAGCTGCTCCTTGTTTGCGCTTTGCGCCTTATATCTGTATCCGGGTTAGCACTTACAGCCTGTTTCCCGAAGGTCCAGCCTGTCCGCAATGTCACCCCCTGCGTCAAGAGCGCCAATTTCTGCCCTCACCGACTGGTGGGAGGCTATGGGCGTGGCTGTGGACGCGCCTCTGGTGGAGGCTTTGCTGGCCGCAGCGCCCGCCCTTCCGGATGCACCGGAACAGGCGCAGGCGCTGGAGCCTGCCCCCCTGCGCAAGCGCGGCGCCCGCACGGTAGCCGATTGGGTCCGGGAGGCAGAAACAATTGCAGCGGGCTGCGCAAACCTTGATGAACTCACGGCAGCAGCCGGCCAGTTCAGTGGCAGCCCTCTCAGGGCAAGCTGCGAGAATACGGTTGTTTACGACGGAACGCCCGGCGCCAGCCTACTGGTGATCGGGGAGGGGCCGGGCGCGCAGGAAGACCGGCAGGGCAAGCCTTTTGTCGGCAAGGCAGGTCAGCTGCTCGACAAGATGCTCGCCGCCATTGGCCGCAACCGCGCGGAAAATGCCCTGATTACCAACGTCAATTACTGGCGCCCGCCGGGCAACCGGAGCCCCGAGGCCGATGAACTGGCCGTATGCCGGCCCTTCGTCGACCGGTTTATCGAGGTTTCCAGGCCCAGGCTGATCGTTGCGGCCGGGGGCATTCCGGCGGTTTCGCTGCTCGGCAGCCGCGAGGGAATCATGAAGCTGCGCGGGAATGAATACTGTTACACGACGCCGGGCGGTTATCGCGTTCCCCTGATTCCCATGCTGCATCCGGCCTATCTGCTGCGCCGCCCACAGGATAAAAGCCGCGCATGGCGCGACCTTCTCCTGATTGAAAAACGGCTGGGCGAACTGGAGTAGTTATTCCTCCAGCGCCTCTTCGGCCTTGTCATCGACGAGCTTGCGTTCTTCCTTCTTGCGTTCGGAGAACTCCGCTTCGATTTCACCGCTCTTGTCAGGGCCGATCACTTCTTTGGCGACAGGGAAGATGTCTTCCTCTTCCTCTTCGATATGGTGCTCGTAGCGGTCTTTCAGCGTTTTGAAACGTGTCAGCCAGCCCGATGAGCCCATATCCATTTCGTTGAGTTCCTGGAGGATGTCGTCGAGCTCTTTATGCTCGGCAACCGAGTGGCGGCCCTCGGGCTGACCATCAGATTTCGCCATCAACGGGCTGTAAAACGACTCTTCTTCAGCGGCAGCGTGCGCGCCGACATCATAATAAAAAGTCTTCCACAACTCGCGGCGCTCAGGCGAATCGCCCTGCGTGTCGGCCAACTTCGCAAGCAGGTCGCGATGCTTGTCATGATCAGACTTCAGTCTCTCATAAATCGTGGTCATAGCGGTGTCTCCTTGACTAATCTGCTGAATGAACGCCTGACCCGCATAAGCGTTCCACGCGCCCGTTTAACTGACCGGAAACCCCATGCCCGCGCCGCTCTCCATTATCATTCCGGCTTTGAACGCTGCTGCGGACCTGCCACTCTGCTTGGAAAGCCTGATGGCGGGTCTCGAGGCAGGTCTGATCCGGGAGGTGATCGTCGTTGACGGCGGATCAACCGATGCGACGGCGCAGATTGCAGGCTCTGCTGGTGCCACCCCTATCGAAAGCGCGCCGGGCCGTGCGAAACAACTCATCGCGGGCGCCGCGGCCGCGCGGGGCGAATGGCTGCTCTTTCTGCATGCAGATACGGTTCTCTCCCGCGACTGGCCCGAGCGCGCGGCATCGCACATGGGCACAAGGCCCGGCATCGCGGCGGCCTTCACGCTCAAATACCGCTCAGACGCGCGCGCGGCCCGCTGGCTGGAAGCGCGGGCCAACCGGCGCGCCCGCTGGATGGGGCTGCCCTATGGCGATCAGGGGTTGCTGATCTCCCGCCAGCTTTATCAGGAAGTGGGCGGGTTCCAGGACGTTGCGTTGATGGAAGATGTGATCCTTGTGCGCGCGCTGGGGAAGAAGCGCCTCGTGATCCTGGACGCCGAGGCGCGCACGTCTGCTGCGAAGTATGAGCGTGATGGCTGGCGCAGGCGCAGTTGGAAGAACGCCGTCCTCCTCACGCGCTTCCTGATGGGAGCAAAGCCGGAAGACCTCGCGCGAGCTTACCGCTAGCGCGCCTCTGCCCACCAGGCATCGCTGGCAAAGTCAGCCGCATGGCGTTCGCGCAGATATTCGGCAAAGGCGTCAATATTGGTCACCCTGCAGGCATAGACCCCGTCTTTTTCCAAGCCGTAGCGGATCAGATCGGAATCGCTGGCGCTGCCGCAATCGGGCACGGCAACTTCATATTCCCGCACGCCCAGATCGGTGTCCTTCAGCTTGCGGGCCACCACATAGGCCCACGCTTCTTCATGCCCCTCTTCGGACAGGTTGGCCTCTCCCAGCCAGATCGTGTCGGCGTCTGCCTTCATGAGCGGACGAAACCGGACAGCGACCGGCTTCTCCTCTCCATCCTCAGGATGGGGCAGGACAAGATAGGCGTCTTCCTGAAAGGTTGTCTGGTGGCAGGGCTCGCCCGCATCCAGGCAAAAGGCGAGCGGGCCGTTGTGGATCTGGGCGCCTTCTCCAATCAGCGGCTTTTCCGAAAGGAAACAGGCGCTGAGCAACAGGCAAGCACCCCCGGCAACAAAGATACGGAATAGGCTGAACATGGATTGCGCTTTCGTGTCCGTGCTTACAGTGTCGGATTTTATTCCGGCAAAACAAAGGCCCTATGCGTACAATATCCCTGCTGATTTTTGCCAAACCGCCCCGGATGGGACTTTCCAAGACACGTCTGGCCGAAGGGTTGGGAGCAACTGAAGCGCGGCGGATTGCCAGTTTCACGCTTGCCTCAACCCTGCGCGCCGCGCGGGCCAGCGGCCTGGAAGTAAAGGTCTAC
The DNA here is from genome assembly GCF_000013025.1 of Hyphomonas neptunium ATCC 15444. Lineage (NCBI taxonomy): Bacteria > Pseudomonadati > Pseudomonadota > Alphaproteobacteria > Hyphomonadales > Hyphomonadaceae > Hyphomonas > Hyphomonas neptunium. Next base: position 1,972,996 of record NC_008358.1, on the reverse strand, counting down.
ACGACGCCTGACCGTATGGGGGACACACCCAATGGCCGGGCCGTTTTCGGGGGGCTGCCGGTTCACCCTCAGGGGCCAGGTACGCTGACCGAGCGCCTGGAGCGGGGCCTCAATGACGCGCCGCCCGGCATGGTGTTTTTCATCGGCTCTGACGCGCCCGACATAACGCCCGGCTTGCTGCGGCGCGCGGTGCGGGGCCTCGCGCAGCATGATGCTGTGTTTGGCCCGGCGCTGGATGGCGGTTTCTGGCTTTTCGGGATGCATAAGGGGCCGCAGACCCGGTCTCCCTTCCGGCGTGTGCGCTGGTCAGGCCCGCATGCGATGGAGGATGTGTGGAGCCACTTGCCAGAGACGGCGCGCGTCTGGCTCCTGCCGCCGCTGATCGACATTGATGCAGCCCCCGATTGGGACAGCTGGCGCCTGTCACGGCGCAAATCCCACAGGAAGTAAGTCCAAAAGTTCTTGCTTTGTTCTTGTTTCTCTGTCTTTCTCCCAGACATGCGCACGGGACAGAAACTGAAGAAATCAGGACGGGTCACGCTTCTCGATACGGCGAGCGTGGCAGAGCGTTTCGAGCAGCGCGGACGCGGCGCGGTCTCGAACCAGACCGGGCGGTATGAGCGGGAAACCCGCGCCGCCTTTGATGATGGCTGGGATACGATCGAGAACGGGGCAGAGCGCCTCGACACGCAGGTGTTCGATGAGGTCGCCCGCACGATCATCACCTTCAACAAATCTCCCGACATCTCCTTTGACCGGACGGTGAACCCTTACCGGGGGTGTGAACATGGCTGCATCTATTGTTTCGCGCGGCCGACGCATGCCTGGTCCGGGCTGTCGGCTGGGCTCGACTTTGAAAGCAAGCTGTTCCGCAAGACGAACGCAACCGAGCTTCTGGTGCGGGAGCTGTCGCGTCCCGGCTATGTCGTCCGGCCCATCGCACTGGGGATGAATACCGATGCCTATCAGCCGATCGAGCGCGAACAGCGCCTGACACGCCAGCTGCTGGAAATTCTCTCCGCACATAACCACCCCGTCAGCCTGCTGACAAAATCAGCGCTTATCCAGCGCGACATTGACATCCTCGCACCGATGGCCGCGATGGGTCTGACGCGTGTGGGCGTGTCGATCACAACGCTCGACCGCAAGCTTGCCCGCAAGATGGAACCGCGCGCGGCAACGCCGGAGCGTCGGCTGGAAACGGTGAGAGCGCTTTCCGAAGCCGGTATTCCAGTCATGGTGATGACGGCGCCGATCATTCCCGGTCTCAACGATCATGAGATCGAGGCCCTGATCCAGGCAGCCGCAGAAAATGGCGCACGTGGGGTTGGCTATGTGGTTCTCAGGCTGCCTTTCGAGATCAAGGATCTCTTCCATGAATGGCTGGTACAGCATGCGCCGGACCGGGCCGCGCGCGTTATCAATACCCTGCGCGAGATGCGCGGCGGTCAGGATTACGATGCCAAATGGTTCGAACGCGGAACAGGCAAGGGGCCGGTCGCAGACCTTATCCGGGCCCGCTTCATCCGCGCCGCCACCCGGCTTAACCTGAACCTGCCGAGAGAACCTCTGAGAACGGATCTTTTCCGCCCGCCCGGCGCGCCGTCGGCTCAGCTCAGCCTGAATTTCTAGGTTTGGGCCACCGGCGTATTTTCGACCCGGCCTGAGGCAACAGGCGCCCAGGGGCAGAGGCGGCGTTCGGCCTTGAGGGCGGCTTCGGCCAGCCGCCGCATTCGCCGCGCACGCAGGAGCGCAAGCTCCATCGCTTCCACGCTGGTGTGTCCGGCGGCCGTGCTTTCCAGAAGGTCTTTCTTGATCGCCTGATAGGCCTGATCGACCTCATCCATTTCCTGGTCAAACTCGGTCTTGAAGGCGTCGGGCGCGCCGGCGCTGGTCACCAGCGTAGCAAGGACGCCGTCTCTCAACCGGTCCCACGCCGGACCTGTAATCAGGGTGGCTGGCGGCTGCGCGCCGTCATGGATGGCCGCGCCTTCGGTCACGGCCTCCTCCACATGGTGGATCGAGCGGATAAGGTCGGGCAGGGCATTGACCACATCTGACGGGAGGGACTGACGGCTCAGATCAGCAATAAAATCACGGATAGATTGCCCGAGCGCCAGAATGCCCGCGTCGCCATTGCCATTTGTATGACCGGCCTCAGCGCCAAGCCGTTTGGCGGCGCGCTCAAAGGCAAGGTTCATCATCCGCTCAATTTCCAGCACCAGTCCGCGCAAGGCGAGCGCCGGCACTGCCGCCAGTGTCGGGTCCAGATGTGCCGGCCGGCCAATTGTTTCGTCCTCGCTCTTGTAGCGCCCCTGCAGCCAATCGATCATCCGTGAGGCAAACGGCCAGATCAGGATCACCCCGAAGACGTTGAGCAATGTATTGAACAGTGCGAGCGTCAGCGGTTCATCCTGCGTATCGGCCAGTATCAGATCGGCCAGCCAGTGGCTGGCATTGATGAGGGGATAGAGCAGCAGGAAGGCGGCAATCCCGGAATAGAAGTTGAAAACGATATGGGCCAGCGCCACACGCTTGGCCGCAGGTGTCGCCCCGGCGGAAGCGAATATCGCCGTGCTGGTCGTGCCGATATTGGCGCCAATGATGCCCGCTCCGGCCAGTTCCAGCGGAAGCCCGCCGCCTGCGGTCGCCGTCAGGATGATGGCAATCGCGGCGCTGGAGGACTGCGCGAGCGCGGCCAGCGCGGTCCCGAAGAGAAGAAACGCAAACGGGGCGAAGAAGCCTGCCTCTGCCAGATCAAGCGACTCAAACCAGGGCAGCAGGGTCTCAAACCCGCCCTTGAGAACGCTGATACCGAGGAAAAAGAGGCCAAATCCGGCCAGCGCCTGTCCAAATCCTGCCAGCCTTGGCCGCTTGCCTCCCAGCATCTGCGCCATCACCCCGAAGCCGATAATCGGCAGGGCAAACGCGCCAATATCCAGCTTCAAACCGATCAACGCGACCAGCCAGGCGGTCATCGTGGTGCCGACATTCGCCCCGAAGATCACCCACACCGCATGGCGCAATGTCAGCAGCCCGGCATTCACAAAGCCGATTGTTGCCACGGTAACTGCGCTGGACGACTGCACGAGCCCGGTCAGCAGCGCGCCGGAAATCAGCCCCCGCGCCGGCGTGCGGGTCCAGCCGCGCAGGATGGCGCGCAAGCCGTCACCGGCGGCCAGCTTCAAGCCATCGGTGAGCATCGACATGCCCAGCAGGAACAGGCCAATCCCGCCCAGAAGTTCCAGTGCCAGCATCATGTGTCGCCACTCCGAAAGGCGCCGCGCGCCAGCCGCAGAGCTAAGCCCGTAGACGGGGCGCCGGCAAGCCTTCTGGCGTTAATGCCCGAAGCCGCTGGTAACCTTTCGGCAGGGTTTCCTTCACTGAGTAGTAACCGGCGCGATTCAGGGTCGTCTGCAACACTCACAGTAGAGTCGCAGGGCGAACGATCCATGACCATTCAGCGTAACACGATCATCCAGGGCGATTGCATCGAGGTCCTGTCCCGTATTCCGGACAAGTCCGTCGATCTCGTCTTTGCCGATCCCCCGTATAACCTTCAGCTCGGCGGCGGGCTGACGCGCCCGGATCAGTCCGTGGTAGACGGTGTTGACGACGAATGGGACAAATTCGCCAGCTTTGACGACTATGATCTGTTTACGCATCAATGGCTGGAAGAATGCCGCCGTGTCCTGAAGGATGACGGCGCCATCTGGGTGATCGGCTCCTATCACAATATTTTCCGTGTCGGGACGGTTCTTCAGGATCAGGGCTTCTGGATTCAGAATGACGTGATCTGGCTGAAATCAAACCCGATGCCGAATTTCAAGGGCACGCGCTTCCAGAACGCGCATGAAACGCTGATCTGGGCGGGCAAGTCGAAGGACAGCCGCGTTACCTTTAACTATGACGCGCTAAAAACCTTCAATGAAGACAAACAGATGCGGTCTGACTGGACGATCCCCCTCTGCACCGGTGGCGAGCGTCTGAAAGATGAGGCCGGCCGCAAGGCGCATCCGACCCAGAAACCGGAATCCCTGCTTCACCGCGTCCTGCTTGCCACGTCCAATCCGCGCGATCTCGTCCTTGATCCGTTCTCCGGCACCGGCACGACAGCCGCTGCTGCCCGCCGCCTCGGCCGCGATTTCATCGGCATCGAGCGCGAAGAGGGCTACGCCCGCCTCTCGCGGGCCCGCATCAACGCGATCACGCCGCTGGAAGGCGAAGTGCTGGAAACAGAGCGCAGCAAGAAATCACTCGCCCGCGTGCCGTTCGGCGCCCTGATCGAAACCGGCTGGCTGAAGCCCGGCGACCGCCTCTTCTCCGCCCAGCGCCGCCACCAGGCCCGCATCCGCGTCGATGGATCGCTCACCACAGGCGCCATCACCGGCTCGATCCACCGCCTCGGGGCGCAGGTCCAGCAGGCCCCCGCCTGCAATGGCTGGACTTACTGGCACTACGAAACCGACAAGCGCGACCTTGCGCCGATCGATCTTCTGCGCCGCCGTTACCGTGAAGAGATGGGCCTCGCCTGAGACCTTCCGTTCACGAATAGCTTGTGAGAATCTCGTCCAGGGCGCGCTCAAGATCCTTGATCGTCGCCACATGGCTCATCTGTTTGCAATAGGGCGCATAGCGCGGGATCACGCTGTCGCCCGTGCCCCAGAGGGCCGGGCCTTCCGGGTTCAGCCAGATCGTCTGCTTGGCGCGGCCCGCAAAGCCGCTGAACAGGTCGAGCCGCGGATCACCATAGTTTGACCGTCCATCGCCCAGCACCAGGATCGTCGTGCGCCGGTCAATCACGGTTTCATGGTCTGTCTTGAAGTCCGACCAGGCCTGGCCATAGCTCGTCGAGCCAAGGCCAAACTCCCGCAGGATCTTCTTCATCGCCCCGTCAAACTCATTCTGCTCGAGAATGTCGCTGACATCTCCAAGCCGGTAGGAAAACGCATAGGCGTGAAGGTCGGGGATCACTTCTTTCAACGAATAAAGCAGCAACAGCAGAAACCGCACATAGGCCGCAACTGATCCGGATACGTCGCAAACCGCGACAATCTTCGGCCGGTCTTTTTTCTTCTGCCGCCAGATCACATTGAACGGAACGCCGTCATATCCGGCATTCGCCCGCATCGTGCGGCGCACATCGAGTATGCCGCGCGACGTACGCTTGCGCCGCCGCGAATGTTTCACGGCCAGCCGTTTGGCGATCTTGGCGATCAGCACTTTCATCCGCGCCATGTCATGGGCTTCCAGCGCCGTCAGGCGTTTGGTGGCGGCCACATCATCGCGGAATTTCTCGGTCTCGCCGGCGCCGAAGACTTCAAAGGCCCGCTCGGCCCGTTCACGCGCCGCCATGGTCAGGGCGCGGCGCGCATCAATCATGCGCTGCGCGTCTGCGTCCGCCTCCGCGCCTGAGCGCTGCAACGCTTCGAGCAGGCGCGCCTGCAATGCCTCGCCGCCCATCGCGCGCACCATCTGCTGCGCGTAGTAAGCTGTCTGTGTGGAGAACCGGATGTCGTTGAGGCCAGCGGCTTCGGCCGCGCGCTCCACGGCTGTGGCGAGCGCCTGTTCATTGCCCGGCTGGGTGAGCGAGATCATCTGCTCGGCGGCGTCGCTCGCGTCCTGGCCCTCGCTCCCGCCATCCTCGGCGCCGTCTTCGCTCCCTTCACTCTGGTTCTGCTGGCTGCGCTTGTTGCTCGCCGTGAAGTACAGCTCGAACAGCTTGTCGTGCATGTCCTTTTCAGCTTCGGACTTTGCCAGCACGCAGGCGAGGGAATCCTTCAGCAGCGCCCGGTCGCCATAGCCGATCATCGCCACGGTGCGCGCCGCGTCCAAAGCTTCGCCGGTCGAGACCTTCACATCAGCAGACCTCAGGGCCCGGATGAAATTGGAAATCTGGCGCTCCATCGGCGCGCCGCCTTATCCGATGTCCGGGTAGCCGGAAGCCGTCCGCCCGCCCGAATCCGTGCCAATCGCTTCGCGCACCATCTTGGGGATCTGCGGAGAGATCGCGGCAATGTCGCTCTCATGCTTGAGCAGCACGTTGAGCGTATCGCGCACGAACTGTTCATCAAGGCTGCTGGAATGGAGCAGCAGCAGCGTGCGTGCCCAGTCCACCGTCTCGGCGATGGAGGGCCGCTTCTTGATGTCGGCCTCGCGAACGGACTGAACAAACCGCACAAGCTGGTTCAGCAGCGTATCCGAAATTCCGTCCACACGTGCCCGCACAATCTTCTGTTCCCGGACATGATCGGGGAAGCCGATATGCAAGTGCAAGCAGCGCCGCTTCAGTGCGTCGCCCAGCTCGCGGACATTGTTCGAGGTCAGGATCACGATGGGCGGAACTTTCGCCCGGATGGTGCCGATTTCGGGCACGGAGACCTGATAATCAGAGAGCACTTCCAGCAGGAACGCCTCGAACGCTTCATCTGACTTGTCGATTTCGTCGATCAGCAGGATCGAGCCACTGTCCTGCTGCATGGCGTGGAGCAGGGGGCGCGCTTCCAGGAATTGTGGCGAGAAGAACAGGTCTTCAAAGTCGGCGAGCTTGCCCAGTGACTTGCTGAGATTGTCGGCCTCGCCGATCAGCTCGTTGAGCTTCTCTTTCAGGATCTGCGTGTAGAGCAGTTGCTTGCCGTATTTCCATTCATACAGCGCCTTGCCTTCATCGAGGCCTTCATAGCACTGCAGGCGGATGATCGGCAGGTCGAGCCAGCGGCCAAGCGAGGCGGCAAGATCGGTTTTGCCCACGCCCGCCGGGCCTTCGATCAGGATCGGCTTGCGCAGCCCATGGGCGAGATAAACCGCCGTCGAGATCTGCGCTGTGGAGATATAGCCGGCGGTGCCGAGCCCTGCGGTGATTGCCTCGATCGAGGTCAGCGGCTCGTAGCCGGAAGTCACGTCTTTTGCCATTCTTAAGGGGTAGGGGGGGCCGGGAAGAGTGGCAAGCACTCACGCTAGGGCAATTCGCAGGGCGCCCGTCCGGGAGCTAAGCCGCGCGCGGACTGGCGAGCCGGAAGGTGGCATTCGCGCGGGCGCACAGCTGATCGTCTGCGTGGATGGTCGCAGAGGCAAATGCCATTGAACTGCCTGCCTTGAGAACAATCGGGCGGATTTCCAGCCATTGGCCCATACGTGCGGAGGCAAGAAAATCCATCGCCAGATTGACGGTGACCAGCCCGCCAGCCGGATTTGCTTTCAAGGCGCAGCTGAGCCCCATCGCATTGTCGGCCAGCGCCGTCATCAGCGCGCCGTGCACAAGGCCGCGCGAATTGGCGTGAGCAGGGGTCGCGATGAGGCCAAGATAGATCGCCTCGCCTGTGTTGCGCGAATAGAGCGGCTCCCATGGGTCGGTAAGGCCGCTCTTGCGAAAATGGGGCTGAAAGCCTTCCGGGGTGCTGCTTTCCATCGCTCTTCCTCATTGTCCCTTAACGATCCGATGGATACAGTATCCAAGTAGACCGGTCTATATAATTTTGTTCGACACGGGGGCCAGAATGGCAGCGCAGGGAAAACATCGGGAAGCGATTCTGGCCGCCGCCGTGCGCCTTTTCCGGCAGCAAGGTTATGCAGCCACCGGCCTGGCCGAAATCCTGGAGGTCAGCGGCGCGCCGAAAGGCTCGCTCTATCACTACTTCCCCGGCGGCAAGCCCGAGATCGGCGAGAAGGCCATCACGCGCGCCGGCGAAACTGTTGCCGCCACGCTGACCGAACTCGCCGCCAGTGCGCCCAATGCCGGAGAGCTCGTCTCCCGTTATTTCGAATTGCTGGGCGGCTGGCTGGAGCAGTCCGGCTTTCGGGATGGCAGCCCGCTGACAACCACCCTTCTGGAAACCGTGCCCGAGCACGAGCCCATCCGCCGCGCCGCGCTGGCGGCGTTCGAATCATGGGGAGCTATCTTGGAAGCGGCCGCCCAAAGAGACGGTATCTCAGCAGAGCGCAGCAAGGCCCTGGCATCGATGGCGATCATGCTGATCGAAGGCGGCATGATCCAGTGTCGTGTCCAGCGCAGCGTCGAGCCGCTCAAGCTTGCCGCCGCCGAGGCAAAGCGCCTCTTCGAGGCCGCGCAAACCTGATGCCGGCCTGAGTGCTCCGATGGGATGACGACACCCGGTCAAAGGTCTAAGCCGGGCCCATGGCCGTCGCCCGAATCCTCTTCACCCTGCCACTGCCCGAACCGTTCGATTACGCGGTTCCCGAGGGCATGACGCTTCAGCCCGGAAGCTATGTTGCCGCGCCGGTCGGTCCGCATGACCGGCTCGGTATCGTGGTCGACGTGCTGGGTGATGACGTGGCCACCGGGCGCAAGCTCAAGACGGTCACGGCCGTCTATGACGCCCCGCCGATGGGCGCTCCGATGCGCGAGTTCCTGGCATGGGTCGCGCGTTACACGGTCACCCATCCGGGGCAGGTTCTGGCGATGGCGCTGCGGGCGCGGGAGGGGCTTTTGCCCTCGCCGGTCGAAACCCGATACCGCGCGACCGGCAAGCTGCCGGATAGGATGACGCCGGCGCGCCAGAAGGTGCTGGAGGTGTCCCGAACTGTCCCGAACTGTCCCGATTTGTCCAGAAATGACCAGCTCTGGTCGGCTGTTGACCTTGCCAGTGCAGCAAATGTCTCGTCCGGCGTAGTCAAAGGACTGGCCGAGGCGGGCGTGCTGGAGGCGGTCGAATTGGAGACCGACCCGTCTTTCGCTATCCCCGATCCAGATCGCAAAGGCGCCGTTCTGACCGGCGAACAGGCCGTCGCGGCGGGGGAGTTGAAGGCCGCTATCCACGCCGGCGGCTTCTCGGCCTTCCTGCTGGACGGCGTGACAGGCTCGGGCAAAACGGAAGTCTATTTCGAGGCGATTGCTGAAACGCTGAAATCTGACCCCGAGGCGCAGATCCTTGTTCTGTTGCCGGAAATTGCTCTGACGCAGGCGATCCTCGCCCGCTTCGAAGCCCGCTTTGGCGCGGCGCCTGCGCCATGGCATTCCGGCCTCAGCCCCAAGGATCGCCGCCGCACCTGGCGTGAAGCTGTCCACGGGAGAGCCCGCATCGTCATCGGTGCCCGCTCAGCCCTTTTCCTGCCCTATCGCAAGCTGCGCCTCATCATCGTCGACGAGGAACACGACACCTCCTTCAAGCAGGAAGACGGCGTCACCTACCACGCCCGCGATCTGGCGGTGATGCGCGCCAAGCTGGAGGGGGGGCAAGTCATCCTCGCCTCCGCAACGCCAGCGCTGGAAACTGCCGTGAATGCTGAGGCCGGGCGATATGTACACCTCAGGCTCGCCGCGCGCCCCGGTGCCTCGCGCCTGCCGGATATTGAGCTGGTCGATCTGCGAACCGCCCCCCCGGGGAAAGGCAAGTGGCTATCCCCCGTGCTTGAGCGGGCGTTGATGGAGACCCTCGCCAATGGGGAGCAGTCGCTCCTCTTCCTCAACCGGCGCGGCTATGCCCCGCTGGTCATCTGCAAGGCCTGCGGGGAAAGGCTGAAGACGCCCGGCACCGAGAACTGGCTGACCGAGCACCGGTACTCCGGCCGCCTCGTCTGCCACGTTACCGGCTATTCCATCCCCAAGCCCACCAAATGCCCCCAATGCGGTGCGCCCGATTCGCTGATGGGCGTCGGGCCGGGCGTCGAGCGGGTGGCCGAAGAGGTTCGGACCTTGCTGCCCCATGCCCGAATCGAGATTTTCTCTTCAGATACAGCGCAGGGCGCCGATGTTACCCGCAGTCTCGTGGAGCGTATGGAGCGCAGCGAGATCGACGTTATGATCGGCACGCAGATCGTGGCCAAAGGGCACAACTTCCCCAATCTGACGCTGGTGGGCGTCGTGGACGCCGATAGCGGCCTCAAGGGCGGGGATCTGCGCGCGGGCGAGCGCACCTACCAGCTGCTGAGCCAGGTGGCGGGCCGGGCAGGGCGCGCAGAGCGCCCCGGCCGGGCATTGGTGCAGACTTATGCCCCGGATAACCCCGCCATGGAGGCGCTCGCCGCCAATGACCGCGACGGCTTCCTGCAGATCGAGCGGGATGTCCGCTCCGAACTTGTCCTGCCCCCTTTCGGCCGGCTGGCAGCAATGATTCTGTCGGCGCCGTCTGCAGATCTTGTGGATAAAGCGGCTTTGGATATCGCCGCCGCTGCGCCCAACGGCGATGGCATAGAGGTGTTTGGTCCGGCGCCGGCGCCGATTACGGTGCTGCGGGGCCGGCATCGCCGGCGGTTCCTGGTAAAGAGCCCGAGAATCATTGATCTTTCAGCCTATATGGCCGCCTGGACCGCCCGCCTGAGACTCCCGTCTCAGGTGCGGATTTCGATCGATATAGACCCATATTCTTTTCTCTGAATGCCCTTTCCCCTCGTAAGGCCTCACTCGCGGCCATTTCGCCGCATGACGCCTGACGGCGGGGCTGTTGTCAGCGCGAATTTCTAATGATAAGCGCCGCACATCCTTGGGGGGGTGCCCGTTTCGCGAGCATCGCCCGCCTGACTTTTATTAGGGCACTTCCGCCCCCTAACTGAGACGGATTTCAAGACCTTGCCTGCCTCGAACGTGATCCAGACAAGCGAAACGGCCCAGCGCTACGCCCGCGCACTCTTTGAGTTGGCGCAGGATAAGGGCGACCTCGCCACGATCCATAAAGATTTCAGGGCTTTCGCTGCACTTATCAAAACATCGGCCGATCTGCGCAAGCTGCTCGACTCGCCCGCATTCAGCCGCGATGTGAAGGTTTCTGCGCTCGCTGAAATCGCCAAGAAAGCGGGCTATTCGCCCCTGTTCGGAAAATTCCTCGGCACGATGGCCACCAATGGCCGCGCCAACGACATTCTGGGCGCCGAATTCGCGTTTGACCAATTCTATGCGAAACAGCGCGGCGTACAGCGCGCGATAGTTCGCACAGCTAAAGAAATGACCGGCGCTGAAAAGTCCCGGATTGAATCGCTGCTCGCGCGTGTCGTTGGCGGCGATGTTGAACTCACAAGCGAGGTTGACCCCTCGCTGATTGGCGGCATTCAGCTGCGCCTGGGCTCCAAGCTCGTGGACGCCAGCGTCGCCAAGAAACTTGAACGCATGAACACCGTGATGAAGGGAGCATAAGAAGCTCGATGGACATTTCACCTGCAGAAATTTCGGGCATCCTGAAGTCCCAGATCGAGAATTTCGGCGTCGAAGCTGAAGTCTCGGATGTTGGCCAGGTGCTTTCCGTCGGCGACGGTATCGCTCGTGTCTACGGCCTCGACAGCGTGCAGGCTGGCGAACTCGTTGAGTTCAACGGCGGCATCAAGGGCATGGCCCTGAACCTCGAGAAAGATAACGTCGGCGTCGTGATCTTCGGCGAAGACCGCAGCATCAAAGAGGGCGACACCGTCAAGCGGACCTCCGAGATCGTTGCTGCGCCGGTTGGTAAAGCGCTTCTCGGCCGCGTCGTGAACGCGCTGGGCGAGCCGATCGACGGCAAGGGCCCCCTGAAAGATGTTGCTGCGCGCTCGCAGGTCGACGTCAAGGCGCCAGGCATCATCCCGCGTAAATCGGTTCATGAGCCGATGATGACGGGCATCAAGGCCATCGACGGCATGATCCCCGTTGGCCGTGGCCAGCGCGAGCTGATCATCGGTGACCGTCAGACCGGCAAGACCGCTATCTGCATCGACACCATCCTGAACCAGAAGCCGACCAATGACGCGGCCAAGTCCGACAAGGACAAGCTGTTCTGCGTCTATGTCGCTATCGGCCAGAAGCGCTCCACTGTGGCGCAGGTTGTGAAGGTGCTCGAGGAGCGCGGCGCGCTGGATTACACGATTGTTGTTTCGGCAACGGCTTCGGAATCGGCTCCGCTTCAGTATCTCGCACCCTTCACCGGTTGCACCATGGGCGAGTGGTTCCGTGACAACGGTATGCACGCCCTCATCATTTATGATGACCTTTCCAAGCAGGCCGTTGCTTATCGTCAGATGTCCCTGCTGCTCCGCCGCCCACCAGGCCGCGAAGCCTATCCGGGCGACGTGTTCTATCTCCACTCGCGCCTCCTTGAGCGCGCTGCGAAGCTGAACGACGACAATGGTAACGGCTCGCTGACGGCTCTGCCGGTTATCGAAACCCAGGCAAACGACGTTTCGGCCTACATCCCGACGAACGTGATCTCGATCACCGACGGTCAGATCTTCCTTGAAACCGACCTGTTCAACTCGGGTATCCGCCCAGCTGTGAACGTCGGTCTGTCGGTCTCCCGCGTGGGTTCGGCCGCTCAGACGAAGGCAATGAAGAAAGTTGCCGGCTCGATGAAGGGTGAACTCGCCCAGTATCGCGAGATGGCCGCCTTTGCGAAATTCGGTTCGGACCTCGACGCTGCAACCCAGCGCCTTCTGAACCGCGGCGCGCGCCTCACCGAACTCCTGAAACAGCCGCAATATTCGCCGCTGCTGATGGAAGAGCAGGTCGTGATCATCTACGCCGGTACGCGTGGCTATCTCGACAAGGTCGCTCTCAAGGACGTGACCCGCTACGAGAAAGAACTGCTCGTGCACATGCGCGGCGCGAAGAAAGAGCTTCTCGCCAAGCTTCGCGAGAAGAAAGAACTCACCAGCGAGATCGAAGACGAGATCAAGAAAGCGCTGGACGATTTCACTTCGAAATTCGCCTGATCTGTTGACTGAACCAAGGACGGTAAAGGCCTGACATGCCCAGCTTGAAGGACCTTAAGAACCGGATCGGAAGCGTGAAATCCACGCAGAAGATCACCAAGGCGATGCAGCTCGTGGCTGCCGCCAAGCTGAAGCGCGCTCAAGAAGCCGCAACGGCTGCGCGCCCCTATGCGGAGCGTTTGGCTGCGGTGCTGGCAAATCTTGCCGCAACAACCGGCCAAGGTGGCCCAAAGCTGCTGACCGGTAACGGCACGGACCAGACACATCTGCTCGTCGTCATGACGGCTGAGCGCGGCCTCGCGGGCGGTTTCAACGCCTATGTAGCCAAACTCGCTCGTCTGAAGATCCAGCAGCTTCAATCCGAAGGGAAGACCGTGAAGGTCCTGACCATCGGCAAGAAGGGCCGCGAAGTTCTGGCACGCGAGCACAGCGCTCTGTTTACCGGGCACGTGAACCTCTCGGACGTGAAGAGCAACAACTTCACCGATGCTTCGCTTTCGGTCGGCCAGATGCTGACCAAGGGCTTTGAAAACGGCGAGTTCGACGTCGCGACGTTGATCTACTCGCAGTTCAAGAACGTTCTGTCGCAGGTTCCGACCGCCCAACAGCTCATCCCCGCGACCGCGCCTGAAGGCGCACCGGTGATTGATCTGGGCGGCGCGCAATACATCTACGAGCCTTCTGAGGAAGCCCTCCTCGAGGCATTGCTGCCGCGTTACATCAATACCCAGATCCTGTCGGCCATGCTGGAAAGCTCGGCCGGTGAGCAGGCGAGCCGCATGACCGCAATGGACAATGCGACCCGCAACGCCAAAGACCTGATCAAAGCGCTGAACCTGAAATACAACAGGGCGCGCCAGGCACAGATTACCAAGGAGCTGATCGAGATCATCTCCGGGGCTGAAGCCCTCTAACCGTTTAACCAGACCAGAATACTTCATCTCCCGAGGAGACGATCAGATGAGCACCCCCGCAAACGGCAAAGGCCGCATTTCCCAGGTTATCGGCGCCGTTGTCGACGTTGAGTTCGACGGCGAGCTGCCATCGATCCTCAACGCCCTCGAGACCTTCAACAACGGCTCGCGCCTTGTTCTCGAAGTCGCCCAGCACCTCGGCGAGAATACTGTCCGCACGATCGCCATGGACTCGACCGAAGGTCTGGTTCGCGGGCAGCCCGTGTCGGACATCGGTACGCCGATCACGGTTCCAGTTGGCCCGGCCACTCTTGGCCGCATCATGAACGTCATCGGCGAGCCGATTGACGAGCGCGGCCCGGTCAATGCCGACACCTACATGCCGATCCACGCTCAGGCGCCTGCCTTCGTTGATCAGGCCACGGAATCCGAAGTACTCGTCACCGGTATCAAGGTTATCGACCTTCTCTGCCCCTACGCGAAAGGCGGCAAGATCGGCCTCTTCGGCGGCGCCGGCGTGGGCAAGACGGTTCTGATCATGGAACTGGTGAACAACATTGCGAAACTGTTCGGCGGCTACTCGGTGTTTGCCGGCGTCGGCGAGCGGACCCGTGAAGGTAACGACCTCTATCACGAGATGATCGAGTCGAACGTTATCAACCTCGAAGGCGAAAGCCGCATGTCGCTGGTTTATGGCCAGATGAACGAGCCTCCAGGCGCCCGTGCACGGGTTGCTCTGACTGGTCTGACGCAAGCGGAATACTTCCGCGATGTGGAAGGCAAGGACGTGCTGTTCTTCGTCGACAACATCTTCCGCTTCACCCAGGCAGGTTCGGAAGTGTCCGCTCTGCTCGGCCGTATTCCTTCGGCCGTGGGTTACCAGCCGACGCTGGCGACTGACATGGGCGCGCTTCAGGAGCGCATCACCTCGACCAACAAAGGGTCGATCACGTCGGTCCAGGCCGTCTACGTTCCTGCGGACGACCTTACTGACCCTGCGCCTGCCACATCGTTTGCTCACCTTGACGCGACAACGGTTCTCAACCGCGCGATCTCCGAGAAGGGCATCTACCCTGCTGTGGACCCGCTTGACTCCACCTCGCGTATTCTCGACCCTATGGTTGTCGGCGAAGAGCACTACGAAGTGGCTCGCGGCGTTCAGCAGATCCTGCAGAAGTACAAAGAGCTTCAGGACATCATCGCCATCCTCGGCATGGACGAGCTTTCGGAAGACGACAAAGTCACCGTTGCGCGCGCTCGTAAAGTTGAGCGTTTCCTGTCGCAGCCATTCGACGTTGCCCAGGTCTTCACCGGTTCGCCAGGCGTCCAGGTGAAACTCGAAGATACGATCAAAGGCTTCAAAGGCCTGATCAGCGGCGAGTTCGACCACCTGCCAGAGCCTGCCTTCTACATGGTCGGCAACATCGAGGAAGCCAAAGCCAAAGCTGCGAAGCTGATGGCGGACGCTGCCTGAGGAATTAGTTGATGGCTGACAAGCTGCACTTCTCGCTCGTATCGCCCGCCCGAGAGCTGTTCTCGGGGCAGGTTGATCATGTGATCGCTCCGGGTACGGAAGGTGAGTTTGGCGTTCTTGTAAACCATGCGCCCTTCATGACGACGCTCAAGAATGGCGTTGTCCGTGTGCTTGAAGGGGATGTCGTCCGGCACCGTTTCTATGTGCGTGGCGGGTTTGCGGACGTGACGCCTGCTGGCCTCACCATCCTGGCTGAAGAAGCCCGCAATCTGTCTGATGCGAGCGCTCAGGAAATCGACGTTGAGGTCGAAGCTGCAAAGCTGAAGCTTCTCGAGCTCGACGCGGGTGATACCAAGCGCGCCGTGCTTGAGCACCAGATTTCCTACCTTGAGGGCCTGCGCAGCGCTCTGGCAAATTGATCAGCAAGCGGCAGAACGAAAAAAGCCCCGGCCGTTGAGCCGGGGCTTTTTTGTTGGCGCTGACATCGTGCTCAAATGAACAGCGCGATGGTTTGACGGCCCACCATGATTGGCTGGCGCGCCTTGTTCCAAAGCAGCATTTCCTGACTGGAGTAGCCATTCCGTGCGGTTTGGGCGACATGCCGTGCCAAAAACCAGCGATCTTCGGTTTCAATGTCTTCGGTGAGGAATTCGGCCATCCATGTCATGGAGCTGATGCGGCCGGGTTCCTTGAACATGGTCATGGCGGCGGGTGGGGGTGCATCCGCGAGGGCGAGCAAGGACACAGCGTCCATCGGCGTGGCGGTATCCTTGTGGCGCATCCAGATGGATACATCAGCCTTCTCAGCGCCGGACAAGGGAAGGGCGCCGCCGGCGATCAGCAGATCGAAGTTCTGGGCGAAGGCGGGGCCCTGATGATTGCGGAAATAGGGTTTGACGTCTTCGGGGTTTGGAACGTCTGGCGCCGGGAGGTCTGCAAAGTTCAATGAGGATTGGCGTGAGGCGCCAAACGTCATGATGCAGTCGGCCAGGACGCCATCGTCTCCGGTCATCCGCACAGAAACGAACACCGTATTCTTGCCCTGCCGCAGCACTTCAGCCTTACAAGTAACCGCGCCATTTACGGGGCCGACGAACGCAACTTGGACAGCCCGCACCGGCAGACCCGGCGCGAGCGGGCGGGCGGCTTCCAGACACAGCGCTGCGGTCAAACCGCCATAGGCGGTGCGCCCCTGCATCCAGGTTTCCGGGACAAGCATTGTTCGCGCATTGGGGCCGGCGTCGGCGATGGAGGCCAGAAGGTCGGTATAGTTCATTGTTTGGCTCCTGGGAGGGGCGGGTGGAACCCAAACGCACCACAGTTCTGAAAAAGAACCAAGTGGTTTCGTTGCGTCATATGAAAACGCCCCGGCTGGCAGGCCGGGGCGTGAAATGATTTGGCAGACAAGCCTTAGTGCTGGCTTTCCGGGGTGGAGACGCGCAGGCCATCAAGAGCATCGCTGACCTTGATCTGGCAGGAGAGGCGCGAGTTGGGTTTCACATTCTCGGCAAAGTCGAGCATCGACTTTTCCATCTCTTCCTGGGTGCCGGCTTTGTCGAGGAATGCCTCGTCCACATAGACATGGCAGGTGGCGCAGGCGCAGGCGCCGCCGCAGTCAGCGTCGATTCCGGGGATGGAATTCTTGATCGCCGCTTCCATTACAGATTCGCCGTTCTTCGCTTCCACCGTGCGTTCGGTGCCGTCATGCGAAACATAGGTGATCTTTGCCATGTGGATTTCCGTCTCCTTCAGGCCGCAGCTTTTGCGGCGATGTCTTTCATTGGGATTGAGGTGTCGCTGAGCACTTCAGGGGCAATTTTTGCGCCTGTCATGATGAGTTTCTTGGATGCCAGGAACTCTGGCGGGCTGTTGACGGCGTCAACGGCGATCAGGGTGCCATTGCGCAGATAGAAAGCGGCAAACTTGCGGTCCTCAGGATCGCCGCGCAGGACGATCGTGTCATAGTCCGTACTGAGTCCGGCGATCTGGAGTTTGAGGTCATATTGGTCCGACCAGAACCAGGGGCAGTCCTCTGCCGGCCGATTTTGTCCAAGAATGGCAGCGGCGACGAGCTTGCCCTGCTCGATGGCGTTGTGGACGCTTTCGAGGCGCCCTGTACGGCCATAGTGAACCAGCGGACGGCTGGCGCAGTCACCGGCCGCAAACACGTGCGGGTCGGATGTGCGGCCGTCCCGGTCGGTCAGGATGCCGTTGGAACAGGCGATGCCGGCGTCTTTTGCAAGCTCTTCATTGGGCAGGATGCCGATGCCGACGAGGACGATGTCGGCCGGGAGCTTCGTGCCATCGGCCAGCGCGGCGGCGTTGATATGGCCGTCCTTGCCTTCGAGATGCGACAGGGCCGTGCTGGTGAGGATCTTGACGCCTTTGGCGATGTGCTCGGCGGCGTAGAATTCGCTCATTACAGGGCTTGTAACGCGCGCCAGAACGCGCGGTGCCATTTCCAGAACAGTGACATCCAGACCCATGGTGCGTGCGACAGCTGCCGCTTCAAGGCCGATATAGCCGGCGCCGATTATGACCATGCGGCGGCCTTCGACCATTTGCGGGCGGATGCGTTCGACATCCGACAGGCTGCGCAGATCGTGAACGCCGGTCAAATCAGCGCCCTGGCAGGGAAGCGTGCGGGGGCGGGAACCTGTGGCGATGACCAGCGCGTCGTAAGGCAGTTCGGCGCCATGTTCGAGATGGGCGACGCGCGCGGCGCGATCAATGGAGGTGACGCGGGAGCCCAGCATCACTTCGATCTTGTTGTCTTCGTACCAGGCCGCGGGGCGGAAATAGAGGCGCTCCTCCGCCATCTCGCCCTTCATGTAAGCCTTCGAGAGTGGGGGACGCTGATAGGGAAGCGCCGTCTCTTCACCGACGATTGTGAGCTCGCCAGCATAACCACCCAGGCGCAAGGATTGAACAGCCTGCGCAGCCGCCTGGCCAGCGCCGACAATTACAATCCGTTTTGCGCCCGAAAGGTCCACGACGCCCCCTTGATATGATTTATGACGCAAGCGTCAACTTTTGTCTGGTTCTAAGCACTTCTAGCGCAGCCCGCAAGCAGTGCAAGCAGGGTCACTCCGTCACATACTGAGGTTAAACCGAGGTTGCGCAAGGTCAGCGCAAGGCTAGGAAGAGGTATGACCGACTCTTTTGTGCTTGAGGATGAAGATGCCACGCTGTCGCTTGGCAAATCGATCGCAGGAATCCTGCGGGTGGGAGACTTTGTGGCGCTGCATGGCGACCTTGGCGCCGGCAAGACGACCCTCACGCGGGGGATTATTCAGGCACTTCTAGGCGGCCAGGAAGAGGTGCCCAGCCCGACTTACACTTTGGTGCAGGTGTATGACGGACCAGACTTTCCGCTTTGGCATTTCGATCTCTATCGGCTGGAAGACCCCGAAGGGGTGGAGGAACTCGGTTGGGACGAAACGGTTGAAGGGGTTGCGCTGGTAGAGTGGCCCGAACATGCCGGGCGACATCTGCCGCAGGTGCGGCTGGACGTGTTGCTTGAAATTCACGGGGATCAGCGATGCGTGAGACTGGAACCCAAGGGCGAAGGCTGGCAGGAACGGCTGCATGGATTCAGCCACTGACTCGCGCACGCTTGAGATAGACCGGTTCCTCGCCAGCGCGGGCGATGGATGGGACCGGGCCATTCGCAAACCCCTCAGCCAGGATGCTTCGACCCGCCGGTATATCCGACTCCACAGGGAAGATGGGGTGACGGCGTTGCTGATGGACGCGCCGCGGGTGGAGGATGATCCCTGTCCGCCCGGCGCTGACCGGGCGTTGCGGGAGCAGATGGGCTGGAATGCGATGACGCGGCTGGCGGCGTCGCGGGTGGAGGCGTTTGCGCTGATCGCCGGGCATCTGCGCAGCCTGGGGCTCAATGCGCCGGAAGTGTACGCCTTCGATGCGACGCAAGGCTTTGCATTGATTGAGGATTTTGGGGATGGTCTTGAGTTTGCGCGAGTTATAGAGCGGGGAGAAGCCGACGAACGGGCGCTTTACCGTGCGGCGGCGGAGACGCTTGCGGTTCTCCACGCCGCGCCTGTACCTCAACTGCTTGATAATTCTGGCATTCAGTGGCCGATCCTCGACTTTGACGCGGTAGCGCTCGGGGCGAATGCGGACCTTTATGCCGACTGGTTGCCGCTGGAAGTGGGTGGAACGAAGTTGACCGGCGCGGCGCGCGCGCGCTGGGAAGGCGAGCGGGATGCCCTCATCGAAAAAGCCGTTTCTTTTCCGAGGACTTTCACGCTGCGGGACTATCATGCCGAGAACCTTCTCTGGCTGCCTGGCGGGCGAGTGGGGCTTCTGGATTTTCAGGACGCGGTGCGCGGATGGGATGCCTGGGACATGGCAATGCTGACCCAGGACGCGCGCAGAGCGGTCACGCACGCGGCATCCGAGGACGCGATCGGGACATTTCTGGACAAAACGGGACAAAACCGGACAGATTTTGACGAACGGCTGGCCGTGATCGGCGCTCTTAACGCCCTACGGATTGCCGGGGTGTTCTCCCGCCTTCAGCACCGCGACCACAAACCTCGCTATGGCGAATTCCAGCCCCGGCAGCTTTCCATTCTTGCCCGCAATCTCGCCCATCCGTCGCTTGCCGGCATGCGGGCGTTTGTTCGCGAGCAGACCCCTTTCGTCTTTGAGGCCAAGTCATGAGTGTTCCGGTTCCGCATACGGCGATGGTGCTGGCCGCTGGTCTGGGCACGAGGATGCGGCCGCTCACGGATGCTTGCCCCAAGCCGCTGATTGCGGTGCGCGGGCGCAGGCTGATTGACCGGGTGATCGAGCCGCTGAAGGCGGCAGGCGTTCGCCGCATCATCGTGAACGTGCATTACCTGCCTGAGCAGATTGAGGACTACCTGAAGGGGCTGACGGACTTTGAGGTGATCGTTTCCGATGAGCGGGGAGAAGTTCTGGAGACGGGTGGGGGCCTGGCGAAAGCGAGGGGGTTGCTTGGCGACGATCCCGTGTTCGTGCTGAACACCGACGCGTTCTGGTCTCCCGAGACGGCGGACCCGCTTCTGGCATTGGCAGAGGCCTTTGACCCGGCGCAGGAGGATGAGCGGCTGCTGGTGGCCGACACTGGCCGCGCGCTGGGCTTTGATGGGCCGGGCGACTTCTTCATGGAGGCCGATGGCCGCCTCAAGCGGCGGGGCGAGGCGGCGTCTGCGCCCTGGGCGTATGCCGGCGTGCGGATCATGAAGCCTCAGGTTTATGACGGGCGGCCGGTGGAGCGGTTTTCGGCGGTGAAGGTGTGGGATGAACTGATACCGCAAGGGCGGGCACGCGGGCTGGCGCTCGATTCCTTCTGGCTTCATGTGGGCGATCCGCAGGCCCTGAAGGATGCGGAGATGTGGGTGGCCTGTCATGGCGGCTGATGCGCTGTTCGGGCCGGATGCGCCGCGCATCCGGACGATTGCGCCGGGCACAGCCTTTGTGAAGGAGCTGGCGCGCGCGCTGGCAGCCGAGACATCTCTGGCAACGAAGCCTGACGCGTTGGCGGATGCCATCATTTATGTTCCCAACCGCCGGTCTGCGCGCGCCCTGTCTCTGGCGCTGTATGATGCGGCCGGGGAACAGACGATCCTGCCGCCGGACATTCGGGCGCTGGGGGATCTCGACAGCGGGGAGCCCCCGCCGATTGCGGAGCAGGCGCTGTCCGGCGCGGCGCCGCCCCTATCTGGCGCCAAGCAGCTCGGCGTGCTGGCGACCCTGGTGCGCCATTATTATCAGAACGCCATGGGCACGGAGCTGCCACCGGCCTCTGCATTGTCTGCGGCACGCGAGCTAGGCCGTCTGCTGGAACAGGCGGCGATGAGCGAGAATGCGGACTGGAGCAAGCTGGAGACGCTGAGCCTCGGGGATATGGCGGCGCATTGGAGCCGGTCGGCAGATTTTCTGAAGATTGTTACCGAGCTGTGGCCGGAATGGCTGGCGGAGCATCGCGCGTCTGATCCGTATAAGGAACGGCTGCGCGCGGCGCGGGCGTTGGCCGATCATTGGCGGGACGCGCCGCCTGCCGGGCCGGTGATTATTGCGGGGTCCACCGGCGCGACGCCGCCGGGACGCATCCTGATGCGGGCGGTGCTGGACCTGCCGCAGGGGCTGATCGTTCTGCCGGGGTTGGATACGCTGCTGAACGACAAACAGTGGGAGTCCGTTATCAAGGCGCCGGGACACCCGCAGAACACGTTGATCCGGACCCTGAGAGCGTTGGGGCGGGCCCCCGAAAGCGTGGCGCCGTGGCCGGGGATCAGCGAAGATGGCCCGGCGCGCGCCCGCGTGCGGCTGATCCATGAAGCGCTGGCGCCCGCAGAAGAAACAGCCGACTGGCGGGCGACGCTGGAAGAACTGGCCGCGGCGAGCAACCAGCCGATTGAAGAATTTGTACGCGATGGCCTGACGGGCCTGAGTATCGCAAATACGCCCAACGAAGCGGCAGAAGCCGAAGCGGCCGCGCTTCTGATGCGCGAGACTCTGGAGCGGGAGGGGCAGACGGCGGCGCTGGTCACTCCAGACGCTGGTCTGGCGCGGCGCGTCTCAGCGCTGCTGGGGCGTTGGGGCATTCATGTGCCCCCGTCGGCGCCGGTGCCTTTGGGCCGGACGCAGGCAGGGAGCCTGATTGGCCTGTGTGCGCGATGGGCAGCAGATCCCGGAGAGCCAGCGGTTCTGGCGGCGGTATTGAAGCATCCTTTCGTCCGTAAAAAGATGGATTCGGGTCTGCTTGATCTCTACTTTTTGCGCGGCCCTAGGCGTTGGAAAAGCTTGGACGATCTGGCGCACAGCATTGATATCCGGCACAAGCTGGAGCCGCATTCGCCTTTCAAGCGGGAAGATCAGGATGAAGCGATCCTGCTCGTGCAGCGCCTTTCGGAAATCATGGAGGAGAGCGGCGCGGACTTTTCTATTCTCGATGGTGTGACGGCGGACGCCGCCGCCAAACGTGTGGCGGACCTGGCTGGCGCGATCAGCGAAACGCCGATGCCCTGGGCAGGAGAAGACGGCGCAGGCGCATCCAACCTGTTGCAACGGCTGGCTGAGCTTGGGCCGTTTCTGGGCGAGATGAGCCCTGAAGCCTTTGCAGATCTGGTAGATGCAGAATCGTCCAACCTGCCTGTTCAGACTGGCGAGCCGGAGCATCCAAGGCTTTCCATCTGGGGGCCGCTCGAGGCGCGCCTTCAGTCTGCGGACCGGTTGATTTTGGCTGGTTTGAATGAGGATGTCTGGCCGGAGAAACCGCCTGCCGATGCATTCCTGCCGCGTCGCTTTCGCGCTCCGCTGGGTCTCAACGATCCTGAGGAGCGGATGGGGCTGTCGGCGCATGACTTTGCCCAACTGGCGGCGGCGCCGCATGTGGTGATGCTGTCTGCGGCGCGGCGCGATGATAGTCCGTCGGTCGAATCGCGCTGGGTCTGGCGTTTGCGCACGCTGGCTGAGGGCGCCTTTGGTGATCGCACCGCAGAGCTTCTCAAGGGAGAAACAGGCGCTCTGCTTGATTGGGTAAGCGCGTTGCAGACGCGGGGCGTGGGGACTTTACCGGCTGATTTTTCGGCAGAGCCAACGCCCCGCAAGCGGACGCCGGCAGAATGGCCCACCCGGCTTTCGGTGACGCGTGTGGACCGGCTGCAACGCGATCCCTATTCGATCTGGGCGGAATCCGTTCTGGGCCTGCGGCAGGTGGATGTGCTCGGCGCGCCGCTGGCCAGCAATCTGCGCGGCACGGCGATCCATGCCGCGCTGGACGCGTTTGAGAAAGAGGGCGTGGCCAAGGATGCCGGCAGCTTGCTGGAGCTGATCCGGGTAGAACTCGCGCGCACGGGCGAGCCGGAGTCTTCCTGGGCCGGACGGTTGGCGATCTGGCAGGATGTGGCTGACTGGTATCTGGAGTGGCGGGCCAGCCGGGACATCGGCGGCAAGTTTGTGCGCGAGGTGCGCGGGGAAATCAGCGTCGAGATTGCCGGGCACCCGTTTGAGCTTTCCGCCACCGCAGACAGGATCGAACGCACGGCCACTGGCGAACTGGTGATCGTTGACTTCAAGACCGGGCAGCCGCCAACGGACAAGGCGATTGATGCCGGCTATGATCAGCAGATGCCGTTGCAGGCGATCATAGCCTCCAAGGGCGGGTTCAAGAATGTACGGGCCGCGCCTGTGGCCGCGCTGGAATATGTTGCCATTCGTGGCCGGCCGGAAGCGCGCCGGATTGCCGAGAGCAAGAACAGCCCGAAGACGCTGGAGGAGCTGATAGCGGCGGCGGCCGATGGATATGTGAGGCTGGTTGCGGCCTACCGTGATCCGGAGGCGGTGTTTGCGTCGGCGCCGCGTGTGCAATTCGTGAAGTATGATTACGGCTACAACCTGCTGGCGCGGCGGGCGGAATGGAACCGCGATACGGCTGGCGGAGATGGCGGCGATGAGTGATCAGACGGCGGAAGGAGACGCCTTTGCTGCGGCCATTCGGGCGCAGGCGGATGCGGCCAATCCGGATGTGTCGGCTTACGCCACGGCGAATGCTGGCAGCGGGAAGACAAAGGTTCTGATCGACCGGGTGGCGCGGCTGCTGTTGCGGCGCGAGGACGGGCGGCCGGGGGCAGACCCAGACTCCATTCTCTGCATTACATATACGCGCGCGGCGGCCAACGAGATGTTGACCCGGCTTTTCCGGACACTGGGCGATTGGGCCGTGAAGGAAGATGACAAGCTGCGCGAAGCCTTGTCGAAACTGGAGGGGCGGGCGCCGGAGAAATATTCCAGGGAAGACCTGCGCGATGCGCGGCGGCTGTTTGCGCGCGCGCTGGAGACGCCGGGCGGGCTGAGGATCGAGACGATCCATGCGTTCTGCGCGCGTATCCTGAGGCGGTTTCCATTGGAGGCCGGGGTGGTGCCCGGCTTTGCCGAGATGGAGGACCGGGACGCAAAGGCGTTGTGGCAGGCGGCAAAGGACCGGGCGATCCTTGAGGCAGCGCAGAGCGCGCCGGACGAGCTGGCACTCATTGCGCGCGAGGCGATGAATGAAGGCGCGGCAAGCGCGCTGGACGCGTTGAAGGGTTCCGGCGCGGCGGTGCTGCGATTTGCCGAGCGGCATGATTTTGTATTTGAACGGATGATGGAGGCATTGCGGGCGGACCTTGGTGCGCCGGTGGAAAGCCCGGCGGAAATACTGGCGGCGGCGATGGGGGACCGGTTGCCACGGGATGTGATCCGGGAGGCCATGCTGGCGCTGCTGAAAGGAACAGCAACGGACCAGGGACGGGCGGAGGTTCTGGAAAAGGTTCTCAATGCGGAAACGCCGGAGGCCATTTGGGCGGCGTATGCGCCTTTCTTCCTGACCGACAAGGGAGAGTTCCGGAAGCAGAACCCCTACACCAAGACGCCTGGGCAGCTTTGTCCGCTGTTGCCGGAGTATTTCCAGATCAAGGATGGCGAAGGCCGGGAGACGGCGCGGGTTCGGGAACTGGTGGAGGTATTGCAGCGGGCGAAGGCGTTTGCGCGGACGGCGGCGCTGATACGTATCGGGTTGCCGGCGCTGGAGGCGTACCGGGATGAGAAGGCGCGCCGGGGGGCGCTGGACTTTGATGACCTGATCCAGAAGACGCGAGCCTTGCTGGAAGCCGATGGCATGGCGAGTTGGGTGCTCTACAAGCTGGATGGCAGCATTTCGCACGTGTTGCTGGACGAGGCGCAGGATACGAGCCCGGACCAGTGGGACCTTATCCGCGCGCTGACGCATGAGTTTGGATCAGGCGAGGGGCGCGATTATTCGCAGGACCCGCGGACGATGTTCATCGTGGGGGACGAGAAGCAGTCGATCTACTCGTTCCAAGGGGCTGAGCCGGAACGTTTGCTGACGGAAACGCGCCGGCTGGAAGAGCGGATGGCGGGCGCGGCGGGTGTCGAGATGCTGATGTCGTTCCGGTCTGTGCCGGAAGTTCTGACCTATGTGGATACGGTGTGGAACAATTCTCCGCCGATTGATGTGGGGATTGGCGGTATGCCGCCGCGGACGGCGGACAATACTCTGCACACGGCGCGCCGCTGGAACGAGCATGGCGCCGTCGAGATATGGCCGATTGATCCGAAGATTGCCGATGATGAGACTGATGCCTGGGCACGCCCGGTGGATGTGGTGCGGGCAACATCGCCGAAGGCGAAGCTGGCAACGTCTGTGGCGCGCGCGGTGCGGCGGATGATCGACCGGGGCGAGACGGTGTGGGACGGCAAGGCGCAGCGGGCTACGCGGCCGGAGGATGTTCTCATTCTCGTCAGCAAGCGGCAGGGCGGATTGTTTGATTCTCTGATCAATGCGCTGAAGGCCGAAGGGCTGCCGGTGGCAGGGGCCGACCGGCTGATCCTGACGGATTTCATCGGCGTGCAGGACTGCCTCAACCTTATGCGGTTTGCGACGCTGGATCTGCGGGACCTGACTCTGGCAGAGATTTTGCGCGGGCCGTTCTGCGGGCTGGTGGATGATGACCAGTATCTGTTCTCGCTGGCCTCGCGCCGGGCGAAGGGAGAGACGCTTTGGTCTCGCGTCAAGGCGAGTGATGACCCGGATGTTCAGCAGGCGGCACGTTTCCTTCAAGGCTTGTTCGACCGGGCGCATCTGCCGCCGTATGAATTCCTGAGCCATGTGCTCGACCGTGTCGGAGAGGGCGGGCAGACAGGATGG
Source organism: Hyphomonas neptunium ATCC 15444 (assembly GCF_000013025.1). NCBI lineage: Bacteria > Pseudomonadati > Pseudomonadota > Alphaproteobacteria > Hyphomonadales > Hyphomonadaceae > Hyphomonas > Hyphomonas neptunium. Next base: position 1,947,276 of record NC_008358.1, on the reverse strand, counting down.
GAACAGCTGAATGCGCGCCTGGGCATGCCTGCACGCGACCCGATTGAAGCGCTGTTGTCACGCGCGCTGAGCCATGACAGCGCGGGGCCGTCTTCGTTGCAGTCGTTTGTCGCGTCGATGGAAGCGGAAAATGTCGAGATCAAACGCGACCTGGCGGAGGCTGGCCGGGAGGTTCGCGTGATGACCGTTCACGGCGCCAAGGGGTTGCAGGCGCCGATTGTGATCCTGCCGGATACGACGTTCAAACCAAAGGCGAGCGCGCCGTCGGTATTGGAGAGCGCGAACGCCGTGGTCTGGTCGCCGCGCAAGGATACGGACGCGGAAGCGTCCAAACGGGCGCGGGCGATTGCGGAGGCCAAGGCGCGCGAGGAGCACCGGCGGCTTCTGTATGTGGCGCTGACGCGGGCGCAGGACCGCTTGATCATCGCCGGGCATTGGCAGGGGCAGGCAGGCGAAGACAAGACCGGGTATGAGAAGGACTCCTGGTACGCCCTTTGCGACGCCGCCATGGATTTGCTGCCTTTTGAGGAGACCGATCAGGGGCGGCGGTATGGAAAGGTCACGACCGTCGCAGAGGCTGATACCGATTCCTCTTTGGGCGTCGGGGGATTGCCGGAATGGGCGCTGAGACCGGCGCCGATTGATCCGGTGGCCCGGAAGCTCTCGGCACCGACAAGCCTGCTTGGCCCCAAGACCCGGATTGTTGCGCCATTCGATGCTGCCCGCGAGGAACGCCTGAAGCGCGGGCGCGCCATCCACGCCTTGCTGCAATATCTGCCGGAACTGCCGGAAGACGGGCGCGAGGCAGCGGCGGATGCCTATCTCTCACGCGATGCGGACCTGACGGATGGTCAGCGGGCAGAGATGAAGGCGGCGGCCTTGGGCGTAATGCGCGATCCGGCGCTGGGCGCAATCTTTCAGCCGGGTGGGCGCGCAGAAGCGGCCATCATCGGTAAATCCAAAGACTTGCCTGAAGGCACGGTGATCAATGGGCGCGTGGACCGGCTGGTGGTGACACCGGAGCGGGTGTGGGTGATCGACTTCAAGACAGACCAACCTGCGCCCGACCGGCCAGAGGATGTAGCCGATACCTATGTGGCGCAGATGGCCGCGTACTGGGCTGTGCTGAAGACGGCCTTTCCCGAGCGGGAAGTGGTCGCTGCGCTGTGCTGGACAGATGGGCCGCGCCTGATGCGCCTGCCGGAAGCGCAGCTTTTAGCTGTGCTCACAAGTGCGCGCGGGATGGTTTGACTTGCCCAAAGAGTCCCTATGTACCCAACTGTAAATCTTGAATGACGGCAAAGGAGCCGCAACCATGGCAGCGATCAATGTAAATGAAGACGATTTCGACGGCGTCGTCACCGAGTCGGAAACACCCGTCGTCGTCGATTTCTGGGCCGAATGGTGTGGCCCCTGTAAGCAGATGTCACCGCATCTGGAGGCCGTTTCCGAGGAAATGACCGGCAAGGTGAAGATCGTCAAAGTAAACGTTGACGACTATCCACTGGTCGGCGCCCGTTATGGCGTGCGCGGCCTGCCAACGTTGCTGATGTTCAAAGGCGGCAAGGTCACGGCGACGCGCAATGGCGCCATGAACCGGCAAGCCCTCACGGATTGGATCAAACAGAGCCTTTAAGGCTCTGTTTTTCCATATCTTTCAGGCCGTTTCGCTGGTCAGCGAGATAAATACATCTTCAAGATCCGGCGCTTCGGTCGAGAGATCGGAAATGCTGATACCGGCCGTGCGGACCCGTTCCAGCAAACGGCCGATTCCCGTTTCACTGGTGCGGAAGGTGATGGCGAGTCCGCCATCTTGCCGGAGCTTGGCGTCCATTCCGGCAAGGTCTGCCGGCACCGCCGTTAGCGGCTCTTTCGGATAAATGACGAGCGTCTTGTAATCGAGGCGTGAGAGAAGCTGGGGCGTAGGCTCGCAGGCGACGATTTCGCCGTGATTGACGATCGCGATGGTGTCGCAGAGCTCCTCGGCCTCTTCGAGATAGTGTGTGGTGAGGATGATTGTCGTGCCCTGTGCGTGCAGTTCCCGAACATAATCCCAGAGGAGGCGGCGCAGCTCGACATCCACGCCCGCAGTCGGTTCATCAAGGATGAGAACGGGGGGATTGTGGACGAGGGCCTTGGCGACCATCAGCCGGCGCTTCATGCCGCCTGAAAGCTGACGCACATAGGCATCCTTCTTGTCCGCGAGACCAAGCGCGGTGAGGATTTCCACAGTCCGGCGCTCTGCTTTCGGGACGCCGTAGAAGCCCGCCATAAGTTCCAGCATTTCAAAGGGGGTGAAAAAGGGGTCTGCCACGACTTCCTGATTCACGACGCCTATGGCTGCGCGGCTCTGGCGGGGGGATTGGTCGATGTCGAGGCCCCAGATTCGCGCTGTGCCTGATGTTTTTTTGACCAGGCCGGCAAGAATATTGATGAATGTGGATTTGCCTGCGCCGTTTGGTCCGAGCAGGCCGAAGATCGATCCTGTAGGAATTGCAAGATTGATTCCATTAAGTGCTTGTTTTTCCGGCATTTTACCGGCGGCAGCATAGGTCTTCCGCAGATCGCGGACTTCAATCGCGTAGGTAGGGTCTGGCATGGTCAGTATTTTCCCGATGGCAGGGCGCCTTGCGCGGTCCATGCCCAGACTTTAGTTAGGGGGCCGCTGGCTGCGTCGCAAGCAATCGCGTCACGGCCAATTCAGGAGAACCCAAGGCATGCCCGCCAGACGCGATGTTTTTACGCCGCCAGAGATTTCCATGGTCTCGAGCCACAAGGTTTCCTGCAATGGAGGCGGCGGCGCCCTCGGCCATCCGAAGGTATGGTATGAGATGGGCGACGAGGATTTCGTCGAGTGCAAATATTGCGATCGCCGGTTTATTCTGATCGGCGGAAAGCAAGACCCTTCACAAGTACGCTAAGGAGGCGGCCCCAACAGGACCGGCGGGAAGCCCATGCAGATCCTGATTGCAGGCGGCGGTATTGGCGGACTGACAGCGGCGCTGGCGTTCCTGAAGGCGGGACATTCCGTGACGGTGCTGGAACAGGCGCCGGAGATTGCTGAAGTCGGCGCGGGCCTGCAGATCAGCCCCAATGGCATGAAGGTTCTGGATGCGCTTGGCGCGTCGGCGCGCGTGGCACGCGACGCATTCCGACCACGGGCGCAGGAGTTGCGGTTGGGGCGAAGCGGCGCGCGGATATTCAGCATACCGCTGCGCGAAGCCTCTCAGGCCAGATGGCGCGGCGAATATCTGCATATTCATCGCGCGGACCTGATCGAAGCGTTGACCGGATGTGTGGTGGACCGCGCGCCTGACGCGATCCGCCTGGGCGCGCGCGTGACCGGGTTTGAGCAGAGCGAAGCGGGCGTAACGGCGGTTCTCAGCAGCGGTGAGAAAGTGTCCGGTGATCTGCTGGTCGCTGCCGATGGCATTCACTCGGCCATTCGCACGCAGATGCTGGGACCAGACAAGCCACGCTATACCGGGAATGTTGCCTGGCGGGCAGTGGTTCCGGTCAACAAGTTGGGCGATTATCCGCCGCCGGAGACGGCATGTGTTTGGGCGGGCAAGCGCCGGCATGCGGTGACCTATCGCCTGCGCCGGGGCAGTCTCGCCAACTTTGTCGGGGTCGTGGAGTGCAATGACCCTGGCGACGAGTCCTGGACGGCAATAGGCGCGCGGGAGCAGGCGCTGAAGGATTTCAAAGGCTGGAATCCGGTGGTCCAACGGATCATTGATGAGGCGCCCCTGTTGATGCGCTGGTCGCTGTATGACCGCCCGGAGTTGCCCAGATGGCAGGAGGGCCGGGTCGTGCTGCTGGGGGATGCGTGCCATCCGATGCTGCCCTTCATGGCGCAAGGCGCCGTTATGGCGATCGAGGATGCGTATGTGCTGTCGCGGGAGCTGGCGCGGGGTGGGCAGCCGGAAGCGGCGCTGCAGGCGTATGAGGCCAAACGCAAACCGCGGACGACGCGCGTGCAGAATGTTGCGCGCGAGAACGCGCAGCTGTTTCATCGGTCCAACCCGCTTTACCAGCTTGGAACCTATGGTCCGATGTGGATGGCGGGGAAGTATCTTCCCTCGGTCGTGCATGGACGCCATGATTGGCTCTATGGCCTTGATGTGACGGAGCCTGACTGACGCGGGTTGCGGGGGCGGGCTAATTCGGTCACCACTTTGAAAAGTGTTACGCAGAGGAAACGGCCCCTTCAGATGTTGTCGGTATTGGATATTTTTCGGGTTGGCATTGGGCCTTCGAGTTCGCACACGGTGGGTCCGATCCGCATTGCAAACCGGTTCATGGCGCATCTGGCCAGTTCGGAAAAGCTATCGCGAACGGCACGGATTGAGGCAGAGTTGCAGGGGTCACTCGCGCTGACGGGTGTGGGGCACGCGACGCCCAAAGCCGTGGTGCTGGGTCTGCTGGGGCTCGACCCTGAAACGCTGGATGCGGAGGAAGCAGACCGGCTGGTCGCGCAAGCGTATGAGCAGAAGGTGCTGCCATTGCCCGATGGCCGGAAGATGAAATTCGATCCGGAGACGGATATTCGGTTTGCCTATGATGTCATGCCAGACCTGCACCCGAACGGGCTTCGGATCAAGGCATATGACGAAGGCGGCGAAGTGATTGCCGACGAGACGTGGTATTCCACGGGAGGCGGATTTATCGCGACGCGCAAACAGCTGGAAAAGCCTGTCGAGGATGACATTCTGCCGGTGGGGGACCCTGTGCCGTTTGGTTTTACCTCGGCTGCTCAATTGCTGGAACTCTGCCAGACAAATGGCCTCGGCATTTATGAGGTCATCCTGGCGAATGAAGACGCCAAACGGCCACGCGAGAAAACAGAAGCCGCGCTGGACCGGATTGCGGCGGTGATGATGGCTTGCATTGATCGTGGATTGATGCGGAAGGGGGAGCTGCCGGGCGGCTTGAAGGTTCGCCGCCGCGCCCCGGAGATCTGGCAGAAATTGCAGGAGGGCCCGCCCTCCAATGAGCGCGAGCAGTTGTTCGATTGGCTGAATGTTTATGCCATGGCTGTGAATGAAGAAAACGCTGCGGGCGGGCAGGTGGTGACGGCGCCAACAAATGGCGCGGCCGGTATCATACCGTCCGTAATCCGGCATTATTGTGCCGATACCGAAGACGCGCCGGAGCGTATGCGGAAGTTTCTGCTGACCGCCGGCGGGATTGGGCTGCTTTACAAGCAGCGGGCGTCAATTTCGGGCGCTGAGATGGGATGCCAGGGTGAGGTGGGGGTCGCTTGCTCGATGGCGGCGGGCGGTCTTGCGGCGGTTTGGGGCGGCACGCCACAACAGGTGGCTAATGCGGCGGAGATCGGGATGGAGCACAATCTGGGGCTTACCTGCGATCCTGTAGGCGGCCTTGTGCAAATTCCCTGTATTGAGCGGAACGCGATTGGCGCCGTGAAAGCGGCCAATGCTGCCCGCCTGGCGCTGCATTCCCTCGAACAGACGAAAGTCTCTCTGGATCAGGTTATCGAGACGATGCGGCAGACCGGATTGGACATGTCATCCAAATATAAGGAGACCAGCCAGGGCGGTCTCGCGGTCAATGTGATCGAATGCTAGTGCATTGACACAAAACATTATCACAGCCGACACCGAAGTGTAGCGGAACCGCAGTAGCGCTGCATCCTGTATGACAGGGGCAGCGGACAAAATGCACGATCCAAAACTCGTCTATTCGCTTGAGGTGCGCGTGATCGACCTTGAGCAGAAGGTGGCCGAACTTGAGAGCAGTCTCAAGGAGATAACCAACGGCCGCGTAAAAGGGGCTGATCCCAACATTGTGCCTCTGCCGCCGGCCTTGCTGAAGCGGATCAGCGATGGGGAGCATCCGGTTCGCGTGGTTCGCCAATTCCGGTTGATGACGCAGAAGGAACTTGGCGAGCTTTGCGGGATCAGGCCGAACCATATCTCCGCGATTGAGCGGGGCATGTCCTACGGCCTCAAGACTGCCAAGCGCCTGTCCGATGCGCTGGCAGTGCCGGTGGACCTGCTTACCTGATCATTGGAGGCCGATTATCCGGGCCCGATTATCCAGGAATACACGCGCGGACCCCGGTGACAGGGAGCACCGTTTCCCAGCCGTCAGCGCCGGTCGTAACCAGGCGGCCGGACTCTACACGTTGTCCTCCCTCCAGAACTTCTCCTGGATTGAGGGTGAGGTTGACCGACCATTTGCCGTCTGCTGACAGATACTGAATCTGGGTGAAAAACTGGCCGAAAACTTCGCCATTGCTATCGGTCACCACAAGCGTCATCGGCGCGCCTTCATGAAGCATCAAGGCTTCACCGGATGAGGCTTCGGTGAAGAATGTGAAGCGGCGCGGCGCCGCCATTCCCCAAAGAAAAAGGCCGCATTCGCCTGCGGCGAGCGTTTGCGGCGGCAAGCCTTCTACCGGTATGTCCGCGGCAACCGAGTCCATAGCCGACGCAGGGGAGCTGTCTTGTTCAGCTGCAGGCGAACTGGCACATGCGCCGATGCAAAGCGCCAGGAATGCAGGAGTCAGTAAGCGGATCATCTTGGCACCTCGCGAGGCAGAGCAGGATAGCGATAGACGTATGTGTTGCCGTCAGGAACGAAGCCGGCAATGGGCAGGCCGTATTGGTATTGTTGCGGAATCACGCCGGAGACACGTGCCTCGAGATTGCCGTTTCCATCAATATTGAAACGGGCAGTGGCGTCGAGTTGTGTGCCGGATGGATTTGCTGACTTGAAGGGTATCAGAAGCGCATCTCCGTCACAGGAAAGTTCACCTGCCATGTCCGGCCAACCGGGCCCTAAAACGGCGGCGTTTTTTCCCAGCGCGTCGCTCCACGCCTGTCCGTTGGCTTTATCGCAGGCACCCTTCCGGAAGCGGATGATGTCGCCGGTGAGCCGAGCTTTGCCACCAGATTGGCGTATCCACGCAGCAACGCCATCGAGCGCGGCGAAGTCGAGTTCAATGTTAAAGTCTCGAAGCTCCGTGGTTCCCGTCGCATAGGCTGCGGCTTTGCCGGTACCTTTGCCAGAAGGGCCGGCCCAGTCGAAATCATACTCTATGCCAAGAGCCAGAAGGGAGACCGGATTGAGCTTCAACGTGGCATCACCGAGCACATCCTGGCCAGCTCTAAGGCCGGTAATTCTGCCGCCCATCAACGTGCCTTCAGCCGAAGTCCAGCTCAGGCCGCGCGCTTCGGCGCCACTGGTTTTCAGAATGAAACTCAAGGGGGCAAAGGCGACAACGCCAATTACAAAGCCAGCGATCAGGACCAGGAGGAGCAGGAAACGCATCATGAGACACCATCAAGGCTGAATTCAGTGTCTGCGTCCATGCTGCCATCTGCATTCTGTGTAAGAGACGCCGCGCTGACAGACACGCCCAATCCCGTTTCGACCTGCTCAACCCACTGGAAGAAGGCAGGTCCAGACACAGCTGACAGTTTCACCCGGAAGGAAGAGGGGCTTGCAGGCTCCGAGCCGCTGAGCAGCAGGTTGCCTTCACGGGCCATCCGTTCAGCCTCTGACAGGAGGGCTGCCGTATCCTGAGTGGACGGTGCAGTCGCGTAAGGGAGGATTGTTTCGCCTTGCTGCATCAACGATTCTATGCGGTCCAGACGCGCCAAGGTTTGCGCAGATTGCTCATGACTGCGCTTTGCCCTTTCAAGGGTGTGGATCGCCGGGTTCAGGACGAGTTGCCAGATGACGGCGACTGCCAGGATGAACCCTGCAATCGCGAGCAGCATTTTCTCGCGCGGAGTGCGCGTGTTCCACCAGCCGGTCATGGCACGGGCTCCAGGATGATCTGTGTCGTAGAGCTCTCGTCGCCGGCTACGGGCTCTGGTGACGTAACTTGAAACCCTCTGCTTTGAAGGAAAGAGATTATCGCCCCCAAGGCTTCTGGTGATGGACTGCTAAGGTCGACTGTCAGGCGGTTGTCGGTTCCCTCAAACTTCAGAGCTGTTATCTGGGTGTTGGTGCTTTGAGCGACGGCTTCGTAGAGCGCGGCAACAGATGTACGGAAGTCCAGCGTGTCGGGTGTTGCAGCAACGGCGAGCATCTCCCGCGTGGCTTGGTCCATATTGGTGGGGATGGCGGCGACTGGAAACAATGCGGTGTAGCGTTCGGCGGCCCGCTTTTCTGTTACCTCCTTGGCGTGGTTATAATTACGCGCCTCCAGGATAAGTGTGCCTGTCCAGACCGAAGCCGCGGCGATCGCGATGCCAGCGGCTTTGCGCCATGCGCTGACGCCTTGTTTTGCGGATTTTGTAAGCGTGAATGGGCCAGTGCGGAGATTTACGGCGGGACGGGTCGTGCTGCGCTCCGCCAGGCGAATTAAATGGAGGCCGTCCTCTAGCGACGGCTCCAGGGTGGGCGCGGAGAGCGCATCGCGCGCCTGCTGAGGGAGCGCGGCATCTATCCCGACAATACGGTTGCCTTCTCGCTGGATGATGCGATCACCCAAATTCACGGGATGATCGATGTCCGTAAACAGACATTGTTCCGACAGGATTTTCTCAGGCGCTAGCCCGGCCTTGGTCAGGAGATCGATCCAGGATTTCATCAAGGATCTGTCGACGACATAAATATCGCGTTCGGCCGTCTCTTTAAGGCGCGGACCAAGAACGATATGAACGTCCTCGACCGGCTGAGCGAGTTCATCCTCAATGGCGTAAAGCGCAGCCCGCGTTGCTTCCGTTTCGTTTCGCCCTGGCACAATGGCTCTGAAGTGGCCGACTGAAGTGGCAGGAGCGAAAGCAACGCAACTGGCAGCACCGAAAGGACCGCGGTGATTTACAATCTCGAGGCGGTCGCCGCGTTCCTGGGCAATCTGGATCAAACCATCCGCATCTGAAGGGAGGGCTACATAGAGAACAGATTTCATTATTCTTCCCCCGTCCTGCGCCAGACAATGGTGGGGGCGGCTCCGCCACCGGCGGAAATGACGAAGGAGAAGGGCCAGCTTCCGCCGTCCAGAACTGTTTGCCCTTCGGCCAGGTACATGCTGCTGGTTGTCGACAAGGCTTCCGTCCGCTTCTGACCTTCAGGGATTGTGCGTATGTCAGGGAGTGCTTCGAACTGGTCAACACCCGGCCATCCTGTTTCCGGCCGATTTTCGAGTATGCGTGTTGCCGCCGCCAGAGTGAGAGCCTCGGAATAGCTGGCGCGCAGTAGCGGTGCCTGATCCGGGCGGAGGGTATTTATATTCAGTCGCGACATCAAAGGCTCCCGCCGGGCGCAAATGAAAGGTTCCAAAGCGTCCTGAAGGGCCTTGGAATACCCCAATACTGAGGCCAGTTCGCGGGGGCTGTCCATGAGCTGGTTTGCAGCCCGGTAGGCGGGCTGCAATGTGAGATAATATCCGTCCTCCGCGCCGCCCTGGCGTGCGTCACTGTCTGCATCAAGCCAATCACTGAGCGCGTTGGCGAGGCTGGCTGCGTCAGTGGTGGGGATTTCCATGTCGCCCAGGAGGCTGATCCAGGATAGGCGCGCGAGTGTAGCGGCGCCTTCATCTGGACTACCCAGAGCGTTGACATTGAAGCAGTTGGACGCGTCCGAAACTTCCAGAGACACAACGCCGCCCCGCACCGGAATAACGACAGGCTCCATGAGGCCGGTCGTCAGGGGTGTGAGCTGTCCATTGGTGAGGGTGGAGAGTTCACCAACAGCACTGAGCGCCAGAGCTTCGGCCGAATAAGCTGCCCAGCTGGCGTCGGAGCGGCGGGCGGCGGCTTTTGCCAGATCGGTTTGCCGGGCAATCGCTGTCGTCGCGATGAGAGCTGCAACAGCCAGGGCCGCAACGATCAGGAGTATGGACAGCAGGGCAGCGCCGCGTTGGGGATGAGGTTTTATCATTCGCGCAGGCCTAGGCGAAACAATGCAGTCAGTGTGTCTTCTTCGCCAAATGACATCGTCAGTTCAATCTTGTCCGGGAACGGAGTGTCTGCCGATGAGGCCGGCACGATCCAATCAGACTGCCAGCCTTGTTCGCGGCCATAGCGGACGGTTATATTTTCCAGGCCGTTCAACAATGTCTGTTCGGCAATATCCGTGCCTGGCCCGGCATCCGGGGCGCTCCATGACCGCCGGATCAAGGCGCCGTCAACGAAGCTATATTCAATGCGTTGCAGGTCGCTGCGAGGATGCCCGGCGGGATTGGGCCAACCATTGCGAATGAAGGTGACGATCCGCCCGTCGAAGCGGACGGGCTGGCCCTCAAAGCGGGTTGGCAATTCAGATGTGGCGTCGGAGCGGCTGGGGCGATCGACAAAGGCGGAGAAATCGTCCCGGATGACGGAGAGTGCCGTCTGTAGTTCCTGCGCGTCAGAGCCTCGATCCTCAACAAGACGGGCACCGCGCAGGGATTGGGTGAGCATGATACCGCCAGCGGTCGCAAGCAGCGCCACCACGAAAAGAGCGATCATTGTTTCTACGAGCGAGATGCCCGACTGAGATGCGCCTGCGGAGCTCATGGCGCGCGCTCGCTACGATGCAGAAGCGTCAATTCGCTGAGGATGGATTCCTCCTCACCTTTCAGCTTTACACGGATTGAAATCTGGATCAGGTCAGCCCGTTGGGCGGGTGTTATTGTTCGCTCCCACTCGAAGGTTTGCCGGCGCTGGGACGCTTCTCCTGCGGTTCGGCCAACGACTTGCAATTGAGCATCGGTGACGGTGGAGACGGCAATATTTTCCGCGACCAGGCGGGCCAGGGTGCGGTCTCCAAGCTGTGCGCTGATGCGTATGCTGTTGGTATTCAGAGATATGAGTCCCATGGCGGCGGTGGCGAAGACTGCGACCGCTACGAGCGCTTCCATGAGGGTGAAGCCGCGCTGATCATTCATCAGCGCACCTCAGTACTGACGCGGCCATCTGCCAACAGGGTAAGGCTCGTTCTGGAGTTGTTGCGCACAAGCTCGATCGAGACGGGAGCCGTATGGCCCAGAGGGTCGAAGATGACGGCAGGGAGCGCCGTTTCACCTTCTTCCGGAGCCATGGGAGCCTTGCCATCGATTTCAAAGCGGATGCCGGACGGAAGTTGATAGCTTTGGAGCGGGCGCCAGTTTCCATTCTGCCAAATGGCGGGCGTATAACTTTGCCCCTCAATGATCAGCCCCATCGGCTGCCCCGTGACCAGTGAGCGCCCGGCGGTTTGCTCCAGGGCTTCCTGCAAACGATCTGCTTCCTGCTTGTGGAGCGGACGGGCAGGGATGGTCAGGAGGATAAGGGTCGTTGCCACACCGATTATGGACAACGTTACCATGATCTCGACAAGCGACAGCCCGGCCTCTGGATCACGCAAAGGTGCCTGAGCGTCGGAATGCTTCGCAGGGGAGAAAATGTCGATCAAGGTTTGGGTCAGTCCCAGTTGCCGATGTCTGCGTCATTCCCTTCGCCGCCGGGTTGGCCATCCGCGCCGAAGGAGAAGACGTCAAAACGGCCGCCCGAGCGCGTGCCGGGGAAGGTGTACTGGTAGGGGTTGCCCCAGGGGTCTTCCTGAACGCGGCGGATGTAGCCACCGGGACGGTAGAGCGTGGCATCGACGCCGGCGGGCGGGCTGGACAGCGCGGCGAGGCCCTGATCCGTGGAAGGATAGGAGTAGAGGTCGAGGCTGTACTGCTCGAGAGCATTCTCAAGGTTTGAGATGTCGGCCTGCGCTTTGGTCACGCGTGAGCGATCGCCGACGGGCGCGACATTGACGATGATCAAAGTGGCCAGGAGGCCCATGATGAAAACAACCACCATCAGTTCGACAAGGGAGAAACCCGCCTCACTGCGGCGGACTTCTGCAGTCTTTGTTTCTGTTTCGGGGGACATGAAGACGCTCCTTTATCCGAGGGCGAGAGTGTTGAGCTGCATGATGGGCAGCATGATCGATAGAACGATTGTGCCGACGATCCCGCCCAGGAAAATAATGATCATGGGTTCCAGGAGTCCTAGGGCAACATTGGTGGCGGTTTCAAATTCGTCTTCGAGGAAATCGGCGGCGCGGTTCATCATAGCGGGGACGTTGCGGGCGGCTTCGCCGCTGGCGACCATGTGGACCATCATCTGGGGGAAGACCCCTGTGGATTTCATTGCCGAAGAGAGTGCGCCGCCGCGCTGGACGATCTCCAGGATTTGATCGGCCGCGGAGCGAAACACCATATTTCCCATTGCGTTACGGGCGCCAGAGAGGCTTTCCAAGACTGTCGCGCCGGCGCCGGACATGGTGGCATGGATGCGGGCGAAGCGCGCGGCGGAGACTTTTCGCGCCATGTCTCCGAAGAAGGGAATCCGCAGGACGAAGGCATCCCAGCGCAGTTTCCAGGCGGGCGCTTTCAGGACAATCGTGGACAAATAGAGACAAATCGCGCCCCCCACGAGCACAAAGAGCCCCCAATCGCGGACAAATCCGGACAGTCCAATGACAAACCGGGTCAGCGGCGGCAGCTCGTCGGCGCCCAACATCGCAAACTGCTCTACCAGCTTGGGCACCACCCATACCATGAGGGCGGTGACCATCAGCGTGGCCATGATGCCAAGGATCGCCGGATAGATCAGAGCCGAGCGCACCAGGGTGCGGAGCCGGTAGCTGCGCTCAAGATGGTGGGCGAGTTGATCCAGGACGAGGCCAAGGCGGCCCGACGACTCACCAGAGGAAACGACTGCGCGGAAGAGGGGCGGGAAGGCGCGCGGCGCTGCGCGCATCGCTTCGGCGAGGGTTGAGCCTTCCATAACCTGCGAGCGTACACCCAGGAGAAGGCCGCGCTGGGGAGAAGCGTCGCTGTCGCCCGCGGCAGCAGTGAGAGCCTGTTCGATGGTCATGCCGGAGGAGACGAGCACGGCGAGCTGGCGGGTCAGCAGGGTGCGGTCCTTTTCGCTGAGGCGGCCGGCCCCGGCGAAGCCCAGCGCTTTTTCGCCGCGCGCCTCCGTGAGCGCGACCGGCGTCAGCTGGCGATCCCGGAGTTCCTTCCGGGCGGCGCGGGCGGTGTCAGCCGAGATGACGCCGCTGGTGCGCCGGCCATCTGCTGTCAGGGCTTTGTATTCAAACGCTGCCACCGAACCACGCCTCCCGGCGGCAGACGTGCAGCAACTCCTCAGCACTTGAGTCGCCGCTCAACACATGCCGCAGTCCATTCTGGAAGAGCATATCAGATTTGGCGAAGGCTGAGCGCTCAATCTGCTCTTCGGTTGCCCCCTCATGGATCATGCGGCGGATCGCGGTATCCACAAGCAGAAGTTCATAAACACCGAGGCGGCCTTCATAACCCGTCTGCCCGCACGAAGCGCAGCCGACCGGCCGGTAAAGGGTCAGGTCTGCCCGGTCTTCAAGGCCCAGCCGCTCCAACAGAGCTGGGGGTGGGGCGTAAGCTTCCTTACAATGAACGCACAGGCGGCGCACCAGCCGCTGGGCCAGGATTGCACGCATCGTGGAGGCAAGCAGAAAACTTTCCACGCCCATGTCGCGCAGACGCGTGATCGCCCCTGCCGAGCTGTTCGTGTGGATGGTGGACAGGGCGAGGCGTCCGGTCAGCGCAAACTCAAGCGCAACTTCGGCGGTCTCCGCATCGCGAATTTCGCCGACCATGACGATGTTGGGATCATTCCGGAGGATCGAGCGCAGTGTGGCGGCAAAGGTGAGGCCGACCTTGTGATCCATCGGGGTCTGGCTGATCCCGTCGAGGCCGTATTCTACCGGGTCTTCCAGCGTCATGATATTGACGCGACCGGTATTGAGCTGGGCAAGGGCGGAATAAAGCGTGGTGGTTTTGCCCGAGCCCGTGGGGCCGGTTACCAGGATCACGCCGTTGGGCTCGCTCAATGCCGTGCGAAAACGCTTCTCCGTGTTTTCGTCCATGCCGAGGGTTTCGAGACCAAGCAATGCCTGTTTGGTATCGAGTATACGCAAGGCAACCCGTTCGCCGTAGCGTGTTGGAAGGGTCGCGACACGAACATCCAGAGCGCGACCACCGAGCGTCAACGAGATGCGGCCGTCCTGGGGCATGCGTTTCTCTGCAATATCAAGGCGGCTCATCACCTTGATGCGTGAAACCAGCGGGGCGGCAACGCGGCGGGACGCCGTGAAGACTTCCTGTAGCTCGCCATCAATCCGGTAACGGACAGACATTTTGTCTTCAAATGGATCAATATGAATATCAGATGCCCGGCGACGGATGGCGTCCTGAAGCAGGCCGTTGATAAGTGTGATGATGGGGGCTTCGGTGTCACCGGCCAAAAGGTCTTCCGTTTGCGGAAGGCCGTCAAACAGGCTTTCCAGGTCGCCGCCCGTTCCGGCGGCGGCTTCGGCAGCGCTGCCGTCAAGCCGCCCTTGACCGAAGCTCTCCGACAACTGGCGCTCGTACTGGGCAGAATTCATGGCTTCCAGATGCACCGGGAGTCCGGTGACGCGGCGCGCCTCAAGCAGCGCGGCCGGGTCTGCGCCCTCGCGAACGGCAAACGTCAAATCCGACCGGCCGGGGATAACAACAATCCCCTTGTCGCGGGCAAATGAGTAGGTGACCTGAGCGCGCGCCATGAGAGGATTATTGCGGCGGCTGGACCAGTTGCGTGGCCGGGCCGCCGGTGCCCAGAACTTCGCGTATGTACTGGTCAATGGAGCCGGCCGGGGATTGCTCCCGCATCAGCTCCTCAGCCTGTACGTAGAGGTATTTCTGCTGAGTGACGGCCTGCGCATCTGCCTTGTTGCGAACGATGGTGGGGCGAATGAAGACCATCAGGTTGCGGCGCGTCGCGGCCTTGCCCTCCGAGCGAAAGAGGCGTCCGACACCCGGAATATCGCCCAGAACCGGAACCTTGGTGTCGCGGAGCGTATCTGTCTGCTCAACCAGGCCGCCGAGCACAATGATCTCGCCATCATCGGCGAGAACGCTGGCGCGGATCTCCCGCTTGTCGAGGATCAGATCCGGCGTCACGGTTCCGACGCTGCCGAAGACGCTGGAAACTTCCTGACGAATGTCAAGACGAACGGTATCGTTCTCGCCAATGCGTGGGGTGACTTCGAGCTGGATGCCGATGTCTTTGCGCTCAACTGTGCGGAAAGGATTCGAGTTCGCCTCGCCCAGAACCTGCCCCGTTGTTACGGGAATCTCCTGGCCGACAATCAGCGCGGATGTTGCGTTGTTGAGTGTCATGCCAAAGGGCGTGGACAGGATGCGTGAAGCGGTATCGTCTTCGACTGCATTGAGAATGACGCCGAACAGATTGTCGCCGGATGTGCCGCCAAAGCCGAGTGTAAGGCCGGAAGAACCGGTCAGTGAACTGATGGCGGCTTCGCGAAACGGGTTTTCTGCGGCTGGGTCTTCGAATGCATCGGTAACCAGCGCGCCTGTCAGTGCGAGGAGGTTTGGCGCCGCGCGGGAGAAGTTGGTGGAGGCAAAGGGAACGTCGCCCCCTGTGCCGGCCAGAAGGAATTGCAGGCCCAATTCACGGGCTGCGTCATCCGACATCTCGACGATAATCGCTTCCACCATAACCTGGGGCCGGCGGACATCGAGCGCGGTCACGACACGTTCCATCGCGAGGATGGTCTCCGGGTTGGCGCTGATGATCAGGGAGTTGGTGGGGCCGTGATGGGCAATCGTCTGGGCAACGGGCGCCGTTTCAGAAGGCGCGCGCTGCATCGCCATGCTGTTTGCGACGCGCTCCAGAATAGGCACGACTTCTTCTGCATCGGCATAGTTCAGGGTGATGACCCGGACGTGATCCCGCTGAGGGTTTGTGGCGTCCAGTTCGAGCGCGACGCGCTTTGCGCGCTCTACGGAGGTAGCGTCGCCCCGGAGAATGATGGAGTTGCTTGTGAGGGAGGCAACAGCCGAGAGGCGCGACGGGGCTTGACCCTGTTGCGCCGAGGGATCGCCCTGCAGCCGTGTAAGGACGGTTTCAATCTCCACGGCCGGAACGTTGGTGAGCGGTACAGTTTCCGTAACCGTCTGATCGCGGTCCAGTGTTTCAATGATGCGGCGGACCCGCTCAAGATTTGAAGCATAGTCGACAACGACAAGCGTGTTGGTTCCCGCATTGGCGACAACCTGCCCCTGAGCGTCCAGCAACGGCTTGATCATCTGTGCCGCTTCCATTGCATTGGCGCGGTCGAGCTTGATGACTTCGGTTACGAATGCATTGGGGCCAGGGCCAGACATGGGCGCTTCTGTGGACGCGATGGCGCGGGGCACAATACGGTAAGTGTCCTTGCCGGCGGGAACGGCCGCGAAACCTTGAATTCGCAATGTCGTCAGGAAAACCTGGAAAAGTTCCGTAGTCGTCATTGGCGTTTGCGAAATGACCGACACTTTCGCCCGGCGCACATCCGGGTGGGTGATGAACGTGTAGCCGGTGAGCATCGAAATATCTTCGATGAGCGTGTTCAACTCGACATCTTCAAGGTTCAGGACGTGCTTGTCCTGTGAAGGGGCGGGCGCCTGAGCTGTCGCGAACTGGGAGGCAGAGAGCGCGGCAACCGCCGCGAACAATATACGCTTGGTCATTGAGAAAGGCCGGAATCAGGAGAGAGCCGTAGGCGGACGATCGCGCCCCGGCGAACAACATCAAGCGCAATGACATCCGAAGACATGACGGCCGCCTGAATGGCGTCGGGCCCCATGCCTTCGAGGCTGGCTCCGTTGACGCGAAGAACAAGATCGCCTGTCTCCAGGCCCGCAGCTTGGAAATGGCCTTGACCGCGGGGCGACAGGCGATAGCCGGTTACAGCCCCGTTGCGCAGTTCGGGCTGCATATCAATGTCGGTCATGAGCAAAGCCGGGGTTACGGTTTGCGGTGTGGAGGTGGCCGTCTGACCTTGATCTGTTTGCGGGGCAGACGTTGTTGGCGCAGGCGCGCCGCTCTCATTGCTGGAAGCAGCGAAAAGCGGCTTGTTGGGGTCTTTCAGGAGAAGCTCCTGAAGCTGACCATTAAAGCGCAGGAACACGCGGTCGGCTGCAACCGATTCCAGAATTGCGCCGGAAATGATCTGGTCGCCAGCGGCAACGCGCTTTTGCGTATTGTCGGGAAGGATGAGGACGGCGCTGCTTGTGCCAGCCTCGCCATCGGACCAGCGAAGGCCAGCAATCTGGAGGTTCAGTGATGTCGGGATGGCGGCCTGAGCCATATCGGGCGACGCGGCCTGAAACGGGTCTGTCTGAGTTAGAAGCGACAGGGATGACGGAGCGCTCGAAGCGTCAGCCAGGGCAGGAAGGGGAGGCGCCTGAAATGCGCCGGCGGCGTTGCCGGGGGCGACGATGACCCAGGCAAATCGTGCGAGAAGAAGACCCGTCGTAAGGGCGAGTACAGCTTCAACCGCAGTCCGGCCAATCGAACCATATGCCAGCCGGGCGCCGCTTTCTGGTCCGAATAGTTTCATTGCCATGGCCTCCTGTGAGGTGTTCCGAATGCTAAATCACACTTGTGCGACAGTTCTGAGACGAAGGCTGCCCTGAGGATGCGGGAATTCAGCTTCTCTACCCTCAAACTGTATCCGCTTTTCCGTAGCCTGAAACAGGCGCGGGTTCACTAAAAATGTGAGGCGCAGCAGGCAGTTATACCTTGCTGCGCCTCTATTTTCAGCGGGCTTCTCCGGTTGGGCGAAAATTAACCAGAGTTAGAACTCGGCGCTGAGGCCAAGGGAGAAGGTGGTGCCCAGGTCGTACTGGTTGACCCGGATGTAACCACCGTTGCCGCTTTGATATTCCTCGAAGTCTTCGCCAAGCAGGTTGCGGGCTTTGACATCGAAGGTGAACGCTTGTCCCCGCAGGTCGAAGCCCTTCTTGTACACCAGATCAAGATTGATGCCGGGGTCCTGCATGAAGTCTGGCTGACCGGACGGCGCGCGGGCCGTAATCCGCTCGCTGGCATAGTTGAGGAGGAGGGTCAGCTGCGAGCGGGCAGCTTCGTCATCCCAGCCAATCTGCAGGTTTCCGATATGCTCTGACTGGCCCTGGAGGCGTGTGCCATCGATGATGTATTCGGTTGCCGGGCGAGGCTGGCCGCCTGCCTGCAATGGAAACACAACATCACCGGGACCGGCTTTTACCTCGGAGGTGGAGTAGGTGTAGTTCACCTGTACGAGGAATTCCTTGGTGTCGAAGAACGCGCCCCGGATCGGGCTGTCAAAGACCCGCTTGATGTCGATTTCGGCGCCGTACAGCACGGCTTCGGGTGCGTTCAGATAGGTCTGAAAGATTGAAGCGCTCTGTTCGATGACGATGGATTCCACCGGCCTGTCGAGCTGTTTGAAGAACACGCCTGCAGTCAGCGCCTGACCACGATCGAAGTATTTCTCGTAGCGTGCGTCGAGGTTCAGGATTTCTGTGTCGACCAGGTAGGGGTTGCCGATAAAGATACGGCTGCTCTCCGGGTCATAGTATTGCTGGGGCGCCAGCTCACGGAATTGGGGACGGCCGATGCTCTTGGACGCGCCAAGACGCAGCTGCTGATCTTCCGCGAAGTTCCAGGTCAGCGTGCCGGCCGGCAGGAGGTACTGGTTTTCCAGTTCCGGCGGGACGCTCGGCGGCGTTGCCGATGTCTGGAGCGAGAGGGGGGTCGTCGATTGTGTTGCGTCTTCAAAACGAACGCCGACTGCGGTCCGGATCAACGGGAAGATTTCTGCATCAACCTTCGCATAGGCCGCGAGGACCTCAAGGTCTGCGTCATAGGCGGCAGCCCCTTCGGAAGATGTTGTCTCACGCAATACAAACACATCGGGATTGATGTTGTAGTTTGCGAAGAGGAAATCCGGACGTTGTTGCTGGATCAGGAAATCCAGCGGGGGATTGTCGATATCGAAACTGAAGAGGCGCGTCTGAGAGGTACGCTCGTTCTGATAGGCTTCAACACCCGCAGAATATTCAATATCGCGCGCCGAAGAGAGGGTTTGGACGTACTTCACGTCCGCGCCACCACTGATGACCTTGTCGTCAAGGTAAGAGAAGCCAATGGTGTTCGATGAGCCCGAGCCCGAAGGATCGTAGATGTAGGAATTCGCTATATCACTGAAGATATAGTTGATCTCACGCTCATAGGGTGCGTCGCGCTTGGTCTGCGACAGCGCGGTGCGCCAGTTCAATGTCCAGGGTCCACGGAAGTGTTCGCCGTTCAGCTGTGTGCTGTACAGTTCCCGTTCATACCAGGCTGTGCGGTCGTTGCGGACATCACGGTCAGACAGGAAGTTATAGCCTTCCCGGCTATACGCCTGCTTGGTGGTGCGGCGGATGTAGAGGTTGGTCCAGTCGATCTTGTCATCGCCGAAATCCACACCCATGCCGAACAGGGCATCCCAGCCGATATTCTGCTCGGTCGAGACATACTCATAGTCGGATGCGCGGATCAGCTCTTGGTTGCTGAGGCGACCGGTTTCCTGAACAGCATTGCGTGTGCGCCAGTCGTTGGAATAGCCGAGCACACCAATCACGCCGAGCTCGGCGCTGCCGAGATCAAATGAGGTGCCGCCGGAAGCTTCATAGCTTCCGTTCAGCGGGATGCTGTCGTTCTTTTGGATGAGGTTGATCGGTGCATTCGTGAAGGCTTGCCCCATGGCCTGAATTTCGGAGTCCGTGAAATTCGGAGACGAGACGAGAAGGCCGGTGGACATTGCCTGGCGGACGGCGCCGGGCAGTTTGCGCGTGCCATCATCAAAACCGAGCACGTCCGTGTCAGAACCGTAATAGGTGAGGCCGTTCTTGCCGGTGGTTTCCGTATTGTAGCTGCCGGACACGCTGAGATCGAGGAAGCTTTCCTGCGGGATGTTCAGGGTGCGGAGATCAATTATGCCGCCGCCGAACTCGCCGGGATATTCCACCGAATATGTCTTCTGAACGAGTACGTTCTCGAGAATGTTTGTCGGGAAGAGGTCAAGTGGAACTACGCGTTGGAGTGGCTCGGGGCTGGGGAGCGGCGAGCCATTGAGCCGGGCAGCGGAATAGCGCTCCCCAAGGCCACGGACATAAACAAAGCGGCCTTCCGCGATGTTGATGCCGGTCACGCGCGCCAAAGCGGCGGCAGCGTCGGAATCGCCCTGACGTGCAAGGTCTTCGGGCGCCAGAAACGCGGCGACTTCCGAGGTGCTGCGCAGCACTTCTGGAATATACCGGCCAAGGACGACAACCTCATTGAGTTTAAGATCTTCTGCTTCGGGAGCCGCCGCCTCCGCAGAAGTGTCAGAGGTAGTCTCGGTCTGAGCCGATGCGAGAGTGGGCGAAAGGACTGCCGTGGAGGCGATCAACAGTGCCCGGAGAGACAGCGAGCTGAATTTCATGTGACGAGATCCTGAATGGATGCTGCAGATATGATTGAGGCGGAGGCCACGGAAACCGCGGCCTCCGCCAAATCATGCGTTAGTGGCAGGTGGCCTGGCCGGGCAGGCTGCAGGTCCAGCCTTCGTACCAGTTGTCCGTTTCATCGCGGACAGCACCGATATAATCCACCGGCTCCAGGAAGTCGGTGATGAAGCTGTTTGCAGGCAGGCCGTCACCGTCGTTCAGAGCGTCCGGGAAGGCCGAAGCAGTTACAGCGTTCTCGTTGTCACCGTTGATGAAGCCATTGATGAGGGTTGAGACCCCGTCCAGCACGTTGTTGGCGCCGGCATTGATGAGCGTTTCAACATCTGGCGTGGTTGTGCCGTTGGAGCCCTCGACGTTGCCGCCTTCACAGGAGAAGAACACCGAGTTGTAAAGTGGGCCGTTGCCGGCAACGCCGTTCGGGTTCGCCATCGTGTCAGCGCCGGAAATCTGGAGGCACTGGTTCGCACTCGGATTACGGATCACCGAGTTATAAACGCGAGCCGTGTGGCCAGAGTTGTGGATGATACCGTCGCGGGTGGAGGCGTCACGCATTACAACGGTCCAGTTGGCATATGTCGGGCGGCTGAAATAGGTCGCCGTATTGGTGCCGGCAGAGGAGGTTTCCCATCCGTAGTCACCGCCATCGGCGCGCTGGTAAACGATACCGAACTGGGCAGCGCCGCGCCAACCGGAGTCGGTGTCGAAGCTTTCGTCGTCGTTACCGGTCAGGACGAGGTGGCTGAGATTGAGGTTGCCACCGAAGATTTCGATGCCGTCATCCGAGCTGTTGTGGACCTGGACGTGGTCGACCGTCGTACCGTTGCCGACGCCGGCAAAGGTGATGCCGTTCAGCTCGTTGTCCGGTGCAATGCGCCAGCCGGAATAGGAGAGCTGAAGATAGCGAATGCGCCCGCTGGAGTCTGAAGGCGAATTACCACCAAAGAACGCGTTGGAACCTTCGACCTGCGCTTCGCAGGAGGCATCCGGCGGCGGGAGAGCCGCGCAGCCATCCGTTGTCGGAGCGCGGCCGTTGATGACGAGACCGCCCCAGCGACCGATCGTGTTCTCAGTCGCCGTGCCTTCAACGCGCTCGCGGCTGGTCATGATGATCGGCTCATCAGCTGTGCCCTCGGCAAAGATCTGGGAGCCGCGGTTCACGAGAATGTAGTTCAGGCCAACGTCGCCAAAAATGGTTACGCCGGGCTCGATGGTCAGGACGCCAGCGACACCGTTTGGATCTGGCGCGTTTGGATCAGCGCCGAGGTCACGGCCAACTTCTGTACGGCCGCTGATGGAATAGACGGTGCCATCGCGTTTAGGAACGACGAGGTTGCCTTCAATCCTGCTGGGAAGTTGGCAGATGCGGTTGTCAGAGATGACACCAACGTTTGAGAAATCAGCGGGGCAGTCAGCCGCCGGGCCGCCGGTCGCCGGAGGCGGCGCTGGTGGCGGCGGGGGCGGGGCTGGTGGCGGCGCGGAAGGCGGCGGGACAAACGCGCCAACGCCAGGCGAGGCGACGCCATCGGAGCCGCTGCATGCGCCGAGAAGCGCAACTGCAGCGCAGCCGAGAAGCACCGCGCGGAATTTGTTATTGGTCAACATATAGTCTCTCCGTCATGAACCCTGAGCGGGCGCGCAGACGGTTCCCCCCGCCGCGCTTTCCAGACGATGTTTGTCATCTGCCCGCAGCGCGAACCCTTAAGATTTGATTGCAACACTTACGGGAAGTTTAGATGACGCTTATGTGAAGCCAGCGTTCGCCGGTGCGTGTGTGACCCCTTGGCAACATTACGAAATTCTGGAGTAGTCCTCAGGAAACATCTCTCCCCAGCCACGTTCGCGGAACCATTTCGTGATCACATATTTAGCGCCGGATCGAACTTTCATGCCATGATGGATCGTATACGGATTTACGCTGCCGTCCGGGTTCAGATTGTTCCAGATTACGGCCTTTCCCTTTTCAGGCATGATCGTTTTCTCTAGCCGCCGGAAACGCGTGCCGCCGCCTTCCTCGACATCATTCAGGTAGATCATGAAGGTCCAGGTGCGCTGGCCGGTGAACTGGCAATGAACCTGATAATCCCGCGTGCCGGGGGTGAAGTAGTCGTAGTGGGCTTTGTATTCCTGGTTGACGTCATAACGCTGTGTCTGTGTGGCATCTGAATAGGACCAGTGAATGCCAAGTGCTTCAGCGATCAGTTCGTCGAGTTGCATGACCAGATTATGCCCCATCGTGCCGATGTCTGAGGAGCGGGATGTGCGGATCTTCGGGTCTGCAAAAGCGTCGGTAGTTGTGGACGCCCGCAGGCGCTCATCCGTGAGAGCGATCAAGGCGTCGCAGGTTTCCGGGGCCAGGAAATTTGGCCAGACATAAAGTTGGGCCTTTGGGGCGGGGATGCGGCGGAGCTGGGGGTGCGACTTTGCCCGAAGCGTGAGGGGCGCCCTGGCCAGCGCTGCGTGATCGACATCTGAAATCGGGCGGCGGCCATTATATGCGTCCCGCATGAGTGAACGGATCGCCTGGTCATCAAATCCGTTTTGTATCAGCTGGCGCTTTACCTCATGAGGTTCCACGCCTGACCGCAGGCGAACCCAAGTGTAGGTTAGCCATTCCTCGCTCACTGTTGTCTTCATCATTGCGGCACCATCCTTGTGACCTGAATAGTGCAGGGATGTGACGATCAAATGACGCCGGAATCAAAGCGGGAAGCAAAGACGTGCACGGAATAAAACTGGTCCTACACGGAATATACAAATACGTGGATGTCCTTGACGCAAAACTGTAAAATATGTATTGTGACAATTATGTTACAGGCGAAATACAGAGTATTGTCACTCCTCGTTCTGGCGATTGCGGCGCCAGGAGTGGCCCTTTCGGAACCCAGCTCAACGGCGCGGATGTCGCCCGGCGAATCGAGTGCGACCACCGTCTCTCCAGAGGCGTCAAAGGTCAGCTCGTTACTTTTGCGCGCGGTCACCGCTGAGCGGCAGGGGGCAGGGGTTTCCCCATTGAGCGAACATCAGACATTGTCTTTGGTGGCAGAGATGCATGCCCGCGACATGGCGCGCCGGAACTATGCGGCAGATGTGTCCCCCGAGGGGCTGACATTGATGGACTTTGTGCGCCAGGCTGACCGCCAGACGCTTTACAGCTCGTTTGGGACGGCGATTGCCATAGTGGATGCTGAGACCAGCGCCGCAGACGTTCTGGCTGCCCTTATGTCTGATCCGTTCAATGCCGAGAACGTTCTCCGGCCGGGTTTTGATCATGTCGGCATCGGCGCTGTCGAGCAGGATGGGCGGCTGTATGTGGTGCAGCTCTTTGCGCGTGTCGAAGGCCAGCTTGAGCAGCCCCTACCGGTAAACGCCGGCGCGGCAGACAGCCTCCGGGTGGACTTTGCGGAGCCGGGGATGACTCCCGTCAGCTGGTCCGTAAGTGATGGATCGGGCGCAACTCTGCTGCGGGGATCGGGTGAGCGTATTCGCGATCCGCACGGGGCAGGGATTGAAGGGTATCTGGATCTGGATGTTGCCATGGGGATGGACGTTTACACCCTTCGCGGCCCTTATGTTCGTGTGAACTGAAGGCGGCCTTAGTGCCAACATAAAAAGAGCCGGAGCATCGCTGCTCCGGCTCTTTTTTGTCTGCGGCGGCGACTCAATCCGCCGAAAGAGCGCGCAAAACCTTCGCCATCGTTTCGAGCTTGCCGACTGAGCTGGTGCGATCGATCAGGGCGTGGCAACGGGCGCGCGATTCGCTCACCGGGTCCCTTGCTTCCTGTGAGGTCGCGTCCGATGTCTGGAAAAGTTCGGCAATAGGTACCCGAAGCGCCCGAGCGACGCTGGACAACATGCCGGCGCTGAGGCGGTTGGTACCGGTTTCGTATTTCTGGAGCTGTTGATGGCTGATACCCAGCTCCTGACCGAGTTCAGAAAGCGTGAAGTTTTGGGCTATACGGAGTTCGCGGATTTTTTCGCCGACCTGTTGGTCAACCTTTGTGGGAGAACGGGAGCCGGCAGCCCGAATTTCTTCTTGCATCATTTTCCACCTTTAGGTTTTATTATGTCTCCTAATTGACAAGCGTTGTAGCAAGTTATGCGGTGCATAAATTTATGAAACGCTTGTCAAATATTTGAAACGCCGAGGGGGCCCCGTTTAACGCACAGGACCTATACAGCGCTGACCTTATAACCCTGCGACGCAGAATTCCCTTTAATTACTAGTAATCTCGTTTCCAACGAACGGAAACCCTTGATTCACCTGTAGAGCGCGCTTCAGAGGTCACAGAAATCTGAGGGCGGGGCTGCCATTCAACTTCAACTGAATTACCAGCAGCTCCAGCAGTCGTCACCTCCAGATAGACGTCTGGAGCGAGGTATTGCCCAACGCCTAGCTCGGTATTGCCCTCTACGCTGGTTCCGAGCCGCAAACGGTCGAGCCCAAGGCCGGCCTGTATCTGACCCAGAGGGTCGAGCCCGCCTCCCTGGCCGCTGAGGCGCGCGATGGAGCCAGCCAGTTCGGCCGCCTCAAGGGCGGAAAGGTCCATTGCCGAGCGACCAAAGAGCATGCGGGCCAGGATTTCGTCCTGCGGAAGGTCTGGCGTGCTCGTCAGTTCTATGCGGGGGTTTGTGGGCGAGCCGGTGACGTCGATCCGGGCTGTAAACCCATCCACCTGGCGCGCAGCTCCAATCGCAACGCGGGCGGAATCAAGGGGACCATCGAACGTAACGATGCCGGTATCGAAAACGAACGGACGGCGGGCAAGCTCAAGTTCACCGCGGACCAAAGTGGCCCGTCCATTCAGGAGCGGGGCCGCGGGTGAGCCGGTAATGTCGATATTGACGCCCCATTCCGATTCCAGGCCACGGCCATCAATGAATATGCGGCGATCTGAGTGAATGGAAAAATCCAACTGAATGGGCTTCTCCAGAACTGGGTCTACCGGCTCATCCGTCAGGTCTTCACGCCAACGCACATCGAGTCGGCGGGCGCCTGAGGCCGGGAGGTTATCCAGCGAGAAATTCGCTTCATCGACATTCAGCCTACCGGAGACCACGCGTGCTGTTTCCGTCTCCGTCAATGCCGCGTTTCCAGTCAAGCGCATATTGTCAGAGTTGCGGTCGTAGACGAGCAGGCGGTTGAGATCGATGTCCACCCTCGCGGCGCCCGCCTCATCCAGGCGGCCTGAAGCTTTCAAAGTGCCGCCATCCGGGCCTTGGCCGGTTGCATCGACAGTTATGGCGCCATCGGAAAGCCCGGCGTTCATGTCAAACCGGGCAATGCGAAATCCCATGGCGCCGTATTCATACAGCCCATCAGAAATATCAGCATGCGCATCAATTTTCGGGGCTTCCAGCGTTCCGCCAATTCGCATGCCGGCGTCAATGTTTCCGCCAATATCATGGCCATAGGCCAGCGCGACCTGGCGCAATTCTTCGAGATCACCGCTCAGCTTTGCCTGGCCGAGGAGCGCCGCTTGCCGGTTCAGGCTTACCAACTCACCTTCCTGGGCGGTCACCGGAAGCGCCATGGCGAACGTACCGCCCAGTGCCGGTCCATATTTGGCGTTACCTTCAACAGAGAGCATTCGCGCGTCAAGCTTTCCGGCGATGTCCAGGTCAACAGCGCCGTCCAGTCCCGCCACCGGGCTGCTGGTTCTGATGTCGAAGGTTCCGCTCGGGGCTATGCCATACGGCCGGAATGTTCCGCTGCCATCCATGCGCGCGGCAGAAACGGGCGCGCCGAAAGAGGCAAGAACGGGGCCGGCATCGACATCGTCGAGTTCAAACTTCAACTGCGGAGAGGCGCCAGCCATGGCCAGCGAGAATTTGAGGCCACCTCCAAATATGCCCAGGTCAGCGTCAACTTCAGGCGTTTCGCCAAGCCGCCAGCGGGTATCGCGCCGCGTTGAAACATTCTGGCCAAAGATCATTCCGCCGAGGGCAAGCGTTCCCTCCGGAGCGCCTTCCGAAAGAGACGCGGTGCCGGAAACCATCATGTTTGTTTCGCGGTTGCGTGTTGGATCTTCAAGCTGTGCCGAAAACTGGTATCCGCTCTGCGTGGTAAGGATGTTTGCGCTGATGCGCTCGAAGCGAAGGTCTTCCGACAGAACGGTATCACGAACATCTGCGTCTAATACGACGGAGAGGGGATCGCCAGATTCCTGTTGAATAGCGGCTTCGACGGCGACGCCACCAAAGCTTACGCCGCTGACGATAAAGTCACTCCCAGTCAACCGGCCGAATGCGTCGAGATCTCCGTCATCGCTGAACTCTCCATAGCCGCCAACCTGTAATTTCCCGAGGAAGCCGGCGAGATCATCGATCCGTGTGCTCCCTGCGCGGCGTTGAAGAAGGGCGGAAAGTTCAATTGCTTCTTCGCCATAAGCGCCGGTGACCCTGATCGGTCCATCGATATTGTCACCAGATTGTGCGAGCGAGGTCGAAATTGCCACGTTGCTTATGGTGTTGGTGCCGCTGACGATGCGGCCGTCCGCGCTATCGGCGGTAATGAGCAGGGTATCGCCGGGTTGGGAAATACTGCCGTCCAGTGCGCCGAGATTAAGCGTCGTTCCGCCGACCACAATATCTGCCGTCTGCTCAGCGGTGACGTCGAGGTTCAGACCTCCTGCGCCAGCCAGCGAGCCCACAGCGTCTGCATTGATGCCGGCAAGGCGCAGCCGGATCATCCGTGCCGTGACGTCGCCGCCTTCAATGCGCAGAGAGGCGGCAGCGTTGCCATTTCCGTCAATGAGCGCCGCCGCGGCATCCGGCCCGGAAAGATTGCGGAGCGAAAGGTTGGTCGCCACATCAATGGAGGAGAATGGCCCCTCCACGCTGATGATACCGCTGGCCGAACCAGCAAAACCCGGAACGAAGGGGGCGATGGATTGGTTCAAGCGCCCTGCCAATGACATGTGCCCGCCGGCTGCTTCCACCTGGCCAGCCAGGCTGATGGATCCTGTTTCATGGCGAACTTCAGCGCCATCAACCAGGAGTGCGCCCGAGGCGATGTCGAAACGCCCGTTGATTTCCGCAGTAGGGGCGGGCCCCAGCGCTGTGCTGGCGAGATCGCCAATAGGGAAGGGACCAAGGAATTCGAGCTTCCCAGAGAACGGGACCTCCGCGCCCTTCAGGCCGACTGCCACCTGTCCGGATGCGGCTTCGAACGGAAGAACCGAACCTTCTTCCGCAACCAGACGAATATCACCCGAATAGCCCGGATTGCCGTCGGCGTAAGTCAATTCGCCGTTCAACCAGATGCCAGCGCCGTTCTCCCAAAAGGGGCGCAGGGAGGCTAGATCGGCGCTGAGATGGGCCGGGCCGATAAGTTCGTTGTTCTCGAGGTCTGCAAGGCCGGCGAGATGAACTTCACCCTCGGCCACGAGCGCATCAAATTCGAAATGGGCCTCTTCGTTGTCGAGCCGGGCAGAGAGGGAAGCTTCAGCGGAGTTGCCCAGAAGATCAACAATATCATCCGGGAGCGGAAGGGAAGTTGCATCCAGCTTTGCAGATGCGCTTAGGCGGCCATTTTCCATTTTGCCGGACAGATAGGCTTTGTCTTCGCGGTCAATTGAAAAGCGGGCTTCACCAACCCCATTGCGCAAATCTCCCGCGCCATTGGCTTCCAGCCGCGCTGCCGAGCCAGGCTCCAATTCGAGCATATGGGCGAACATGCCGTCAGCAGGCGCGTCGGCGATGACTGTGATGTCAAAGCGATTGGAGGCAGTCATGACTATCAGCAGGTCGACCCGGTCGCCGCGGCCTTCGAGGGGGCGTAGACGGAGCGCTGCGTCCAGCGCGCCGTTTGCCTGCTGTACAAAGCGGGCGCTTATTTCGGAGGCAGATTGTGGGCCGGCCACGCCATCGGCAAGCACGAGCCGGTCCAGGGTGAGGGCGTTGAGATTGACCCGCCAATTGCCGCCACCGCCTTCAGGCGGCGGTTGGGGGGCTCGTTCGGGGCGCGAAAAGATCGAAACTGTGTCGACATCCAGCTCCGAAATATCGACTGAACGCGATAGAAGTGAAAGGGGTGACCAGCGAAGCCTCAGATTATGGGCTTCAGCCCAGACGCCTCCTTCGTTTACCACTTGGATCTTGGAGACCCGCAGGTCCGACAGGGGGTCGCCTTTCAGGCCTTCGATGTGCAGTTGGCCATATCCGGCCAGGTCCAGTCCATCAATCTGCGAGACGATAAAATTCCGTCCACTGTCAGTCGTGATCCAGATGCGGAGAGAGCCAATAACTGCGGCGCCGCCAGCGGCAGCGATGATGGCGCCCGTCAGCCAGGGATGACGCCGGCGCCAATCCTTGAAGGGAAGAACGGGCACTTTCATCAGAAGGCTTGCCCAATAGAGACATAGATCTGCAGCGGCGCATCCCCATCCCGTTTATTCAGTGGTGCTGCAATATCAAATCTGATCGGACCAAAACCCGGATAGTAGCGAATGCCGAGGCCGGCTGAGGCTTTCGATTCTCCAAAGACCGAGCCGACATCGTCACTTGCGGCGCCGATGTCTACAAATGCGGCGTAACCGAACCGCTCGGACCGGCGCCAGCGCAACTCTGCCGATGCGGAGAACAGGCTGCGCCCGCCCAGGAACTCTCCAAACTCATCAGTGGGTGACAGCGATTGATATTCGTAACCGCGCACTGTGCCGCCGCCACCGGCAAAGAACAGACGATCGGTCGGCACAGAATTGGAGCCTGAAAAAGCTCCGTACTCAGCGCGTACCGCGGCAACGAGGTCATCTGCAATCTTGCGATAGGTCGCGCCAGAGATTTGCATGCGCGTATAGCCCGGCGTGCTTTCGCCGAGCGAGATGCCGTTTTCTACCGCCGCAAATGCCCGAATGCCTTCTTGCGGGTCGAGGGGATCGCGAACATCGGTATAGGTCGCTGTGACCGGGATGGAGAAGGTGACCTGTTCGCGCTCACCAAGGTAAATACGGGTTCGCTGGTCTGTAATCCGGGTCGCGTCTATTTCTGCGCCGACGGACAATGTCAGCTGGCGCGAGAAGGGTTGTGCAAGGGTCGCCCCTATCTTGGCACCGTCCAGATCATAGGCCTGGGTTTCTTCCTGACGAACGCCAACCTCTGTAAGAAGCGTTCGACCGAAGCGCCCGATGTTTGGGCGTTCGTAACCTACAGTCACGCTTCTTGCGAGCGTGGCGGCTTCCACGAGAACGGATACCTTGTCTGCGCGGCCGGTGACATTGCGCCGCTCCCAAAGCGCGTCTGCACCAACGCCTTCGGTGGTTGAGGCCGTGACACCAAAACTAACGGACCGAGGGTCGGCTTCTGCAAGCGTAAGGGAAACCGTGTGATAGCCGTCTGCGTCGGGCTGGTCGGAGACGACGACACCAATGCCTTCGTAAAGGCCGCTGGACCGCAAGCGGCCGCGCAGGCGGTCGATGGTGCGCGGATTGTAGGTGGCACCCTCCCGCCAGGTTTTGAGCACTTGAATGGCTTTTTGGGACCGCGGGTCTGTTTCATCGCTGACAAGGTCGCCCAGGCGCACGAGGGGGCCGGTATCTATTGTGTAGGTGATCTCTACGTTGGCATCCTCTCTGGATGCCAGAGCATCGATACCGGGACTTGAGGCGAAAGCGAAACCACGGGCCTGGAGGGTCGTGATCAGCTCTGCTTCAATTTGTTCAACATTGGCCGTTCTGACGGGCGAACCGACTGGGAGCTCTGCCAGATGGCCATCAACCAGCTTGCGCGTGTCAGCATCAAGCGCATCTGCGCCAGCGAGGCGGACCGATGCGACCGTGAACCGCGGTCCCGGATCAACAGTCAGAACGGAGCTGGATTCCAGCGTGGTCATGTCTTCGGGGCGAACTTCGGCCGCCAGGTAGCCCTCG
The DNA here is from genome assembly GCF_000013025.1 of Hyphomonas neptunium ATCC 15444. Lineage (NCBI taxonomy): Bacteria > Pseudomonadati > Pseudomonadota > Alphaproteobacteria > Hyphomonadales > Hyphomonadaceae > Hyphomonas > Hyphomonas neptunium. Next base: position 1,917,132 of record NC_008358.1, on the reverse strand, counting down.
GAGGCCAGAAGGTCTTCAACGCTGCGGGCCAAAGCCTGAGCGCGGTTGCGTTTCTCCAGCACACTTCTCGGGGCCGGGTCGCCGGTGTTCAGAAGTGCATTCGCGCGTGAGGCGAGTGCTGGCGGTGTGCCCTGCAGATGAAAGTGTCCCTGCGATACGGTTCCAGTAGGCGTCTCTGCGCCGCGCGGCGTGCCATTGAAGGACGCGCAGGCGGCCGTAGCGCCAAGAAGACAGGCGCCAGCGATCGGCCGGAGCCGAGCAAATCCAGAGTTTGAGGTGACGCGTATCATGGTTACCAATATTCAGCTTTCTGCTGATTTATTTCCCTGCAAGAACTGGCCCATTCATCCTAAAGGAAGCATGAAGCTCAGGTTTACGATCCTTTGAGGCGAGTTTCCGGGGGGAGATGTAACTCGTATATGGGGGCTCTTATAAGGTCCGGATTTCAGTGGGATTAAATTCATATGATGTATCTTATGATCGCAGCGGGGTTGTTCCTCCTTTTTGTGGGGGGAGAAGCCCTCGTGCGCGGGTCGGTCAGCGTGGCGCGGAAGCTCAATATTTCAGAGCTGGTTATCGGCCTCACCCTCGTCGGCTTCGGCACCTCCGTACCTGAACTCGTTACAAGTTTGCAGGCTGTGGGGCAGGGGGCCGTGGGTATTTCCATCGGCAACGTCGTGGGCTCCAACATCGCCAATGTGCTGTTGGTGCTGGCGATTGCGGTTATCCTCTCTCCCATCATCGTTCACCCTAATGTGATCATGCGCGATGGCTTGTTCATGCTTGGGGCTACAGGGTTGCTGTGCGCGCTGATCTGGTTTGACCAGTTCAGCCGGATATCCGGCTTCCTGATGTTGGCGGTGCTTATCGGCTATCTGGTGCTTTCGATTGTTCTGGATCAGCGCCGACAGGACGGAACGGCTCAGATGCACAAGGAAGAGGGGGAGGTGGTCGATGCTCAGTACGGACTGGTCGTTGGCATTGTCATTGCCATTGCGGGTCTTGCCGGGGTTGTTCTGGGCGCCAACCTGCTGGTTGAGGGATCTGTGACACTCGCCCGACAAATCGGCATCAGTGAGACGGTTATCGGCCTCACAATTGTTGCGATCGGCACGAGCCTTCCGGAATTGGCGACGTCTGTTGTGGCGGCTTTCCGCAAGAAGGCCGATGTGGCGCTGGGCAATGTGATCGGATCTAACCTATTCAATATATTGGGTATTTTGGGGATTACCGCGTTGGTTCAACCCTTCAGCGTGCGGGGCGACGCCAGCGCAGAAGCGATGGCGGGCGGTGAGCCGGTCAGCCTCATCAGCTCGGTGGATATAGGCGCGCTGGTCTTGTCAGTGGCGCTGCTGTTCCTGTTCGCCCTGACTGGCCGCAAGCTGGCGCGCTGGGAAGGCGCAGTGTTGCTCCTGGGGTACGTGCTCTATATGGGCCTGACGTTCGATCTCATTCCTGTACCGGCGATATTCCCCAATGGCTGACAATCCGATCTATCAAAAACTTGGCCAGCTTGGCCAACACACCGTTCAGCCAGCGAGCCCCGAAGAGGCGCAGCTGGAGCGGGTGGAAAACCCGCATTCCGGGACGCTGTACCTTACGCGGTTTGTGGCGCCGGAATTTACTTCGCTTTGTCCGGTTACCGGGCAGCCGGACTTTGCGCATCTGGTAATCGATTATGCGCCGGGTCCCTGGCTAGTCGAATCCAAAAGCCTGAAACTGTACCTCACAAGCTTTCGAAACCACGGGGCTTTCCACGAGGAGTGCACTGTTTCCATTGGGAAAAAGATCTTCGATTTCACCGAAGCGACCTGGTTGCGCATCTCCGGATACTGGTATCCGAGGGGGGGGATACCTATCGATGTATTCTGGCAATCAGGCGATGTTCCGAAGGGGCTTTACGTGCCCGATACGGGCGTCGCGTCCTATCGCGGGCGCGGATAATCCCGGACAAACGCGGACAAATCTGGACAAACTTGGACAAACCCGGTCAGTCCGGGACATCCGGAGACCAGGCGGAGACCAGTCCGGACAGGTCTGGACGTATCCGTTCCTGAGGGGACGCTGTCGCGGTGCCAATGTAGATGAAGCCTGCGAGACGCTCGTTTGGCTTGAGGCCCAACAGGACGTCCACCTCTTCACTGAAGGTGATCCATTCCGATAGCCACACGCCGCCCCAGCCGCTGGCGTTGGCCGCGAGGAGCAGGTTGTAGCAGAGCGCTCCGGCCGACAGCTCCTGCTCCCACACAGGCGTGCGGCCATCATCGACAGGCGCGGATATGACTGCGACGACCGTTGGCGCACGAAGCAGCAGTCCGGCAGCTTCGACCACGTCGCGCGATTCTGCATTGGGCTTGCGACCGGCAATGGTGGCGAGGGCCTTGCCGAAGTCCTGCCGGGCATTGCCCTGGAAGGTAATGAAGCGCCAGGGGGTCATCTTCCGGTGGTCGGGCACGCGGGCAGCTATACTGAGGAGCTGGTCCAGCTCATCGGCTGTCGGGCCGGGTTCGCTCAGGAACTGCTTGTTGGCGGATTTGCGCAAGGCAAGGAAGCTGCGGACCGCGTTGGCCGGCCTTGCAGCCAGCAGCGGGGAGCCTGGGGGCGGGGGATCGGGAAAGAGCTTTGTCACACTCCACGCCTTACCTTTTCAGGCGCCCGCCGCAAAGGCTCAATCAGGCCAATGAATTGCTTGTCAGACATGCTTAATCGGCGTATTACCTTATTGGTGAACACTGTTCACTAAATAAACGTCGGTGGAGATGTGCGGCCTTGAATTCTGATGCCCTTCCAGAAGAAAGCCCGGCCGATCGCCGCCGCCAGCGTGTGCGAACTGCCATTCTTGATGCTGCCGAACGCGTATTCTCCACGGAGGGGGAAACGGGTCTGTCGATCCGCCGGCTGGCCGAAGAGATCGATTACTCGCCCGCTGCCATCTACAAGTATTTCGGCTCGAAAGAAGAACTGCTCGACGAGCTGAAAGAGTCGTTTTTTGAGCGGCTGATGTCGACCATCGACAAGGCGGCGCTGACCAGCCTGCCATTTGAAGCGCGCGTGCGTCACTGCTTTGCCAAATATGTGGAGACGGCGATTGCGCGGCCACATCACTATGCCGCGGCGTTCAGTTCGACCACGCAAGCGCCCGCAGAGGCCGATGACGGCGCCTATTGGTGTGAGTTTGAGCAAAGCCATAAAGGGCAAGCGTTCATGGTGGTTGTAGGGCTTGTGCGCGAAGGCCAGGAAATTGGCGTGTTCGACACCTCATTTGACCCTTTCATCGCCGCCAAATCCCTCTGGGCGTCCATGCATGGCATTGCGCTGCTACTGATCCATCTGCCGGGTTTCCCCGTAAGCCTTCCAACACCACAGGGCGGCACGGACACGGCAGGGTTCATTCAGTTTCACGCCGCGCTGCTGTTTCGCAGCCTGTGCGCGGCTCCCGTATCACCCGCTTGTTCCGGACACGGCCAATGACCCACGAGACACCCTACGAAGCCGACACCAGCCGCCGCCGCCCGACCGTTCTCAAGGCGCTGGTCTTCATCGTTCTAATGGGGCTGGTGATTGCTGGCCTTCTGGCCGCGGCGACGCTGCTGCGAAGCGAAGAGGGGCCGAAGATCGCAATCGCCGAGCCCGAACCGTTGGCCGTCAGCGTCATTCCGGTTGAGTATCTGACGGAGCTGGACATAGACGAACTGTTTACGGGCATCGCCGAAGCGCGGCGCACCAGCCGGCTGGGGTTTCAGACCGGGGGACGGATCGAACGGATTGATGTTCGGGTAGGCGACCGTGTTAAGGCCGGCCAGACCATAGCCCGCCTCGACACGCGCGGACTTGGCGCGCAGCTGGCTTCATCGCAGGCTGTTGTTGAAGAGGCGCGGTCCGCCCACCAGCTGGCCCTGGATACGGCTGACCGCCAGCGCCAACTTCAGGCGCAGGGGCATATTTCGCAGCAGCGTGTCGATGAAGTTGTTTCGCAGGCCGCCACTGCCATGGCGCGCGTCGATGCCGCCAAAGCGCAGGCGGATACGATCCGTGTGCAAATAGATCTGGCAAGCATTACGGCGCCGTATGACGGGATGATTGTTTCACGCTTTGCAGATGAAGGCGCAATTGCCGGCCCCGGACAAGCCATTCTTGAGCTGGTCGAGGGCGGGGCGCTGGAGGCACGCATCGGTGTTTCTGCCCGCGTAGTTTCCGAACTGGTGCCCGGCGACATTTATACGCTGGAAGCGGAGACCGGGCCGGTCGATGCGCCACTGAGAAGTGTTACCGGCGTTGTGGACCCCTCACAGAGAACCGTTGCGGCGATTTTTGACATACCAGAGACGACAGGCGTGCCTGCCGGTTCGATTGTTCGCCTGAAGATGGAGCGGAAGCTTGAAGAAAAGGGTTTCTGGGTGCCGCTCAAAGCCCTGGCGAGCGCCAATCGGGGCATGTGGACTGTTTATGCCGTGGTGGGCGAAGGCGAAGACGAAAGCTGGCGCGCTCAGCCGAGGTTGGTGGAGATGGTGTATCCCGCGGGGGAGCGTGCTTTCGTTCGCGGACCGCTGGAAGCGGGCGACCGGATTATTGTGGACGGACTGCAGCGGGTTACTCCCGGCGCCAGGGTCGTGCCGCGAGAGGTGCAGCGCGCCGAAGCGGCGAGCGGCGGCTGACGGTACGGAGTGGGTGGGGTGAGCACGCTATTCTTCAGAAATACACGCCTGACGATCCTGGCGATCCTTGTGATCCTGCTGGGGGGTGGCGGCGCCTTGATGACGCTGGCCCGGCAGGAAGACCCGACGCTCGTCGAGCGGTTTGGCACCGTGGTGGTATTCCTGCCCGGAGCAGATGCCGAGCGGATGGAGGCGCTTGTCGCGCAACCGCTCGAAGCGGCATTGATGGAGCTGCCCGAGGTCGCGCAGGTCGATACGATCTCACGGGCCGGTGTCGCGCAGGTGGTGCTGGACGTTCAGGAAGACCTGTCTGAAACAGAGGTCGACAATGCCTGGACCCTTATCCGGCAAAAGGTAGAACAGGCGCGCAGTTCGTTTCCGCCCGGAGCATCCGCGCCGGACGTGACGCGGCAATATGTGGGCGCCGCCACGATGATTGTATCCCTCACCTGGACCGGCGAGGGAGATGTGCCGCTGCCGATCATGCGGCGCCTGGCACTGGACCTTCAGGACCGGTTTCAGAGGCTGAACGCGACGGAGCTGACGCAGACATTCGGGATGCCGACCGAAGAAGTGCGCGTTGTCATGGACGCGCAGGCGCTCTCTGCTGCGGGGCTGTCGTTCAGCCAGGCGGCGGGCGCTGTGCTGGCGGCCGACTCCAAGAACCCCGCCGGGCGGCTGCGGACGGATGGGGGGACGATCGGCGTCGAAGTCGAGGGGGAGTTCACGAATATTTCCCGGATCGCCGAAGTGCCCGTTCTTCAGCGGGAAGATGGCAGTTCGTTGCGGCTGGGCGATGTGGCGCGGATCGAGAAGGGGCTGCAGGAGCCCCCGACACGGGCAGCATATGAGAACGGGCACCGATCCGTTCTGGTCGCAGCCTATATCTCGCCTGAACAGCGCGTTGACATATGGTCCGATGGCGCGCGGAAGATTGTTGCCGATTTTGCCGTGAACATGCCGCCGGGTCTGGCTGCAGAAATCGTCTTTGACCAGAGCGTGTATACAAATGGCCGGCTGACCGGCCTGGCCGAGAACCTTCTTATGTCGGCGCTGATCGTTTTTCTGGTGCTGTTCTTCCTGATGGGATGGCGCTCTGCGATCGTGGTGGGTCTGGCGATGCCGCTGACGGTGGGGCTGGTGCTGATCCTGTTCAACGTGTTCGGGCATCCGCTGCATCAGATGTCGGTGACGGGGCTGGTTATCTCGCTCGGCCTGTTGATCGATAATGCCATTGTAGTGGCTGATGATGTCGATCAGTGGCGGGCGAAGGGGTATGGGCGGCTGGAGTCCATCCAGAAAAGCCTGAAACAGCTTTCCGGGCCGCTGGCGGCATCGACGCTGACGACGGTTCTGGCATTTGCGCCGATTGCGATGCTGCCTGGCGCCGCCGGTGAGTTCATCGGCATGATTGGCCTCTCGGTGATCTATTCGATCACTGCCTCGTTCCTGATTTCGATCACGATTGTTCCGGCGCTGGCGGGATGGTTTGACCGGACGCGAAGCTGGGAGAAGGGGGAAGTGCGCCGGACGCGCCGGTGGTGGCGCGACGGGGTGAGCATCGATTTCATCTCGGATGGCTACCGGGGGACGATTGAGGCCGTGTTGCGGTTTCCGCCGCTGGGCATATTCATTGGCCTGGCGCCGGCGATTGTGGGGCTTGTGCTGACCAGCACACTGCCGCAGCAATTCTTTCCGCCTACGGAGCGGGATCAGTTCCAGGTTGTCCTGAACCTTCCCAATGAGGCGGATATTGCAGACGCCGAGGAGGTGACCCGGCGTGCGACGGAATTCATCCTCGAAACGGAGGGTGTCAAATCCGTGACCTGGGTGCTCGGGGAGCCTTCGCCGCGGGTCTACTACAATATCATCAACAATACGCAGGGTGTGGAAGGTTTTGCTTCGGGCTGGGTGCAGCTCGACAGCGCCGAGCGCACGCACGAGATCGTCGATGATGTGCAGCGGCGCGTGCGGCAGGAGTTTCCGTCGGCGCGTTTTCTCGCCTTGCCGTTCGAGCAGGGGCCACCGGCGGATGCGCCGATCGAGCTGATCCTGCGCGGGCCTGATCTGGAAACGCTCAACAGGCTGGGCAACGAATTGCGCACGATCCTGAGCGAAACGCCGGGTGTTACGTATACGGTCGGGTCTCTGCAGCTGGGTGCGCCGACATTGCGGCTGAACGCGGATGAGGCAGCAGCGGCGCTTGCAGGATCGCGCCTGGCGGATCTGGCGACCAATCTGAATACCGAGCTTGAGGGCATCCGGGCAGGGTCTATCCTGGAGGGGACCGAGGAACTGCCGGTTCGCATTATCGGATCGGACAGCCGGCGGCAGTCGCTGTCAGACCTTCAATCCAAGACCATCGGGGCCATGCCGGGCGCAACGGGAACGCCGATTTCTGCGCTGGGCGCAATGGAGCTGACGCCGAAAACAGCGACGATTTCGCGCCGCGACGGGCTGCGCACCAACCAGATCCTGGCGTATCTTGATCCGTACACGCTCCCGGCGCCGACGCTGGCGCAGTTTCAGGAACGGCTGGCGGTGAGCGGGTTTGTTCTGCCGGCGGAATACGACATGCTGATCGGGGGCGAGGCGGAAAATTCCGGGGAGGCAGTCGGGAACCTGGCAGGGGTTGGCATTCCGCTCATGCTGGTCATGGCCGGGGCGATCACGCTGGTTTTCAATTCATTCCGGATGATGCTGCTGATTGTGGCGACCGGTGTGATCTCGGTGTTCTACGCCTTTTTCGGGGTGTGGCTGTTCAATCTGCCGTTCGGGTTCAATGCGATTGTGGGCAGCCTTGGGCTCTTCGGGATTGCGATCAACAGTTCCATCGTCGTGCTTTCTCTGCTCAAGGCGGATGAAGATGCGATGGCGGATGATGTTATTGCGCAGCGCGAGGTGGTGATGGATGCCACCCGGCACATCATTGCCACGACCCTGACCACGATGGGCGGATTTGTGCCGATCCTGCTGACGGGCGATACGTTCTGGATGCCGCTGGCAGCCGGGATTGCGGGCGGCGTCGGCGGATCGGCGCTGATCGGGCTTTATTTCACGCCGGCGGTCTTCCGGATCATGACAATGAAGCCGATCCGCAGGCTGTTTGGCTACAGGCCGCCGCCAAGACCGCAACCGGCAGAATAGGCAAAAGGAATTGAAACATCGCTTTTGCGATGCCATCTCACCTCCAACAGAAGACATGAAGAGGCTGCCCCAATGGAAAATCCTGACATCGGCGCCCCCCCTCCGCCCTGGAAAAGGCTGCGTTTTGAGGCGCAGGCGGCTGCGGCCGAGGAGCCAACGCTGGCGAGCTATCTCAACGCCGCGATCCTTTCGCATGCCACTTTGGGGCAAGCATTGTCCTTTCATCTGGCGGAGAAGCTCTCCGGGCCGGGCATGGGCCCCCAGCAGGTGCGGCACATTCTTTCGGCCGTTTATGACAGCGCGCCGGGCCTGATCGAGTTTGCCGAAAGCGATATGCAGGCCGTTCTGGAGCGTGACCCGGCAGCACGCGGGATGTTGCAGCCTTTCCTGTTTTTCAAGGGCTTCCTGGCGCTTCAGACGCACCGGATTGCACACGAGCTGTGGCGGCAGGGCAGGGAGACGCTGGCGTTTCATTTCCAGAGCCGGGCGTCGGAGCTTTTCGATGTGGATATTCACCCGGCAGCGCGGATCGGGCGCGCGGTAATGCTGGATCATGCCTCCGGCATCACGATCGGTGAGACGGCGATTGTTGGCGATGGCTGCTCGTTGCTTCATGGGGTTACGCTCGGCGGAACCGGCAAGGAAGTGGGTGATCGCCACCCCAAGATCGGGCGCGGTGTGCTGCTTTCGGTGGGCGCGAAGATCCTCGGCAATATCTCCATTGGCGACGAGGCCAAGGTGGCAGCCGGCAGTGTGGTGCTCAAAGATGTTCCGGCGCGGTGCACCGTTGCCGGTGTGCCAGCAAAGATTGTTGCGGGACCGGCGTGCTGCCAGCCTGCGCAGAGCATGGATCAGGCAATCCCCGAAACTTCGGCAGAATAACCTTCACAGCCGCTTGCAGCCCGTGCATTGCACTGTGAGCGAAACTGACTAGGTTCCCGCCAGCTAGTCCAGATAAAACAAGGAGTGCCGCCATGGAGCGCGAAGAAACATTGCGTCTTGAGGCCTATCTCAAGGAAAAACTTCATCCCGGTCTTCGCCTGCTTGCGCGCCAGAAGACCGACGATTCCGTCGAGGTGTATCTCGGCGCCGAGTTCATCGCCGTCGTCTACAAGGACGAAGATGAGGGTGAGACCTCTTACCAGTTCATGATGACGGTTCTTAAAGAAGACATCATGGGCGGCTGAGGCTGCTTCATCAATTGTCGCGGTAAGCCGCGCGTGCCAGCCTGTCGTTGATAGCTTCGCCGAGCCCTTCCCACGGGATGGGGGCTATGGCGATGCGGTCAAACCGTGCATCAAGCGCGCGCAGCATGGCAAACAGCTTGGTCGCGGCCTCTGCGAGGTCTCCCTCGGGTGAGAGGTTTAGCCCCTCGCGCACGCCAGGGCCAAACCCCAGATACCCTTCTCCCGCTTCCGGCGCGGCTGCGTCGAGGCGGAGCTGCGCGTTGGGCGCATAATGGGATTTGAGCATACCGGGCGCCGAGATTGCCAATCCGCTGGCCCGTTCCAGAGATTTTCCGATGAAGGTTTCGAGCACGTCGCTGGGAATTGCGCCTGAGCGCAACAGCGTTGCGGTTTCGCCCTCAACCGCGAGGATTGTTGACTCGATCCCGACATCGCAGGGACCGCCATCCAGGATCAGATCAATCCGGTCTGAGAGGTCGGCGGCAACATGCTCTGCGCGCGTTGGGCTTACATGACCGGAGCGATTGGCAGAAGGGGCGACAACGGGGCGGCCGAATTCGGTGATCAGTGCGTTGGCTGCGGGATGCGAGGGGCAGCGAAGGCCAACTGTCTGGAGGCCGGAGCGGGCAAGGTCGCAGACGGTTCCATTCGGATTGACCGGTAACACAAGGGTAAGCGGGCCTGGCCAGAATTTCTCGGCAAGACGCTCTGCCAGGGGCGAGAATACCGCTTCCCGCGATGCCATTTCCGTCCCTGAGACGTGAGCGATCAGCGGATTGAAGCGCGGACGGCCCTTGGCCTGGTACAGACGGACGACGGCGTCCGGGTTGGCGGCATCCGCGGCAAGGCCGTAGACGGTCTCCGTCGGCATGGCGACAAGCCCGCCACCGCTCAGGATTTCCACCGCCAGGGCGACAGTTTCGGGCAGGATCGGGACGACGGGCGCGGACATGGCTTCTCGCTTAGCACTGGGCTAATCGCCGTCAATGCGTAGCATCGCGGATGGCGCCCGTCAGTTGTTGCGGGTTGCCGTGCCTTTGACTTCAACCGCGATCTCGTCAGAGACCCAGCTGCCGCCTGCATCTGACACCTGGCCGAGATCCAGCGCTTTACGCGAGAAGACCGCTTTGCCTTCAAGGTCACCGCGGTCGCCGTCGATCTTGAGTTCGAATGTCAGAGGTGCGCTGGTTTCCTTGCCTTTAAGCGTCATCGTCGCTGTCGCCGAGTATGTTTCGCCGCCTGTGCTCTGGAAGTCCGAAAGCAGGACGGTGGCTTGCGGGAAGGCGGCGGTGTTGAACCATTCCGCTTCGCGCAGGGTGGAATCATAAAGTTTGGTTCCCGTGGCGACGCTGGCTGTATCGACGGTAACCGAAACGGCAGAGGCGGGGAGATCTTCAGGATAAAAGGCGACATCTGCGTTCCAGGTGTCGAAAACGCCCTCAAAGGGTTTGCCGTCATAAAGGCCGGAGAAGCGTATCTCGGAGGTAGCGTAATCGACCGTCCAGTTGCCGTTTGTCTCGGCGCCGGTGCCCCCTGCTGGGGCTGCGCTGCCTCTGGCGCCCCCTGAGCCAATGAGCGGAATGGCGGCAATGAGAGCGAAGAGGATAACACTGCTGCCGAAAGCGATAACGGCCCCGCGCGCGGGCGGAGATGGCGGAGCGGCCTTGCCAAAAAGGCCAGGGATCATGCGCTTGAGCACACCGTCCTCGCCGCTGATTTCATGCTTCACCGCGCCGGCAACATGCAGGCCGAGCAAAGTGATAATGACCCAGGCGCCTTTGGAGTGAACATTCTCCACGACGGCGTGGAGGAGTTCATTGCCCTGCTGGAGGCCGGATGTGAACGGCAGGTGGGGCCAGTCGACCGCGCCATAAAGCACCGTCGAAATCTGGAAGGGCGAGATGGACACCAGCAGCCAGCCGGCCAGCGGAATGATGACCATCATGGCGTAAAACGCGATGTGAACGGCGTGAGAGAGCTTCTGCTCATAGGGCTTCATGTCTGACGCCAGAGGCGGCGGCGGGTTGAGCAGCCGCCAGACAATCCTGGCGACTGTCAGAAACAAAAGCGTAATCCCCACCGATTTGTGCAGCTGATACCGGACCTCGTTGTCGTCCATGTTCCAGCCAAGCCAGATCATGAAGAGGAGAAGGATGGCCATGGCCCAATGAAGGGCAATGGCCACAGCGGTATAGCGAGACGCCGGTGAGGAAGTTGTCATACTGGCTTACTCTGCCGGGGCCGGTTCTGCCGGAGCAACGACCTGTTGGAACTCGGTTTCGATGATCACTTCCACTTCGTCGCCGATGTTTGGCGCGTAGGTGGCGTTGCCGAAGTCCGAACGCTTCAGAGTTGTGGTGGCGGAGAAGCCGATCTTGTCAGCCTCAGGCGCCCAGGGGAAGTTTGCCTTGCCGTTATACGTTACGTCGAGGGTCACCGGCTTGGTCACGCCGAGGAAGGTCAGGTCGCCGGTGACTTTGCCGGTCGACGGGGTGTCCTGGGTCACCGAGGTGCTGGTGAAGGTGATTTGCGGGAAGGCGTCAGCGTTCAGCCAGTTGGCGTTGCGGCCGAGGTCTTCGTTCCACGAGTCAAAGCCGCTGTCCGCATGGCCGGCTTTATAGTCGCCGGGGAAATCTGTCTCGACCGAGAGCGGGTCGATGGTGGCGGTGATGCTGGTGGCGGAAGGGTCTTCCGGGTTGAACTGGAGTGTCGCGTCAACCGTCTTGAAGCGGCCCGTGTAGCTGGAGAGGCCGAAGTGATCGACTTTCCAGGTGACCGATGTGTGGGCCGGATCAATCTCGTAGGTGCCGGCCGCGCCATATTCCACCGGAGCTTCGGTGGTTTCAGGGGCTGCTTCTGTTGAAGCGGTCGCTTCGGGGGCGGGAGTCTCGGCGGCGGGCGCCGCCGGTGTTGTTTCAGAACAGGCCGCAAGAATCAGTGCGCTGGCCGAAATAAGAAGAAGTCGCATGGAATCAGTCCCTCCAGTTGCCGTATGGGAACACTCTAAGTAGTGCACTCATTTACAGTGTGAACCTCAACTTTAACATCTACGCGACATATCATTTATTCAGAAACACAAAGGGATGGACATGGCCTACGACGCACCGGTCAGCGACATTGAATTTGCCTTGAACGCATTCGCGCGGATCGGGCGGCTGCAGGGGCTGCCCGGTCATGAGGCGTATGATCCCGATCTGGTGCGCCCGATCCTAGAGGAAGCGGCCAAGCTGGCGCGTGATGTGCTGGCGCCGCTGAACCCTGTGGGCGATGCGCATGGCGCAGTGCTTAAAGATGGGGGCGTTGTGGCGCCGCCCGGCTTTGGGGACGCCTACAAGGCATTCGTTGAGGGTGGCTGGATGGGGCTTGCCGCGCCTGAGGAATGGGGCGGCCAGGGGTTGCCGAAGGCTTTGGCGCTTGGCGTGATGGAGATGTTCCACGGGGCGAACATGGCGTTCGGGCTCTGTCCGATGCTCAGCTATGGCGCGGTTGAGGCGCTGCTCGCGCATGGCACCGATGTCCAGCGCGCGGCGTATCTGCCAAAGCTGGTGTCCGGCGAATGGACCGGCACGATGAACCTGACTGAGCCTCAGGCGGGCAGCGATGTCGGCGCGCTCAAGACCAAGGCCGAGCCATGTGAGGATGGCAGCTATTCAATCACCGGCCAGAAAATCTACATCACCTGGGGCGATCACGACATGGCTGAGAATATCATCCATCTCGTTCTGGCACGCCTGCCGGACGCGCCTGCCGGCTCCAAAGGTATTTCGCTGTTTCTCGTGCCGAAATTCATTCTGGATGCGGATGGAACACCCGGCGAGCGCAACGGTGTGCGCTGTATCGGGCTCGAGAAGAAGATGGGCATTCATGGCAGCCCGACCTGCGTCATGGAGTATTCCGGCGCCAAGGGCTGGCTGATCGGCGAGGAAAATCGCGGGCTCGCCTGCATGTTCACGATGATGAACTCGGCGCGCCTGAATGTGGGCCTTGAGGGCGTTGCGGTGGGGGAGGCGGCGTTCCAGACGGCGTTTGCTTACGCGCAGGAACGCAAGCAAGGGGCAGCGGCTGGCGTGACAGGTCCGGCGCCGATCCTGCACCATGCGGATGTGCGCCGCACACTGACGACCATGCGGGCGAAAGTGGCTGCAGCGCGGGCGATCTGTTACGCTTGCGGGGTGGCGGCAGATCTCGCGCACAGTTCGCCTGATCCGGATGTGCGCGCCGCGGCCAAGACGCGCGAAGACCTTCTGACGCCAATTGCCAAAGCCTGGAGCACGGATATCGGCGTTGAGGTGGCGAGCCTGGGCGTGCAGGTGCATGGCGGCATGGGCTTCATGAACGAGACGCTGGCCGCTCAGCTTTACCGGGATGCCCGCATCGCGCCGATTTATGAGGGCACGAACGGCATTCAGGCGATCGACCTAGTGGGCCGGAAACTTTCGGGCACGAAGGGCGCCTCGATGCAGGCGATGATTGTCGAGGTTGAGGAAACGGTGCGGCAGGCGCGGGCGACAAATGATCCGCAGCTGGTGCAGATCGCTGACCGGCTGAAGGCGGGCGCGGCGGCGCTATCTGAGGCGAGCGAGTGGATGGTGAAAACGCTGGCAGATGAACCCGAGAAGGGGCTTGCGGGCGCGACGGAGTATCTGGCGCTGGCCGGCGATGTGATCGGCGGGCATTTCCTGGCGCTCGGCGCGATTGCGGCACGGAGCGGTCAAGATATGGATCAGCGGGCGCGGCAGCTGGCGCTGGCGGGGTTCTTTGCGGAAACGTCGCTGGCCTCGGCGCCGGGGCGCGTGCCTGCGATCACCGAGGGCGGGGCGCGCTTCCTGGAGGGCAGCAAGGCGCTGTTCGGCGTCTAGCAGCGGGCTGTTGCTGGCCGGGGCGGTGGCCGGTAAGAGGGGCGTTGATCCCCGAGGAGCGAACTGGCTGTGGCCTGGACCAAGACCTATACCGGCGATGAGCCGTTACGCATCAATAAATGGCTGGCTCAGGAAGGCGTCTGTTCGCGCCGGGAAGCCGATGCGCTGATTGAAAAAGGCCTTATACAACTGGATGGTAAGCCGGTTACGGTTGCCGGGGAACGCGTCACCAAGGGGCAGACGCTGAGCCTTACGGATGCCGCGTCGCGGCGTCTGGATAACCAGCTGTCAGTGATCCTCAACAAGCCTGTGGGCTATGTTTCGGGGACTCCTGAGCCGGGGGAAATTCCGGCGATCCGGCTGATTTCGGAGGAGAACCTGTCGGGCAGCGCGCACGCTATCCCGCAGCGTTCGAACAAGATGGCGCCGCTCGGACGGCTCGACAAGGATTCGCATGGACTGCTGATTCTGTCGGAGGATGGTGTGCTCGCCAAGGCGATCATTGGCCCGCTGAGCGACATGGACAAGGAATACCTTGTCAAAGTGAGAGGTGACATCACCACCGCCAAGGTGGCGCTGCTACGGCATGGGTTGGAGCTGGACGGGCGGCAGCTGCGCCCGGCGGAAGTGACCCAGGAACGCGGACAGGTTTTGCGCTTCGTTCTGAAGGAAGGTCGCAACCGGCAGATCCGGCGGATGTGTGAGCTGGTTGAGCTTAGGGTGTTGGATTTGCAGAGAATTCGGGTTGGTCCGATCCTGTTGGCGGGTCTACCTCAGGGCAAATGGCGGCCGCTGGGTGCCAAGGAGCGGGCGGCGTTGCTGGCCGCTGGGGCCGGCGAAGAAGTGCGTTCGAGCCCCGCCCGGCGCGAGGATCGCCTGAGGACAAGTGATGGCCCGCGACGCGAGCGATCTGAGACAGGGCGCGACCAACCCCGGACAGATCGGGACAGATCGGGACAGTTTGGGACAAAGCCCGGACAGGGGCGGCCAGATAAGCCCCGCACCGGACCCAAACCGGACCGTGCCGGCGCGAAACCCGCGCGGCCGGGAGCCAAGCCTGCACGTCCTGGCGCAAAGCCCACTGCCGCGCCGGCGCCTGAGGGCCCCAGCAACCGTCCTTCGGTGCTCAAGGGCGACAAGTTCAAGCGGACGAAGTTGCCTCCCCGGGAACGCAAGCCGATCAAGTGATCTTTCCCCCGCGTGACGGCTCGACGGGGGAGCCTGCCGCCGTATCGTGAGTCCCATGGATGGATTTCTCTCAGAACCGACCCAGTACAAGGGTCTGACTTTCCCGCATGGAACGCTGGCGCCCGAACCGGGCGAAGCAATCACGCTGGCGCCGGGCGTGGAATGGACGCGGATGCCGCTGCCGTTTTCGCTCAAGCACATCAATGTGTGGATATTGGATGATGGCGATGGCTGGACCATCGTGGACACCGGCATGCCGCTGCCCGATACCAAAGACGCCTGGCGCAAATTGCTGGATGAACGGGTAACGCCCGAGAAGCCGCTGAAGCGGGTCATTATCACGCATATGCACCCCGATCATATCGGGTGCGCTGGCTGGCTCTGTTACAAGTATGACGCCGAGCTGTGGATCAGCCGTCTGGAGTATACGACCTGCCGGATGCTGGTGGCCGATACCGGCCGGGACGCGCCCAAGGCGGGGATCGATTTCTATGTGCGGGCCGGGTGGCCCCAGAAAGCCATCGACAATTACGTGTCGCGCTTTGGCGGGTTCGGGCGCGGCGTGAGCCAGATGCCGGACGCGTTCACGCGGCTGGAAGATGGCGACCGGGTGCAGCTGGCGGGCCAGGAATGGCGCGTGATTACCGGCAACGGGCATTCGCCTGAGCATGTGTGCCTCTTCAGCGAGACGCTGAATGTGGCGATCACCGGTGACCAGCTGTTGCCGCGGATTTCGTCGAATGTTTCGGTGCATCCGACCGAGCCGATGTCCAATCCGCTGGATGACTGGATCAAGAGCTGTGAAAAACTGCTGCGGGAGCTGCCCGAGGATTGTTTCATCCTGCCGGCCCACAATGAGCCTTTCACAGGCGCTCATATCCGCCTGCGCAATCTGATTGCCGGGCATGAGACGTCGCTGACGCGTCTGCGGCAGAAGCTCGAAAAGGGACCTTTGAAGGTTCCGGAGACCTTCATTTCGCTGTTCGGGCGGGCCATCAAGGATGACGAGATGGGCAGCGCCACGGGAGAGGCACTGGCACACCTCAACTACCTGATCCATCGGGGCGAGGTGAAAAGCCGGCCCGACACGGACGGCGCACTGCTATACAGCCTCGCCTGAAGCGCTGTTTCGCCTCACATTGAAATGCAGTCTTGCGGGTCATTTCGCCTTCGCAAGCCTGTTGCTTTTCGTCTAAGACATGCCGGATTGCCTGTGATTGGGGTTTGAATGACTGAGGAAAACAGCGTGCCGGACGAGGCACCGCCGCAGGCGGGTCTTTGGGCAAAGGTCAAGCAGGAGTTGCGCGAATGGGGCGCGACACTTGCGATCGTCGCGCCCGCCTTTCTCCTCTTCACCGGCCTGCTCTACGAGCAGCGGGTGATTCCCTCCGAAAGCATGGTTCCGACGCTTGAAGTCGGTGACCGGGTTGCGGTTTCCAAATTTGCCTTCGGGTATGGCCGGTATTCCCTGCCGCTGAGTATCGGGCGTTACCTGCCACTTGGTGGCGGTCGCTTTTTTGCCAGCACGCCCGAACGCGGCGATGTGGTTGTGTTTGAACACACCCATTCGGAACGGGTCATGATCAAGCGGGTGGTCGGCTTGCCCGGCGATACCGTTCAGATGATCAATGAGGAGCTGGTGATCAATGGCCAGCCGATTGAGGCAGAGTTCGTACGGACGGTGCGGTATGTGCCCGACCGGACCGATGTGGTGGATACCGCGCATGAATGGCGCGAAACCATCGGCGACAAGACCTGGCTGACGCATCGCGGCCTTCGCGGCCACACGGTGGATGACACGGCGCTCTTTGTCGTGCCCGAGGGGCATATGTTCCTGGTGGGGGACAATCGAAATAATTCCTATGACAGCCGTGAGCTGTCGGGCCATTGCCCCCCTGTGAACGGTGTTGTGGATCGCGCGGGCTGCCCGCTGCGCGTGCCGGCCGATGACGCCTCGATCGGGTTTGTGCCCCTGGACCATCTGATCGGGCGTGCTGATACGGTTCTGATGACGTTCCATCGCTGCAAGCTGCAGGATGATGAGCCCTGCCAGAAACGCGTATGGCGCGGACTTTGAGGCGCCAATCCATATCTTGCCCGCTCGGGCCAACACCGCTAGTCGGGGTCTGACCGGGGCGCTGGGCCCTGTGGCAACACGGAAATTTGGCGATGCCCAACACGACATCGACACAGCCGGGCCGCGGGCCAATCATCATCTCGCGGCATGGGCGCCCGGCGCTGGACCGTAATCTGGGGCCGCGCCTGCATTGGCGTGACTATGTCGATTGGTGGGCGCGGTATGAGCAGGGGCCTCTGGCAGATGGGCAGGACGCGCCTCAGGCCCTGAAAGACATCGTCTCGGATGCGGACATCGTGTTTGCCTCTGGCCGCCTGCGGGCGCAGCAGACAGCCGACAATGCGGCGCCTCACCTGCCAGCGGTCTATGACCCTGTTTTCAATGAAGCGCCGCTGCCGCCGCCGAAGTTGCGCGGTTTCCGGGCATTGCCGAAGACGTGGAACGTGCTGGCTCGCACGGTCTGGTTGACCGGCCATTCTCTGGAAGGTGAATCTGTGGGGGAGGCGCGCGTGCGCGCCAGGAGCGCGGCTTTGAAACTGCACGAAGCGGCGGCGGATGCGAAAGTCTACCTCGCCGCACACGGATGGTTCAACCGGATGCTGAGGCCGGAACTGCGGCGTCTGGGCTGGGTGTGTGTGCGCGATGGGGGGGATAGCTATTGGAGCTACCGGGTCTACGAATACCGTGGACAGTGACACGATTACGGTTGTAGCGCCCCGCAGCGGGCTTTAGACACACATTATCGGATATTCAGAACAGGCGCGCCATGTCGGATGCTAAGGCTAAACCCGTGGACAAGATGAGCTTCGAAGAAGCGCTGGCGGAGCTGGAAGGCATCGTGCGGCAGCTCGAGGCAGGCGAAGTGGAGCTTGAAAAGTCCATCGCCATCTATGAGCGCGGCGCGGCCTTAAAGGCCCATTGTGATGCGCGCCTGAAGTCCGCAGAGCTCAAGGTTGAGCAGATCGTTCAGGGGGCAGGCGGTCCAACGACCGAGCCGGCCTCCTTCGATTAGGTCTGTTGATATGGGGCCGGACCGGGGCGAAGTGACGAACTTCGAGCAGCGCCTCACGGAAGTTGCCGACAAGGTGACCGTGGCGCTCGATCAGTTGATCCCGCCTGCCAGTGGGCCTGAAGCCAATCTCATGCGCGCCATGCGCCATGCCGCGTTGGCCAATGGCAAACGGATGCGGCCTTTCTTTGTGCTGGAAACGGGCGCCATGTTTGGCGCGTCAGAGAAGAGCCTGTTGCGGACGGCAGCGGCGCTGGAATGCATTCACTGCTATTCCCTGGTACACGATGATCTGCCCTGCATGGACGATGATGATTTCCGGCGGGGGCAACCCACGGTTCACAAGGCGTTTGATGAGGCGACGGCTGTTCTGGCCGGGGACGCGCTGCTGACGCTGGCGTTCAAGATACTGGCGTCGAGCGAGACGCATGATGACCCGGCGGTGCGAGTGTTGCTGATTGAACGGCTGGCGGACGCGGCGGGCGCGCGGGGTATGGTGGGCGGCCAGATGATCGACATGCTGGAAGAGGAAAGCCCCCGCGATCTCAACACGATCACCCGTATGCAGCGGCTGAAGACCGGGGCTCTGATTTCGTATGCGCTGGAAGCTGGGGGCATCATCGGGCATGCCCGAGAAGCCGAGCGCAATGCGCTGGCGGGCTTTGCCAATGATCTGGGGCTGGCCTACCAGATTGCCGATGACATCCTGGATGCCGAGGGCGACGAAAGCATCGTCGGGAAGGCTGTTTCCAAGGACAAAGACGCCGGGAAGGCGAATTTTGTGACCCTTCTCGGGGTGGACGGGGCGCGGCAGAGGGTGCGGCTGCTCGCCGCGCAAGCCAAGGAACATTTGGCAATTTTCCGTGACAAGGCCCACATCCTGCTGCATTCCGTTGATTATGTGCTGAACAGACCCCGTTAAAAGCGGGTACGCGACGACCAGAAAAGCACGCTGATATGACAGAGACACGCCCCAACCGCCTCCTGGACGCTATTGATACGCCGTCCGACCTCAAAGGCCGCAGCCGCGCCGATCTGAAACAGATCGCGGCGGAAGTGCGCGAGGAGGTCGTGGATGTCGTGTCCGTGACCGGCGGGCATCTCGGGTCAGGCCTCGGCGTGGTTGAGCTGACGGTGGCGATCCATTCGGTGTTTGACACGCCCGATGACAAGCTGGTCTGGGATGTTGGCCACCAATGCTACCCGCACAAGATCCTGACTGGCCGCAAGGACCGGATGCGGACATTGCGCCAGGGCGGGGGGCTTTCCGGGTTCACCAAGCGCTCGGAGAGCGAGTATGACCCGTTTGGCGCGGCGCATGCGTCGACCTCGATTTCGGCCGGGCTCGGCTTTGCCAAGTCGCGGGATCTGCAGAACAAGGACAATCATGTCATCTGCGTGATCGGCGACGGGTCAATGTCCGCCGGGATGGCTTATGAAGCGATGAACAATGCGGGCGCAGACCGTTCGCGGATGATCGTGATCCTCAACGATAACGACATGTCGATTGCCCCGCCTGTGGGCGCGATGAGCCATTATTTCTCGCGGCTGGTTTCGTCGCGGCCCTACAGGGGCCTGCGCCGGATTGCCAAGAAGGTTGTCCAGCCGATGGGGCTGGAATCTCCCGCGCGGCGGGCAGAGGAGTATCTGCGCGGCTTTGCGATGGGCGGCACGCTCTTCGAGGAGATGGGCTTTTACTATATCGGCCCCGTTGACGGGCATGACCTCGATACGCTGCTCGACCTGCTGGAGAACATCAAGGCGATGCAGGATGGGCCGATCCTGCTGCATGTGGTGACGCAGAAGGGTAAGGGCTATGCGCCGGCGGAGAACTCCGCCGACAAGTATCACGGCGTTTCGAAGTTTTCGGTGGTTACCGGCGAGCAGGCCAAGGGCGCCGGTGGTCCCCCGAGCTATCAGAAGGTGTTCGGACAGACACTGGCAAAGCTGGGCGAGACCGACGACAAGATCTGCGCGATTACGGCGGCGATGCCATCTGGTACGAGTACGGACATTTTTGGCAAGAAGTTTCCAGACCGGCATTTTGATGTTGGCATTGCCGAGCAGCATGCGGTGACGTTTGCCGCCGGGCTTGCCGCCGATGGCATGAAGCCGTTCTGCGCGATCTACTCGACCTTCCTTCAGCGTGGCTATGATCAGGTTGTGCATGATGTGGCGATCCAGCAATTGCCGGTGCGCTTTGCGATCGACCGGGCAGGGCTAGTGGGCGCTGACGGGGCGACCCATGCGGGCAGCTTTGACATCGGCTATCTGGGCGCGTTGCCGGGATTCGTCTGCATGGCGCCGTCGGATGAAGCGGAGCTGGCGCGGATGGTGTTGACCTCGCTGGAAATCGACGACCGGCCGAGCGCGGTTCGCTATCCGCGCGGCGAAGGCGTTGGGGTGGTGATCCCTGATCTTCTGAAGCCGCTGGAAATCGGCAAGGGCAGGGTTGTGCGCGAGGGCACATCGATTGCGATTCTATCCTATGGCACACGTCTGCAGGAAGCGCTCAAGGCGGCTGAGATGCTGGCCGCTCAAGGGCTGAGCGCGACGGTGGCGGACGCCCGTTTTGCCAAGCCGCTGGACAACGAACTGATCGAGCGCCTTGCCAGAGAGCATGAAGTGCTCGTCACGATTGAAGAAGGTTCGCGCGGCGGCTTTGGCAGCTTTGTGCTGGAGCACCTTGCCAATTGCGGTGGGCTGGATGCGGGGCTCAAGGTTCGTGTCATGACGCTGCCGGATGTGTTCCAGGATCATGATACGCCTGCGGCTATGTATGATCAGGCCGGGCTGACGGCGCGCCATATTGCAGCGCGCGCGATTGAGGCACTTGGCCGGGGCGACCTGTCAGCAATTGAGCGCCTAGCCTCCGCCTGAGGCATCGCCACACTAACATCACACTTCGGCCCTGTGCGCGATCAATCAGGCAGGGTATGCAGAGGCGTTAGAAATCCGTTTCCGCCTGCAAGAAGGAAGTTTGATATGATCCGTCTCAGCCTCGCCGCCATGGCGTCCGCGCTGGTGCTCGCCGCCTGCGCCTCTCAGCCAGACCCACTTGCCCGGCCGGACGCGCCGGTTGTGGTTCCTTCCCAGTATGAGCTGGGCATGAGCACGGCAGAAGAACTCCAGGATGCCGGCAATGTGCCGACCGCCATTCAGCGCCTGATGCAGCTGGCAGGCGATCCCGAGCTTGCGCCGGAAGAGAAGGCCCATGTGCTCTATGAAATGGGCGTGCTGAGCATGAGCCCGACCGGATACAATCTTCCAGGGGCTGTCGGGTATTTTGACGAAGTGATCGCGACCTATCCGGGTACGGAATGGGCGCGCCGGGCCGAAGCTAAACTGCCAGAGGCGCGCGCGCAGGTCGGCGCTCTGAATATCGTTCTGGAATCTCCCGATTCGACCAATACGGAGCGCTTCTATGCGCTGATGAACCTGGGCCGCCACGAAGACGCCATCGACCTGATGACCCAATACTCGATCGAGCCGGACAATGACGTGAAGCTTGCCATGTATCAGATCGGCTATCTTTGCGATGAAACCGGGCTGACCGGGCAGAGCTACACTGTAGAGGACCGGGATGGCACGACGCGCAGACTGCGCTTTTGCGATTTTGGAAAGTAAGACATAAACTGTCTCCCAGCTCTCGGGGGACAGCATGGATTACAAAGATTACCGCCAGAGAATATCTGCCCTGGAAAAAGGGGAGGTTCTCTGGCGTGCTTATCCTGACCGGCTGGAAAAGTTTGGCGCCGATGGGATATTGCAACAGACAATTCCCTTTGACCGTGTGCGCCGGGTACGGATCGCCTGGGCGCCCAGCCGTTCACAACCGGGAAGGTTGTTGATGGAGCTTTTGGGTAGCCGGTCCCGCGTTACATTGTCGAACATGCATTATGCGGGGTTTGCCGATTTTGAGGATCGCTCGGAGAGTTTTTATCCTTTGATCTGGATGGTAACGCTGGGCGTGCGGCGCGCCAATCCCTTGGCGGAGTTCCGGGCCGGGGAACGCGTGGAATTCTATTGGCCACTGTTACTGGTCTCATTCGGGATGCTGGCTGTGCTGGCCAGCGTTCTGTTTTCCCTACCCATCAACGCTGGAAACCTCGCTGCGACGTCAATCCTCAAGGGTGTATTTATTCTTATCTCATTGCCTCTCCTGTTCGGGTGGGCATGGAAGTCTCGGCCGCGGTCGTTCAACCCCGATACCGATCTAGACGAGATGATCGCAATTCGCTGACCGGGAACCATATCGACCGAGGCGCGATGAGAAGATTGAAGGGGCAGAATATTGCGGCCTGCGCCCGAATAGGGGCCTCCGGCGCACAAAAATGACGCCGTGTCGCATGTGAGCCCCTTCTATAACCGGGCGGCGCGTGGTTGTCTGGAACCAGAAACCAAACAAGCCGAGGAAACCCATGTCGACAGACCTTCTTCCCCCAAACTGGCCCGCAATGTCGGTCGCACAGGCAAATGCGGCTCTGGCGGGACCGGGATCGCCCCTGGAACTTGAAGACGCGGTCATTCGCGGCGTTCCGATGAAGGTTTACAAGAACGCGCCGCCAAATATCCCGGTGATCCTCGATCTTGCGGCCGAGCAGTTCCCGGACCGGACCTATCTCGTCTACCAGAATGAGCGCGTAACCTTCAGCGCGCTGCAACTGGCGGTCCGGAAGCTCGCCGCTGAAATGCGCGATACGTACGGGATCAAGAAGGGCGACCGCGTGGCGATTGTCATGCGCAATTATCCGCAATGGCCGCTGGGGTTTTATGCGGCCCTGAGCCTTGGCGCGATCGCGACGCCGATGAACTCCTGGTGGACGGCCGAGGAGCTGGAATATGGCCTCTCCTTCGCCGGAGTGAAACTGGCGATCATGGACCTGCAGATTTATGAGCGCTTCCGGGATCATCTCGACAAGTTGCCAGAGCTGAAGAACGTGCTCATTGCGCGCGATACCACAGAAGAGATTGCAGACCCGCGCGTGTCGTCGCTGGATGCCATCGTCGGCCATCCCAACGATTGGGAGGATCTGCCAGATGCCGGGCCGACGGGTGTCGAGATTGGCCCCGATGACGACGCGACGATCATGTATACGTCCGGTACAACGGGGAAGCCCAAAGGGGCACTGGCAACCCACCGCGCCGTTATCACCAATATGTTCAACTCGTCGGCCTGTCAGGCGCGGATGTTCCTACGCAAGGGTGAGCCGGTTCCGGCGCCCGATCCGGACGCGATGCGGGCGACGCTGATTTCCATTCCCTTCTTCCACGCGACCGGTTCCTTCGCGATCCTCATTCCTTCGGCGCTTCGCGGCGACAAGGTGGTTGCGATGTATAAATGGGATGCGGGCGAGGCGTTGCCGATCATTGAGGGCGAGAAGATTTCCGCCGTGGGCGGCGTTCCGGCGATTGCCTGGCAAATCCTGGAACATCCGGACAGAGATAAATATAATCTCTCCTCCATTCAGGCGATTTCCTATGGCGGGGCGCCGTCTGCGCCGGAGCTTGTGTCCACCATCAAGAAACGTTTCCCTGAAGCGGCTCCCGGCAATGGCTGGGGCATGACGGAAACCTGTGCGACCGCCACACTTAATATCGGTGAGGATTATGTGAACCGGCCTTCCAGCGCCGGAGCGCCACCCGCCGCCGTGGAACTCAAGATCTGTGATCCCGACGGGAATGACATGCCCGCCGGGGAAGTGGGCGAGCTCTGGTGCAAGAGCGCGGCAAACTGCCGGCAATACTGGAACCGGCCCGATGCGACCGCGGAGACGTTCCGCAATGGATGGGTCGTGACCGGTGACCTCGCGCGGATCGACGAAGAGGGGTTCCTCTACCTGGTCGACCGGGCGAAGGACATGCTGATCCGGGGCGGCGAAAACGTTTACTGTATCGAAGTGGAGAGCGCGCTTTACGATCATCCGGCAGTGATGGACGCGGCCGTAGTCGGCATTGCGCACAAGATCCTCGGTGAGGAGGTCGGCGCGGTTGTTCAGCTGAAGCCAGGCAAAGCCGCGAGCGAAGCGGAGCTGCGCGCGCATGTGGCCGGGCAGCTGGCGGCGTTCAAAGTGCCGGTGGAAATCCAATTTCAGGACGAGCCGCTTCCACGCAATGCAAACGGCAAGATCCTGAAGGCAGAATTGCGCCAGCGCTTCAAGGCGCGGGCATAAGGGTATGAGCATGAAGCGACGCATAGGGGACCGGATGGTCCACCCTGTTGGTTTGGGCTGCATGAACATCATGCATGCCTATGGTCCGCCAGCGGATGAAGGCGAAGCGAAGGCGTTGCTTGTCCGGGCGCTGGATATTGGCTGCGATTTTCTCGACACGGCAACGATCTACGGTCTTGGCCGCAGCGAGGCGTTGATTGGCGAGGCTCTGGGTGCTCGCCGCAAAGAATACTTCCTCGCGAGCAAGTGTGTGTTGGGGTTTCGGGACCGCGAGCGCGTTCTGGATGGGCGGCCGGAGGCAATCAAGGCGGCGTGTGAGGCCAGCCTGAAGCGTCTGCAAACGGATGTGATTGATCTCTACTATCTTCACCGGCCGGATCACAAAGTTCCCATCGAGGAGTCTGCCGGGGCAATGGCCGACCTCATCAAGGAGGGCAAGATCCGGTATTACGGCCTTTCCGAAATGGGCGAGGAGCAGCTGCGCCGGGCGCATGCGGTGCATCCGGTAGCAGCTCTGCAATCGGAATACTCGCTATGGGTGCGCAATCCGGAGATTGCTGTTCTGGAAGCCTGCCGGGAGCTGGGCGTTGCGCTGGTGGCGTTCTCACCGGTTGGGCGGGGGTTTCTGGCCGATCCGCCCGCTGATCCGGCAAGCTTTCATGCGACGGATATGCGCCGGTCCATGTTCCCGAGGTTTTCGGACGAAAATTATGCGGGCAACCTTCCGCTTCTGGACACTGCGCGGGTTGTGGCTGCTGAGGCCGGTTGCCGCGTGGCGCAGCTTGCCATCGCCTGGACGATGGCGATGGGGGATCATGTTTTGCCCATTCCGGGGACGCGCAATATCGCGCATCTTGAAGAGAACCACGCGGCCGCAGGCGTTCGTCTGACAGCGGAGCAAGTCGCACGTCTGAATGCAGCTTTTTCACCGGAGCGTGCCGTTGGCCCGCGATACTCACCGGCCGGGCAGGCGAGTGTAACAACGGAGATGTTTGACTTCGAGAAGCGCCAGCATGGCGGATAAGCCGCCAGTTGCGCTGGAAGATCGTGGGGAGGGCGGAGACGGGCGGCGCTATTCACCCTCGGCCGAGCGTAACCGGGAGGCTATACGGGATGTGTTGCGGGCGCATCTGAGCGTGCCCGCACGCGTGCTTGAAATTGCCTCCGGGACGGGGGAGCACGGCGCGTTTCTTGTCGGCGAGATGCCCGGACTGGAATGGACGTATTCAGACATTGACGGGCCGAGCCTTGAGAGCCAGCGCGCCTGGAGGGCAGCGAGCGGTTCTTCGCAGTTGCTTGGGCCGATGGAGGTCAACGCAGCAAAGGGCGATTGGGGCGTGGCGGAGGCGTTGGCCCCATGGGACGCTATCTTCAGCGCCAATATGGTACACATTGCCCCGTTTGAGGCGGCTGAAGGGCTGATCGCCGGCGCGGGCCGGCTGTTGAGGACTGGCGGAAAGCTGGTGCTTTACGGGCCGTTTGGGCGTGAAGGCATTATTGCGCCTTCCAATGCGGTGTTTGATGACAGCCTGAAGGGCCGGGACGCGCGATGGGGCGTGCGGGATCTGGACAGGGAGCTGCTGCCTCTGGCGGGCAAGGCGGGTTTAGTGCTGGAGACTGTTATCCAGATGCCCGCGAACAATCTTACCGTCTTTTTCCGGAAGGACTAAGCTTTCGGCGTCCAGTCTTCCGTGTCCTGATCGGGATGCTGGTTGTTGCTGGCGCGGATGCGCGCGGCTTCCTCGGGCATGTCGTCTTCTGTGCTGCCGAAATCGTCGAGGACTTCGAACTGGTCCATCTGAGGAAGGCGCCCTTCCATGCCGAGCTGAAAGTTTAGCGGGATTGAGGCTGGATCGTCGAAGGCGCCGATGCTCATCGAGATGTGCTGGTTGTCTTCGTGGCGGTAGTAAAGCGGTGTGCCGCAATCCCGGCAGAAGCCGCGCCGGGCCTTTTCGGAGCTATTAAATTCTGCCGGTGTCCCGCGTGTCCACTGGAAATCAGTGTACGGCACGCCTACGAGCGCGGCAAAGAAATTGCCCGTTGCCTTCTGGCACATCCGGCAATGACAGACATGCGAGTTGTCCCTCAGGCTTTCGGCGCGAAACCGGATGCGCCCGCACTGGCAGCCTCCTGATCGCGCTTTGGGCATGGGCTTACTCCTTACCACCGCCGAACTGGGCGGTCCATTCTTCAACCTGGCTATCCTCGATCTTCTGGAAGAGAACGTCTGGTGGCGAGATTGCATGGCCGCGCGGGATTGCATCGAGCAGGGCGGCGAAGTCTTCGGGCTTTGAGCCTGCCGGCATCTTGCGATTTTCTTCCGGGATGCCCAGGGCATCGAGAATCTTCTTTGCCGCATCCGGAATGATTGGCTGGGCGATGATGCCGAAGATGGCCGCAAGATTGATGCCCGCGCGAACGCCGACAGCGGCGCCGTCAACATCATTTTTGTACTTCACCCAAGGCTCGGCCTTAGTGAGGTATTCGTTGCCCGCCGCCCAGATGGCGCGGGTTTCGGCAGCAGCCTTGCGGAACTCCATGGCTTCATAGAATTCAATGAGGCGGGGCAGGCGCTCTGCGAGTTCGTTGGCCATCCAGGCTTCCGCGTCGCCGGATGTGCCGGTTTCGGGAATTTTGCCTTCGAATTTAGAAGCACAGTATTTGGTGATCCGGTTGATGAAGTTGCCGAGAACATTGGCGAGATCGGAGTTCACGGCTGCCTGGAAACCTTCCCAGGTGAACGCCGCGTCAGAGCCTTCCGGCGCATTGGAGATGAGATACCAGCGCCAATAGTCAGACGGCAGAAGGCTTAAGGCCTGGTCCATGAACACGCCGCGCTTCTGGCTGGTGGAGAACTTGCCGCCATACCAGGTAACCCAGTTGAAGGCTTTCAGCTTGTCCACGGTTTTCCAGGGTTCGCCTGAGCCGAGGAGCGTCACGGGGAAGCTGACGGTGTGGAAGGCGACGTTGTCCTTGCCCATGAACTGGACGTATTCGGTCTGATCGGCGCCCTTGTCGGTCAGCCAGAGTTTTTCCCAGTCATTGCCGGTCGCTTCAGCCCATTCCTGCGTGGCGGAGATGTAACCGATCGGCGCATCGAACCAGACATAAAAGACCTTGTTCTCGAAGCCCGGCCGGGGATTGCCGTCAGCGTCCGTAACTTTGACGCCCCAGCTGAGGTCGCGGGAGATGGACCGGGCGATAAGGCCCTCATCCAGCCATTTGTTGGCAATGGAGACCGCCAGAGACGGCCAGTTCTTGCCCTTGGCGTTTACCCAGTCGCGGATACGGTCCTGCATACCTGTTTGCAGTAGGTAGAGGTGGTCCGTGTCGCGGATTTCAATGTTACGGCTGCCCGAGACGGCCGAATAGGGATTGATGAGGTCAACGGGATCAAGCAGCCGCCCGCAATTGTCGCACTGGTCGCCGCGGGCTTTTTCATAGCCACAATGGGGGCAAGTGCCCTCAACATAACGGTCCGGCAGGAACCGGCCGTCATCGACAGCGTAAACCTGTTTTGAGGTGCGCACTTCGATCAGGCCGTTCTTCTCGAGCTGCTGGGCGAGGTGCTGGGTCAGCGTGTGGTTGGCCGGGCGGGATGTGCGGCCAAACCAATCGAAAGACAGGTTAAAGCCTTCGCCAGCTTTGCGCTGTACCTCATACTGTTCGTCGCAATAGGCCTGTACGCTTTGGCCCGTCGCCTGAGCGGCCAGTTCGGCCGGGGTGCCGTGTTCATCGGTGGCGCAGATGTAGGTTACGTCATGGCCCTGAAGGCGCATCACACGGGCGTAAACATCGGCTGGCAGCATTGAGCCGGCGAGATTGCCGAGATGCTTCACGCCGTTGATGTAGGGCAGGGCCGAGGTGATGAGGATGCGCCGTTGCTGGGTCATGGGGCCTTTTCAGAGCCTTTCTGTTGGAGAACGCGCCTTTTAACGCCCTCACCGCTAAAGGAAAGCTCTAGGCGCGGCCCCAATATGTGAACCTGCGCAACAGTGCCTCCATCGGGCCTCTGGCGGCAAAGCTGCGCCATGTGCCCGCAAACGCCAGAGAAGCGAGACCTACGCCGACAGCCGTGAGGATTGCCTGGGTCGCGGAAGTTTGGCCGAACAGGCCAACGCCATAGCCGGAAAAAAGCAGGGAAAGGATGAGCGACTGTAACAGATAGGCCGACAGGGAGGCCGAGCCCGCGCGGGCGAAGAAGCGGCGTATGGGGCCTGCTTTGCCGGTAGAGAAAAGGGCGATCAGGCCGGCATAGCCGAGCGCAGAAAAGGCCGAGAACGCCATCAGTACTGCGTTCCCAAGCATGAATTGACCGGAGATCATTGCGTCCGCATCCAGCAGGAGCCGGGCGCCCCACAAGCTGCCCACCAGACCTGCGGGAAGGAAAACCCAGCGCGAGAGAACCCATATCCGGGCTTTCGGCTGGTCAATTACCCCGGCTTTAACGGCGGCAAGGCCCAAACAGAAATAACCGAAAACAGCGATGCCCTGTTGGAGAAAGGCAGCCGGAAGGAAAAAGGGGAGCTGGGACAGGCGCCAGCTGGCAACCTCGAGAAATGCCCCATTGGTGAGCATTTCGATCTGCTCGGCGTCGTTTTGAGGGTCACGCGCCTCGGCGATTGCCTCTGGGGCATGGGTTTCGCCCGAGCTTATCAAGGCCGCGAAGAGGAGCAGAATTGCCGTGTTGGCCGCAATGAGGGCTGCACCTGTGCCAATCAGCGTCTTCACGGAAGCGCCCCGCATCACAAAGAACAGGCAACCGAGCAGCCCGTAGGTGATGAGGATGTCGCCATACCAGAAGAATACGAAGTGGAGCACGCCGATGAATATGAGCGCGGCCATGCGCCTGAAGTAGCGCGCGCCCGCATCGGCGCCTGATCGCTGGGCGGATGCCAGTTGCCAGGCGAGACCGGCACCGAACATCATGGCGAACAGGGGGTAGGATTTCATCAGAAACAGCGATGCCATGGCGCCGAAGGCCAAGCGATCTGCCGGAGACTCGAGCCCTGACCCGAAAAATCCGGAAGAGAGGGGCTGGGCAAACCCGATGACATTCACCACCGCGATACCCACGAGAGCAAATGCCCTGAGCAGGTCCGGCATGAGGGCGCGATTTGGCGAGGTAGCGGGCGGTGCATTCATACTTATGCTTCCCTGGGGCCGAAACTCAGTCAATCAGCTGAGCGGGGGCCATGCAAGCACTGCAGCCTGGCGACTTGCGCCGGGAAAAACTTTCCGGTAACGCGGGCCACAGTGCCGGCTTAGCTCAGCTGGTAGAGCATCTGATTTGTAATCAGAGGGTCGCGGGTTCGAGTCCTGCAGCCGGCACCACTCCTCCTGATCTTTCGACCTCTCCTTTCCTTCGAGGAAAGGTCGCGATGTGGCGATTTGAGGGGAGCAGACAGGCCTCCGCTTCCTTGCAAGACGCTGGAAAATGCGGCAAGCCCGCACCCATCAGAAACGCCGTGTTGGCGCGCAGGACAGACTGCGACCGCCGCACAGGCTGCTAGCCAGGAGGAACGCGCGTGCGCGAGGTGCATCATTTCATTGATGGCAAGAGTGTAGCTGGAACGTCCGGTCGGTTTGGGGAGATTTTCGATCCCAATACGGGGAAGGTTCAGGGCAAGGTGGCGCTGGCAACCAAGGCCGAAATGGGCGCAGCCGTGGATGCTGCCAGTGCGGCGCTGCCAGGCTGGGCGAGCATGAACCCGCAGCGCCGGGCCCGCG
Source organism: Hyphomonas neptunium ATCC 15444 (assembly GCF_000013025.1). Lineage (NCBI taxonomy): Bacteria > Pseudomonadati > Pseudomonadota > Alphaproteobacteria > Hyphomonadales > Hyphomonadaceae > Hyphomonas > Hyphomonas neptunium. The sequence goes on along the minus strand of NC_008358.1, from coordinate 1,887,107 downwards.
TTATGTTCGAGTTCAAACGCCTTGTTGAAGCGAATATGGACGAGCTAGCGCACATGCTCTCGTCCGAGCATGGCAAGGTGATTGCGGACTCCAAAGGCGATGTGCAGCGCGGGCTGGATGTGGTGGAGTTTGCCTGCGGGATTCCCCACCTTCTCAAGGGTGAATACACCGAAGGGGCGGGGCCCGGCATTGATGTCTATTCCATGCGCCAGCCGCTGGGCGTGTGCGCGGGCATTACGCCGTTTAACTTCCCCGCAATGATCCCGTGCTGGATGTCGGCGGTGGCGATTGCCTGTGGCAACACCTTCATCCTGAAGCCGTCGGAGAAAGACCCGTCGGTGCCGATGCGCCTGGCAGAACTGATGATGGAAGCGGGCCTGCCAAAAGGCGTGCTCAATGTCGTCAATGGCGACAAGGAAGCGGTCGACGCGATCCTGACACATCCCGACATTAAAGCGGTGAGCTTTGTCGGTTCGTCCGATATCGCACAATATGTCTATTCGACCGGCACGGCGCACGGCAAACGCGTGCAGGCGATGGGCGGGGCGAAGAACCACGGCATCATTCTGCCAGACGCTAATCTGGAACAGGCGGTGAAGGATATTGTCGGCGCGGCGTATGGCTCTGCCGGCGAGCGCTGCATGGCACTGCCTGTCGCGGTGACCGTTGGCAAGAAAACCGGCGATGAGTTTGTGGAGCGCATGATTGAAGCGGCGCGCGGCCTGAAGGTGGGCATCTCCACCGACGCCGAGGCCCATTATGGCCCCGTCGTCTCTGCGGCGCACAAGGCGAAGGTAGAGAACTACATCCAGATGGGCATTGATGAGGGCGCGAACCTGCTGCTCGATGGCCGCGGGCTGACCTTACAGGGCAATGAGGGCGGATATTTCATCGGTCCGAACCTGTTCGACAATGTCACTGCGTCCATGCAGTCCTACAAGGAAGAGATCTTCGGGCCGGTGTTGCAGGTGATGCGCGTCGAGACGCTGGAAGAGGCTGCTGCGCTTCCCTCCAACCATCAGTATGGGAATGGCTGCGCTATCTTCACCTCCAATGGCCGCGCCGCCCGCGAGTTCGCAGCGCAGGTAAATGTCGGAATGGTGGGCGTGAATGTCCCGATTCCGGTGCCCGTGGCGTATCATACCTTCGGAGGCTGGAAGCGGTCTGCTTTCGGCGACACCAACCAGCATGGGCCGGAAGGCGTGCGCTTCTGGACCAAGATCAAGACAATCACGCAGCGCTGGCCCGAGGGCGACATCGGCGACCAGGCGTTCGTCATTCCGACTATGGGGTAAACCGACATGACCGATTACAAGACGATTACGTTTGAGCAGAAGGGCCGCGTAGCCCTGGTGACCCTCAATCGCCCTGACGCGCTCAATGCACTGAACGCTGAAGTTATGCAGGAAGTGGTGGATTGTTTCGCTGCGATTGATCGCAACAAGGACATTGCCGTCAGCGTCCTGACCGGGGCCGGGCGGGCGTTTGCCGCTGGCGCTGACATCAAGGAAATGCAGCCGCAATCTTTCTCTGACATGTATGTGGAAGACTATTTCGCAGGCTGGGACCGTTTTGCGGCTTCGCGCAAGCCGGTTATTGCTGCGGTTAATGGCTTCGCGCTGGGCGGCGGATGCGAACTCGCGATGATGTGTGACCTGATCATTGCGTCTGATAAAGCCAAGTTCGGTCAGCCCGAAATCAAGCTCGGCGTGACACCGGGTATGGGCGGCTCCATCCGTCTGACGAAAGCTGTCGGCAAGGCCAAGGCTATGGATCTCGTACTCACAGGGCGGATGATTGACGGCACTGAAGCCGACCGGATCGGCCTTGTTTCCCGCGTTGTGCCTCATGATACGTTGATGGAGGTTGCACTGGCGGCGGCAGAAGAGATCGCGGCATTCTCCGTGCCTTCGTTGATGGCGGCCAAGGAAATGGTTGCCCGCGCGCTAGAACTTCCGACAACGGAAGGGGTGAAATTCGAACGCCGCCTGTTCCAGGGCCTGTTTGGCACTGCCGACCAGAAAGAAGGCATGAGCGCATTCAGTGAGAAGCGCCCTGCAAAGTTTGAGGACAAGTAAGATGACCAAGATCGCCTTCATCGGCCTCGGCAACATGGGCGGTGGCATGTGCGCCAACCTCGTGAAGGCGGGACATGCGGTGGCCGCCTTTGACCTGAACGGAGAAGCGGTGGCGGCAGCCGCGGCCAAAGGCGCGCGCGCCGCAGCGTCTGTCGCCGACGCAGTCAAAGACGCAGACGTTATCGTCAGTATGCTACCGGCTGGAAAGCATGTTCTCGGCGTATATTTTGGCCCTGATGGTGTTGGCGCACATGCTGCAAAAGGTACGTTGCTGATTGATTGCTCCACCATTGCGGTGACAGATGCGCGTGAAGCGCATTCGCAGGCGGAGCAGGCGGGCTTTCTGATGGTGGATGCACCGGTATCCGGCGGTGTGGCAGCTGCTGAAGCTGGCACGCTCACATTCATGGCCGGCGGCACAGCAGCGGCTTACGAAAGGGCAGCGCCGATTCTGAAGGCGATGGGCAAGAACATCTTCCATGCAGGTGGCGCCGGAAACGGCCAGGCCGCCAAGATCGCCAACAATATGCTGCTTGGCATTTCGATGATCGGAACCTGTGAAGCGTTCAATCTTGCTGAAAAGCTCGGGCTGGATGCGGAGACCTTCTTCAGGATTTCATCGGTGTCGTCCGGCCAATGCTGGTCGATGACGAGTTATTGCCCGGCGCCAGGACCGGTGCCCACGTCCCCGGCCAATCGGGATTACAAACCGGGGTTTGCGGTCGCCATGATGTTGAAAGACCTGCATCTGGCAGCCGACGCCGCAAAAGCGGCGGGCGCGGACATTCGCCTGGGGGAAATGGCCGAGGGTATATATCAGAATCTTTCGGAGCGCGGCTTCGATGGCCTGGATTTTTCGGGCGTTATGAAAGATCTGAAGGGCGAGCTTTGAACCATGCAGCAGGCTGAGGACTTCCGCGCTGAGAGCCGTGCCCTGCACGAGTTGATTTCCGAGACTGCGCCGATCCGGTATCGCGAACCCACACAGTTCAAGGGGTGGGGTATTCATGACGTTCTCCAGCACCTGCATTTCTGGAACCGCATGGCGTATCTTCAGCTTGCTGATGAAGATGAGCTGGTCCATCACCTGAAAACCATGGCTGCCGCCGGTAAATCCATGCGCGCCTATGAAAGTGAAGTTCTGGCGGGCCTTGATGGCTTCGCGCTTGTCGCTGAATGGGAGAAACAGTTTGAGGAAACCGCAGACCGTTTCGCCGGCGCTGATCCAAAGGCGCGTCTGAAATGGGCTGGGCCGGACATGAGCGCACGCTCGTCTATCACAGCGCGCCTCATGGAAACCTGGGCGCATGGGCAGGAAGCCTATGACCATCTGGGCGCCGTCCGAAAGAACGAAGACCGAATTGGCAATATCGTGATGCTGGGCGTGAACACGTTCGGCTGGACCTATGCGACGCGCCGGGAAAAGCCGCCGGGTGAAATGCCTTATCTTGTGCTGACGGCCCCATCAGGTGAGATATGGACCCACGGCACTCCCAATGACGCAGAGCGCATCGAGGGCCGGGCGGAGGAATTCTGCCAGGTCGTCACGCAGACGCGCAACATTGCCGACACGTCGCTCAAGGTAACCGGTCCGGTCGCCGCAGACTGGATGTCGAAAGCCCAATGCTTTGCTGGCCCGCCAGCACCGCCGCCGCCGCCGGGCAGCCGGTTCACGGCGAAAGCTGCTGCCACCTGAACATCTCAACTCCAAAGGAAACGCCCATGTCCATTCTGCTGCTAGAGAAGCGCGGCCCGATTGCCGTGATGACGCTGAACCGTCCGGAAATGATGAATGCGCTGGGGCAGGAAGGCGACGGTCCGGCAGTGGCCGCCGTGTGCGCCGAGATTGCAGCTGATCCACAGATCCGCTGCGCCATTCTGACGGGGGCTGGCCGGGCGTTTTCCGCTGGTGGCGACGTGAAGGCCATGAAGGAAAAGACGGGCGCTTTCGGTGGAAGTCCGGCAGACATTCGTGAGGGCTATCGCCGCAACATTCACATGATCGTCCGCTCCCTGTACAATATGGAAACACCGCTCATCTCAGCCATCAATGGCCCGGCCATTGGCCTTGGCTGCGATGTAGCGTGCATGGCCGACATCCGCATTGCGTCCGAGACGGCAAAGATGGGGGTTACGTTCCTAAAGCTTGGTCTGATCCCCGGCGATGGCGGCGCCTGGCTGTTGCCGCGGTTGATCGGCTCCTCGCGCGCCGCCGAACTCTTGTTCACCGGGGACGTGATCGACGCGAAGACGGCGGCCGAATGGGGGCTTGTCAGCAAGGTGGTCCCCGCTGACAAGCTGATGGATGAGGCAATGGCGATGGCGGAGAAGATTGCCGGCCAGCCGCCGCAGGCACTCAGGCTCGCCAAGACGCTAATGCGCCACGGAACGAACGCCTCCTATGATACGATCATGGAACTTTCGGCGGCGTCGCAGGCGCTGATGCATGAGACCGAGGATCATGTCGAAGGCGTCAACGCAATTCTTGAGAAGCGGACGCCCGTTTTCAAAGGCAAGTAAGGTCTCGGCACCGGCGTCATTAAGACGAAAGGGCGTGAGTATTTCTCACGCCCTTTCATTTTGTCAGAATACCACGCCGGACTGGTAAAGGGCGTCAATGTCGGCCGCGTTGCGACCCAGGGCGGCCAGGACGTCGCGTGTATGCTCGCCGGGCGCAGGGGAGGGGCCTTTGGGGCCATCATCGGCGCCGGGAAAACGGACCGGCGAGGCGGGGGAGGCATAGGTTGTGCCATCGCCTTTGGAGCTGGGCGTCTGGACGATCGCGCCTGCGGCATGCGCCTGCGGGTCTTTTGCGACTTCGGCCAGTGTCTGGACCGGGGCCCAGGCGATGGATTCCGCGTCGAGGCGTTTTGCCAGCTCTTCCATGTCGTAGGCGCCGAAACCTGCGTCGAGGATGTTCACTACTTCGGCATTGTTCGCACGGCGGCCCTTGGCATTGTTGAAACGGGGATCTGTTGCCAATTCAGGCTTGTTGATGACCCGGCAAAGCGGTGCCCAGTCTGTCTCGCCCTGGCGGGAAACGATGCAGAACCACTTGTCGTCCTTGCTCTGGTAAAAGTTGGAGATCGGAACGTTCTGCTCATGCCGGCCCTTGGTGGAGGCGACGCGGCCGAAGAACAGCTGGATCGCGAGATCGGACCCCATGGCGTAGAGGCCAGTGCGGAACAGCGACGCTTCCACGAGACGACCTTTTCCGGTGCGCTGAGCTTCCACGAGGGCAGCGCAAATGCCCGCAGCCGCAGCGATAGAGGTCGTGTGGTCGCCGAAGGCGGTGCGCAGCGGAAACGGCTCGCCGCCTTTCGGGATGGTCAGGTTGGCGACGCCGGTGCGGCTCCAGAAGCTTGCGATGTCAAAGCCTGGGCGATCAGCGTCGGGGCCTTCAAGGCCATAGCCGGAGAGCGAGCAATAGACGAGCTTGGGATTGAGTTCCTTGAGGGAGTCGTAGTCGAGGCCTGACCGCGCAAGCCCGCCGGGGCGGACATTGGTCAGGAAAACGTCTGCGTCTTTCACCAGTTCGCGGATCAGCGCCTGGCCTTCGGGCTTGCTGGTGTCGATGATGATCGACTGTTTGCCGCGATTGTCGAAATCGAAGACGGGATTGTCAGGATAATCTGTGCCGATGGTGCGGAAGAAAAGGCGGATCGGGTCACCGCCTGGAGGTTCGATCTTGACGACATCGGCGCCCCAGTCGCGCAGGATGCAGCCAGCGCCAGGCGCGGCCATGTAGGTTGCGTATTCGACGACGCGTATGCCTTCGAGCATTCAGGTATCTCCCGGTGGCGGGTGGCCATGGGGCACCCAGTTTTGCGGCAGACTAGGCGGTTGCGACATGCCTCGCCAACCCATTCCGCAAGGGCAGTTCAGGCCAGCTCTGGCCGGGGCGCTGCGCCGGGCATGTCTGCGAGGACTCTGGATTGGCCGACCCAATCGTCACGCTCGATGCGGCCTTTGAAATGCAGCAGTTTTTCGTCGACATAGGCAACGTCTTCATCGCTCCATTCGGCGATTTGCCAGAAGTAGAACACGCCGACATCGTGCAGCAGCTCTGTCAGGATCGGCCCGACACCGACAATCTGGGCGAGGTCATCCCCTTCGCCGAATGCGGCGTGTGTCAGCAGGTTAGCCTCATCATCCGGCTTGCGGGCTTCGGCGATGGCTTCTGCGCGGCGGCTCGCGACGGCCTGCATTTCGGCGGTGGGGAGCGAGCGCGTGGTGCGGGTGCTTGTCCGGGCTTCATATCCGGCAGCTTCGGCGCGCGGGCGTGGGGCTTCGCTCTCTGCGCGGCCGTTGTCGCCGCGGCCGCGGAGCATGTGATGCAGAGCGGTGACGCCGTACTCGATGGATGTCAGGCGGTCTTCCAGCGCGCTCAGGTCTTCGCGGGAGACTTCGTTGGAGGGCGGGTTGTTGACCGCTTCCTGGATGGTGAGCAGGCGGCGTTCGATGGTTTCGAGCCGGGTCTGGCTGCGCAGCTCATTCCGGATGGTTCCGACGGAGGAGTCCAGCGATGCCAGCTGTGCGAACAGGGGTTCCAGATCAGGGCCGCGCCGCGAGGCAACGACATCGAGATCTGCTTCCACGGCTGCCAAGGTAGCGATGAGGGCATCGTTCAGCGGCGTAGTCGCGGAAATGCGCTCCTGGACCAGGGCAAAGCGGTCCATCAGGGAGGCGTCGATTTCGGCAAGCCGGTTGTGGATCGGGTCCAGATCAGCGCTTTCCGGAATTTCTATGCGGGAGACCGCTTCACCGACCGAGCCTACTTCCTCGGACACTCGCGTGAGGCCCGTAGATACGGTGGTGAGACCGGTGGAGACGTTGGCCACTTCGCCAGAAATCGCGGCGAGTTCTGCCGAGACTGTGGCAACGTCTCCTGCCAGCAGAGCGAAGGAGTCCTTGTGATCCAGAGCGTCGAGAAGCTCCTCGAGTTTGGAAAGGCGGGTTTCGATCGGGCGGAGGTCGATTTCAGGGGGTTGCAGCTCTGAGAGGCTGAGGTCCAGCCGGGCGAGGCCGCTGTGAACCGGGCCGAGATCGACTTCGGGAATTTTGAAGTTGGAGATTTGGGTTTCCAGCGCGGCGAGCCTGTCTTGCAGCGGCGTCAGGTCTGGCCGGTTGGACGCGACGGTGTCTGCGAGCGACGCGACGCGTTGATGGATGCTCTCCACGTCGGGCATTTTGATGCCGTCCACACGGTCGGCTACGTCTTTGATATTACTTGAAATGGCGGCCAGGTGGATGCTGCGCAGGGAGGCGATGGATGCAGACGTTGTCGAGACGGCCTGCTCGATTGCGCCAATGCGATCCTTCAAAGAGCCCATATCCGGATCAGGCATTGCAAGTTGTTTTTCAAGCAGCTCCAGGCGCTCCAGCAAGGGCAGGAAATCCGGCTGGGGAGGCTGATAGGCGGCGAACGCCGTTGTCAGGCTGGCATCAATATCTTCCTTCTTGAGGGCGCGGCCATCGGCGATTGCGGTTTCGACCTGGCGCGTAAGGTCGGCATGCGTTTCCGTTACATCGATGAAGCGGCGGCGCAGCCACCACCAGGCGAGCGCTGCGCCGAGCGCCGCAGAGACGCACATGAAGAAGAATATCTGAATAAGCAGGAACCACATGGTCAATCTCCGCCGGCAGGCGCGCTAGGGGTGATCAGGGGGCTCATTCGCCTGGCCTGATAATTCGGATTTCGATCCGGCGGTTTCGGGCACGCCCGTCTTCGGTTTCATTGCTGCTAACCGGATTGTTCTGGCCATATCCGGCAGCGACGAGACGGTCGGGCGGAACGCCGCGCTCAATCATCGCGGCGCGGACGGCTTCGGCCCGGCGCAGGCTAAGCTGGTCGTTGTAGCCGGGGTTTCCGGTGTCGTCCGTGTGCCCCTCAACACGAAGGGTTCCGGGGCAATCACTTGCGGCCCGCGCGGCGAGATCGAGGACCGGGCCGCTGGCGACGTTGAGGATGACGCTGCCGGGCGCGAATTCGATGCGTGCCGCCTCGAGCAGGCGCGAGAGTTCTTCTTCACAACTCGCTACCGCTTGAATCGGCAGGATTTCTATGGTGCCGAACACGCCGAGCGGCAACCCTGCATTGGCGGAAGCGCGAATGCTTTCAACCTTTGTATCATCTGCCTGGCAGCGCAGATTGAAGGTAAGATCGCTGAAGCTGGCAGTGCCAGATACGCACTCTGACAGCGTGTCTATGCCGCGCTGAGCGACAGCTTCGAACCCGTTGGGCAATGCGCCGCCCGTAACGTTGAGTGCGTTGATCACATCAATCAGGTGGTCAGGAGATTTCCGGCTTTCGGCCAGATCCTCGAGATCTGTTTTCAGGGATTGTGTGGGGATATTGCCATTGAGCGACAGGGTTCCAGCCGTCAGACGGAACAGGAATTCCGGATCGGGGGGCGAGGTGGTGCTGGCCTTGATGGAGTTGGCCTGCGCGGGTGCTGTTGTGGCGAAACCGGCCCTGACGCGCGTGACAGGCCTGGCCTTGCCGAGCCAGGTGGACGTTGCGGCCGTCTTTACAACGGCGAGGGCGCGTTCTCCTGCCTCTGGTGTGGGCGGCGTGCCCTCAATCGTGATCCACTGGCCGGACGCGCGGACCCTGGCCCAGCTTTCACCGGCTTCAGCCAAGGCACGCTCGGACGCGGCGCGGGCGGAGCCCTGAATGGTGGTGAACGCGAGCACAAACCAGCCAAACAGAAGCAGGGCGGCCAGGCCGGCAACCGGGATGAGGCCGTAGGGCAGGAAGGGCATGACCGCGCCATCGGCGCGGCGAAAACGCCGTACCGACACCATTTTTTGTTGATCCGACTGACTGGAGTCGAGCGACATGCTTCCGCCTCTGGTGGCCCTGATCGGGGCGAGGGGAAGACACCTCACCCCGCCCTGACACTACAGGAAGTAAAGCCACAATACTGCTGGGGCGGCAATACAAGGCATTAATAATCGGGAAACCGCGCGCGCGGGATTGGGCGTTATTAATGCATTGTAATAATGCAGTTTTTCGTAAGCGCCTGAACCTTCTGGATTGCCGGACAGCTGTTCTGGGCAGGCGGGGCGTGTATTACTTTTCAGCCGAGTGGAAACAAGGCTGCCCACTGGCGGAAAGTTGAGCGCATGACTCCTTCGCCTGCCGGGAGAATATTCACCGGCACATTCGTGATTTGAGAGTATTGCAGGCCACAGACTCAGTTCTGCGAGTTTTCACGGCCGGCAGAATATTTGCGGACGAACAGAAAGCGCGGAAAAAACACTGCCGGGTTTGGATCTCCTTGTTTGATCTGGAAGGGGCGCTTTTGGGGGTATCGGGACACCAAGAATACCGCCGTTTGGAGGCTGTTGGATAAGATGGCTGTGGTGTGGGGGATTGGGGCGCTCGGGCGGCCGGGTGGCACGACAGATGAGATGCGGATAGCGGGCGCTTGATTATGCCGTGGCCGGAGCTTCAAACGCAGCGCGCCATCAGGAATTGCTGCCCGCGAATGCCGGTCAAACCGGGTCAATGTGGTGACAGACAGGCACCGTTTCCGGGACAGCGTGCGACACGTTCCGGACATATCAGGACAAAGCGGGACAAAGCAGGACAGGAATTCCACAGGCTGCCGGGCGGGCGGTTACCCGTCTGAAGTAAAGGCGACGGAGATGGGGCTGGCCTCATAGATGCGCAGACCATCGCACCAGAGCGAGCCCCGGCCGGTCACGATGCGGCGGCGGGTGTCTCCGGATACTTCGATGATCTCCATAACGGTGGTGACCTGCTTCTTCTCCGGCGTGACCTGGCCGCGATAGGACCACTTCACCGGCATGTCGGCGGCGAGGGTTTCGATATGGGCGTTTTCCGCCGCGAGGCCTTTGAGGAGGCTGGCGCGGGTGAGGAGCTGGACCATGGCATCAAGGCCGAGGGAGCCAGGCTGGACAGGATCGCCGAAGAAGTGGGCTTTGAAATACCAGGCGTAGGGGTCGATGACCTGTCTGGCGCGGGCGAGGCCGAGGCTGGCTTTGCCGCCTTCGGGGTCGAAATAGTCCACGCGGTCGAGCATGCGGAGCTGGCCGGCGGCGAGGCGGGGATCGCGGGGGGTTAGGTCGTGGTCGCTGCCCGGAAGTTCTAGCCAAGACTTGTCCAACTGACCCGCGCCAAGACCAGCCTGGCGGACAAGGGCCTGGGCGGGGAAGAAGCCAAAGCGGGTCGAGAGGTCGATGACCGGCTCGCCGGATTTGAGGCGTCCTTTCAGATCGAATGCCACGATGGTCATCGGGCCGACCTTGGAGAAGGAGGAGAGCGTGGTGTCGACGCAGATCGTGCCGTCGCGCGGACCAAGGGCTCGGTAGACGCGGCCATCACCTTCGAGGTTGCGGAAGCGGTCGCCGCCATCCAGCGCAAAGCCGCAATGGCTGGCGAGCCAGCCACAGGGTTGGAGCGCGATTTCAGAGAGGACCGAGAAGGGCATCTCGCCGTTCCGGTTGTCTACGAAATACCAGGCGTCGGGCGGGATGTCGTATTCGGCCGAGATGGTGGCGCCGGCGCGGCGCACGCCGGGACGGTCTGTGGCGGCCACCACGCGGGACATCATGTGATAGGGCGGCTGGGGCAAGCGGGGGACTTTGCCTTCGGTGTCGAAGCGCTGGTACATTTCTCCGAAGGCGGAGGAGGGCGCGCCATTGGCGCAGTCCAGAAGGGCGGCATAATCGCCCCGGCTTTCGTGTTCCGGGCCGGTGCGGATGGGGGCAGGCGAGACGCGCGGCTCTGCCCACTGGCGGCGGAGCTGAACGCCGAAGCGGGGGCAGTAGAAAACCTTCTTGCCATCACTGCGCGCCAGAAGGGCGGCGAAGACTTTCGGCGTTTCGCCCTCGATCACTTCGTCGATGAAGACTTCGTAGGTGATCTCGTGATCCGTATCCGGAATGACCTGACCGCGGCAGATGAATTTGGCGGTTTCGCCGGGAACGGGCTCGAAGACATAGCCGTCGCGTTCCTGTGTCAGGCCAAGGGCGGCGGCGTAAAATTCCAGCGCCTGCACGGCGGCTTCGGCCATTAATGTGCCGGGCATACAGGGATCGTTGTGGAAGTGGCCTTCGTAGAACCAGGCGTCCTTCGGCGCGCTAGCACGGGCTTTGAGATAGCCGCGTTTCCACGGGCCGCCGACGGGGTCAAACTCGGAGACCTCGTCGAAGAAAGCAAGCTTGCCGCCGGGAAGGTGGGCGGGGAAGGAATGCGCGGCGCAAAGCTCAAAGCCTGCGCCGAAACAGGCGAAGGCGTCGCCCAGGCGGAAGGCGGCGACATCATCGGCAGAGAAGGCTGGTTTGCGGCTGGCGCGGGCGGTGTTGATGGGGGCGGGGTCTGCCGTGGGCGGCGCTTCGCTAGCGGCGTCCCAGGCGACGCCTTTGCCCGAGGCGAGTTCGGCATCCGTGAAAAAGCCTGCCTGCCCTTGGCGGACGGAGAAGGCGCGGCGGCCGACGGTCTCGCAGTCATACTGGAAGAAGAACATGCGCACGCCGCCGAACGTGGCGTGCTGGGTGATCTCTATCTGGAATTTCAGCGTGTCGCCGGCCTCCGGCAGGCCGCCTTCATGGAAGGTGATTTCGCAGCCGAGGAGGCGGTAGACCCGCTCATCCCTGTTTTGCAGGTCTGCGCCCATCCAGCCGATGAGGGTGAGATCTGCCTGACCGCATTCGATCAGCGGGCCAGGGCGGATGCGGCCTTTCTGCATCATCCAGTGATCTCCGGTGAGGTCGGTCTCGGTCCAGATGACGCCTTTTCCATCGACCAGCGGGGCAGCGTCGAGGCCCGTGACGCGGTCTACCAGCAGAAGCGGCGGGGCAGGGAGGCGGACATTTCGGGCGTATTGGTCCTGTTCGGCGAAAGCGTCTCCGAAGAAGGCGGACATGGGGCCGCGCGAGGCAGCCTCGATGGCGGGGCGATCCCAGGCTTTGCCCGTGGGGGCGCGCTTGGCGAGCGGTTGGCGAGCGGAGACGACGCCGGAGGGAGGGGGAACGGCGCTTTGAGGTGGGGTAGAGGCTGTTGCTGTCTGACGCTTCGGCGGAGGCGGGAAAGCGACCGGCGCTGTGGGCGGAGAGGCGGGCGTCATGCGCGCGTAGACAGGCGGGGGCAGTGTCGGGGCGGGGGACATGACGGCGCCGCGCGGCGCGGGCGGCTGGTTGCGCGCGGGTACAATGGGGGTTTCGTATTTTGCCGGGCGGGTGACGGTGGCGGGTTTGGGCGCGGCCCAGGGGTGCGCGCGCGCGGCATCAAGCCGGGCGGCGACCGTGTCTATACGGATGGAGTGGCCAGCGGCAAAGAGCGTAGCGGCGAGACGGGCAATCTGGGCGAGGTCTCCGCTTTCGATCTCGTCTGTGGCGATGGCGAGGTGGGGTTTGTCCTTCAGGGTGAGGCGGATGCTCTGGGTAAGGGAGTCGCGGGGTCCGACCTCTACGAAGGTCCGTACACCATCTTCCCAAGCCTGACGAACGGTGGCAGGGAAATCGACGGTAGTGACGGCCTGCCGGGTGAGCATGTCGGCGACTTTGGCCTTGGTGGGCTTGTAGGCGGCGTTGATGGCATTGGCGTAAAGGCGAGGGCCGTTTTCGATGCGGGAAACCGGGCGGGTGTGGAGCTGCCGCCATTTTTCCGCGAAGGGCGCCATGGCGCTGGCATGGACGATCAGGTGCTGGTGCATCAGCGCGCCAGCGCCCTTGCCCAAGGAGTCAGCGACGGAGCGGCAGGCATCCGCTGGCCCGCCAATCATCGAGTCAATGTCCGAATAGATGATGGTGATTTCGACATTGGGATGGGCGGCCACGGCCTTGCGGACATCTGCGATGGGCGCGCGCAGGCGCCAGTTTGACCAGTCTGTGGGGACGTTCGGGCCCCAGGCTTCCTTGGCGGTTTCGAAGTCTCCGCCGAGATGGCGCTCATACATAGCGGCGCCCGAAATATCGTCCAGCAGCCCGCCCATATCCTTCCAGTAACCGAAGGCGAAGAGGGCGTTGCTTTCGCCGAGCGAGAGGCCGAGGGCGGCGGTGGGCGAGAGGCCGAGCACGTCGCGCAGGAGGATGGTGTGGGCCTGTGTCAGCAGGCTGACGGCGCAGAGTTGTTCGAATTCTGTGAGGCTCGCTTTGGCCAGCAGGGGCGTCATGGCCTGCGCGGCGGGGATGCTGCCGAGACCGGCGGCGACTTCTGGGAAGGCGGCGAGGAGGCCTCGGCCCATGCGGGGGTAGGAGGCGGCGGAGCCTGTGAAGGCGAAGGCGAGTTCGCCATCTGGAGCGCCGGCGCCATAGAAGATGCCTTCGCCCTCTGGGGCGGTGTTTGCGGCGAGCGCGGTGGCGGCGGATTTTTGCTGTACAAGGAGGGTTTCTTCGCCCGGCGCGAGAACGGCGATGCGATGCTTGTCGCTGCCGCCCGTCTTTCCAGTGGTCAGTTTTTTGGCGAGGGCGGCGCGGCTGGCGGCGGCGGCCCAGAAGAGATGGGGCGTAGGGCGGAGCATGTCCGGTGACGGACGGACGGTCGCAGGCGCGATGGTCGCTGCGATGCCGGGCAAGGTTGCGGTGGTGGGCGCGGCGGCGGTGAAGGCGGGAATGGGGTCTGCGAGGTAAGGGGCGGCAATGGACTTGTCTGCTGCAGGGGCGACGCCGCGCGCCGCGAGAGCGAGGCGCGTGGCAAGATCGAAGAGAGGGGCGGCGATGGGAGCATTGCCGTAGGCGGATTGCGTCAGGCTCTCGCCGGTTGCAGCGGGGGCGCCCCAGTCGATGGCGCTGACGGTGCCGAGGATGGGATCGCCGGCGGCTTCTGCATCCTTGCGGCGTTTGAGGACGAGGGCGGCGGCTATGTCGGCGGACGGCGCGGGGGTATGCGAGGCGGTGACCGTTTCAGTGGCGAAGTCTGCGGCGGCGACGATGGCGAGGTCCAGCTCGCCCTGGCGCAGGGCGTCGCAGGCGGCGTCGAGGGCAGCGAGGCCGGAGGCTTCCTCGGCGGAGATGGCAAAGCCCCTGCCGCGGAAATCTTCGGAAACAGTGAGGCGGTTAGCGGTCATGTTGGCCATGGCGCCGAGGACGTCGGCGGCGACGAGCGGCGGGGCGATGGCGTTGAGGGTTTCTGGCGAAGAAATGCCTTCAGAGGCGATCCGTTCCCGGAGGAGCCAGCGGGCGCTGTCATTGGCGCAGCCTGTGCCGGTGAAGACGCCGCAGGTTTCGGGCGATGGGCGCGTGATGCCTTCGAGGGCCATAGTGGCGGTCTCGAAGATGGCGAGTTGTTGGGGCTCGGCGCGGAGGAGATCGGCGGGGGGCGTGCGGGCGCGGATGGGGTCGGCGCTGACGGTCTGGGCGGCGGGCGCGCTCTGGAGCGGGGCGTTCATCAGGCGGCGGAGGACGGCGCGTTCACCCCGATCCGGCCCGGCAAGGAGGCCGATGCCGCAGATGACGATATCGTCAGGGGGGATATCTTTCAGGCGGGCGCCGGTGACGTATTTTGTGCGGGGATCGTGTTGTTCCAGGATGAGGTGGGCGTTGTTGCCGCCGAAGCCGAAATTGCTGATCGCGGCGCGGCGGGGGGCGTCTTCGCGTGTCCAGGGTTCGGGGGTGGAGAGAGGGGTGAGACCGTTGCTGTTGAGCGTGGGAAGGAGGGCGCCGTCGAGGGGCATGGCTGGGAGGGTTTCGCGGCGCAGGGCGGCGGTGAGCTTCAGGACGCTGGCGAGGCCTGCGACGGTGATCAGGTGGCCAGTATTGGCTTTCAGGGAGCCGATGGGGAGGCGACGGGCGCCGAAGACGGTGCTGGAGGCGGCGATCTCGACGCTGTCGCCGACGGAGGTTCCCGTGGCGTGGCATTCCAGGAATTGGATCGTGGTCGGATCAATGTCAGCCTGGGCATAGGCGCGGCGCATGGATTCTGACTGGCCGGTGGCGTCGGGCGCGAGGAGGCCTTTGCGGCGGCCGTCATTGGAGAGGCCGATGCCGCGGATGACGCCGTGAACGGTCTCGCCTTTCTTCACATCGCTGAGGCGTTTGAGGATTACGGCGGCGGCGCCTTCGGAGGGCACGAGGCCGTCTGCGCCTTCGATGAAGGGGCGCGAGCGGCCGGTGGGGCTCAAGGCTTTGAGGGCGCTGAAGCCGATATGGAGGATGAGATTGTCGGCGGCGTTGACGGCGGCGACGGCGGCAATGTCGATCTGGCCGGCGGCGAGTTTGCGGCAGGCGATTTCCAGGGCGTAGAGCGAAGAGGCGCAGGCGGCGTCGAGCGCTAGGACGGGGCCGGTGGCGCCGATGGCGTCTGCGATGTGTTTGGCTGGGAAGCCGGAATTTAGGGTGTCTGTGAGGGGACGGCCCGTGTGGCCATCGCGCCAGATGTCGGCGGCGTAGGTGGCTTTGGCGCGGCTGGGGTAGAGAAGGTTGGCGAGGATGACGGCGCGGCGTTCTGGGGCGATGTGATCGGTGGTGGCGCCAGACCAAGCGTCGAGGACGGCGGTGAGGGGCCAGCGGCAGACGGGGTCGAGGCGGGCGCGCTCATCGGAAGGTGTCTCGTCAATCAGGCCGGACACCCAGGCGGGATTGTTTGCGCCGCGATCGGCGAGGCCAAGATGGGCCGGGGTGACACGCTGCGTGACGACGCGCTTCTGATCCACGATATTCCAGAGGGCATCGGGCGAGTTTGCGCCGGGCAGGACACAGCCTTCACCGACGATGGCGATGGGTTCAAACCGGCTCATGCGTCGCTCCAGACAGTGCCGACGATCAGTTCGACGTCGGAGGGATCACCGGCGAGAAGTTCGTGGGCGAATATGCGGGCGCCTTCGCTGAGCGGGATGAGCGGCACGCCTTGTTCCTTGAAGTGGCTGGCGAGGGTGGCGTCGACCATGCCGCCTTCCCAGGGGCCCCAGTCGAACACTTTGACCTGAGCGCCTGGGAGTTCTGCATGGAGGGCGCGGCCGGCATTGGCGAGGATGGCGTTGGCCATGGCGTAGTCTGACTGGCCGCGATTGCCGAAGAAGGCGGAGGCAGAGGAGAAGAGACCCACATGGCGGAGCGCGGCGCGGTCTATGTTTGAGAGGATGTGGAAGAGGCCTTCTGCTTTGGTGGCGAAGACGCGGCGCAGTTCAGCCTCGGTTTTTTCCTCGACAAGCCGGTCTGCCAAGACGCCGGCACCGTGGACGAGGCCGGTGATGGGGCCAAAACGCTGTTGGATGGTGGAGAGCGCGGCGGTGACGGAGGCGGCGTCGGACGTATCCATCGGAAGGTAGTGGGCGTCCGCGCCTGTGGCGTTGATCTGCGCCAGTGTAGAGCGAATTTCGAGGCCCGCGATGGCGGCGCGGGCCGCTTTATCGATTGCGGCGGGAGAGGGTTTTTCGCCCCGTTTGACAGCTGCGCTCGCCATCAGACCCCGGAGGATTTTGAGGTCGGTGGTTTCCGGAATGCCTTCTGGCCATGGTGTTTCGGCGGAGCGGCCGGCGAGAATGAATGTGCCGCCGGACTGGCGCGCGAGTTCAACCGCGCAGGCGGCGGTGACGCCGCGCGCGCCGCCGGTGACGAGCCAAAGACCGGCTTGAGTGGCAGGCAAGGGTGTTGGGGTCAGCAGGGAACCAAGCGTGGCACGGCGGGCGGTGCCATCAGATGAAATCCAGAGATCTTCGGCAGGCTGGGCTAGCCACGGGGCAAGCATGTCGCCGGATACATTGTCCAGCAGCGTCCAACAGAGGGCGGAGGTGTCTGGCCATTCGCGGCGCAGCGTGCGGGCGAGGCCTTCGAGGCCGGTATCGGCGGACATACGTTGAAGGAGTATAAGGGCAGCGTCCTGACAGTGCGCTTTGCGCGTTGCATCGAGCGCGGCCCAGTGGCGGGCGGTCATTGCCGCGTCTGTCAGGCCTTCGGTGAACAGGACCGTGCCCGCTGCGCCGCTCGGCGATTGAACCAGCGTGGCTTCGATGCCTGCTGCTGCGAGGCCCGCCTGTAGAGCTTCTGCCGATGCGGGTTCGGCGTTCGTTATCTCAACCGGCAAACGCACGGACTGCGGGGCCGCTGGGAATGCGGCTTCCCAGCGTGCGGCGCGCACGTCACATCCGTATGCCGGAACTGCTATCTCAGGCGGAGCGGGACGGGGGGCGGTGTGGGCCTGCCCACCATCCCTCAGGCAAAAAAATCGGCGATCTTCCGGATGGTACGCAGCTCGGTGATCTGCTCGGGATCAACTTCCGGCAGGGAGGGGTAACGATCCCGCAGGGCGGAGAGGATTTCGACCTGTTTGATGGAGTCGACGCCGAGTTCGCCTTCGAGGTCCATGTCATCCTCAAGCATATCTGTCGGATAGCCGGTTTTCTCGGCGATCAGGGCCCGGACGATGTCTGACGAGACGCCGCTTGCCGAAGCGGGGGAGGGCGCCGGAGTTTGAGACGGCTGGGCTGCCGGCGCGACTGGCGTTAGGGCCGGAGCGGGCGTGTTGCCGAGCATGGCGGCAATGGCCGCGATTGTGCGCAGCTCGACCAGTTTTTCAGGATCGATTTCCGGAAGCTCTGGAACGCGGTCTCGCAAAGTGGAGAGGATTTCGACCTGCTTGATGGAGTCGACGCCGAGCTCGCCTTCTAGGTCCATGTCGATTTCGAGCATATCTTCCGGGTAGCCGGTTTTCTCCGAGATGATTGAGCGGACGAGCGCTATGGGGTCGAGGCCTGCTGGGGGCGTTGCGGGCGCAGCGGTATGCGGGGCGGCGTGGCCGTTTGTGTAGGGCTTACTGGCTGGCGGGGCGGGCGCGATATTAACTTCCGCGCGTGTGGCGGGAGCCTGCGTGGGAACAGCTTGCGCGGTAGGCGAAGGTGTGGGCGCTGGCGCAGCAACAGGACGTGGGGGCGGGGGTAGTAAGGCGGGTGGGGGCGACGATGTTTGAGCGGGCGGAAGGGTTGCGCCGCCGAGGAGCGAAGCCGCCGCGTTCAGGTACGCCGTATGGGCCGCAGCGGTGACCTGCAGGTAATCCTGATGGCGCTGGGAGACTTCATGCCAGATGCGTTCGACGGCGCCGGAGGGGGCGACGTAGGCGGTTTGTTCTGTGGGCTGAGCGGGCGAAGGATCATTCGTGCGGGGCAGATCAGGCATGGGCGTCGAGATCCTTTCTGGAGAAACGGCGGCAATAGGCTGGGAGGCGGGAGAAGGTTGAGGCGTAGGCGGGGGCGCAGCGTGAGTGCGTGGTGGATTAGGCGGCGCGCGTCCTGCAGCGCCGTCTTTGGGGGGGTAGGGGCGGTCGTGATTGGCGCCGGTCAGCATCACGGCGTGGCGAGACGGGGCAGGCTTAGGGATGGGCGGCGGCGTGCCAGCCAGCAGGGCGGTGAAGTCCAGCGCGATACCGGCGACGCTGAGCGTGCCTAGCGCGGAGAGGAACTGGGTCACGCCATTTGTGCGCTTGTTATCGAGAGAGACGGCAAGATAGTCCCGGCTGCCCAGGGTGTCGGCGACGAGGCCGCTGACGACATTGCCGGGACCGATCTCGATGAAGAGGCGCGCGCCGGAGGCGTACATGGCTTCGACTTCCTCGCGGAAGCGGACGGGGGTGGCGACCTGGCCCGCAATTTCGCCCGCCATGTCGGCGGCCTTTGCCTTATAGGGCGCGGCGGTGGCGTTGGCGTAAACCGGGAGGCGGGGCTTCTTGATCTTCAGGCCGGTGAGAATATCCCGGAACGGATCAACGGCGGGGCTGACGACGCTGGAATGGAAGGCGGTGGCGACCGGAAGGCGGCGGGCTTTGATGCCGCGCTGGGCGATCAGGTCTTCGGCCTTCTGGATCGCGCTGACCGGGCCGGAGAGGACAACCTGGCTGGGGCCGTTATCATTTGCGATGACGAGGCGGCCGCTGACCTGATCGACCAGCGCGCGGATGGCCTCTGCTTCGCATTGAACGGCGAGCATCGCCCCTTCGTTGGAGGCGGCGGCGTCGGCCATGGCGCGGCCGCGCGCAGCGGCGATGGTGAGTGCGGATTCAGTGTCGAAAGCGCCGCCATGGTGGAGGGCCATGATCTCGCCGAAGGAATGGCCGCCGGCCATATCTGCCTCAAGGCCGAGGGCCTCGATGAGGGCAAGATGCGAGAGGGCGACGGCGGCGATGGCGGGTTGGGCGTTCTCCATCGCGGTGAGGCGTTTGGTCTGGTTGCCGAACTCGACCTGATCGAAGGCCGCAGGCGGGAAGGCGAGGCGATGGAGCTTCAGCGCGCCGGTGATGGCGTGGCTTGCGGCGCTGTCCCAGACGGCGCGGGCGGCGGGGAAGGCCATCGCCAGATCTGAGCCCATGCCAGTATACTGACTGCCCTGGCCGGAGAAGAGGAAGGCGATCTTGCCGGGGGTGGCGGGATGAAGGGAGAGACTGCAGCCTTGCGGGAGGGGCGCGACGCCGGCGGAGCCATCGGTGATCTGAGCGGCAAGGCGCTGGGCCTTTGCAGCGAGATCATCCGGGCTGGTGGCGGTGATTGCGGCGCGAACGGTTGCGTTCGCGGCGAAGCGTTTGAGGGTGATTTCAGATGCGGCGGCGAAGGCGTCTTCAGTGAGCGGGGTGTCTGCGGCTGTGCTGAGTTGTTCGGCGAGGGCGGCGGCATCGCTGGCGCTGTAGAGGAAGAGTTCGGCCGGGAAGACGCGGGGCGGTTTGGCGGCGGCGGGGCCGGTGTATTCTTCCAGCGTGACGTGGAAGTTGCTGCCGCCGAAGCCAAAGGAGCTGACGGCAGCGCGGCGGGGGCGGTCTTCTGCGCTGATCCAGGGGCGGGCTTCGGTGTTGACGTAGAAGCAGGCGCTGTCGCGGATGGCGTCGGCGGGCTCCTCGATCTTGATCGTGGGCGGAAGGATTTTGCGGCGCAGGGATTCCACCGCTTTGAGGAGGCTGGCAGAGCCTGCGGCGGCTTTGGTGTGGCCGATCTGGGATTTGACGGAGCCTACGGCGCACCAGGGGCCTTCTTCCGACGCCTTCTCGCCGAAGACCTGATGCAGGCCTTCGATCTCGGCGCGGTCGCCCGCTTTGGTGCCGGTGCCGTGGGCTTCGAGGAGGTCTACCGCGTCAGGTCCGTAGCCGGCCTGTTCATAGGCGCGGCGGAGCGCGCGGGCCTGGCCGGAGGGGAGGGGTGTGTAGATGGCGGTGCCCTTGCCGTCCGAGCCTCCGCCGAGGCCGCGAATGACGGCGTGGATGGTGTTGCCATCGCGCTCGGCTTCATCGAGGCGGCGCAGGGCGATCATGCCGATGCCTTCGCCGAGCATGGTGCCGTCAGCGGCATTTGAAAACGGGCGGCAGTCGCCTGTGGGCGAGAGGGCCGGTGTCTTCGAGAAGCACATGAACATCAGGATGTCGTTCAGTGCGTCGACGCCCCCGGTCAGGACCATGTCGGAGTCGCCCGCGCGCAGTTCGTGCAGGGCGATCTGGAGCGCTGAGAGGCTGGAGGCGCAGGCAGCATCGGTGACGTAATTGCTGCCGCCGAGGTCCAGCCGGTTGGCGATGCGGCCCGCGACGACGTTGCCGAGGAGGCCGGGGAAGGTGCTTTCCTTCCATTCGGCGTAGTGGCTCTCGATGCGGCGGGCGATGTCCTGAACTTCGTTTTCGGGCAGGCCCGATTGGCGCAGGGCGTTGACCCAGGCCGGGCGCTGGAGGCGGCCGGCCATGTGCGCTGTTAGCTCTGTGGCGGAGGCGACGCCCAAGATGACGCTGGTGCGGGTACGATCAAACTTTCCGCCGCTGTCGCGCTCGGCGTCGTCTAGCGTCATCTTGGCGGCGACGAGGGCGAGGAGTTGAGCGGAGTCGGTGGTCTGGAGCGCGGCGGGAGGGATGCCGAAGGCCATGGGATCAAAGGCGACGGGGGAGAGGAAGCCGCCGCGACGGCCGTAGGTGCGGTCCGGGGTGAGGGGGCTCGGATCGTAATAGTCGTCGATCAACCAGTGTGTTTCCGGCGTATCGCTGAGCAGGTCGCGGCCTTCGAAGATGTCGCGCCAGAAGCCGGTGGTGTCGCCGCGGCCGGGGAAGATGGCGCCCATGCCGACAACCGCTATCGGCGCGGCAGGATCAAAGGTGGCGGGCTTGCGGTGCTGGGTCATCATTTCACTCGAAGGCGACAGGCCGGAAGGAGAACAGGTCGGCGGGCACCGTTAAACCCATGGATCGCAGCTGGCCTGCCCGTGTGACGCGCGCGGCGCCTTCCATGAGGTTCAGCGCGATCTGGCGAACGGTGCGGGCTTCGACAGGCTCCAGGAAGCTGCCGGCGACCCATTCATTGAACGCGCCCATCGCGGGGCCGCACCAGATCTGGTAGTCGGCTGCGCGGCCCGGATGACCTTCGCGGGCCCATTGAGCGCCCA
The DNA here is from genome assembly GCF_000013025.1 of Hyphomonas neptunium ATCC 15444. Taxonomy (NCBI): domain Bacteria; kingdom Pseudomonadati; phylum Pseudomonadota; class Alphaproteobacteria; order Hyphomonadales; family Hyphomonadaceae; genus Hyphomonas; species Hyphomonas neptunium. The sequence continues at coordinate 1,865,724 of NC_008358.1, read as the reverse complement.
TGAACAGATAGCGGCGGGCAACCAGGGCCAGGCGTTTGTTGCCGTCTTTGTCGGCGCGGGCGGCTTCGGCAGGATGGACCTTCTGAGTGTATCCGCGCGTTGCCTGCCAGGCAGCCTCGAACGGCTCTCCGAGCACATCGTCGATCCACTTCTGATCCGTTGGGGGCAGGGTCTCATAAGAGGCGCCGCTGCGATAGAAGGCGTGGAACTTCTTGCCGCGCATGGCGAAGAGCGTGCCGCGTTTGAGCACTTGTACCTGCACGCCTTGTTCGAACATGTCGGCGGCTGGCGTCATGGCGACATCTGCCGGGCCTGCCTTCGCCAGCAGCGCGCGGCCCGGCGCGGCAAGGCCGGATTCGATGGCGCTTTGATTGATGGAGCCGGTCAGGACATAGGCAGCGCCCATCTGGAAGGCGGCGGCGACCGATTGCGGCGTGGCGATGCCGCCGGCGAGGCCGATGCGGATGCTGCTTTCCGGGTGGCCATTGTGGGCGGCGACCCGAGAGCGTGCGGCGGCGAGGGAGCTGAAGAGGGTGGAGGCGGGCCGATTGTCCGTGTGGCCGCCGGAGTCCGATTCGGCGGTGATTTCGGCTGCAACGGGCACCTTGCTGGCTAGGTCTGCCTGCTGCGCGGTGATCGCACCTTCTGCGACGAGATCTTTCAGGATCTTTTCAGGGGCAGGCGCCATGAAGGCTTCGGCGACTTCGGCGCGGGAGACTTTGGCGAAGATGTGGTTGGCGCGCTGGATGGTGCCGTCTGCGGCGCGGGTGAGCCCGAGCGCTGTATAGCGCACGACATCTGCGGTGAGGCGCATGAAGGCGGACGCTGACACTCTTGAGACGGCCTGGGACAGGAAGAGGTCGATTACCGCTTTTTCCTGGCCGGGCTCTTGCGGCGAGTGGATGAGATTGGCGCCCCAGTTTCGGGCTTCGGGGCCAAGGGCGGCCTTGATTTCCTCTACGCCTGATTTGATCTCGGCGAGGGGCAGGCCGGCGCTTCCATAGAAGCCGACACAGCCGGCGCGGGCCGCTTCGATAACCATTTTAGGCGTTGCAATTCCACGGGCCATTTCGCCAGCAACATAGTTGAAACGGGCGCCGTGTTCGGCAGCGAAAGCACGGTCACCCAACCACTCTGGATAGACAGGAGGAAGGGCCGCGGCAGAGGCATTGCCAGAGGGCTGAGCGCCAACGGAAACGAGTTCTGGAATGCCGGATTCGGGGATCGAAATCCAGGCGCGCGCGCGCGGCGCCTCTACGGCTTTCCGTATCAAATCCAACAAAATTTCCCGCCCTTCTGGCCGAAATGCAGCGGAATCAATGTCCGCCCCGCGCATAGTCTTAGAGGGCATTTGCAGACCGACTCAACCTGAAACTAAGGTTACCGGACGGGTTTCTTTGATATGGCTGGAGAATTCTACCATGATGCGAATTCTGGGGTGTCACTCGCCTGGAGCTGCCTGATTTGAAGGCGGCAAAACGAGCACGTTTGGTTCCCGGATCAACGGCAAGCGATTGGCTCCCACCCGGTCTCGGGTTTCAGGTCTGGAAATGGCGCACGCCAGTAATGGCCCTGGAAGGGCTGGTCAAAATGGCGGCTGATTGGCTGACCGGTGAGCGCGCAGAAAAGGAGTGTGCCGACTGCGCCATGTGAGACGATCGCCATGTCTCCGGCGTGAGGGTTTTCGGTGATGGATTTGAAGGCCTTCAGGATGCGCGACTGCGCGTCCAGGGCTCGCTCCCAGCCACGAATGCTGTGTTCCGGTTGCGCAAAGAAGGCGTCGGCGACCTGTTCAAACTCTGCCGGTGGCAGGAAGCCGGTCGACTGGCGGTCATTTTCGCCCAGACCGGCATGGATGTTCACGGGCGCGCGGATCTGGCGCCCCAGGATTTCAGCCGCCTCGATCGCCTTGGTCTCGCTGCTGGCCCAGATTGTCCTGACATTCGCCATCGTCTGCGAAGCGGAAAATACCTGCATGCGCGCGATGCCGGCAGGGCTAAGGCGCCAGCGGCCGACGGGTATGGCCGGGTCGACGATGACTTCCGGATGCGTGATGAAGAACAATGCCGTCATAGGACCGTCAGTCGATCAACTCGGGTGTATGCCTGTTTAGCGGGTAGGGCTGCTGGCGGAACTTCCAAACACATACGAACCCGTCTCCATAATTAGCAGACCAGGAGGATTGGAATAACGGCCGAAGGGCGAGGATAGCCAGCATCAGACATTGATAGCGCAGTTTCTCGCTTATCGGTTGCCTTGTTACGGCGCTCAATGAGAAAAGCCTGAAGGCGTAAAATACCCGACAATGAGAACAGTATGCGATGGAAAATCAAACTCTGGCTTGTGTTGTTTTTAGTTACATCCGCTACAGCTTTTATGCGTGCCAAACTTAAATTTTTTTGCCCAGATCAATTTGTCTGTTGGGACCGTGGGACCAGCAACAGTCCGTTTGAGCCATGGCAATTGTTTTTACTTTGTTTACTTATCGGAGCAATTTGTGCGACGGCAATTCTATTGATGCCACCAGAAGACAAAAAGTAGCGGGTGATACATTATAAAAAGTGTCTCGTGATCTCCTAAACCAAAATTGCAACATCTTCGAAGCCGAGAAAGTCAGCTTCCGGTTCAGGACGAATTGCGTTTCGAAGTCTCGATAATATTGAGTACTTCTCTGAACCGATAAAAAATGGCGGAGGAGGAGGGATTCGAACCCCCGGAGCCCGCGAAGGCTCAACGGTTTTCAAGACCGCCGCATTAAACCACTCTGCCACTCCTCCGGGCCGGTGCTGTTTCTCCGAAGCGTGCCGGGAAGGCAAGGGGGCAACGGCGCCAAAACTGTTACCGGACGCTTAATCATGCCTGTTGGATTACCTTCAGGCGTTGACGGGGATTCCACCATCACGTGGTAAACACCAGTCTGAAAGCGGTAGAAAACCGCCCGGACCACCGAATGTGATCCGGTACTCAGAATGAGGAGATTAGCGGTCATGCCGTTCAAACGTTCGACTTTTGTTGGCCGGTCCAGGGTTGCCCTTTCGGTTCTCGCTTTTGCCTGCGCGCTCTCCGCGACGGCTGAAGCGGGATCGCGTGGGGCACCTATCGTCTACAAATCGGACGCGATGAATGGGGCTGCGCCTTCCTTCCAGACCGCGCAGGCACCTGCGCGGGCTTCGGCGCCCGCCAAATCCGCGCCGATCGACAAGGCAACTGCCCGCATTGAATTCCGTTATCCTGACTCACAGCCTGCTGTGGGCCAGCCGGTTGCCGGCGAGTTCAAGACGGCATCGGCCCAATCGGGTCCGATCGCGGCATCCACGCGTGAAAGTGCTTATTCAGAAGCCCCTCAGATGATTGCGCCGGCACCGCCGGTTGTTGAGGCGGTTTCGCTTCAGGCGATGCCGGAACCGGCCGGGCAGGGGATGGACTACACGCCTCTGAAACCAGTGGTGGAGGCCTCTGCCCCCGCTGACGTAAACGCCGCCTTCGCCGAGACCGGTATTGCGATCGTCTATGGTGACGAGTTTGCGGGCCTGCCGACGGCCAATGGTGAAGTTTTCAGCCAGACGGAACTGACTGCGGCCCACCCCAGCCTGCCGCTGCCGAGCCTTGTGAGCGTTACCAATGTCGACACCGGGCGCGAAGTGGTTGTTCGGGTGAATGATCGCGGCCCGTTTGAGGATGGCGCCAATGTGCAGCTTTCCCGCAAGGCGGCAGAAACGCTCGGCATGAACGGAGCAGGGAAGGGCAATGTGCGCCTTCGGTATCTGAGCCCCGCGCCTGTCGTTGCCACCCGCCCTGCCGCGAAGACTTCCAGCGCGCCTGCTCTGCTGCGTGAGAGCCCCGTGGCTCAGCCGGCTGTTTCGCAAGCCGTGTCGGCGCCGGTTGCTGCCGAGGACGAACTTCTTGGCGGCGGCGCCTCTGCGCCGCGCCTGATGTCGATGACGGTTGCGCCTCCAGCACCGGCCTACACGGCCCCGGCGAGTGCGACCGGCGACGTTTTCGTTCAGCTCGCTTCCTTCTCCGACATCGGAAATGCCGAAGCCTTGCTTCGGAATGTGGAAGCCTCTCTCCCGGTCGAGATCGTTCCGGCGCGGGTGAATGGTGCTGACTTCTTCCGTGTGCGCGTTGGCCCCTTCCAGGACCATGCCGCAGCCGAGCAGATCCGTGCAAATCTCTCTTTGAACGGCACGGCGGACGGCCGGATCGTCACCGGATATTGAGGAACCCTCAGCGCGCCCATTGACGCTGACCACAAACCGGCCCTTTTTCCTGCCTATACAGTGCAGAAGGCCGCTGAATATCCTGCGGCCACCTGAACGGCACAGGAGAAAGACATCGTGGTTCCCTTTCGCAAGGTGTTTGCGGCCCTACTGACCCTCGGAGCGCTCAGCGGCGCCAGCGTATCGGCTCAGATGATCGACACGCCGGCGGAGTATGCTGTGATCATGGATCACGCGACCGGCAAGATCCTCTATTCCAAGCGCGGCGATGAGCCGATGACGCCCGCTTCGATGACCAAGATGATGACAGCCTTTGTCGTCTTCGAGCTGATCGACCGCGGCGAACTCTCGCTGACCGACAAGTTCACCGTCAGCGAAGATGCGTGGCGGCGCGGCGGCTTCCCTTCCGGTACGTCCACGATGGGCCTGGTGCCCAAGGATACGCCGACGGTTGAAGAACTGCTTCATGGCGTGATCACGATGTCCGGCAACGATGCCTGCATTGTGCTGGCGCAGGGCATTTCAGGGTCTGAAGAAGCCTTCTCCCGCAGAATGACGGAAATGGCCCACGAGCTTGGGCTGTCTTCGGTCAATTTCGTCAACACGACCGGGCTTGAGGGCGATGGACATGTCGTTTCCGCCGAAGACCTCGCCCGGCTCGCCAAGATGACGATCGACAAGTATCCGCAATATTATGAGTGGTATTCGCTGCCCTCTTATACCTGGCGCGAATACACGCAGGCCAACCGCAATCCTCTGCTCGAGGTTGCCGGGGCCGATGGCCTCAAGACGGGGCATCTGGAATCTTCCGGCTATGGTCTGACAGCGTCGGCTGTGCGCGATGGCGTGCGGCGCACGATCGTCGTGAACGGGCTGCCGACCATGGCGGCGCGCGCGCAGGAGAGCGAACGCCTGATGCGCGTCGCCTTCCAGAGCTTTGACCTCAAAACCATCGGGCCCGAAACGCTGGTATTGCCAGATGTGGAAGTGTGGCTGGGAGAGGCCCGTGCTGTTCCGGTTTCGCTGGCAGAACCGATCGAAGTGGCCGGACACAAGGCTGCCTTTTCCAAAGCCAATGTCGAGATCGTTCTTGATGGGCCGGTGAAAGCGCCTCTGAAGAAGGGCGATCAGGTCGGCCGGCTGGTGATCACGATGGAAGGTTCTGAGCCTACCGAAGCCCCGATTATCGCCGAGGCAGATGTGAAGAAGCTGGGATTTGTCGGCATGGCGCTTGAGGGTGTTCGCACGTTTATTTCCAGCAGCAATGACTGATACGGCTGCTGGTCACTTCATCACGCTGGAAGGCGGTGAAGGCACCGGCAAATCGACGCTGGCCAAGGCGCTTGCCCGGAAGCTGGAGGCCCACGGCATTGGTGTGGTCGTCACGCGAGAGCCTGGCGGCACGCCGCTGGCCGAGGCTGCGCGGCAACTGTTGCTGCACCCTCCGGAAGGGGAGGCGTGGTCGCCTCTGTCCGAAGCGCTGCTGGTCAATGCGGCGCGGCGAGACCATCTGGAAAAGCTGATCCGGCCAGCCCTGGCGCGTGGTGACTGGGTAATCTGTGACCGGTTTGCCGATTCAACGCGCGTCTACCAGTCCATTGAAGGCGGCGTTGATGTCAGCGCCCTCCTCTCGATTGAACGTGAAGTTCTGGGAGATACCGTGCCGTCCATGACCCTGATATTGGACGTTTCGCTCGACGTGGCCAGTAAGCGCCGCACGGCGCGCGCCGGCGCGCTCGACACGTTCGAGCGCAGACCAAAAGCTTTTCATGAGGCGGTGCGCGCGGCGTTTCAGGACATTGCGAGATCCGAACCCGCCCGGTGCCGGTTGATCGATACGGATGTGACGCCTGATCAGGTGCTCGATGCCGCGTGGAAACAGGTCGCCACGCTGTTGCAGAACGCGAGGACCGCCGCGCCATGAGCCCCGCGCTGCCTCTGTTCGGGCATGAGGCGGCCGAGGCCGCGTTCCTTTCGGCGCATCGCAGTGGCCGATTGCACCATGCCTGGCTGATCGAAGGTCCGTCAGGCGTTGGCAAAGCGCGGGTTGCCGAGCGCATTGCGGCGTATCTGCTGGGCGCGCGTGGCCCGGCGGCGGCGCCTTTTGATGCGCCTGCTGACGACCCGGTTATGCGCGCCATTCTTGCCGGAAATCATCCTGACATGAATGTCCAGCGCCGCGAGCTCAATGATAAGGGCAAACTTACGCAGGACATAACCGTTGAGCAGATCCGCCAGGTGGGTCACTTCTTTTCGATGAAACCGGCAATGGGCGGCTGGCGCGTCGGGATTGTTGACGCCATTGATGAGGCAAACCGCAACTCGGCAAACGCCTTGCTCAAGACCCTTGAGGAACCCCCGGCGCAAAGCATCCTGTTGCTGGTCAATCATCGATCCAGACCGATCCTGCCGACAATCCGGTCCCGCTGCCGCGTGCTGCAGCTTTCGGTGCTGTCTGCCGAAGACTGTGAGCGCGCCCTGGAAGCAGCGGGCGCGCCGCGCGAAGCGAGCGCATTGGCGAGGGGGCGACCCGGACTGGGGATGAGGCTGTCATCCGGCGCCGCGATGAGCGCATCCAGCGCGGCGCGCGCGCTGATAAAGGCCATGCCGCGGCCGCCGGACAAGCTTGTTTCTGCGGCGCTGAGCGCGGCCAGCGCGGGCCCGGAGGCTGAACTTGCATTCCGTGACGAGGTGCTGGACTGGGTTGCCGCGCGGGCCGAGACAGAGCCGAAGGCGGCCAAGGCGTGGCTGGGACTGGCGCGCCTTTCTGGCGATGCGGAGACCTTGAACATGGACGCCGCCCAAGTGGCCTCCAAGATAATCGCGGCGATGTATGACGCCGCCCCAGCCAAGTGAATGATCTTTGATGTTTGATACGCATGTAAACCTGCATGGCGAAGCTTTTGCAGACGATCTGCAGGACGTTCTGGGCCGGGCGCGCGAAGCGGGCGTGCGGCGGTTCCTGGCTATATGCGATCGGTTCGACAATTTCCCGGCCGTGCACGCGATTGCCAAAGCCGAGAACGACATGTGGTGCTCCGTAGGCACCCATCCTCACCATGCGAAGGACTTCACCAGCCTGACGCCTGAAATGCTGATCGATGCCGCTCAAGACGACAAGGTTGTTGCCATAGGCGAAACCGGGCTGGATTTTCATTACGGATACAGTCCGGAGAAGGAGCAGGTCGCAAGCCTGTTGACGCATATTGTTGCGGCCCGGAAAACAGACCTTCCGCTAATCCTGCACACGCGGGAGGCGGATGATCAGATGGCCGATATTCTTGAGACGGAGATAGCCAAAGGCGCATTCCGGCCGTTATTGCATTGCTACACTGGCGGTGAAGGCCTGGCGAAGCGCGCGCTCGCGTGTGGCGCATATTTTTCCGTATCGGGAATATTGTCATTCAAGAGCGCAAAGGATGTCCGTTCGGTTATGAGTGAGGTTCCCATGGAGCGGATCATTCTGGAGACGGATTGCCCTTATCTGGCACCTGTGCCGATGCGGGGACGGCGCAACGAGCCAGCGTATCTGGCCCATGTCGCAGAGGCGCTCGCAGCGCTTAAGGGTATGCCTGTGGATGAGGTCAAAGCGATTACAGAGGCGAATGCTCTGACGCTGTTTTCCAAGGTGAGCGTGGCGTGAGTGATGCACGGATCATCCTGCTGGGCACTGGATCTTCAGGCGGCGTCCCGCGTGTCGGGGGCGACTGGGGCGCGTGTGATCCGGCTGAACCGAAAAATCGCCGGAGGAGATGCTGCGCGCTTGTTCAGAGGTTCGGCGCGGGCGACGCGCTTACCAACATCCTGATTGATACGTCACCGGACCTGAGGGAACAGCTTCTCGAAGCGGAGGTGATGCATCTGGACGCCGTGATTTACACGCATGATCATGCAGACCAGTCGCACGGTATTGATGACGTTCGCGCGCTTGCCATTCGGCAGAGGCGCGCGATCCCTGTGTATTTTGATCCGTATGCCCGCAACAGTCTGATGACGCGGTTTGAGTATTGTTTCATTGGGGGGAAGGGCTATCCGGCAATTTTGTCGCCGCACACAACCGTCAATGAAGGGCAGGCATTCAGCGTCACCGGAGCAGGCGGCACTGTGGAATTCCTTCCTGTCTCGATGATCCACGGCCCCATTCCATGCACAGGTTACCGGATTGGAAATGTCGCCTATTGCAATGACGTTAATGAGTTGCCGGCTACCGCGCTCCGGCAACTTGGTGGGTTGGATGTGCTGATTATTGACGCGTTGCGTCACACGCCGCATCCGTCCCACGCGCACCTTGAGCTGGCGCTTGAATGGATCAAGGAACTCCGGCCCAAAAGAGCAGTTCTGACGAACCTGCATGTCGACATGGATTACCAGACGCTGCGCCGGACGCTGCCGGCGAATGTCGAGCCTGGGTTTGATGGCATGACGATCAGCATTGAAAGCTGATGGGCACCAGGGCGGATGGAGCCGGGCTTCCGCCGCCATTGCAAGAGCTCCAGAATCGCATCTGATTACAAGGCGCTATAAAGGCAGTGGCCGCTATAACCAAATTGCCCATAATATAGATTATGCGACTTGGACTATAAGCGGGCTTGGGATCACTGGGCTTAGTGGCTGACTGGATAGCTGACGGTGAAATGTAATCGGCGGGCGCGACCTTGGCTCGCGAACTGCCTGCATACCCCCTTCCCCTTCCGGGCATGGTGCGCGATGAGGCGTCCGGTCAGATCCTGTTAAGGATTTGGCGCAGGCTCAGGAGAAATGAAGGCGGCGGTACTTGCCGCGGAAATACAACAACGGATCACGGCGTGGCTCGAAGCGTGCGCGTTCGACCTGGCCTATGAGAATGATGTGATCCCCGCCGTCATGAACCGCATGGCGTGCGCACTCGAACGTCGCGAGGGATCCTGTCAGCACTGGCGTGCCGTTGAGGCCCGGTTCCCACGGCGTGGCTCCAAAGCGATCTTCATCGCGGCGCGAAAAACGGATTGAGGTAGGCTGCTGTCCAATATGGAGCACGTTTACTGCGAACGTCTCGGCTTCGCGAAACACTTCCGAGCTTGCTGCCGTTTTGGCGATGCAGGCGAGCAGCAATGGCGGATCAAGGGAGACAGACGTGAACGAGTTCGCCGTGAGCCCCACGGGCTGGCCGGAGGCATCGCTTGCCGTCATGATCGTAACGCCGGTGGCGAAGCAGCCAAGGGCGTCACGCAAGGTGCGGGCGTCTGACCCAAGGCGATATTCCGGCGTTGCGCGCGGAAGGCGCCGTTCCAGAAAGTCGATAAGGACCGCGCTGAAGGCGTCGAAGCACTCAACCTCTGAAAGGCTATCGTTTCCGCCGATTTCCACAGCCTCGGCGCCAGGGATGCTTTGGGCAATGCGCTCGATCCGTCTGGAACTTTCGCCAAGCACGCCGCCGATTATCAATGCCGGCAGGCTGTCTGGAATATGGTCCAGGGTTTCAGTGTCAGGAATGGATGGATCGATCAGAACGAGGCCTGTCGCCAGGAGTGTCGCGTCGTGACCTATGGCGCCGGCCGCCGCAGGTGCGTCGTCGGCTGCCGCCAGGATGACCGGTCGCATGGGAAGCTGGCTCAAGACGGCGCGAAGGCTTTCCCGTGTATATGTATTTGCATCTCGGGCGATGATCGAGGCGGACACATCAAACGGCGCGAGTCGAATGACCTGCCTGCCTGCTTTTATCAGCACGGTCGCCAGATCGTCCCAGAATCCCGACCCCTGCCCGGAATGCTCCAGAAGCACCACGGCGGGGTCATCCGGATTACCGGCGAACTGGCCCTGCAGAGCGAGACCACCCACTCCTCTGAACTGTGCCATCCTGGTCAAATCGCCAAACCCTTGAATCCAAATGCCTCATTTGCTCCGGCCATATGAGACATATACAGCGGCGGCGCTCGCTGGCCAGCCCATGGAGGGGTAAGCCGCCTTGGGGTGTCCGGCACCAGCCAGCGCAAGTTTTATGCCATCAGGCCGTCGGCGGCCCTATTCCCACTCGATCGTGCCAGGCGGTTTTGACGTTACGTCGTAGACGACGCGGTTGACGCCCTTGACTTCGTTTATTATCCGAGTGGCCACGCGCCCGAGGAAGGCGTGCTCGAAGGGGTAATAGTCAGCAGTCATACCATCAGTCGATGTAACGGCGCGAAGGGCGAGTACGGCTTCGTAGGTGCGTTCGTCCCCCATGACACCCACGGTGTTTACCGGAAGCAGAACGCTGAATGCCTGCCAGATTTCATCGTAAAGACCAGCCTTGCGGATCTCGTCGATATAGATGGCATCTGCCTTTCGGAGCGTGTCTGCTTTTTCCCGAGTGATGGCACCGGGAATGCGGATGGCAAGCCCTGGGCCGGGGAATGGATGGCGCCCAACGAAGGCCTCCGGCAGGCCAAGTTCGCGGCCGAGCGCGCGCACCTCATCCTTGAACAACTCGCGCAGCGGTTCGACCAGTTTCATTTTCATTCGCGCCGGAAGGCCGCCGACATTGTGGTGGCTTTTGATCGTCACGGACGGGCCGCCGATGGCAGATACGCTTTCGATGACGTCCGGATACAGAGTGCCTTGCGCAAGGAAATCCGCGCCGCCGATCTTGTTGGCTTCGGCATCGAACACATCGATAAAGAGGCCGCCGATGATCTTGCGCTTTTTTTCAGGGTCCGTGACGCCGTCGAGCTGACCCAAGAACAATTCGGAAGCGTCAACGTGCACCAATGGAATGTTATAGTGCTCACGGAAGAGGCTGACGACCTGCTCGCTTTCGCCAGCACGCATCAGTCCGTGGTCAACATAAACGCAGGTCAGCTGATCCCCGATCGCTTCATGGATGAGTACGGCGGCTACGGACGAATCCACGCCGCCGGAGAGACCGCAGATCACCCTGCCCTTGCCCACCTGATTACGGATTTTCTGGATCGCCTCGGCGCGGTAAGCTGCCATCGTCCAGTCGCCCTTGAGGCCTGCCACGCCGTGCGTGAAGTTTCTGAGCAGGCGCGCGCCGTGGGTTGTGTGGACGACCTCGGGATGAAACTGCGTGCCGTAGAATTTCCGTTCGGGATCAGCAATGACCGCATAGGGCGCGCCGGGGGATCTGGCGATTACGCCAAAGCCGGGCGCCATTTCGGCGACGTGATCGCCATGGCTCATCCAGACCTGCTCTGAATTATCGCCCTCGAACAGACCTTCCAGAATTGGGTCGGCCTCCACCTGCTCGATGAAGGCGCGGCCAAACTCCCGGCTGGTTCCGCTTTCTACCTTGCCACCGAGCTGGTGCATCATGACCTGTTGGCCATAGCAGATGCCGAGAATCGGCAGGCCGCTGTCGAAAATTGCCTGATCCGCGAGGGGCGCGTCTTTCCAGGTGACGCTGGCGGGGCCTCCCGACAGGATGAGGGCCTGCGGCCCGAAGGCAGCCAAGAACGCGCCGTCGACCTTGTTGAAAGGGTGTATCTCGCAATAAACGCCGCTTTCGCGCAGGCGCCGGGCGATCAACTGGGTCACCTGACTGCCAAAGTCGACAATCAGGACGCGCTCATGAGCTTTAAGGACGGAATCGGCTTGCTGTGTCATGGCCTCTATTAGCGGGGGTTTTCCTGTCGCGAAAGGCCGTCAAACGCGGCATTTGCCTATTTGGGCAGGAAGGCTTTAGCTAAGCGGCATGACCGCACCCCTTGAAACTGTTCCGCAACTTATCGCTCGTGCCCGCCAGGCCCTTCAGGCCGGTGGCAACCCTCAGATGGCTGTGGACGCCATCAATGAGGCGCTGAAGCAGGCGCCGAGAGATATTGGCCTGATCCTTTATCTGGGTGATGCGCACCATGCCGCCGGCCAAAAAAGCGACGCAGGGCATGCTTACGGGATAGGTCTGAAGCTTGCCGCACAGATCAATCCCGTCTCGATCCCGGATGGCATTCGTCAGGCATTGCAGCGGGCCGAAGCCCGGCGCGCTGAGTATTCAGCCGCGTATGAGAGCTTTCTACGCGCCCGCCTGCCCGGCAGTGAGAAGGAGACACGCTTCGATCAGGCGCTCGAAATTCTTCTCGGGCGCCGGCAGATATATGTTCAGCAACCGACGAAGTTCTATTTTCCCGGCCTGCCCCAGATACAGTTCTACGATACAGCCTTGTTTGACTGGGCGTCTGAGCTTGAGGCCAAGGCAGATCAGATCCGGGAGGAGCTGATCTCTGTGATGACGGAAACGGGGACGTTTTCGCCTTATCTGTCGGAGGAAGACACCGCCCGTCCGCATGTCCGGTCGCACACGTTGCAGGGCAGCCTGGATTGGGCTGCCTATTACATCTGGAAGGATGGAGCGCGTGTCGAAGACAATGCGCGCCGATGCCCGGTGACCGCAGCGGCCTTTGAGAACGTGCCGCTGGATTTCCTGACCGGTCAGGCGCCATCGGTTCTGTTTTCGAGATTGAAGCCGGGTGCTCATATTCCGCCTCACCACGGGCTGGTGAACACACGGCTCATCGGGCACCTGCCCCTGCTTGTACCCGGTCCGGCCTGGCTACGGGTTGGAAATCAGGTGCATCACTGGCAGGAGGGCCAGCTGGTGATCTTCGACGATTCCATAGAGCACGAGGCGAAGAATGAAGCTGACGAGACACGCGTGGTGCTGCTGTTCGACTTCTGGAAACCGGAAATCACGTTGAAGGAGCGCGAGCAGATTGCTGCGCTTACCGCCGCCATTTCTGACTACTCAGGAGATGCAATAGCGCGTGCGGACTGATCGCTAGGCGCTTCGCCGCAGGACAGCGAAGAAAAAGCCGTCCGTGCTGGCCCTGAGAGGTGTCAGCCGGACGCTGCCTGTCGGGCCACGATACTTCCGCACGATCTCGGCGCCGTGATCCGTCAAAAGGCCGGATGCGATGGCGGCCTCAGCGGCGTCTTCTTCCGTAAAGCGTGTATCTCCAGACAGAAACTCTGCGACGCGGTCCTCATCTTCTTCGATCAGGAATGAGCATGTCGCGTACAGAA